>CAVSQR010000060.1:0-17744 GCA_963729825.1 uncultured delta proteobacterium | reverse complement strand
TCGCTCGTGCCGCTTGCGCTAGTCAGTAGCCGCCCCCCCTCGTGACCGTAGCCGCTACCACGGCGATCACTACCATCCCCGGCGAGTGCGACCAGAACCAGAAGGCCGAGTAGTACCAGTGTTCCACGAATGTTGCTGTCCGACAGAGAGGTCGCGGGCTTGCCTCCCGCGTTATCTGAGTCGCCGGCTCCTGCTGGCCTCTCACCGACAGGCAGGACAAGCGTGGCATCTGTATGCGCCGGGCGTTCCTCTATCCACCAGCGCTCCCGTGCCGCCTCGCTAGATGAGCATGTCGCCCACCAGTCCGTCGCGCGTTGTGGTACACCGTACGTCTGCTTCCAGTTCAACTTCGCACCACAGAAAGGGCACACTCGTGAGTCTGTGATCACCAACCAGTGATATGTGTAACCCATCATCCCTCCCGTACTATGGCAAACGCCCGCGCGCCGGTGCTATACTGGCGTCGCGGGCCGCTAGCTGCATCGCCTCGGTCGCTCAAGATTTTGGTCTGCGAAGGTGGCGCACCCGTCTAGCGGTCATCGTCGTCGCTCCCCTCCTGCCATTGCAGGCACCATGATTGTGTACAGCGGCTGCGCCCCACCCATCGCGCGCCACGACGCCTGGCTCACTCTGTGCTCGATGTACGCCTGCCCCAGGTTGCCCTACATGATGTCGTTGCCGTATGTGTCATCGGGTGCCCCAGCAGGTGGCCTATCTTGTGGGCGATCACCGCGTCCACGATTGAACTCAACCGCTGTTATCCCGAGGGCTTTTTCCGGGTGAACGACAATTACAGCCGCTTTCTTGAAGAAAGAGAGGCCGTCTCACAGCCAGAGCCAGCGCCAGTCCGCGCTGTCCAACAAGGTGCGCCGGGAGACGGAATGGCTGCGCCGCGGGCCCAAAGCCCGCACCACCAAGGCCCGTTTCCGTATTGATAAGGCACATGACCTGCAGAATGAACTGGTCGCCGTGCGGGAAATGAACGCAGCCAACAGACAGGTGAAGATTGATTTTGATGCCACCGGCCGCAAGACGAAAAAATTACTTGAGGCCCTGGACCTTTCCAAATCCGCGGCAGGACGTCCTCTGTTCACCGGTCTCAGTTTCGTGCTCTCGCCGGGCAGCCGCCTCGGCCTCATGGGAGCAAACGGCAGCGGCAAGAGTACCCTTATCAATATCCTGGCCGGCGCAATGACGCCTGACAGCGGAAAAATTATGCTGGCCGATGGTATTCGCATCGTTCTCTTTGACCAGAAACGGGAACAGATCAACCAGGCTGAAACTCTGCGGCAGTCTCTTTCCCCGGCTGGGGACACGCTCATCTACCGCGGCCGCCCCCTGCACATCGTCAGCTGGGCCAAACGTTTCCTTTTCCAGCCGGACCAGCTCGATCAGCCGGTAAGCCGCCTCTCCGGCGGCGAACAGGCCAGGATTCTCATTGCCCGCCTCATGCTGCAGCAGGCGGATATCCTCCTGCTCGACGAACCAGGCAATGATCTGGATATCCCCTCTCTTTGCGTGCTGGAGGAGAGCTTGATCGATTTCCCCGGGGCCGTGGTCCTGGTCAGCCATGATCGTTTTTTTCTCGACAATGTGACCACGAAAATTCTCGGCTTTAATGGCAGGGGCGGGACCGCCATTTATGAGGATTTTGACCAGTGGCTGCTCGACCAGAACCGGCAGGCTGCACCCGTGAAAAAGAAAACCGTGGTCAAAGAAAAGTCCCAGAAACAGGGAGAGGCGAAACTAACCTATGGTGAAAAACTTGAACTTGCCACCATTGAAGAAAAAATCCTCGAGGCGGAAGAGCAACTTGAGCAATGCCGGCAGCAGCTGGAAAATCCGGCTGTAACCAGCAATGCGGAGGAACTGGCCAGGTGGTGTTCCCTTTTGCAGCCGACCCAGGAAAAAGTCAATAAGCTCTATGCCCGCTGGGAGGATCTTGAGTCACGAAATTAACCCGGAGCTTGTCGCTTAATAGCTCTAAAGGACAACAGCATGCCGATTTATGAATTTTACTGCCAGCACTGCCACACGATCTTTAATTTTTTATCGCGCAGGGTCAACACCTCTGCCCAGCCCCCTTGCCCAAAATGTCAAGGGACGCTTCAGCGTAAGGTCTCGGCCTTCGCCACCATCGGCAAAGCGAAAAAAGGGGAGGAAGCAGATTTTGTCCCTGATTTTGATGAGGCAAAAATGGAACGGGTTCTTGCCGGGATCGCCCAGGAGGCCAATAATGTCAATAAAGACGATCCCCGGCAGATGGCGGAGCTCATGCGCAAATTCTCCCAGCAGACCGGTCTCTCGTTAGGTGGAGGCATGGAGGAGGCCATCAGCCGCATGGAAGCGGGTGAAGACCCGGACAAAATCGAAGCGGAGATGGGAGAACTCCTGGAAAATGAAGATCCCTTTGCGGCAATGCGGCGGAAAATGAAAGGGGCCGGCAAAACCCCGCCAGTTGAAGATGACACACTCTATGAGTTATGAAAAATTCATAACCCGTTGGTTTGAGGGAAATAAAAGCGGAGACGAAAAAGTATAATTTACTTATTATCCTGGGACATCTTTAAAGAGGACTGCATGTGAATCTGCAAAAACTCTTCAATCAACTCATGCCGCTCGGCAAGGGATAATCGGAAATAAATCGGACTTAACATCAGGATGCGGATAGCTTCACGTTTGCTCATTTCGTTAACACTTCATCGTCAAATTAAAAAAACAACTCAACAAAACCATCTTTTTCTGAATGGCCATTCATCATTTAAAATTCATCAAAAAGTAGAATAGCAAAATTAGGGACGAATGCAAGCATCTTTTTTTTATTTTACAGCGCAAACAATCAATAGCAGCCCCGGTGATTACCAACCTGGCGGGCCAGCAAAGCCCGCACTTATGCTTTCTGCTCAACAATTAAGCCGTTCGCCTTGCCGACCCGGTAGACCAGCTCCATAAAACCTTTGGGCAACGGTACCTCGCGGGATTCAAGCAGTATGCCGTAATCTCTTGCCTTTTCCAGAAACTCCTCGCCAGTGCCGGCAATGCCTTCCTGATGATTACAGAGAAAGTGCATACGCAAAGCGTCGGTAAGCAGGATGCACAGATCTTTAAATGTCTGAGGGACGTTTTCCAGCTCCTGTCTGATGCGGCTGCTGTTTTCTTCAGCAAAGATCCTGAATTTCTCCTGGGGATTCGGGGTACCGAAAAGATCGTTCATCATTGCCCCGGCGAGCATACCGGCATAAACATCCCCATTTTCGGGGAATTTTTCCCACAGATAACCCTTCAACTGCTTAAAAAAAATCATCCGCACCACATCAATTCCTTCACGAAGGCTGGGAATTAATTTTCTATCGATAGCCTCTGTCATGACAAACTCCTTAATTGTTTATGCAAATGGATTGAGAAACAAGTTCCGGTCGCATGCGTTAAGATGCTTCCAGCCAATACCCGCCCAAGGCAGCGCCGGGCTGAACCGGAGCAGGGAAAGATGGAGATGAGCAGGAACCGGGCCATTGCCCGGGGCGATTATGCCGATCTCTACACCAGCCACCAGGCGGTCTCCCAGCCTGACCTTCGTCAGGATATGGGCATGCACGGCGACAATGTTTCCGAGGGAACCATCTTCACCGCTGACAAAAACGGATTGTCCCAGCAAATCATCGCAGATGGCCAGGATTTCACCGTCTAGAAGGCTGGGAACCTTTATTCCTTCCCCGAGGAAATGTTTTTCCCCCGCGTCATCCGCCCAGCAGACCACATCCACTCCCTCATGGGGGCGGCATCTCCACTCACCCCCAGCCCACCACTTCCCGCGATCAAGGAAATCCATACCCGGCAGGAGAATGATATCCTTGATGGCCTTCCCGCTTTTCACATTCAAACGGGCAAGCAGAGCGGCATACCGATCAATGGTCAGCACGGGTTAAATTTCCATGAAAACGGTCAGCTTTCCGGGAAAATGAATTATTTCAATTTCCCACAAATAATGCATCATGCCGAAAAGATGATAAAAGTAATCAAAAAAATCAAGGAATAAATATTGCAAAACACATAATGAATCGAGTATCATTTTTTTATTTGTGGCATAATTGTTAGGTTTTTTTTAATTCATATCCAGACGCTGTTTCCCCGCAAAAACAGCCTGGAAGGAACAGCATGTCCATGGAGCAAAGCAAACCAGTTGTTGAACGCAGAAAATTCCAACGGTTCCATCTTTCTGATGACATTCTTGTCTTCAACGAAACAACCTTCGGGCAGATCATCAACATCAGCAAAGGCGGTTTGGCTTTTCGCTTTCTCACCAGCAGGGACATCGTCCAGGATTCTTTTTTTGAACTCGGCATCTTAAACAGCTCAAGCGGATTTTACCTTGAAAATATTCCGTGTAAAACGATAACCTCCACGGATTCCGCCCCGATTCATCCGACAGGATCAACTATCATTCGGCGCAACGGCGTTCAGTTCGGTGAGTTAAACATTGAGCAACAGCAGAAAATAGAAGAATTTTTAGCAGAAAGCTCCGGGAAAGTTTCCTTCCCTGAGATTACATCGCATTAAGGGACGCTTACGAAGTCCCGAGGCCTCTGTCATTACGGCATGACTTAAGCCGGAATCAAGTTCAGCGCCTCCGCTGGAATGCCGGCTTGAACCCTGCCTGCATGACGGCATAGATAAACGGTACTTTTGTTGTAAAAAAAATAACATGGCCAGAGAAATGCGCCCCAACGGCACTCTTTTAGTACCCCTGAGGGGTATAAGGAGCTGTAACGAAATTGAAAAAATGGCCATGTTATTTCGTAACGGCTCCTAAGTTCATAAGTTGATTTATTCTCACCACAGCCCAATCAGGTACACTTGATAGTAAAACTCTGCCTGGCAGCAGGTATTGCCATCCTCGTTTCAGCCCTGTGCAGTGCCATCGAAGCGGTGCTTTATTCCGTGCCGGCAAGCCGGGTCGAAATCCTTGCCAAATCGAACAAACTCTCCGGCAACCTGCTGAAAAAATTAAAAAACAATATCCAGCAACCCATTACCGCCATTCTTACCCTCAACACCATAGCCAACACCATGGGTGCCGCCATTGCCGGCGCATCCGCGGCCGCAGTTTTCGGTGACAGATATCTCAGTCTGTTTTCCGCCCTCTTCACCTTCGTTATCCTCATTTTTTCCGAGATTCTCCCCAAGACCATAGGAGTTATTTACAGCAGGGAACTTGCTCCATGGATAGCCATTCCTCTCTACGGTATGGTTAAAATTCTTTCTCCCATTGTCTGGGTTGTCAAACATGCCACCATGCTCATCCCGGGTTATGATAAAAAGACTGAGATTTCAGCGGAAGAAATTCACGTCATGGCCGTGCTCAGCAGAAAATCAGGAGTGATTGACGCACAGCAGGAAGAATTTATCAAGAACATCATTGACCTGAAGAAAAAAACCGTCAGAGAGGCCATGACGCCCCGCACCGTCACCTTTACCCTGGATAAAAACCTGTCGGTTACCGAGGCCCAGTTCATGAAGGCCCAGTGGAACAGACACAGCCGGGTTCCGGTATACGACAAAAACCCCAATGACATCGTCGGCATCGTTATGCGGAAAGATGTCTGGCTGAGCGTCGCGGAGGGGGAAGAACGCCGGACGCTTTCCTCCCTGATGAAACCGGTTCATTTTGTCCCGGAAACAGCCCAGCTTAACACCATCCTGCTTGAATTCTTTGGCCGCAGACAGCATCTCTTCTGCGTTGTTGACGAATATGGCGGCATGACCGGCGTCATCAGCCTGGAGGATATCATCGAGGAGATCGTCGGCCAGGAAATTATTGATGAAACGGACCCATCCAAGTCAATGAGGGAAATCGCCAGGGACAAGGGAAAAACATTTCTGTCAGCCGGAAAGCGGCACCAAAACGAATAAAAAAAGTTATTCTCTAAAAAATGAAGGGCTCGTAAAAACTGAAAATTAACCACAGAGAGCACAGAGATAACTAATTGTAATTAAAAATTTTTTCTTTGTGATCTCTGTGTGCTCCGTGGTGAAAACAAACGTTTTACATTCATCAAAAAATGACCAGGAGGTAACTGAACAAAGCGCCGCCAAGCAGCAAATGAATAATCACAAAATTCTTCAGATCAACGAATCCCTCAAAAGGGCCGAGGCAATAACGCCATAAGATATAGCCCCCGGCAATGGCGCCGTTCATCATAAAAAAGGCCGACAGCACCTGCACCGGAAACACCGGGATGGAAAAGGAGAGTCTTTCCAGGATGTGCACCCCGAACTGTCTGCCGATGGTTGGAATGAAATCACCGACGCCCTCGGCAAAATGCGCCATCCGGTAAACAAGCTCGCCCGTGAAGGCCATGGGGATAAGGATGGGCACCATGGGCGACAACTTGCCGACAATGGGGTCATCGTCCACCACTCCGAAGAGTTTACTCCCAAGTCTTATCACCAGTAGAACAATGACAATACAGATTCCCAGCAGGAGACTGAAAAGCAACGGATCGGCGAGGGCGAAATAGTCGAGCGCCTGGTTGTAAACCGGTTTTTCCCGCATGAAACGGGCAATCTGGGAGCCGATGAGAAAGGGCACCGTGTAGGTACAGGTTTTGTATCTCCCGGCGTTGCGGATAAGCTCATTATAGGGATTGCGCAAAAGAAACTGAGGCGAGTCACGGTCGCAGAGAGGAAGACAATGGCCGCAGACGAGGCAATGCAGATTATTCTGGACGGAAACCGCGCCGAGATATACAGGGCAGCCGCGCCTCTTATCCGACCCTTTTTTGCAGGAAACGCTTTTACAGCCCCGGCATTTATCATGGTCAGCCCGGAACTCGGTAATGGAAATCGTCGCCGCCGCTCCACTGATCCGTCCCAGCGGGCAGAGATGGCGGCACCATGACTGGCCCTGAAAAAGTATCGACATCACCGCCGCCCCGGTGACGATGGAAAGGACAAGATAGGACGTGCCGGCCGGCCACTCGTTTAGAGCCGGTAACCGTCTCAAACCAGATGATGAGGGCCAGCAGGAAAACCGCGATGTACACCCCGTATTTCTGCACGAATCTCGGAACCTTGAGAGAGAATGTCCAGCCCCTGCTCTGCAGAAAAACACCCAAGCCCCGGGAACGGGCAAATGCCGCACCACATGCGGCCGACAAAAAACCAGGAAAGAACAATGCCGGGCCAGAGTATGCCCCAGGTCAAGAAAACCGCGATATTACGCCGCGCATCCTGGGGGCCGAAATAACCGGAAATAAGCACCAGAACAAAAAGGATATCCCCACCTGTACGCAGCAGGGCGTAATGGTGCCTTGCCGCCAGAAATCTTCTGAAGGCCGGGAAAATTCTAAATAAATCGAGCCGTTGCCCGTCATCAAAGGAAATGACGCTTTTAAGCGCCCGCGTCCACCAGGTCACGGCCTTGTCCTGTTTTTCATAGAAAACCTTATCCTACCGCATCCAGAATAACCTTGACCTGAAATTCCTTACCATCACGAATGACCTTCAATGTCACCTCGTCTCCCACCTGGTAACGCTCCATTTCCTGGCGCAGATCATCAAGACTTTTAATTGGTTTGCCGTTCACCCCGACGATGATGTCCCCTAACAGGATATCTCCGCCGGCCTTTCTGACGCCGCGCAGGCCGGCCTTTTCCGCGGAACTGCCGCTCTCCACCTGAACAATCAGCACCCCTGCAACGCCCAGACGATCCATGAGCCTCTCATTGGCCACGGAGATGCCGAGTCCCGGCCTGATCAGGCGGCCATGCTTGATAATCTCGGTTACCACCCGGTTTACTTCGTCGACCGGCACGGCAAAGCCGATGCCGGCATTGACGCCATCCGGACTGTAGATGGCGGTGTTGACCCCGATGAGACGGCCGGCGCTGTCAAGCAGCGGTCCGCCGGAATTACCCGGATTAATGGCGGCATCCGTCTGGATGACATCATGGATGGTCATGCCGGTGGTCGATTTTATTTCGCGTCCGAGAGCACTGACGATCCCTGAGGTGATGGTCTGATCAAGACCAAAGGGATTACCTATGGCAAAAACCTTCTGGCCCACCTGCAGGTTGGCGGATTCTCCCACGGGAATCGGCCGTAAAATTTTTCCGGGTGCGGAAATCTTTAGAACCGCAATATCCTTGTCTGCCGAAGCTCCCACCAGCTCAGCCTTCCAGGTGCTGTTATCGGCCAGGGTGACCTGCACCTTGTTGGCATCCTCAATGACATGATAATTGGTGACAATCCGGCCCTCCGTATCCCAGACAAAACCGGAACCGGTACCCTTGGGGATCTCATAGATATTCAGACTGAACAGATTACGCCGCAGTTCGATGCTGGTAATATAGACAACGGAAGGTGAAGTTGCCTGGAAGAGTTCAATGGTGTTGCGCTCATCGGCCGCCAGGTCCCCCCTGGCGGTCACCGCGCGCGGCACGGCTTCGGGATTGACGACAGCCGGGTTCACCCTGACAAAAAACCACCAGAACAGGGCAAGCCCTGCCAGAAAATAAATCACGGGAGGTATTTTTCGAAAGAATATATTATTCATAATCCATCACCAGTTCAGATTTCCAGGAAAGAGCTTTGCAAGTGAAAAATAAGCAGTAACACCGATAATATCAATGCAGGTGGTGACAAAAGGGCCGGTGGCGGCAGCGGCGTCAACATGGTCTTTTTTGAATGTAGCTTTCATGAAACCTGATCCGAATACGCCGAAGGTAAAAAGAACATACGGCAAAATACGGCAACGCGCTTTGCCAAAAGGCAATACAATAACTGATAATCAAAGCAAAAAATATAAATTTATTTATCGCGGCACGTCAATGGCAAAGTCACTTAATGCTGGTCCTTCCTGAGCCACTGCTTGACAAGATTGCCGGCCTTTTCAGGATCACTCTCAGCCAGTTTGCTCATGAGCTGCTGTTCATCTCCGCGGTCAGGCAGCGGTGAGCCGGCTGCCTCGTCATCTTCCGCCCCACCCGGTTCAGGCCAGGCTGCATCAGACTTCTGGTCAATTTCCGTCTTCTTCTCAGCTTCCTGCAAAATCTTGAGAGCATTTATCCTGTTCCAATTGAAAAGATAGGAAAAAAAAGGACGCACCACAAAAAAAAGAAACAGAACAAGCAGAATAAAATAGAACAGCGGCAGGGCGAGCCACTCGGCAAACCGGGCTATTGTTTCGTATTTTTCCATATGGTAAAGTAAATTTTTCATTTTTTATAAGGAGATACCCTGGAGGTATATTATAGTATTTCTGCTATGAGTTTCAAGCTTGTCATGCTGTCGCTAAAAAAACCACCAGCTCGTTTTACGCAGACTCGCGGGTCAACATGAAAGGTTTCGTTTATGCAAGTCATACGCAATAAAATACTGCAGTGCCTTTACGATTACTCAAACAATGACGAAAAGCTCATAACCGTACTTGGTGACGTTGCAGCCGAGTTCGGCCCGCAGGCTTTTCCGGTGATATTTCACGTTCTGACCCATCTGGACCTCAGCCAGCCGGAAGCGAAGGAGTTCTGGCAGGAGATCTGCCTGCATCGCCTGGAGATGAGTAACCAACTCGGCCACAATGTCAATCTGCGCACCGCCATCTGCGACTATTTCTGCTCTATTCATAAATCCCTGCAAAACCCCAAGGTGGTTGAAATTCATGTTTTTGAAAACACGATCAATACCGCCAAATACGATAGATTGACCGGGCTTTACAACCGCGCCTATTTTGATGAGTCCCTGATCAGGGAAGTTGCCCGGGCCAAGAGATATAACACGGAACTTTCGGTTCTGTTTCTGGATATCGACAATTTCAAGGCGGTCAATGACAACCATGGCCATCTTGCCGGAGATTCGGTTTTAAAGGATATGTCCCAGGCCATCATGGGTGAAATCCGCGCAGAAGATATCGCCTCCCGCTATGGCGGCGAAGAAATCGTCATTATCCTGCCGGAAACGAAAAAGGCGACCGGGCTCATCCTGGCGGAAAGGATCAGGGAACTCATTGCCAATCTCTCCCTGCAGTATGAAGGAAAAAATATCCCGCTGACCGTCAGCGGCGGCCTGGCCAATTTCCCCATTGACAGCTGTGACGCCATGGAGCTGGTCAGGTTTGCCGATATGGCTCTCCTCAAGGCCAAAGCCCTGGGGAAAAATAATATTCAGGCTTACTCGACCAATAAACGGCGCTATGTCAGGATTGATTTTTCCCCGAAAATCCTGGTCAGAAAAATCAGCATTGACGAGTCGGCCGAATCGTTTACGGCACATGCGAAAAATCTGAGCCTGACAGGCATCCTCTTCAGGAGCGACTCCCCCTGTTTTGCCGTGGGCAACAAAATCCAGTTGCAGATACCTTTTGAGGATTTCAACGTATCGGTGCTGCTGCTCGGCACCGTGGTACGCATTGAACTCGCAGGCACGGACCAGTATGAAATCGGAGTTTCATTTCTGGAGATGGACCATACCCCTAAAAACGAGATTTCCCAATATCTCCTCAAAAAACTCGGTCAGAAAATCATGTAACTGAGCCATGCACATCGAAGACCTCATCAGCAAGTTTCACTATCTGGTGGAAGACCCGAGCGAAAAAGGGCTGCAGTCCCATAATCTGCTGAAATCATTTTACAAAGCCTTCAACGAAGAGGGCGTGACAATACCCTTTCCCCAGCTTGACGTTCATTTTGACCAGGATGAGGCCCCATCCCATGAAACCGGCAATGAAAAGCTTTTTGCAAATTAACCCGGAGACCGGCTCGATCTGGAGTCTGCGGGAAACCGGGCTGCCACCGGTAAAACGACTTATGCTGCGGCTGACCAAAATCTGCCTCATTGCCGTCCGCGCCCCCTTCAACAAACAGCTGGTCAACCATGCCTCCGCCCTTTCCTTTACCTTTCTTCTCTCGCTGATTCCCTTGCTGGCCATGGTTTTTTCCATTGCCAAGGGCTTCGGCATCCAGGACAAAATCGAACCGTTGTTGCTGGAGAAGGCCGTGGGCGGTGAAATCGCCTCGGACCTGGCTCCAAAAATCATCGAATATGTCAATAATACCAATGTGGCCGCCCTCGGCTCCATCGGGCTATTATTTATTGCCTATACGGCAATCTCCATGCTTGGCCAGATTGAAAACTCGTTCAATCAGATCTGGGGCATAAAAAACCCGCGCACCTTCATCAGAAAATCAAGCGACTACCTCGCCATCCTCATTATCGGTCCGCTGCTGCTCGCGGTAACCCTGGGTCTTTCCACCACCATGCGCAGTCATGCCTTTACCCAGAAGCTGCTGGAGATCGGTCTTTTTGCCGGGGCCATGAAACTCTTTTTCCTCAGCCTTCCCTGGATATCAAGCATACTCATTCTGACCCTGCTCTTTGTTATCATCCCGAACACCACCGTGCGTTTCTTGCCTGCCCTGCTGGCCGGCACCATCACCGGCTGCCTCTGGCAGCTGACCCAGATCATCTTTATTAAATTTCAGATCGGGGTGGCCAAATACAATGCCATTTACGGCACCTTCGCCTCGGTGCCGATTTTCATGATCTGGCTGCAGACCACCTGGATTCTCGTGCTGTCCGGCGCGGTCATCAATTTCGCCTGCCAGAACGCCGGCAAATTTCACCCCCTTGAATTTGAAAAAAACCTTAACTTTGCCAGTAAGGAAAAAATAAGCCTGGCAGTGCTGCTGACCATCTGCCTGGCTTTCGACAGGGGCAAGGGTCCATCCGGCCCGGCAACCATCAGCGACATGCTGGGCCTGTCCGAAAGCTTTGTCAGAAACGCCCTTGCCCGCCTGCAGGAGACAGGAAAAATCCTGCCGGTCAGCAGTGAGGAAAACGATCTTTTTGTCCCGGCAAAACCGACCGCTGAGCTGAAAATTGCTAATTTTTTCAAGGATATCGAGGGAGAGCAGGCCGACAAGCTCGAATTTAAGGATGCAGAAATCAATGGTACCATTGCTAAAATTCTCGATCTCCGCCAACAGGCCCTGGAGATGAATTTTGAGAACAAGGGCATGACCCCGCTGGCATAAAATTTTTTCTTCAGGCAGCCGATCTCGTCATGCCCTCGACAAAAAAAACGACCCTGAAAAGGGTCGTTTTTGGGTCAGGGCTCAAGTGGCCCATCCGGCCCGGCAACCATCAGCGACCGGCTGGGCCTGTCCGAAAGCTTTGTCAGAAACGCCCTTGCCAGCCTGCTGGAGATAGGAAAAATCCTGCCGGTCAGCAGTGAGGAAAACGATCTCTTTGTCCCGGCAAAACCGACCGCTGAACTGAAAATTTCCCATTTTTTCAAGGATATCAAAGGAAAGCAGGCCGACAAGATCGAGTTTAAGGATGAAGAGATCAATGGTGCCATTGCTAAAATTCTCGATCTCCGCCAACAGGCCCTGGAGGAGAATTTCGAGAACAAGGGCATGACCCCGCTGGCATAAAAAATACTCGGCAGGCAGGCAGCCCCGCCATGCCCTCGACAAAAAAACGACCCTGAAAAGGGTCGTTTTTTGGTCAGGGATCAAACTCCCTGGATCTTACGGCTTAAAGTTGCCATTTTTGCGTTTCCGCAGCCGGATGGAAGCGGGAGTCACCTCAACCAGCTCGTCATCATTGATATAGGCAATACAGTCTTCCAGGCTCATCTGTCTTGGCGGGGTGAGAATGACCGCCTCATCAGAGCCCGAGGCGCGCATATTGGTCAGCTTCTTGCCCTTGGCCGGGTTGACCACCATATCCGCGGGCCGGGTATTTTCGCCGATAATCTGGCCGTCATAGACATCAATGCCGGGGCCGAGGAAAATCCGTCCCCTTTCCTGCAGATTGAAAAGCGCATAGGCCACCGTGGTGCATGTCTCCTTGACGATCAGCACGCCGTTGACCCGGTTGGTGATATCGCCGGCATAGGGACCGTATTCGGCAAAGACATAGTTCATGATGCCCATGCCCTTGGTATCGGTCATGAACTGGGAACGGAAGCCAAGCAGTCCCCGGGTGGGGATTTTGTAAATCAGCTTGGCCATATTGTTCGCGTTGTTCATTTCCAGCATCTGGCCCTTCAGTTTGCCCAGTTTCTCGATCACCACGCCCTGGTACTGCTCATCCACATCAATGGTCAGCTCCTCATAGGGCTCGAGCTGTTTGCCGTTTTCCTCCTTCATGATGACCTGGGGCCTGGTGACCTGGAACTCGTAGCCTTCCCGCCGCATTTTCTCAATGAGGATGGAAAGATGCAGCTCGCCCCGGCCGGAAACCTTGTAGCCGACGCCTTCGGTTAAGGGCTGCACATGCAGGGCCACATCGGCCAGGGTCTCCCGGGCCAGACGTTCCTCAATATGCCGGGAGGTGACATATTTCCCTTCCCGGCCGGCAAAAGGAGAATCATTGGGCACAAAGTTCATGGACAGGGTGGGCGGATCGATCTCGATCAGCGGCAGAGGCCGCGGATCAAGAGGGTCGGTAAAGGTGACGCCGACGGTCACGTCGTCCATGCCTGCCACGGCCACGATTTCACCGGTGGTGGCCTCGGTAACGGGGATTTTTTCATTGGCCTCAAAACGGAAAATCTTGGAGATCCGGATGGGGGAAATGGAGCCGTCCCGCCGGGCCACGGCAATATCCCTGTTGATTTTCAGGGTGCCGTTCACCACCTTGCCGATGCCGAGCCTGCCCAGATAGGGCGAGTAATCGATGGTGTTGACCTGCATCTGCAGCGGGGCATCGATGCTGCCGGAGGGAGCCGGAATGGCGGAAACGATCATTTCGGAAATGGGATCCATGTTGCTGTTTTTTTCATCAAGGGTGCGCAGCGCATAGCCCTGCTTGGCCGAGGCATAGACCACAGGGAAACTCAAGCAGTTCATCAGGTGCATTGAGCTTGACAAAGAGATCAAAAACCTGATCAACGGCCCAGTCACAGCGGGCTGCCGGCTTGTCGATCTTATTGATGACCACGATAATCGGCAGAGAATTGGCCAGGGCCTTTTTCAGCACGAAATAGGTCTGGGGCATGGGGCCTTCCTGGGCATCCACCAGCAGCAGACAGCCGTCCGCCATGCGCAGCACCCGCTCAACCTGACCGCCGAAGTCGGCATGGCCCGGGGTGTCGATAATATTAATCCAGTAATCCTTAAAGTTATATGATCCATTCTTGGAGGAGATGGTGATGCCTCTTTCCTTCTCCAGATCCATGGAATCCATGAGACGTTCGGTAACCGCCTGGTTTGAACGGAACATGCCGCTCTGTCTGAAAAGTTGATCCACCAGGGTTGTCTTGCCATGATCAACATGGGCGATAATTGCTACATTCCTTATTTTTGACTGATCCATATCCTCGTTACTCAAATGTCCTTATGGCCGATCCCGGCAGAGACGAAACTGTCCCCGGAAAATCCACCAAAAAATTTGATATATTAAATCACATTTACTCTTAAAACAAGACAAAAAAGATATTCGCACAACAGGAGCTGCAACTTATTTTCCTGTAACTGCATATTTTCTTGACATACTGCTCAAACGAATTGCTATAATTTGGATAACAATTTGACGATGAGGTGAACCAGATGAGCAATCAGCAGGATTCCCACTGGATATTTGATCGTGATTACTGTGGCCGCATCCTCAAAGGCGAGTTCGGCAATGACCTCAAAAAACGGGTCGCCGAGGCCATCAGTCTCTTCCGCAGTTTCAATGTCAACGCCAATCCTTCCATTCCCTATATTTCCGCCTGGCGCGAGAACTCCGATAAATCCATCTGGTATGAATTTGTCGGCAACCGCCTGCTGCAGCTGCTCGGCTGCCAATCCTGCGAAGTGTCGGAAATCTTCCGGGACAGCGTCCTGCAACGCCTCACCTATCATTACGGTTCCGACAGCGGGAAAATCAACAAGAAGATTCTTGAGCACAAAGACCTGGCCCTCTCCAGGACGAATTGCGCCATGAGGGGAAAAGCAAGGGCACCATTGAAGCTGTTTACAAGATATCCTTACAAAACCGGCCGGCCATCTGGTTGAAGGATCAGGCCTCGGTGGAATCCTTTGCCGAGGACCATGTCTGCCTCTCCTTCGGTTCCCTGACGGATGTCACCATGGAGATGATGGCCGAGGAACAGGACCAGCAGGAAAAAGAGCTGCTGCGCATTCGGCATGCCGAACTTGAACAAAAGATCGAGCAGCAGAACAAGGAACTGTGGAAGATGCAGCTGGAAATGATCTACCGCCTGGCCCAGGCCGCCCAGTTCCGAGACAGCTGCACCGGGCCGCACATCACCAAAATGAGTCATTACTGCGACATCCTTTCCCAGGCGGCCGGCTTAAGCGAAGAGGAGCGGCAACTGATTTTCCATGCCACGGCCATGCACGATGTGGGCAAACTGGGCATAGCCGAGTCCATTCTCCACAAGCCGGGCAGGCTCACCATACAGGAATTTGCGATCATGAAAAGCCACAGCATCATCGGCGCCAAAGCTCCTCTCAGGCAACGACTCGCCCCTGCTGAAAATGGCCAAGGGCATTGCCCTCACCCACCATGAACGGTGGGACGGCACCGGCTATCCAACCGGCCTCAGCCGGGAAGAAATCCCCCTGCCCGGCAGAATCGCCGCCATCTGCGATGTCTTTGATGCGCTGACCTCTGAACGCCCTTACAAACAGGCCTGGAATACGGACCAGGCTTTTTCCGAGGTGGAAAAAGGCAAGGGCTCACAGTTCGACCCGGAGCTGGTGGATCTTTTTCTGACCAGGAAAAGCGATATCGCCTCCATCAGACAGCGCTTTGCCGCACCGCCATCTTGCAAACAATGATTTACCCGTGAACTGTCCGGCAGCGGCAGTGGCTTTCGTGAATCGAAACGGTAGTTATGTTGTGCGATTAGTTATGTTGTGTCTTTTTCTTCTCTGTTTTCTTTTCTTTTTCCCTTCCGTAGTTCTTATCTTTTTCTTTTCTTCATCCTTTTTCTTTAAATCTGGTTCCTTTTCTTCCTTTTCTTGAACGATCACAGTACTGGGAAAGTAGTCATAACGAACGAAAGGCCCGAAGCAGCCACTTCGAGCCTTTCTACGGACATCCCGTAAATACGGAAGCCCAACAACAAGCACCTTCATAATAACCACGGCTTCCGTTTTTGCGCAAGTACGCAAGAATGGAAATCACTTTACTGAAGGCTGTTTCGTGCAGGCGGTGTGGCAGGATCTTTTATATCTGCCGGAGCTGTTGGCGGGGCCAGGCCTATTGTTGTGATGCTTGTCGGCAGACTTCCCTGCGAGAAGCACACCGGCAAGCACAGAATCGGACTGGCCAAAAGCCAGCACCTGGACGACCTTGGCGTCGTAATCAAAGTTGTAAAGACGGTGCAGCACCTCGAGCGCTTCGGGGTTCATCAACTGCGCGTCATCGAGGAGAACCACCACGTTGCGGTCATTGGTGTAGGCGTCAGCCATGAACTTTTCGAGGCCTTCCATCTGGCGCTGGAACGAACGCTGCAGGGGTACCCCCAGGCTGCTGGAGATCTGGCGCGCGGCGTCCATGGCGGAACTGAAGGCGGCCGTATGTACGTAGCAAATCTCGATGTTCTGTTCGGAAGCATAGACGTCGTAAATGCGCCGTGCCAGGGTACTCTTGCCCATGCCCATGTCACCAGTAATGAGGGCCAGCCCGCGGCGGCGTGAAATAACGCCCTGTGCCTGGCGATACACAGCCAGATGTTCGGTTCCAAGGTATAAATAACGGGGGTCGGCTGAGAGCTTGAAAGGATCTTCTCTCAAGCCAAGGCGGTCCCGCCGTACCACCCGCCACTCAGTATCATTGAATGAATCTACCAAAGTCATGCCTCCTGTACTACAATTATGGCACGAAAATTAATCAGAAGCAATAGAGTTACGCTAATTACTGTTAATTTCACTAAATTTAGCACAATTCGGTTGAATTTACAAGCAATCCATGCTATTATCTGATTACGAGTAAATATTAGCGGAAATAGTACTTCAAAGCAACTATCTGCGCCAATTCGGGTGAAAATCGCCAAAGAAAGAGAAATTATGTCCATTACAATCACGATCGCGAATGAAAAAGGGGGTGTTGGCAAGACCACCACCGCCGTCAACCTCGCCAGTGGACTGGCGCTGCGGCTCGAGAACCAGACCGGCGCGGCCGGCGTCACCAGATCCACCTGCGCCTCGATGCCTGCGATGCTGAGAGCAGCCTCCCGGTCGCGCACATGCGACTCGAGCAGTACAACGGTCGCGTGCAGGGTGCTGTCGCCGTGATCGCGAAGAAATGCAGCGACCGCCGCACGGGCGCGGGAGCCAATCGCCTCGCATCGGATGTTCCTGATTGGACGATCACTCGAGTGGTGCCCGTACGCTCCACAGCACCGGGAGGGATCGTCGCTTGCGCACATCCGCGAGGACAGCGATCACGCGCAGCGGGAGCAATCCCGCGGCGACGACAAGATCGATCTCCGACATGGCTGCGATCCCCGCCAGAATGTCGGCGTCGAGATCGGCCGCCAGCGTCGACTTCCACATTCATCGCCGCACCAGTCGTCGACCTCCGAAGAGCATCGATCGACGCGGTTGCCGCTTCGTTGAGATCGCCGGGGTCTTCGCCCGAAAACCAGGCGAATTTCCGCTCCGAAATATGAGCGACCACCAGCAGCAGTTCGGCCGCCGGCGCCACCCGTCGGATCATGGCAACCGCTGCACTTGCATCGCTTCCGAGCTCGGAAATAAGAAGGACACGCCGATATTTCATGGACA
>CAVSQR010000059.1:0-4701 GCA_963729825.1 uncultured delta proteobacterium | reverse complement strand
GAACCCTCCTCTTTTTGATTAAAAGTGATCTTTGTAAAAAGTGAGCAAGTCTCGTTCCCATGCGGCACATCCCGATTTACACCAATGCCAGAAACAAAAAAACTTTCTTCAACCTGTCTTCGATCAAACACTGTTTACCCGTTCACCACCTTGAGCCCCTCCAGCTTCCAGGCCTCGGTGCCAGATGGTCTGGCCCAGGTCCACTCTTCGGCGAACTTGACCGGATCAGTCATGCTGCCCTCCACCACGGCGCCACTGTGCTCATCCACGGTATAATCAAGGAGATTGGCGGTAAAGAGGACGGTGACAAAATCCTCCCCATTCTCTTTCCCAGCAGACACGATCTCCACCTTGCGAATGGAGATGCTCTCCAGTTTATTGATGCGCCCAAGCTGCCGCATATCCGCAAACTGCCGTTCATACTCAGCGGCAAGCCCATCTCCCAGCAGATGACGGTAAGAGGCGATATCACGCCGCATCCAGCCGGCCTGCACCTTGAAAAAGACATCAGAGGCCACCTCGACAAAATAGTTCGCGTCAAACCCGGGATCTGTCTGACGGATCATGGCCAGCCCCTCATCAAGGGTTCCCGGAAAGGCGCCGGGCGGCGGGGGCGGGGAGAGACAGTCGCATCCAGTCCCCCTGGCTGATTACCGGAAAAAAGTGACGCCAAAGGATTGGTTGGCGGCTGATAGCCCTGACCCGGCCCGGAGGTAGGGGGCTTGATAAAACGTTTGTAGAAGAAATAGCCAATCCCGCCCAGCAGACAGCAGTGGGAGAATCCCCATGCCACCGCCTGCCACCGCCATGCATCCCGAACATGCTGCCAAACAGCATGCTCGCCCAAGGCCCCACCCAGCAGACCGCCGGCCAGACCGCGGCCGAATCCGGATATTGGGGGCCTGACTGCCGGGAGATGACTGATTCGTGGCTGGCGGCCTCGGTGACGGCGTGCTGCGACTGAAAGAGCGGCCGCCGGAGCGGGAACGGGCATCGGCAAAATCGGTACTTATTCCCGCCTCAATAAACAGCAAGGCCAGCAACACCAGGAAAAAAGGGGTCAAACGTGTAAAAAAAGAAGACATAAGGGTACACTCCATGGATAAAAAGATTTTTCTGAACTTCTTTACTTATTGTATGGTATGAAGAGGCTTCTTACTTTAGCAAGCCGGATAAGGGTTGTCATCTCTTTTCGGCATCAGAAAACTTCAGGAAGCTGTAATCTAGACCACAAATATGCTCCTCATCTATCCCCCTCTGGCCAAACCCTGTGAAGCCCCGGCCGGCATTGCCCAGCTGGCCGGCGTCCTGCACGGCCATGGCCTGCCCGACTGCACCCTGCTGGATGCCAATCTTGAGGGGCAGCTCTCTCTCCTTGGCCGGCAACCACAGGCGGATGACACCTGGACCAAACGCGCCTGCCGCGGGATCAACGACAATCTGAGCAGAATGCGCAACCCGGAGATCTACACCAACCCGGCGCGCTACCAACGGGCCGTGGCCGATATCAACCGCGTCGCTGGAACAGGTGGGATTAAGGCAGCAGCTCGACTTGAGTCTGGCCAATTATCAGGATGCCACCGTCTCCCCGCTCAAAAGTGCTGACCTGCTGCGTTGTGCCCAAAATCCTGACCACAATATTTTCTATCCCTGGTTTGTTGAACGGTTGACCCAAATCCTGGAAACCACCAACCCACCAATGGTGGGCCTTTCCCTCAATTACCTGAGCCAGGCCCCGACCACTTTTGCCATGATCGGTTTTCTCAAACGGATCGCGCCGGGGCTGCCCATCGTCGCCGGTGGCGGCCTGATCACCTCCTGGCTGCGCAACCCGGCCTGGACCAATCCCTTTGCCGGGATCATCGACCACCTGGTGGCAGGTCCCGGTGAAGAACCGCTGCTGGAACTCTTAGGGCTCCGAGATAACGACCGACACCACCCTCCCGACTTCCATGGGCTCCCCCGGAAAGAATATCTGGCACCGGGTTTCATCCTGCCCTATGCCGCCTCATCCGGCTGCTACTGGAACCGCTGCTCCTTCTGCCCGGAAAAGGCCGAGGAGAACCCCTATCATTTCCTGACTGGCTGAACAGGTCGTCGATGATCTGGCGACCCTCTGCCAGAAGACCCAGCCTGCCCTCATCCATTTTCTCGATAACGCCATTGCCCCGGCCCTGATGCGCCGACTGATCGAAACACCGCCAGCCGCACCCTGGTATGGTTTTGCCCGCGTCAGCCCCCTGCTCACTGACCCGGAATTCTGCCGCCGGCTGCGCCTCTCCGGCTGCCTGATGCTCAAACTGGGTATCGAATCGGGTGACCAGTCTGTGCTGGACGCCATGGACAAGGGCATTGACCTGCAGATGGTGGCCCAGACCCTGACCGCGCTTGAACAGGCGGGCATTGCCACCTATGTCTATCTGCTCTTTGGCACCCCGTCCGAAGGACCGGAACAGGCCCGGAAGACCCTGGATTTTGTGGTCACCCACCAGAGCGCCATCACCTTTCTCAATCTGGCGGTCTTTAATATGCCGGTATGCAGCCCTGAGGCCCAGGATCTGCATACACAAGATTTCTATGAGGGCGACCTGTCTCTGTACAGCGACTTTGTCCACCCGCAGGGCTGGGGACGCAAGGAGATCCGCACCTTTCTCGACAAGGAGTTCAAACGCCATCCGGCCATCATCCCTATCCTCCAGCGGGATCCTCCCATCTTCACCTCAAACCATGCACCATTTTTTAGTAGGCTGAACACCAAATGAAGGCTGCAGGAAAGGCGTAAATATGAGACAAGCCCGTACCAACAACCCTTACGACCTTCAGTCTTCATCCTTAACACCTAAAAGAGTTCCGAAATATCAACAAATTAAAAAAGGACAAAAATGAATAAACGAAAAGTCATCGTCATTGGCGGCGGCGCGGCAGGTTTGATGGCAGCCGGACAGGCGGCCGCAACTGGTGCCGAAGTCCTCCTCCTCGAAAAGATGAAACGTCCCGGCCGCAAGATCTGCATCACCGGCAAGGGCCGCTGCAATATCACCAACATCGCCGAGGTGAAAGAGTTCATCGACCATTTCGGCAAGAATGGCCGTTTCCTGCGCCAGGCCTTCTCCCGCTTTTTTGCCCCGGAGCTGATGGCCTTTTTCGAGCAGCAGGGACTGGAACTGGTAAGCGAGCGAGGCGGACGGGTCTTCCCGGCCAGCGGCAAGGCCCCGGACGTGGTCAAGGTCTTCCAGCAGTGGCTGCAGAAATGCGGCGTCCAGATCAGGACTGAGGCCAGGGTTGAACTCCTGCTGACCACCAACGGCCGGGTCAGCGGCGTGCTCTGCGACACTGAGGCGCTGGGCTGCGATGCGGTGATCCTCGCCACCGGCGGTGCCTCCTACGCGGCCACCGGCTCAACAGGGGATGGCTATCGACTGGCAGCAGCAGTCGGCCACACCATCGTCCCCATTCGACCGGCGCTGGTGCCGCTCGAAACCGGAGGCAACCTGACCGCCCCAATGGACGGTCTTGACCTGCGCAATATCAATGTGCGGCTGATTGTCAATGGCAAACGAGGCAGGCAGGCCTTTGGCGAGATGAGTTTCACCAAATTCGGGGTCACCGGACCGGTAATCCTGACCCTGAGCGGCGAGGTGGTGGACGGCCTGCGGAGGGGGGATAAAATAGCCCTCTCCATCGACCTGAAACCGGCACTCGATGAGCAGAAACTGGACGCCCGGCTGCTCCGTGACCTGGAGAGCCGCAGCAAGGAAAAGATAGACAGCATCCTGCGCGGCCTGCTCCCCCGTGAGATGATCCCGGTCTGTCTCCAGCTCACCGAAATCCCGGCAGATCGTCTGGGCGGTCAGGTCACGGCCCAGGAGCGCAAACGACTGAAGACCTGGCTCAAGGATTTCCGGCTGGAAGTCACCGGCCACCGCCCCTTTCCCGAGGCGATCATTACTGCCGGCGGGGTGGATCTGCAAGAGGTGGATCCTCGAACCATGGAATCACGCAAGGCCCCGGGACTCTATCTGGCAGGAGAAGTTCTTGATATCCAGGGCGACACCGGCGGCTACAACCTGCAGGCCGCCTTTTCAACGGGATGGCTGGCAGGCCACGCTGCCGCCCTGGGACCGGACGCCAAGCCCTGACACAAAATCACAACTTCATCCAAGAAAAATTATTCTTTAATTACGGTTGGTCTTGGCGACATCAAATCAGATAACCTGCCCATACAGTTCAGAGACCGGTTGCCTGATGCTTCCGTGACTATGGCAAAGACGGGGCAGTATTAAAGTCCAATACCGGCCGAAGGAAAATCCACGTTTCGTTTACTTATCGGATAGTCTCTTCGCGATTTTTTTGCACCCAAACCTTTGATTTTTTCCATTCTGACATCCCCGTGTCTTATATAAGTCGAAGTATAACAGATCTACTTTTGACATTTCAAATAGGCATGTCTGAAGTTTCCCATTTTTTTATTTACCCGCCTTGGAAAGCAAGGGGTCATATGACGGCCGGCAAGGATTTTTGTTCCATAATACCAGCAGCATACCTAGTGAAAAAATGCGATAACTAACATGCTGATATTACAGGAAATATTCCAAGTCGCTTTTGTCAGAAAAAGAGATATATTCAACAAATACAACAAGATAATAGTGAATGCGAGGCCCAATTATGGTATATTGTAATTGTCCAAAAACAAATAAGGCA
>CAVSQR010000058.1:0-174347 GCA_963729825.1 uncultured delta proteobacterium | reverse complement strand
AAGTGTTGGATGCGCAGCAGGTAAAGACAGTTAATTTTCTCAAGACCAGCCTGCCTCCCGGAGGATCCTTCACCCAGCCATCGGCGGTGGAAGGACGGACACTCCTTTACCCCGTAAAGACTGGAGAGCCGCTCTTTGAATCGCAACTAGCGCCGACGTCCGTTAAGGTGGGAGGGGTGGGCGCCATTATCTCCCCGAATAAACGGGCTATGGCATTCAGAGTTGACAAGATAATAGGAGTATCCGGTTTCATCAATCCGGGAAATCACGTTGATGTGCTGGTGACCATCGAAGGGATTACCAAGACCGTCCTGGAAAATATGCTGGTCCTGACTGTGGGTCAGCAGTTGGCAATGACCGGCACCCAAGAGAAGCCCGTCCCTGTGGACGTGATCACGATGGAAGTGACGCCCGAAGAAGCGGAAAAGCTGGCCCTGGCAGTGTCTGAAGGCAGGGTGATGCTTGCCCTTCGCAACCCGACCGATACGGAGTGCGATCACGACGAAAGGAGCAACGGTGCCCGTACTGCTGGCTTCACTGGGCGGAACTCCCGCAGCTAAGTCGACAGCCGAAACGCCGCAGGCATGCTAAGAGACCGATAACCGTCATCCACACGTCAAAGCCTGTTTACGTGGTACATGGTATCAGAGGTGGAAATGTAAGCGAATACAAGTTCGACAAGGAGGGAGAATAATGAGACTCGTGAAAAGAGGAAATAACAAAGTTCTTCTGACAATTCTTGCCCTCTGTCTGATCTTCCGATTGCGGGCATGGCTGCAGGTCCGGAACGTGTGAGCATCAACCCGGCAAAACCGGATAATCTTACTAATTACAAACGGAAGTCGCTTATCCTGGGAAAGCCAAGTCCAATACAGCGATTCTCCATTGCCGATCCCAACATTGCAGACATTATCGTGCTCACGCCCCGGCAGGTATATATCACGGGCAAGGCGCCGGGGACACAAGCCTCAGTTTCTGGGAGATACGAAACAAGCTCTCGACACCTTTGATGTGGAAGTGACGCCCGATGTCGCCTCAAAAATAAGCTGCATAAAGTATTCCCCGATGAAAAGGATATCCAGGTTACTACGGCGGGAGACAGCATTATTCTTGCGGGAACGTCTCGAACGCGGTAAAACTGTCTCACGTGCTCGCCATAGCGGAATCATATGCGTCCGGAGGAAGAAGATAAAAAGCAGCGCCTGATCAACCTTCTGGAAGTCGGAGGTGTCCACCAGGTGATGCTGGAGGTGAGAATCTCCGAAATGTCCAAATCTCTGGGCCGGAAAATGGGTGTCAATTTCAGCGCGGTAGGTACACGGGAAGAGAGGAAGTATATCTTTTATGAGTAATCTTGTTGATCCTAATTCAGCTTATGATTATGCGAGGAGACCACAGGAATCATCTCTCTTCTCCCTAAAATTGTCGATGCACCCGGGGGGTGTTCTCAATCTCTCGCACATAACGGGCGACCTCACATGGACCGCATTGATAGACGCCATGAAAGAGCGCGGTCTTGTCAAGGTCCTCGCGGAGCCCACACTGATTACTTTGAGTGGCAAGAAGGCCAATTTCCTCGCGGGAGGCGAATTCCCCTATGTCACGGTAGAAGATAATGATACGGAAGTTCAGTTCAAATCTTTCGGCGTGAGCCTGAACTTTACGCCTACCGTTTTGGGTAACGGAAGAATCAACATGGATGTGACACCGGAAGTTTCTGACCTGGATTTCACCAATGCCGTTTATGTGGATGGCTATTTTGTTCCGGGCCTGAATACCCGAAGAGTGTCGACAACGGTAGAGCTTGCCGACGGCCAGAGCTTTGTCATTGCCGGTCTGCTCAGAGAAGATGTGCGGGAAGCTATAAAGAAAATACCCCTCCTCGGTGATATACCCGTGTTAGGGGTTCTCTTCAGCAGTTCTCAATTTCAAAAGAGTGAGACGGAACTGGTCATCATCGTTACTCCCCATCTTGTCAAGCCGGTTGACATGGCGAAGCAGACATTGCCGACCGACCAGTTTGTGGAACCCAATGATCTGGAATTTTTCCTGCTGGGCTTGTCGGAAGGGATCGGCAGCAGACAGACCAGCACAGATACAGGTTCTCAACCGTCAGTCAGCGGAGGCGGTGGACTCGATGGCGACTTCGGTCATATTATACCTTAAGGAGGAATAATTATGAGACGTTTACTTTTTGTATTAACAGGCTCGGCGGCAATCATGGTCCTCCTGGGCGGGTGCGTGGCCAGCAGGATTGACGCGGACTTCGGGACATCGTATAAATTATCCAAGATCAATCAGATTATTAATCCTGATGCGGAGAAGAATCTGGAACCGGTTAACGGATTAAGCGGTGTCGCGGTTACCGGTGTGATGGACAGATACGAAAACGGTTTCACACAGGAGAAACCAGCGCCAACCTACACCCTGACAGTTGGTGGCTCTGGAAGCGGGCAGTAATTAAAGCAGGGGTTTAGTATGAAAAAGCTAAATGAACGTGGTGTTTCCGCCGTGGAGTTTGCTCTGATATTGCCGGTATTGGTGCTTATTCTTTTTGGTATTATTGAATTCGGCTTGATTCTCTATGATCAACAGGTCATTACGAACGCCAGCAGGGAAGGCGCACGGGAGGGCATATTATTTAAAAATCCGGATAGACCGACGGTTGATGCCATCAAGACTGTCGTTAATAAATACACCGCTAAAAATCTTGTAACCTTTAAAAATGGAATCACAGCCATTCCTGATGTGCCGACCGCCTGTGCGGCTTTGGGTGACTATCTGACTGTTACAGTTAGTTATCAATATACATTCCTGGTACTCGACAATTTCGGTTTTGCAGGTCCTAACTTAACAGCCACCACAACTATGCGATGTGAGTAAGGGGGGCTTATATGATGATAAAAAATGAAAAAGGCGTATCGGCCGTTATCGTGGTCCTTTTACTCGTTGTTTTGCTTGGCATTGGTGCACTGGCTATTGATATAGGTTACCTGGCGTGCGCTAAAAATGAATGTCAAAATGCGGCTGATGCGGCAGCTCTGGCAGGCGCCAGGCAACTGGGAGAAAACTATGCCAATAAAACGGACCTTTCTTACAATGTAAAAACAGTGGCGGCAACAACCGCGGGAAAGAATAAGGCGGCAGGTCAGCCGGTTGTTTTGGACACTAATAATATAGAACTCGGCACATGGGATCCGGCAACCAGTCAGTTTACGGAAACTGGCACTAATGCAACGGCTGTTTGGGTAAAAACCACCGCAACCCCCAGCACTTTTTTCGCAAAAATATTCAGTATTCTTAATATGAATGTGGTGACGGAAGCTTGTGCGATTATTGGTGGCCCGTGTGAGGGAGAGGCTGACATTCCCTTTTGGGTCTTTCTGAGGCATGGTTTACGCAAAACTCCGATCCCGGTCCATGGTGTGGACAATCGATTTTTTTGGGAGATACACAAGACAGTTGTGCGGGTTGGACGAATTTATCTGATCCAGTAACTAATCCATTCAAATATCATGATGTTGAGTGCATGCTGACGTGTGCTAATCCCTCTCGCAGCTCGGACTGTACTAAATGCACTGGTAAAGGGTACATGTCAACAATACCTGAGGTGTTTGCAGGACAAGATGTAGACTTTAAGGGTGGTTGGTCCAATGAGATGACTGATTTAAAAAGTCTTTTTGATGAAAAGAAAGGCGTCGATGGTACTTGGGCAGCCAAGATTGTTGTTTATAGAGAAAGTGGGAATAGCTGTGGTAATCCCACTGGATCTCGGCAAATTATAGGATTTACCACTTTAAAAATAACCGCTGTTTACCCTACCGGTAAGAATATGGGAATCGCAGGCCAGGTGCTGTGCAATATGAGTACACCGGAACCGGGGGGATGCTTTGGTGGCGGAATAATGGGTACGATACCGAGGCTTGCTCAATTTAAAAAATGAAATAAAGAGAAATATATTACTGTACAAGTAAAGGTTTAACATAGTTAAAAGCCGATATTTCAGAAAGGAAAATAAAATAATGGGAAAAGAGCGTTGACAGTGCGGTTGGAGAATGTCAATCCCCGGGCGAAAGAAACTTTTGTGGAAATCATTCGTTCGGTCAAGGGACTCGAACTCGTTGATTCGATTGAGCATTGCAATTTATTGATTCTCGAAGTAGGCCGTGACCCGGAGAAAGATTTCCGGCGCATAAGCGAAATTCAGGCATCGGGAGAGGCCGGAGAGATTTTTCTCACCGCACCGCAGCAGATCCCAATCTGTTAATCCGGGCCCTCCGCGACGGGAGTGAAAGAATTTTTTCCTCAGCCGCTCAAGAGAGAGGAAGTGGTGGAAGCGCTCCTGAAGTTCCTTCGAAAAGAGCGATGAAGGAAAAGAAGCATTGACGAAGGCCGTGAAGGGAAAGGTTTTCACCGTCTTCGGGGCAAAGGGCGGGGTCGGAACGACGACGATGGCCGTCAATCTCGCGACGGGCATGGCGCAATTTAAAGGCAATCCTTCCGTCGCCCTGGTGGACATGAATCTCCTTTCCGGCGATGTTCCGCTTTTTCTCAACATGAAGTCCGCCTTCAACTGGGTCGAGGTCGCGCGCAACATCTCGCGGCTGGACGCCACGTATCTGATGAGCATCCTTCAGAAGCACGTAAGCGGGGTCCATGTGCTGCCGGCGCCTGTCATGGTGGGGGAAGAGACCAGCATGGCGCCCGGAGTTGATTGCCAAGGTGGAAAGGGTGCTCGAACTCATGCGGTCCATATTCGATTTTGTCATCATTGACGGCGGCCAATTGCTGGGGCACATATCAACGTACCTCATCGGCATATCGGATAAGGTGCTGCTCGTTACCATACCGAGCCTTCCGGGAATCATAAACTCTCAAGAGACTGATCGATGCTTTCCAGATCTCGGTTATCCGTCCGGCAACACGATAGTGGTGATGAACCGCTACAACCAGAAATCCGGTGTTTCCATAGACGAGGTGCGCAAGATGATCAAGAAGGACATACGGTGGAGCATACCCAACGACTACCGGAACACGATGAACGCCATCAACACCGGCGTGCCCCTGACGAAGAGCGCTTTGAATACCGATATAACAAAGAAAATTTTGGAGCTGGCAGCGGAACTTTCAAGCGGAGAGATCGGCAAGGATAAAGAGAAAGAAATCTTTTTTTGACAGATTCTAAGCACGAGCATTGCAGTACAACAGGAGGAAGATTTGGATCTACGCGAGAATACCACACAACAGGCTTTTACGCAGACGAACGAATATAACGAGATGAAGGTGAGGCTCCACGAGCGTCTGCTCGATATCCTCGACCTCTCCCTTATAGATTCTCTCGACAAGACGACACTTCAACGGGAGATAAGAAAGGCGGTCGAATATCTCTTCTCCCAGGGGGAGGTTACCCTTCCCCTGAATGCCCAGGAAAAGGAGCAGCTCTATCTGGAGATACAGGACGAAGTGCTCGGGCTCGGTCCCATAGAACCTTTCATGCACGACCCGACCGTCACCGACGTGCTGGTGAATACCTACAAGCAGATCTATGTGGAGCGTTCGGGAAAGCTCCACCTCACCGGCGCCCGTTTCAAGGACGACGCCCACCTTAAAAAGATCATTGACCGGATTGTCTCGGCGGTGGGGCGCAGGATCGACGAGTCCTGTCCCATGGTGGATGCCAGGCTTGCCGACGGGTCCAGAGTGAACGCCATTGTTCCGCCTTTGGCCATAGACGGCCCCATTCTTTCGATCAGGCGCTTCTCGGTGGATCCTCTGGAGATGGAAGATCTCATCACCCTGGGATCGGTCAGCCCGGAGATAGCGGAATTGCTGAAAGGACATCGTGAAGGCGAGGCTCAACGTGCTCATATCCGGCGGTACGGGAACGGGAAAGACGACGCTCCTTAACGTGCTGTCGCGCTTTATTCCGAGCAACGAGCGCATTGTCACCATTGAAGATTCGGCGGAACTCCAGCTCAAACAGGAGCACGTGGTGCGCCTCGAGACAAGACCTCCCAACATCGAGGGCGCGGGTGAAATCACCCAGCGGGACCTCGTGAGGAACAGCCTCCGCATGCGGCCGGACAGAATCATTGTGGGCGAAGTGAGAGGAGACGAGGTGCTCGACATGCTTCAGGCCATGAACACCGGCCACGACGGGTCGCTCACCACCATCCACGCCAATTCCCCCCGGGACGCTCTCCTCAGGCTGGAGACTCTTGTGGCGATGTCGGGACTCAATATTCCGAACGAGGCGGTGAGGAAGTACATCAGCTCGGCGCTGGACGTGGTCATTCAGGTTGCCCGTCTGATGGACGGCACGAGAAAGGTTGTTTCCTTTCAGGAAATCGTCGGTATGGAGGAAAACACTATTACCATGCAGGAGATATTCTCCTTCGAACAGACAGGCGTTGATTCGAAAGGCAAGATTGAGGGCAGTTTCCGCATGCAGGGCGTGATGCCCCAGTTCTTCGAAAAATTCAAAGTCCACGGCATCACTGTTCCCTATGAAATGTTCCGGACAACCAAAGAGGACATTATCAGACTCGGGAGGTGGCAATGATTTTTTTTATAGCAGCAGCTATCTCTATCGCGGTGTTCTGCATCATAGAAGGGGTTTTTCTTTTTCTCAGGGACAGATCAAACCCTGAAATAAAGCGGATCAAAAAACAGCTTAAGGAACTCTCGAAGCAAAACCTAAGTCAGCCTGATGTGTCTTTGCTGGGTCATATGCGCCCTTTAAGCGATGTGCCGTGGCTTAACAAATTTCTCTTGCGCTTTCCTCTTGCCAAGAGAATGGACCTTTTTCTAATTCAGGCGGATGTCTCCTACCCGCTCGGAGTTTTTCTGCTCCTCTCCGTGGTTCTTGCCCTTGTCGGTTTTCTCCTGATTTTCATGGTTTCACGGAGCTTTCTGTTTTCGCTTCTGGGGCTGGCCCTTGGGTTTGTGCCTTATTTTGTTCTCAACATTATGAAGACACGGAGGATAAAGAAATTCGAAGAACAATTACCCGATGCCCTCGACATGATAGCCCGCTCTCTCAGGGCGGGGCACGCGCTGGCCAGCGGTCTCGAAATGGTGGGACAGGAATTTCCTGAGCCCCTCGGACCTGAGTTTGCCAAAACGGTCACTCAGATTACTTTCGGCGTCGGTCTGGAGCAGGCCCTGCGGAACATGGCAAAACGGATTGATTGTCCTGATCTCAAATTCCTCGTGGTTTCCGTCATCATCCAGAGGGAGAGCGGCGGCAATCTCGGCGAGATAATGGAGAACATCGGAAGAATCATCCGCGAACGGTTCAAGCTCCGGGGAAAGATCCGCACTCTTGCGGCGGAGGGGAAACTTTCGGCAATCATCCTGTTTGTCCTGCCGTTTTTAATAGCGTTAGTGCTTTTCGTTATCAATCCGGCCTACATCAAAGAACTGCTGTACGATCCTATGGGGCGGATGCTTATTGCCGGGGCGGTTGTGATGATGTTTTTCGGTGTGTTCTGTTATGAAGAGGATAATCAATATAAAGGTATAGAGGAGTGGCGCGATGGCTTTCTTGATAGCAGTGATTGCTTTTATTGCGGTAATGCTTATTGTTGTGAGCGCTTTCATGTTTTTGCGCGAAAAGGAACAGCAGACGGCGATTGCGGAGAAGGTTATGGAATTTTCGGGGATGGCCGAGGCCGAAGTCGCGCAGGACGGATATGGCGCTGCCGAAACAACCGGTGGCCCGACTGTTTGCTCGCATTATCCGTTATTTCGGCAATCTTTTAAAGCCTCAAAAGAAAGAGGAAATATCGCTTATCCAGAAGAGATTTCAGAGAGCGGGTCTACGAAACAGAAACGCGCTTGTAGTCTTTTTCGGTTCCAAAGCTGTCTGTGCCATCTGCCTCTCCATGGGTTTTGTCGCCGCTCATTGTATTATTCCGGTTGCAGATGTCACGTTGCTCGAGCCATAGTGCTGGTGGTATTGCTTAGTCTGGTCGGTTTCTATCTGCCGAACCTGTGGCTCTCTTTGAAGACATCCCGGAGACAGGATGCAATTTTGCGAGGGCTTTCCGGATGCCCTTGACCTTCTTGCCGTCTGTGTTGAGGCCGGCATGGGACTCGATGCCGCGATCAAGAGGGTGGGGGAAGAAATGCGGCTCAGCAACAAGGTGCTGAGCGATGAATTCGGGCTTCTCAACCTGGAGATGCGGGCGGGCAAGGAGCGAAAGGAAGCCATGAGAAGCATGGCCGACAGGATAGATCTCGAAGATGTGAGCAGTTGGGTTTCCCTGCTGATCCAGACCGATAAATTAGGCACCAGTATCTCTCAGGCTCTCCGGATTCAATCGGATTCGTTGCGTACGAAGCGTTCGCAACGGTTGGAGGAAATGGCGGCCAAGATTCCCGTGAAACTGCTTTTTCCGACCATTTTTTGCATCTTTCCCTCGCTCTTTCTGGTGATTTTAGGGCCTGCGGTGATACGGATTTTAAGAATGTTGGCGCAGCATTGAAAAGACATGGAGGAATTATGATGAATAGGAAAATATTAAAGGGTTTTGTCTGCTGCTGCGCTCTTGTTTTTACTGTTTCCGCCTGCGCCACGGTGAAGAACTTCGCCGGTTTTTCGGCATTCTGAATACGAGCAGGAACAGGGACGGAAAAAAACATCACAACCTTTGCCAAAACAATACGGCCGGTCAGGGGCAATCCCGATTCCCACTACTTACTGGCCCGCTATTATCAGGACAGGGGAAACCATTGGGAGGCGATCATAGAGTTTGAAAAGACGATCGCCATAGACCCCGGCAACGCGAAAGCGCTCAACGCGATGGGCGTTTCGTACGATTGTCTCAAGGAATTCGAACTCGCCTCCGAGTGCTATCAGGCTGCGTTAAACTCTGATCCGGATTCCGCCTATATCTACTACAACAATATGGGACAGTCTTTGCTCCTCCAGGGAAAATACGATCCGGCCATTGAGGCCTTCAAAAAGGCTGTGGCCTATAATGAAGATTTTCCCAATGTCCGTATCCATAATAATCTTGGCAGGGCCTATGCTATGACCGGTCAATATGATCTTGCGCTGTGCCGAATTTGAGAAAGGCAGCAATGGAGTGTATCGGCCGAATCCGTTCTGGATCGCGTGTTGCGTGAGGCCGAAGGACAGACTCCGGCGCCGGTACTTTGGCCGCGGCCACAGTAGATGAAGCAAAAGCCTTTTCCGCCAAGGTTTCCAAGTTTTCTGCAGGAGCGGATCATCAGCATAGCATAATGCACAGCAGGAGAAACGCCACGCTGGCCGTGTCGCCGCAAGTGCAGCCGTCCGCGGGCGGATGCGGTGAATGTCTGTGTTGAAGTGTCAAACGGCAACGGCGTAAAATATTTGGCGAGAAATATGAGAGATTATCTGAACAAAAAGGGTTTCCGTGTGACCAGGGTAACGAACGGAATTCAAGTTGTCCGAACATACATCTATTACGAGAAGGGTTACGCTAAAGAGGCGAAAATGCTGGCCAGCCATATACCGGTTGTCGTGAAAATCAAGGAGGTGCACCAGCCTTGACGTGCCCCAGGATAAAGGTAAGACTCCTTGTGGGTAAGGACATGATCCGACATATGAAAAGCCCTTCGCAAGATTCCGATACTCTTAATTCATGGATTGGAGCCTGGGTGCAGTAAATTTCCGTGAGGTGCCCACAGGACGGAGTGGATATAAGACCAAAAGGAAAATTGAATGACCGGTAAAAAGCGTTTTGCAGTAAGTCTTTTAGTGATATGTGCGTTGATTGTCCTCTGCGGTTGTGCGTCCGGGAAGGGTCAGCAGGCGATGTCGGGCGATTACAGAAAAATGGTTGATCTGCAACAGCGGAAGGCGACGGCAATCAAGGCGGAGGAGCCGGCATTTGCCTGCCGGTTATGAGGCGACGGCGGAAACCCACGAGAAGTTGGGAGATGCCTACGTCAGACAGGGCGATTCTGTTGCCGCGTTTACAGAATACCAGAAGAGTCTGGAGAAAGATCCGCAAAGAACGACGGCCCGTCTACAAAATCGGGCATGCTTTTTCTCGGCAGGGGATTGACGGAAGAAGCCCTTAACGAGTTTGACAAGATCCTTGCCAGGGAACCACACAATGCTTCCGCCTACTACGGCAGGGCAGGGCGCGCTTTCATCAGAAAAAGCTGGACCTTGCCAAAAGCGATCTTAGCGAGGCTCTGAAGCTGAACGATAGAACTCTGGCAGGCGCACGCGTTGCTGGGTGTGATTTTAGATACAGAAAAAAATACCCTGAGGCGGAGGAGGAATACAGGAAGGCGCTGGCGATTCAAGCCTGATTCAGCCGCGGTTTACAATGATCTGGGGGTTTCCCGGTATCTCAACGGCAAATTCGACAAAGCTGCCGAAGCTTTTCTGAAGGCTTTCAACATCGATCCTGAGAACCGCCGCATCTGCAACAATCTGGGTCTGGCTCTCTACAGGCTGGGGAATACCGAAGATGCCCTGGAAGCATTTAAACGCGGAGGCAGCGAAGCGCCGCATATAACAACGTCGGCTACCTGCAGATGAAAGATAAACAGTACAAAAAGCCCTTGCCGCCCTCGAAAAGGCGATAGATGCGAACCCGTCGTATTACGCGCGGGCGCAGAAAAATCTCGACAAGGTGAAGGCGGCGCTGAAACAGGCTGATAATAAGTAAATTTTCAATCTCCGGAAAACGGGGATCATGATAACCGGCATAATGATATTTAATGAATAAAAAACTTAAGAATAATGTGAGGGCAAAAAATCGCGTGCTGAATTGTATTCAATAATATAAAAAAGTTTTAAAAGTGCTTGACATTAACTCAAATAGAAGTAATATACGTAACTATAGTTAAGTGTTCTTCCCTTAGGGAAAGGAGGTGCACAATGGCAAAGAAAGCAGCGAAAAAAGTGGTGAAGAAGGCAGCAGTGAAGAAACCGGCAAAGAAAGCCCCGGCAAAGAAAAACAAAGGCCGCCGCTCCGAAAAAGAAGGCCGCCGCAAAGAAAGCCGCTCCGAAAAAGAAGGCCGTTGCAAAGAAAAAGAAATAAGTCTGACGGCTGACCGTAATCGAATGGCAAAAAGAATGGGGATGTATCCGAAAAACTGGATGCGCCCCATTTTGTTTTTCCCGGCAAACAGCCGCACGGCGCAAAAAAACGTCCCTTCTCTCTCTGAAACCGGCGATTTCGGCGGCGCGGCGGCTTTACTTCCGCGGGGGGATTCTGCGAAGTGTAGCTGATAACGAGAATGATTCTTATTAGAAAATCCCTACGCCAAGCATCCCGGGCGGACGCGCCATCAGCTCGTCGGCGGCACGTAGCCGGCCGGCTGCTCGGCGCCGTCGCCGAAGAAGAACTGCTCCATCTGGCGCGCCAGATACTGGCGCGCGCGCTGCATCGGCCAGATTCAGGCGGTTCTCGTTGACCAGCATGGTCTGGTGCTTCATCCACAGCTGCCAAGGCTTCCTTGCTGACGTTGTCGTAGATGCGCTTGCCCAGCTCGCCCGGGTAGGGCGCGAAGTCGAGGCCCTCGGCTTCCTTCTTCAGATGAACGCATTGAACGGTGCGGGCCATCGGATTCTCCTGAGTGATCGTGCGACGGCTCGCGACGTCAGGCTCAGAGCTTCTTGACCAGCACCTGCGAGCGCCGGTCCCAGTTGTACTTGCGCTTGCGCGCCTCGGGCAGCCAGTCGGGGTCGACCTGGCACGAAGCCGCGCTTGATGAACCAGTGCATCGTGCGCGTGGTCAGCACGAAGATGCTGTCGCAGCCCCAGCGCGCGGGCGCGCTGCTCGATGCGCTTCAGGATGCGCTCGCCGTCGCCCTGGCCCTGCACCTGCGGGCGACACCGTCAGCGCGGCCATCTCGCCGGTGCGCGCCTCGGGGTAGGGGTAGAGCGCGGCGCAGCCGAAGATCACGCCGTCGTGCTCGATCACGGTGTAGTTGCCGATGTCGCGCTCGATCTCGGTGCGCTCGCGCTTGCACCAGCGTGCCGTCGCGCTCGAACGGCTCGATCAGCTGCAGGATGCCGCCGACGTCGTCGGCGCGTGGCCTCGCGCAGGCTCTCGAGCTTCTCGTCGACCACCATCGTGCCGATGCCGTCGTGCGTGAAGACCTCCATGCAGCAGCGCGCCGTCGACCGCGAAGGGCAGGATGTGCGAGCGCTCGACGCCGCCGTCGGCAGGCCTTCACGCAATGCTGCAGGTAGAAGGCCGGTGTCGGTGGGCTGGGTCGGCGCGGGCAGCGCGGCGAGCAGGCGCTCGGCATCGGCCAGCGCCAGTTCGGTGTCGATCGGCGCTGTCGGGATCGTCGCGGTTCTCGCGGATGCCCGGCACCTCGGTCAGGAACAGCAGCTTGTCGGCCTGCAGCGCGATCGCCGTGCTGGTGGCCACGTCTTCCATCGTCAGGTTGAAGGCCTCGCCGGTGGGCGAGAAGCCGAAGGGCGACAGCAGCACCAGCGCGCCGATGTCGATGGCGCGGCGGATCGCCGCGGCGTCGACCTTGCGCACCAGCGCCGCTGTGCATGAAGTCGACGCCGTCGACGATGCCCACCGGCCGCGCGGTGAGGAAGTTGCCCGACACCACGCGCACCGTGGCGTTGGCCATCGGCGTGTTCGGCAGGCCCTGCGAGAACGCGGCCTCGATCTCGAAGCGCAACTGGCCGGCGGCCTCCTGCGCGCAGTCGAGCGCCACCGCGTCGGTGATGCGCAGGCCGTGGCTGAAGCGCGACGCATGGCCCTTGGCCGCGCAGCTGCTCGTTCACCTGCGGCCGGAAGCCGTGCACCAGCACGAGCTTGATGCCCATCGCGTGCAGGATCGCCAGGTCCTGCACGAAGGCGTTGAGCTTGCCGGCGGCGATCAGCTCGCCGGCCATCGCGACCACGAAGGTCTTGCCGCGGTAGGCGTGGATGTACGGCGCCACCGCGCGGAACCAGGGCACGAAGGTGTGCGGGAAGACGAGGCTCATGTGCGCGGATTGTGCCGCAGCGTCGTCGCCCCTGATGCCGCGCGTCACGAGCCGACCCCGCATGGATCGGATGCTTCAAGACCCAGGCGCCTTCAGCTGGTCGAGCTGATGACCAGCGACCCGAACGCCGCGGCCGAGTTCTACGGCAAGCTGTTCGGCTGGACGATCGAAGCGATGCAGATGGGCGCAGGGCACCTACCACGTGCGTCAAGGTCGGCGACGACGGCCATCGGCGGCATCATGGCGATGCCGCCGAACGCGCCGGCCGATGCCGCCGCAGCTGGGGCTGCTACGTGACGGTCGACAACGTCGACGCGACGGCCGAAGCGCTGCATCTGCGCTCGGCGGCAAGGTCGCTGATGCCGCCGATGGACATCCCCGGCGTCGGCCGCTTGGCCGTGCTCCAGGACCCGCAGGGCGCGGCGCTGAACGTCATCACCTACGCGCAGCGCCGAGGTCGATGAACGGGCGCGCGGGATAATCCGCGGCCCGTGAAGCCGCGCCCCGGCGCCACCCCGTTCCGCCGATCACCTTTCCCGAATCGCTGCCGGTCTCGGCCCGGCGCGACGAGATCGCGCGCGCCATGCGGCGCACCAGGTGGTCATCGTCTGCGGCGAGACCGGCTCGGGCAAGACCACGCAGTTGCCGAAGATCGCGCTCGCAGCTCGGCCGCGGCCTGGGCGCCGGCGGCGCGGGCTGATCGGCCACACGCAGCCGCGGCGCATCGCCGCGTCGAGCGTGGCCAAGCGCATCGCCGCAGGAGCTGAACTCGCCGCTGGGCGAGGTGGTCGGCTACAAGGTGCGCTTCCAGGACCGGCTGCAGCCCGGCGCCTCGGTCAAGCTGATGACCGACGGCATCCTGCTCGCCGAGACGCAGAGCGACCCGCTGCTGCGCGCCTACGACACGCTGATCATCGACGAGGCGCACGAGCGCAGCCTGAACATCGACTTCCTGCTCGGCTACCTGCGGCAGCTCCTGCCGCGGCGGCCCGACCTGAAGGTGATCGTCACCTCGGCGACGATCGACGCCGACCGCTTCGCGCAGCACTTCGCGTCGGCGCACGGCCCGGCGCCGGTGATCGAGGTCTCGGGCCGGCTGTTCCCGGTCGAGCAGCGCTGGCGGCCGTTCGAGGAGACGCGCGCGAGCGACGACCTCGAACGACGCCATCGCCGACGCGGTCGACGAGCTGTGGCGCGAGCGGCGCCGGGCGACATCCTCGTCTTCCTGCCCGGCGAGCGCGAGATCCGCGAGGCCGCCGACCACCTGCGCAAGCACCTGGCGCACGCAGCCGCGCGGCGGGCCGCTGCCGAGATCCTGCCGCTGTTCGCGCGCCTGTCGCCAGGCCGAGCAGGACCGCGTCTTCGAGCCCGGCAGCGGCCGGCGCATCGTGCTGGCCACCAACGTCGCCGAGACCTCGCTGACCGTGCCCGGCATCCGCTACGTCGATCGACACCGGCCTGGCGCGCGTCAAGCGCTACAGCTACCGCAACAAGGTCGAGCAGCTGCAGATCGAGCCGATCAGCCAGGCCGCGGCCAACCAGCGCGCCGGCCGCTGCGGGCGCGTGGCCGACGGCATCTGCATCCGGCTGTACGACGAGACGGACTTCGCCGGCGCGGCCGCGCTTCACCGACCCGGAGATCCTGCGCTCGTCGCTGGCCGGCGTGATCCTGCGCATGAAGTCGCTGCGCCTGGGCGCGGTCGAGGACTTCCCGTTCCTCGAGCCGCCGCCGCGGCAAGGCCATCGCCGACGGCTACGAGCTGCTCGGCGAGCTGGGCGCGGTGGACGAGCGACAACGAGCTGACGCCGATCGGCCGCGAGCTCGCGCAGCTGCCGCTGGACCCGCGCGTCGGCCGCATGATCCTGGAGGCGCGCGACCGCGAGGCGCTGGCCGAGGTGCTGATCATCGCCGTCGGCGCTGAGCGTGCCAGGACGTGCGCGACCGGCCGCTCGAAGCAGCAGCAGGCGGCCGACGAGAAGCACAAGAAGTTCGACGACGAGAAGTCGGAGTTCATGGGCTACCTGAAGCTGTGGAAGTGGATCGAGGAGGGCCGCGGCGTGCACGGCCACGGAGCGGCGCAGCGGCGACAGCCACAAGCTCAGCCAACCGCCAGCAGGAGCAGCGCCTGCGCGAGCAGCTTCGTCACGCCGCGCCGCGTGCGCGAATGGCGCGACATCCATTCGCCAGCTGCACACCGTGGTGGCCGAGCATGGCTGGCGGCTGAACGGCGCGCCGGCCACCTACGAGCAGATCCACCTGGCGCTGCTCGCCGGGCTGCTGGGCAACATCGGCTGCAAGAGCGACGACGACGAGTGGTACCTCGGCGCGCGCGGCATCAAGTTCTGGCGCCACCCGGGCGCGCACCTGAGCAAGAAGCCCGGGCGCTGGCTGGTCGCCGCCGAGCTGGTCGAGACCACGCGGCTGTTCGGCCGCGGCCTGGCCGCGATCGAGCCGCAGTGGATCCCGCCGCATCGCCGGGCACCTGCTGAAGACGCAGCTGCTCGAGCCGCACTGGGAGAAGAAGGCCGCCGAGGTGATCGCGCTGGAGCGCGCCACGCTGTACGGCATCGTCATCTACAACAACCGGCGCGTGAACTTCGGCCAGCGTCGACCCGGCGGCGGCGCGCGAGATCTTCATCCGCGAGGCGCTGGTCGGCGGCGAGTGGGAGACGCGGCTGCCCTTCCTGGCGCACAACCGCAAGCTGATGCGCGCAGGTGCGAGGAGCTCGAGCACAAGTCGCGCCGGCAGGACGTGCTGGTCGACGACGAGCTGATCTACGCCTTCTACGACCAGCAGCTGCCGCGCCGACGTGTGCTCGCGGCGCCGACGCTGCGAGCGCTGGTACCGCGACGAGGTCAAGCGCCAGCCCGAAGCTGCTGCAGCTCACGCGCGACGAGCTGATGCGCCACGAGGCCGCCGGCATCACCACCGCGGCCTTCCCGAAGACGCTGCGCCTGGGCGGCATCGACTGCGCGGCCGAGCTACCTGCACGAACCCGGCGACGCCAAGGACGGCGTCACCGTCACGGTGCCGATCTATGCGCTGAACCAGGTCAGCGAAGAGCGCTGCGAATGGCTGGTGCCCGGCATGCTGCGAGGCCAAGGTGCTGGCGCTGCTGAAGAGCCTGCACCAGCGGCCGCGCTCGCGCCTGGTGCCGCTGCCGGACTTACGCCGACGAGTTCGTCGCCGACGCGCGCCGTTTGCGCAGGGCGGCCTGCTCGACGCGCTGCTGAAGGCGGTGCGCGAGCGCACCCAGCTCGCCGTGCAGCGCAACGACTTCAAGCTCGAACAAGCTGCCGCCGCACCTGTTCATGAACTTCCGCGTCGTCGACGAGCACGGCCGCCAGCTCGGCATGGGCCGCAACCTGGCCGCGCTGAAGGCCGAGCTGGGCGGGCAGGCGCGCAGTGCGTTCCAGGCGCTGGCGGCGTTGAAGCTGCGGCGGCGCCGGTCGCGCGCCGCACGGCCACGCGCCGCTGCGCAGCGCCAGGCCGCGGCGCGGCGCCGGCGCGTGCAGCCGCCAGACCCGGCGCGCCACCGGCGCCGCCGCGCTACACCGCCTGGACCTTCGGCGAACTGCCCGAGCTGATGGAAATGCGCCGCGGCGGCCAGACGCTGGTCGGCTTCCCGGCGCTGATCGACCACGGCGACGCACGTCGAGATCGAGGTCTTCGACGAGCCCGACGTGGCCGCGGCCAAGCACCGCGCCGGGCTTGCGCCGGCTGGTCGCGCTGCAGATCAAGGAGCCGCTGAAGTACCTGGAGAAGAACATCCCCGACCTGCAGCAGATGGCGGCGGCCTACATGGCCGCTGGGCACCGCTGGAGGAGCTGCGCGAGCAGATCATCGCGCGTGGCGCTGGACCGCGCCTTCCTGGCCGAGCCGCTGCCCACCGACGCATGCGCCTTCAAGCGCCGCGTCGACGAAGGCCGCGGCGCGCCTGAACCTGATCGCGCAGGAGGTGGCGCGCGCTGGCCGGCCGCCGTGCTGGCCGAGTACGCCGCCGCGCAGCGCAAGCTGAAGGACAGCCGGCCGCCGAAGGACGTGGCCGACGACGTCAGCGCCCAGCTGCAGCGCCTGGTGCCGCAAGCGCTTCGTGCTGCACACGCCCTGGGCGCAGCTGCAGCACCTGCCGCGCTACCTGAAGGGCGATCGTGCTGCGGCTGGACAAGCTGCGCGCCGACCCGGCGCGCGACGCGCAGCGCCTGGCCGAGCTGCGGCCGCTCGAGCAGCGCTGGCTGCGCCGCGTGGCCGAGCGCAAGGGCGCCAGCGACGCGCGGCTCGACGAGTTCCGCTGGCTGCTCGAGGAACTGCGCGTCAGCCTGTTCGCGCAGGAGCTGCGCACGCCGCAGCCGGTGAGCGTCAAGCGGCTGGAGAAGGCCTGGGCGCAGCTCTCGGCCTGAGGTTCGCACGCGGGCGGCCTGTATGCTGCGCGCTTCCTCATCCACCCCACCCGCGACCGATGAACATCTTCGAAGCGCTGCGCCAAAGCCATGACGAACAACGCCGGCTGGCCGATCAACTGATCCAGACCCAGGGCGACAGCCCGGACCGCGACGCGTTGTTCAGCGAGCTGAAGCTCGAATTGGCGGCCCATGCGGCGGCCGAGGAGCGCTGCTTCTACGTGCCGCTGATCGAGCACGACCTGACGCAGGACGCCGCGCGCCATGGCATCGCCGAACACCACGAACTCGACGAAATGGTCGAGAAGCTGGAAGAGGACGACTACAGCTCGCCGGGCTGGCTGGTGGGCGCTCGGCAGTTGAAGGACGGAGATTCCACCATCACCTGAGGGAAGAAGAGCGCGGCATCTTCCAGCTTGCCGGGAAGGCGCTGCCGGAGGCGAAGAAGATTTCGCTGGCGAAGCAATACCTGATTGAGTTCGAAGCCCAGCGCGCAAGCCGCTAACGCGGCTCGTCACGCGCGCTCGAACAGCATCAGCGCGCGGTCCATGCCGCCGGGATGATCGACACCATCGCCTGCTCGCGCACCGCGGGCTTGGGGTGATAGGCGATCGACAGGCCGGCCGCCGCCATCATCGGCAGGTCGTTGGCGCCGTCGCCGACGGCGATGGCCTGCGTCGGTGCCGATGCCCATCAGCTCGCACACCTCGAGCAGCACGCGGCTCTTCTCGGCGCCGTCGACGATGTCGCCCCAGGGCCGGTCGAACAGCGTGCCGGTGAGCCGGCCGTTGTCGATGCCCAGCATGTTGGCGCGCGCGAAGTCGAGCGCCAGGCGGTGGCGGACGCGGTCGCTGAAGAAGGTGAAGCCGCCGCGAGACCAGCAGCGTCTTCAGCCCGGCCGCCTGGCAGGCGTGCACGAAGGCCTCGCACGCCGGGGTTCAGCTGCAGCCGCTCGGTCGTAGACCTGCTCGCAGCGCGGCGTCCGGCACGCCGCGCCAGCAGCGCGACGCGCCGGCGCAGGCTGTCCTTGTAGTCGGCGATCTCGCCGCGCATCGCGGCCTCGGTGATCGCGGCCACCTCGGCCTTGCGGCCGGCGACGTCGGCGATCTCGTCGACGCATTCGATGTTGATCAGCGTCGAGTCCATGTCGAAGGCGACCAGCTTGAAGTCGGCCAGGCGCAGCGGCGGCGTGAAGCCGCGGATCAACAGGCCGGGGGCGTGTTCGGTGGCGTTCATCGGGCGGCGCCGCGGCGCCATGCGGGCGCCACCGCCGCTGGTGCCCGAGCGAGCGCAGCACGTCGCGCATGAACTGCGCGCGGTCGCTCGGCTCGGCGATCTCGCGCTCGATGCGCAGCTTGTCGTTGCCGGCCAGCTTGATGTGGCGGTTCTTCTGCACCAGCTCGATGATGCGTCAGCGCGTCGACCGGCGGGTTCGGGCGGAAGCTGATGCACCATCAGCTTCGGCGCCGGCGTCGATCTTGACCACGCCGTAGGGCTTGGCCAGCACGCGCAGGCGGTGCGTGTCGAACAGCGTCTGGCCCTGCGGCGGCAGCTTGCCGAAGCGGTCGATGATCTCCTCCAGCAGCGCGTCGATCTGCTCGGGCTTGCTCGGCGCGTGGCCAGGCGCTTGTAGAGCACCAGCCGCGTGTGCACGTCGCTGCAGTAGGCGTCGGGCAGCAGCGCCGGCGCGTGCAGGTTGATCTCGGTGGTGCGCCGAGCAGCGGCGCCAGCAGGTCGGGCTCGCGGCCGGCCTTCAGCGCGCGCACGGCCTCGGCCAGCATGTCGGTGTAGAGCTGGAAGCCGACCTCCATCATCTTGCCGCTCTGGTTCTCGCCCAGCACCTCGCCGGCGCCGCGGATCTCGAGGTCGTGCATCGCGAGGTAGAAGCCCGAGCCGAGGTCCTCCATCTGCTGGATCGCCTCCAGCCGCTGCGCGGCCTGCGTGGTCAGGCCCTGCGACGTCGGGCACCAGCAGGTAGGCGTAGGCCTGGTGGTGCGAGCGGCCGACGCGGCCGCGCAGCTGGTGCAGCTGCGCCAGGCCGAACTGGTCGGCGCGGTTGATGACGATGGTGTTGGCGGTCGGCACGTCGATGCCGGTCTCGATGATGGTCGAGCACAGCAGCAGGTTGAAGCGCTGCGCGAAGAAGTCGCGCATCACGTGCTCGAGCTCGCGCTCGCGCATCTGGCCGTGGGCGACCGCGATGCGCGCCTCGGGCAGCAGCTCGGCCAGCTTGTCGCGCCGGTGTCTCGATGGTCTCGACCTCGTTGTGCAGGAAGTAGACCTGGCCGCCGCGCTTCAGCTCGCGCAGCACCGCCTCGCGGATCGTGCCGCTCGCTCTCGTTGCGCACGAAGGTCTTGATCGCGAGCCGGCGCTGCGGCGCGGTGGCGATCACGCGAGAGGTCGCGCAGGCCGTCCAGCGCCATGTCCAGCGTGCGCGGGATCGGCGTGGCGGTCAGCGTCAGCACGTCGACCTCGGCGCGCAGCGCCTTCAGCGCCTCCTTGTGGCGCACGCCGAAGCGGTGCTCCTCGTCGATGATCGAGCAGGCCCAGGTGCTTGAACTTGCACGTCGGGCTGCAGCAGCTTGTGCGTGCCGATGACGATGTCGATCGTGCCGTCGGCGAGGCCCTCGAGCGCCGCCTTCGACCTCCTTGGCCGAGCGGAAGCGCGACAGCTCGGCGACCTTCACCGGCCAGTCGGCGAAGCGGTCGGCGAAGGTCTGGAAGTGCTGCTCGGCCAGCAGCGTGGTCGGCACCAGCACCGCGACCTGCTTGCCGCCCGTGCACCGCGACGAAGGCGGCGCGCAGCGCCACCTCGGTCTTGCCGAAGCCGACGTCGCCGCAGACCAGCCGGTCCATCGGCTTGCGGCGCTGACCAGGTCCTGGATCACCGCGTCGATCGCGGCGCTGCTGGTCGGGCGTCTCCTCGAAGCCGAAGCCGGCGGCGAAGGCCTCGTAGTCGTGCGGCCGTGAAGCGGAACGCGTGGCCCTCGCGCGCGGCGCGCCGGGCGTAGAGGTTGAGCAGCTCGGCGGCGGTGTCGCGCACCTGCTCGGCGGCCTTGCGCTTGGCCTTCTCCCACTGGCCGCGAGCCGAGCTGGTGCAGCGGCGCCTCGTCGGCGCTGACGCCGGTGTAGCGGCGATCAGGTGCAGCTGCGCCACCGGCACGTAGAGCGTCGCCTTGTCGGCGTACTCGAGGTGCAGGAACTCGGTCGGCCGCCGTCGCCCGAGGTCCATGGTGATCAGGCCGAGGTAGCGGCCGATGCCGTGCTTGTCGTGCACCACCGGGTCGCCGATCTTCAGCTCGGACAGGTCCTTGATCAGCGCGTCGACGTTGCTGACCTGCTCCTGCTTGCGGCGCCGCCGCGCGCTGCGGCGCGGTGGCGAAGAGCTCGGTCTCGGTGACGAACTGGATCGCCGCGCCGTCGTCGGCTCGTGCCAGACGAAGCCGGCGGCCAGCGGCGCGGCGGCGATCGCCAACCTGCTCGTCGCCGGCCTCGAACTCGGCCAGCGTGGCCGACGCTGGGCGCGCTCGATGCGGTGGTCGCGCAGCAGCTCGAGCAGGCTCTCGCGCCGGCCGGCGCTCTCGGCGACGAGCAGCACGCGGTGCGGCGTGCGTGTCGACGTGCCGCTGCAGCGCGCGCCAGCGGCTCGGGCGCGCCGCGGTCGACGCCGACGGTCGGGCAGCGGCCGCGCCCAGTCGACGGCGCCGTCGCCGCCGCGCAGCGCCAGCGTGGCGTGCGGCTGCGTCAGCGCGAAGAAGTCCTCGGCGCGCAGGAACAGCTCCTCCGGCGGCAGCATCGGCCGCTCGGGGTCGTGCTGCAGGAAGCGGTGGCGCTCGCGCGTGTCGGTCCAGAAGCGCTCCAGCGCCTCGTCGACCTCGCCGTGCAGCACGAGCGCGGCGTCGGCGCCGAGGTAGTCGAAGAGCGTCGCCGGTCTGCTCGAAGAACAGCGGCAGGTAGTACTCGATGCCGGCGGTGGCGATGCCGGTGCCGATGTCCTTGTAGATGCGCGCGCTTGGTCGGGTCGCCCTCGAACTTCTCGCGCCAGCGCGCGCGGAAGGCGGTGCGCGCGGCCTCGTCGAGCGGGAACTCGCGGCCGGGCAGCAGGCGCACCTCGGGCACCGGGTAGAGGCTGCGCTGCGATGTCGGGGTCGAAGGTGCGGATCGAATCGATCTCGTCGTCGAACAGGTCGACGCGGTAGGGCACCGGCGAGCCCATCGGGAACAGGTCGATCAGGCCGCCGCGCACGCGTACTCGCCCGGCGACACGACCTGGGTCACGTGCGTGTAGCCGGCCAGCGTCGAGCTGCGCCTTCAGCGCGGCCTCGTCGAGCTGCTGCCTTCTGCTTGAAGTAGAAGGTGTAGCCGGCCAGGAAGGTCGGCGGCGCCAGCCGCGTCAGCGCGGTCGTGGCCGGCAACAGCACCACGTCGACATCTCGCCGCGTGCAGGATGCGCCACAGCGTGGCCAGCCGCTCGGAGACCAGGTCCTGGTGCGGCGAGAAGGTGTCGTAGGGCAGCGTCTCCCAGTCGGGGAACACGGCGACGCGCAGGCCCGGCGCGAAGAACGGCAGTTCGTCGGCCAGGCGCTGCGTGTCGGCCGGCTCGGCGGTGACGATGGCGCAGCTGGCCTGGCCGCGGCCTGCGCGCTGCGCGCAGGCGCGCGAGCAGCAGCGCGTCGGCCGAGCCGATGGGGCGCGGCAGCGTGAAGCGCTTGCCGCGGCGCGATGGCGGGCAGCTGCATGGGAGGCAGGTCGACAAAGCGAAGCGCCCCGGCGCGATTGCAGGCGCGCGGAGCGTAGCAGGGCGCGAGCATCGCTCGCGCCTCTGCATCGCCGCATGCCGACCCCGACTTCGCGCACCGCTCGCTTATGCCCTCGTGCCCTGTGCCGGCGTCGGCGCGCGCGCGGGCGCCGGCGGGCCCAAGCAGTACGCGCCGCTGGCCGGGCGCGCGTGGTGGCGCACACGCTGGCCGCGCTGGCGCGCGTGCCGCGCCTGCAGCGCGCACGCTGGTGGTGCTGGCGCCCGACGACGCGCAGTTCGAGCGCGTGCCGAGTTCGCCGGCGCGCGCGGCTGGGTCGCGCGCTGCGGCGGCGCCACGCGCGCCGCAGACGGTGGCCAACGGCCTGGACGGCGCTGGCGCGAGCGCGGCGCGCGCGCCGACGACTGGGTGCTGGTGCACGACGCGGCGCGCTGCCTGGTGCGCGCCGGCAGTGGGTCGACGCGCCTGATCGATGCCTGCCTCGACGACGCGGTCGGCGGCCTGCTGGCGCTGCCGCTGGCCGACACGCTGAAGCAGGCGAGCGCGACGGCCGCGTCGCGGCGCACGCTCGACCGCGCGCGGCAAGTGGGCGGCGCAGACGCCGCAGATGTTCCGCCTCGGCGCTGCTGCGCGAGGCGCTGGCGCAGGCCGGCGACGCGCGTGACCGACGAAGCCAGCGCCGATCGAGGCGCTGGGCCTTGCGCCGCGGCTGGTGCCGGGCGAGCTCGAGAACTTCAAGGTCACCTGGCCGGCCGACTTCGCGCTGGCCGAACGCGCTGCTGAGGACGCGGCGCCATGCAACGAGCCCGCGCTGCGCTGCGCATCGGCGAAGGCTGGGACACGCACGCGCTGGTGGCCGGCCGGCCGCTGGTGCTCGGCGGCGTCGACGATCCCGCACAGCCACGGCCTGCTGGGCCACTCGGACGCCGACGCGCTGCTGCACGCGATCACCGACGCGCTGCTCGGCGCGGCGGCGCTGGGCGACATCGGCCGGCACTTTCCCGACACCGACGCGGCGTTCCGCGGCGCCGACTCGATCGCGCTGCTGGCCGAGGCGGCGCGGCGCGTGCGCGCGGCCGGCTGCGAGATCGTCAACGTCGACAGCACCATCGTCGCGCAGGCGCCGAAGATGGCGCCGCACATCCCGGCGATGCGCGCAGCGCATCGCCGCAGGCGCTGGGCGCTGGCGACCGGATCAGGTCAACGTCAAGGCCAAGACGGCCGAGAAGATGGGGCCGGTGGGCGAGGGCCAGCGCCATCGAGGCGCGCGCGGTCTGCCTGCTGTGCGCCCTTTGAATAACGCGAAGGGTCAAAGAGAAGCGGACCCGTCAGGTCCGCCAGATGGGTTCGCGCGGACCTCGATTCACATGCGGCGGCGCGCGATCGTGACGATCAGGCCAATGCCTGCCAGCACCAGCGAATAGGTCGCAGGCTCCGAGCCGGGGAACGGCTCTTGTGGCTGCAGGCGAGAGCCCGGCTCTTCCTCGGCCAGCGGGCCGATCGCGGTGGCCGAAAACACCGCCTGGGACCATGCAGGCGCTTTGTCGGGCAGGAAGCAAGCCTCTTGGGCCGTCAAGGACTTGCCCGGATGCACATGCGGGCAGGGCGCCGCCGTCGCGTTCTCGGTGGCCAGGGGCCGCAGCGCCGACCCGTTGGCCGAGCTCAGCGTGTCGAAGCTCATGGCCGAAGCCGTCGCCGGCAGTGGCACGGCGGTGATCACGGTATTGGGCTTGCTCTTGGCTGCCGTTGCCGCAGGGCTCAGGCTCATCGACAGCAACACAGCGGCTAGGGTGGCGCCGCAACGATGTCGCGTATTCATGGGGCACCTCAGTCGTTGGCGTGAATTAAGCGATGACTATCCCACCTGTATTCGGTGCTGCCACCCCTCGTTCCGGGGGGCGGTGTTGGCTGGGCGGAACAGCGGCTGATTTGCGTCAAGGCGCGCGTTTGAGCCTGACATGTGCACCAAGCCGCCGCCGTCGGCGTTGGCGAGCTCGAAGCTGCCGCCCATGCGCTGCAGCGCCTTCTCGACGATGGCCAGGCCGAGGCCGGCGCCGGTGGCCGCGGTGCGCGCCGCGTCGCCGCGGAAGAACGGCGTGGTCAGCTGCGCCAGCTTCTCGGGCGCCACGCCGGGGCCGTGGTCGCGCACGCTGACGATCACCCAGGCCCGGTGCGCGCGTAGCTCACCGGCACCTCGGCGATGCCGGTGTCGGTGCCGCGGCCGTAGCGGCGCGCGTTCTCGAACAGGTTGGAGAAGCACGCGGCCGAGTTCGGTGTCGTCGGCCATCACCTGCAGGTCGATCGCCACGCGCGAGGTGATGCGGATCTGCGTCGGGTCGCGGAAGGCCGCCGCCTCGCGGTCGATCAGCTGCGACAGGTGCACCGGCCGCAGCTGCGTCTCGCCCGGGCGCGCGTAGTCCATGAACTTGTCGATGATGGCGTCGAGCTGGTCGATGTCGAGCGCCATGTTGCGCTTGGCCTCGTCGTCGTGCGACGCTCATCTCGGCTTCCAGGCGCAGCCGCGCCAGCGGCGTGCGCAGGTCGTGCGAGATGCCGGCCAGCATCACCGCGCGGTCTTCCTCGACCTTGGCGAGCTCGCGCGCCATCGACCGCTGCAAGCTTGCGCCGATGCCGCGGCCGAAGATGCCGCCGGAGCCGAGCGCCACGAGCGACTGGTAGATCTGGTACACCGCGCCCCGGAGGTCGAGCCCCTCGAGCGAGAGGTCGAACGTCGGCCTCCACACGGCCACGCGCTCGCGATGTAGGACATCCACGTGCCGGGCGAGGATGCTCACCCCGATGGCGGCGACGCCCGCGAGCCCAAGCCCGGCCATGCCGGAAGCGAACGCCTCCCAGAAGACAGCATGACGGACAGGAGGCAGACGAGCCGCGAGCGCGCTCCCGTAGTCGGGCTGGAGCACGACGAGCCCGATGGTCACGAGCGCGAGGCCGAGCCACGGGAGCGACCCCGTGGAAGAAGTCGTCGAGTCTCGTCCCGCTACGCTGCCAGCACGTCGGCCAGGTCGACGACGAGCGCGAGCTTCGCGAGCTCGCTCGGCTGGAACATGAGCCAGAATCCCTTCACGCCTCTGACGGGGTCCGCAAAGACGAGCGTGAGCGAGAGGAGCGCGATGGCGCCGAAGAGCGCCTTCCGCGCGTGCTTCCTGTAGGAGCGGTAGTCCACGTTGTACGCCACGAGCATCGCGATGAGCCCCAGGGCCGTTCGCAGCACGTTCCTGCGCATGAAGACGCTCGTCCCGCCGAAGCTCCGCTCCGCGATGCTCACGCTCGCGGTATAGACCGTGAGCATCCCGCCCACGAGCACGAGCACGGCCGTGATCCAGATGAGCGACCTGTCGCACCGGACGGCGCCTCTCGCGCGCATTGCCCTCCCCCGGCGGCCCCGCCCCGCCGGGCCGACGAGCGACTCGACCTCGCTCTTGAACTTCCTTCCCCTGTCCTCGAAGTCCCGGAACATGTCGAAGCTCGCGCAGGCCGGCGAGAGAAGCACGACGTCGCCCGCGGCGGCGATGCGCGACGCCACGAGCACCGCCTCGTGGAGCGACGACGCCCGCTCGAGCCTCGTCGCGCCCCGGAACGCCGCTTCCATCTTGCCCGCGGCCTGGCCGATCAGGATCACGGCCTTGACGTGCTCGCGGACAAGCCCCGCGAGCACCGAGAAGTCCGACCCCTTGTCCTTCCCACCCGCGATCAAGACGATCGGGGCGTCGTAGCTCTGAAGCGCGTATCGGACGGAGTCCACGTTCGTCGCCTTCGAGTCGTTCACGTAGAGGACGCCGCCGATCTCGGCGACCGTCTCCAGCCGGTGCTCGAGCGGCGAGAACGCCGCGAGCGTCCGCGCGCATCCTCGGGTGTGACGCCGACGGCGCGGGCGGCCGCGACCGCCGCGAGCGCGTTCGCCAGGTTGTGCGGTCCGGGAATGCGGAGGTCCGCCGTCGCTGCAATCTCCGCTCTCCTCCCCGCCCACCCGGGAGATGATCGTGCCGTTACGGACGAACACCCCGCCGGCGACCTCGCGCGACGGCGCTCACGGGAACGACGGTCGCCGAGACGTCGTGCGAGATCCGCTACAACCGGAGCGTCGTCGACATTCACGACCGCGTAGTCCTCCGCCGTCTGGTTCACGAAGACCCGCGTCTTGGACTCGACGTAGTCCTCCATCGAGGCGTACCGGTCGAGGTGGTCCTCGGTGATGTTGAGAAGGGCGGCGACGAGGGGCCGGAACGCCTCGATGGAATCGAGCTGGAAGCTCGAGACCTCCGCGACGATGAACCCGTCCTCGCGGACGCGCGCGACCTCGCCGGAGAGCGCGAGCCCAACGTTCCCCGCCACGACGACGTCGCGCCCGTGGTCTTCACGAGCTCCCCCAGGAGCGCGGTGGTCGTCGTCTTTCGTTTTCGTCCCGTCACGGCCAACCAACTCCCCTTCGACGCCCTCGTACGCGAGCTCCAGCTCGCCGATGATCGGGATCCTCCGCGCCCGCGCGTCCCGAAGAAGCGGAACGTCCGACGGGACGCCGGGCGACACCACGAGGAGATCGATGCCGGAGGAACGGCGACCGGCTGTTCCCCCACCATGAGCTCGACCCCCCCGCGCGGCCCAGTCCGAGAACGGGAGCCCGAGCTCACGCGCGCTCTTCGAGTCCGTTGCCACGACAAGAGCTCCAGAGCAGAGAAGCAGGCGCATCTTCGACCGCCGCCCGCCCGCTTCGTGCCAGTCCGACGACCAGGACCTTCCTGGCCGACAGGCCTTCGATCCTCCGCCCGCTCAAGACGCGATGGCCTCCTTCTTCGCCTGCCGGCCTTCCCGTCCGCCCACCCTGTCATCATGGAGAGCCTCTGCCGAATAGCCTCTACTGGATCTTCAGCGTCGAGACCGGCGAGGAGCGCGAAGAGCGCCCCGACGATCCAGAAGCGCACGACGACCTTGCTCTCCGGCCACCCGAGGTTCTGGAAGTGGTGGTGGAGAGGCGCCATGAGGAAGACGCTCTTCCCCCGGAGCTTGAAGGAGGCCATCTGGATGATCACCGAGCCGCGATGGCGACGAACACGCAGCCGACGATGACGAGCCAGATCTCCTTCTTGATGAGAATCGCGAGCGTGCCGAGCGCGCCGCCGACGGCGAGCGATCCGGTGTCGCCCATGAAGACCTCGGCCGGATGCGCGTTGAACCAGAGGAAGCCGAGCGCCGCGCCGATCATGGCCGAGCAGAAGACCGTGAGCTCCCCCGGCCCGGGCGATAGAACGGGATGTTCAGGTAGTCGCTGAACTTCACGTTGCCGGTGACGTAGCTCATCGCCGCGAAAGCGAGCGCGCAAGGGCGCAAGCCCGATGGCGAGACCGTCTAATCCGTCGCTTAAGTTGACCGCGTTCGAGCTCGCGGCGATCACGATCATCACGAAGAGCACGTACGCGCCGCCGAGCTGGAGAACGTAGTCCTTGAGGAACGGCACCTCGACCTCCGACGGGTCCGAGATGAGCGTGCCGTGGTACACGAGGAGGCCCACCACGAGCCCGAGCGCGAGCTGCCCGGCCATCTTGTAGCGGACAACGAGGCCCTTCGTCCGCTTCCTCACGACCTTCAGGTAGTCGTCCGTGAAACCGACGAGCCCGAGCCGAGCGGTCGCGAGAGTACCACGAGCCACACGAACTCGTTGTCGAGCCTGCGCCCAGAGGAGCGTCGGGACGAGCGTGGCGACGAGGATGAGAAGGCCGCACCATCGTGGGCGTGCCCGCCTTCGACGCGTGCGACTCCGGCACGTACTCGCGAATGCCGTCCGTGAGCTGCCGCCGCCTGAGCATCTTCAGAAAGAGGGGGCCGAGGAGGAAGCTTATGAGCAGGGCCGTGATCGCCGCGTACGCCGATCGGAAGGTGATGTACCGGAAGACGTAAAAGCAGGGGTCAAGTGTCCCGCAGTGGGTAGAGCAGATAGTACAACATGACAGCCCTTTGAAAGCCTTCCCAGTGGTGGAGCCGCAAGGCCTCAGCCGGCTAGGAGGAGACGGGAGTCTCCCCAGCCAGCAGCTGAACCACTTCCTCCATTCGCATTCCGCGCGACCCCTTCACGAGAATCACCGCGTTCGCGCCGAGCGTCCTCCTCACGGCCCGCGCGAGCGCCGTCTTGTCATCGAAAAGGAGCACCCTGTCGGGAGGCATGCCGTCCGCGAGCGCGCCCTCCTCAGGGCCTCCACGTCGTTCCCAAAGAGAAAGAGGTACTTGATCCCGAGGCCGGCCGCCCGACGTCCGGCCTCGTGGTGAGCGCTTCGGCTTCGCGCCCCGAGCTCGAGCATGTCGCCCAGGATGGCTGCCGTCGTGCGGCCGCGCCCGACTGCGGCCAGGGTCTCGAGCGCCGCCCGGAGCGACCCGGGATTCGCGTTGTATGCGTCGTTCAAGACCGTCCAGCCGGCCATGTCCACGATCGCCGTCCGCATGCCGGTCGGCTGGAACACGGCCAGGCCGTGCGCCGCGGCCTCGACGTCGACGCCCAGGACCCTCGCGACCGCGAGCGCCGCGAGCGCGTTCTGGACGTTGTGCTTTCCGGGGATCGGGAGGTCGACCCGCCCGTCGCCTTCCAGCTCGAAGGCGACACCCTCGGCGTCTTCCGCGATGGCGACGGCCCGTGTGCCGGCGCCGGTGCCGAGGCCGAAAGTCTCGATCCGGCAGCGCGCGCGGTGCGCCTGTGCCATGACCCGCGGATCGTCCTCGTTCAGAACGGCCGCGCCGTCAGGGGGCAGAGCGTCCAGCAGCTCGCCCTGCACTGGAACTGTTGCCTCTGCTGAATCGGTTAGAGTATTGCTCAAACAGGATGGCCTTCTTGCCCATTTTTTCGTGTTCGGCGTATGCCTTGCGCCACTCGATCACCCCCAGGTCGATGTAGTCGGCATATTTTTCGGTGTATTTGGCGCTTTGCCGCTCGGACAGTTTGGCCCGGCTGGGGGCATCGGGCAGCACCGGGTGCTTGACCACGTTTTGCGAAATGGCTTCCACCAGCGGGTAATCGGCCACCGTCTGCACAAAGATCGCCCCGTTGTTATGCCTGGGCGTGGCGGTCACATCCACCTGCAAGGCCAGCGCGCCGCCCTTTCTGCAGCAGCCGGTTGTGGATGTCCTCAATGGACTTGAACCAGGCCAGCCTTGCATCGTGAATGTGGTGGGCCTCGTCGTTAACACCATCAGCTCGTCGATGTCCCGCACGATCATCCCCAGATCCACTTTGGAATCCGTGGTCGCGCCCGTGGGCCGCTTGCCCAGAAAGTAATCCATGGTGTTTTCGTCATCGGGGAAGGGGGGATTTCATCGCCGGAATAGACACGGTGGATATTGGTGAGAAAGATGTTGCCCGTGGGCCGGGTGACGCGCACCTCGTCCTGCTTGTGCAGGGTCAGTTGAAAATCGTCCCGCCAGTTGCGGCCGTCAAAACCGTTATCCGGCAGCACCGGGTCGGCAAAGAAGATGCGCAGCCCCTGAAAATCGTGATAGATGCGGTCCAGCACGATGATGTTGGGCGCGATCACCAGAAAGTTGCGCGACAAGACGGAATCCGGCTCATACAGCCGGTGGAAAAAGCTCCAGGCGATGACCAGACTCATCACCTTGGTCTTGCCTGTGCCGGTGGCCATCTTGATCACGAACCGCCGCCAACTTTCATCGAACATGCCGGCCGACACCGCGCCGGAGCCGTCAAAGCGCATCAGGTCGAACTTGTCCTGCACGCCCGCCACGTCATACAGATAGATGATGGTTTCCAGTGCCTCGCGCTGGGCGAAGTAATACTGGAACTCCATCATCGTGCCGTCGGCCTTCTCCAGCAGGTGCGGGGTCGTGAACCACCAGTTGAGCAGGCTGCGGCTCGTATCCGTGGCGCCCGCATAGCCGCCGTCGCGGAACTCCTTGACCTTCTGGCGCAGCCGGGCCACCAGCGGCGGCATCAGCTTGTCCTGGGTCGTCTCGCGCAGGGCCTCGTCGGCCGGAAACCAGCGCACCGCCGGATCAAGAATGGCATGGGGGGAAGCGGGGAAATCAGGATGAAGGGCCATGATGTCAAACCAGCAGGCGTTTGTTGGCCGTTACAACCGGTATTCCTGAACCGCGGAAATCACCATCATCCGTAACCAGCTTTAATTTTTTGTTTTTACACAGCGCCGCGATAACCTGATCGTTAAAATCGGAGCCCCCTCCAGCATATTCATCAAGCACGTCATCGATGTCCAACGCATCAAAGCCGCTTTCTATCCGCGAACAGTGATGCAGCACACGCTTGACATCAGCGGCTATATCCCGGGCAATCGGCTTGAACTCAGGGCTTTGACGAAACGTTTTGAACGGCTTGATATGCGGCGCGACAAGTTTCCATTTCAGCCTGGCATAGGTGTTAATGAATTCTGAAACGATCAACACAGTAATATAGATACGGCTCTGCGCGGCAAGGATGTCCGCCAGGGCCTGCGAGTAGATCGCCACCCTTTGGTCCGTGGGGTTTTGCGGGCCATAGACCAGCAACCATATATTGGTATCCAGCAATAATTCATCTTCAGGCGTGAAATCGTAACCGGGTAATGCCATTGCTTTATAGGTCATCGCCATTATCCCCCAGTTCATCTCGTACCGCCTGGTCGAATCTCTGCGGATCCTTGAAATATTGTTTGGCCGTCTCAACCACCCGCTTCAACAGCGCCAGATCATCCGGCGGCATATCCTGCACCTTGAGCAATGAACGGATGTGTTCTTCGCTGAATACCCCATATAACTGGCCAATGGCGGCGTTCAGAAACGCCGAAGTCAGGGTGGTGACATTGTGAAACGAAAGGGTGACGCTCCTGCCTTTATGTAAAGCGGCGGCCAGACGTTCATAAACCTTCTGCCCATCGCCGGATGCGACGCACAAGGGGCTGCCTACTGTCTCGAATATGGATATTGTCATCTCATTTTGCATGATCGTTACCTTGAGCCGTTGTTTTGTCACGGCTTCTAAAAAATGTCCGCTGCGCTCAGTTCGGAAACAAGTTTGTATGAATTCGTATCGGCTGTATTGATTTCCATACTTACCACCGTGCCAGGGAAGGGATTGCTTAACGGCGCGGTGACAGTCTTGCCATTTTGCCGGCGCCAGTAACCCGCGTCCGACACAATCTGAATACAGCCGCCATTCAAATCGATGAACTCGCCGAGCAGCTTCAGTCCCAGGCCGCCCGGCACCGGGCCGCGCTTGGTTGTATTGCGGCCCGCGGTCGCCCAGACAATAGCGGCCTCCGGTGAAAGGTCCAGCCCTGTATTGTCTTTTATGTTTCCGGCGCATGCCTATACCCAGATCGGCCACTGAAAAATCAAGCCGGTCCCGTTTCGGAAAGAACTGTCCGCAACTGAATATCCCCAGCTTGGTATGGGAATGCAGCACGGCGTTGCTGAAGATTTCAAAGATGCTTTCGCGGAATTTCTTCAGCAGCCCCGGCGACATGGCCGGAATTTCGGAACGGCGGATCAACTCGTTTTCGATATAGTCGGCAAAATAACGGTCATCTTTGCTGTCAAAGCGCTGATAGGGGATGGTCGTTCCCCAGCGATCGGGTATCCTTTCCCGGCCATAATGACTCAAAAAGCCGTTTTTCAACAGAATGCTTTCGACACCGGGGCGGATACTGGTCAACCTGACCGTATTCAGGTTCCCGCCCAAACGGTATAGAATCGCCCCGAATGCCGCGCACATATCGGCATCAAACCAGGAAGTCCCGCCCATGTCGATGGCAATTTCCTCAAAGACACAGTCCTTGGTTTCCGCCTCCAGGCGAACCAGGGCCTTGAAGCCTGACTGGTCATGCCGGATATCGGGCAGGGTGAGCCTCACACCCGCACCTCGATAATGGTCATGGTGTCGTTGCCGAAGATGTCCACCACCTTGACGGCAATCTTGCGGCGGCCGGGCAGGCATTCATGGGCCACGCTGGTCAGTTCGAGCGACCGGTCCTTTTTGGTGCGGAAGGACTGCCACTCGTTCTCAAAGATGTAGTCGCCCGTCCACTGTTCCTCCCACTCGTTGCTTTCGGGGTTCCGCACCCGGATGATCTCGCGCTTGCTCTCGAAGTTGAAATCCACGGCCCAGTAATCGATCCAGTCGGTCCAGTGCCGGGTCAGCGTCTCGCGGGTGACGATGCCCTTGGCGTCCCTGCTCACCTTGACGATCCGGCCCTTATCCACCACGATTTTGCTGCCCTTGTTTTTCAGACTTTCCTCGGCGTGCTGGATGGAATCCTGGGAGTAAAAGACGGAAAAGTCGGTGAGTTGCACGGACACGGCAGGGGGCTTGCCTTTTTTGCCTTCCGTGATAAGCGGCTTGACCTCGATGGCCGCCACGTCGTGGAACACCACCTGATTTTTTTCCACCGCCCGCTTGTCAAAGACCTCGGCCGGGATGTACTTGGGCGCGATGTCAATGCCCTTGGCCCTGGCCTCCTCCAGCACATTGGGGAACAGCCCCATCTCGAACTCAAAGCCCAGGATATCCACCTTGGTGATGTGTTTCTTGCGGCATTCCAGGATGATCTCCTCGACAAACAGCCGGGTCACCGGCAGGTTGACCGGCCCCACGGCCACCAGCCGCCCGGCCCGCTTGCCGTGGAAGCCGGCGAAATTTTCCACCTTCTCCGCCCGGTAGGCCTTGCAGGATCAGCTCGACAAAGGCGGCCTCCTTGTCGGCCAGCTGTCTGCTGCCGCTGTTCTTCCCGCAGGTCGGGATTGACGCCGATGTAGTGCTGCCGCTCGTACTTGCCCAGGTTGAGGATCTCAAAGGCCCGGTAGTTTTTCCTGGCGGCCTTGAGTTGGCGCTGCACGCCGATCAGGCGTTTGCGGGTGGTGTGGATGGCGAATTTGCCGAGATCGGTGGCGATCCATTTGCGGCCCAGTTTTTCCGCCACCGCCGCCGTGGTGCCGGAGCCGCAGAAGAAGTCGGCGACGAGGTCGCCTTCGTTGGAAGAGGCCTTGATGATGCGTTCGATGAGTGCTTCTGGTTTTTGGGTGGGATAGTTAGTCGCTCTTCTGAATCTTGTGAGTGTACTTGGGTTGATATCGTCCAAACGATTCCGCAACAACATCCTGGCTATTTCGTCAAGATAACGCTTTTTCCATGGCACTTACCATTTGTAGAACAATAGCTCATTCTTCAGTGCGTCGTAGCTCGTTCATCTTTGCTTTGTGAATAACCCAGATCTTGCCTAATACCTGTTCCATTCATACATTGGATCTTTCCCGAATGCCCGACAACTTGTCAAGTGGCAAAATTTCCATACACCTGGTCTTTGGATCTATAGTTCTTGTCAATATAATTTTCTGTATAGGGCACATATTGTTCGTTAAAAATATTGATCAGTTTTTCTTGTAAGCGAAGACATATCGTGAATGTTTGCAAATGTAAGAAGCATCTCATGTGAGTTCGCTCTTTTCCAAACAATTTCATTAATGACAGATTCCTTTCCAAATATTTCATCTAAAACCAATCTTAGATAACTCGCAATATATGGTCCAATGTGCACATAAATACTGCCATCCTCGGCCAGCAAATCCCGCATCAGGACCAGCCGCTCGTAGATCATGCTGATGAAGGAATCCGCGCCCTTGCCCCAGGTGTCGCGGTAGGCGATCTCTTCCAGGATATTGGGCTTCTTGGTGAAGGTGTCTCCCGTCGCGAGATCTCGATGTCCATGGAAAAATCCGCGCCCACGTCAAAGGCGGATCAATGTAGATCAGCTTCAGACCGCCCTGTTTTTCGATCTCGTCGCGCAGCGGGCCGTTCTTCAGGCTTGAGAGAATCAGCTTGTTGTCGCCCCAGATGAGCTTGTTGGTCCAGCCCTTGAGCTGGCGGCCGCGTTCGTCCAGGCCGAACAGGCTCAGTTGGATGGCCGTGTCCGCCGGCTTTTCGGCCCGTGGTTCGTCCACCTGCTCGATAGTCTGAAAGGGCAGCACGATATTGCAGACCTCGTTGGTCTTGCCGTTCCAGACCAGCTCCACCTCACGCTTGTCCTCGAAGAGCAGAAAACGGTATTTCTCCGGCAGCGGCTTGTCCGCTTCAACAAAGCGGATGATTTCCTGTTGTTCCTGTTCGGTCAGTCGCGCCATGGGGATTTCTTCCTGATGTTCATCAAAACGGAGCATCCTTTCCCGCCGGTCTTTGCAGGCAAGCCGGCATGAAGTGGCAAGGAGGCGATGGGGATTGCCCGCCAGGGAAAGGTTGCACAGCTCCGAAACTCACTGAATCTACTAGAATGCCGGCCTGAAGGCGAGAAAAAAATCGTGCACAAGCCGTCCATTATGGTAAGAAAAGCCCATGTCACAAACAAAGGATGATTCATCCCATTCTCAGTCCCGATTTCCTGAAAACCATCCCCAACAGCCCCGGCGTATATCTGATGTACAACCGCGCCGGCAAGGTGATCTATGCGGGCAAGGCCCTTGATCTGCGCAAGCGGCTGGCCTCCTATGCCCGGGTGCAGGGGGCGGCCCATGCGAAAACCGCGGTCATGGTCAGCCGTATTGCCCGGGTGGAGACCATTCTCACCCGCACGGAAAAGGAGGCGTTCATCCTGGAGGCCTCGCTGATCAAAGAGCATCGGCCCAAGTACAATGTCATTCTGCGCGACGACAAGAATTATCCGCTGATCAAGGTCACGGTCGGCGAAACCTGGCCCCGGGTCATGATGACCCGGCGCAAGATCAAGGACAAGTCCCGCTACTTCGGGCCGTTCAGCTCAAGTACGGCCATGTGGTCCACCATCCGGCTGCTGCAGTCCCTGTTCCCCCTGCGGCGCTGCAAGGGGGCTGAGCTGGAAAAGCGGTCACGGCCCTGTCTCAATTTCCAGATGAAAAAATGCCTGGCCCCCTGCATGGGCAAGGTGGATGCCGATCTCTATCAGGAAATGGTGCGGGATGTGCTGCTGGTTCTTGAGGGCAGAAACCGGGAGCTCAGCCACAAGCTCAAGGAGAAAATGGCCCTGGCCGTTTCCCGCCTGCAGTTTGAGGAGGCGGCCCTTTACCGGGACCAGCTGCGGGCCCTTACGGAAACCCTGGAAAAACAGGTGGTGGCCGGGGAAGGCGCCCTTGAGCTTGACGTGTTCGGTATGGTGCGGCAAGGCCCGTCCGTGGCCATCTCCGTCATCACCGTCCGCCATGGCCGGGTGCTGGGGCAGCAGGTATTTTTTCTGGCCGAGCCGGTAGGTGAAGACAGCGAGGTGCTGGCGGAAAGCGTCAAGCGCTACTATGAGGAGGCGGATTTCATCCCCAGGGAACTGCTGTTTCCCTTGCTGCCCGATGATCATCAGCTGCTCGGCGAATGGCTTTCCGAAAGGAAAAAACAGCAGGTGGCTTTCAAGGTGCCGGTGCGCGGCGACAAGACCCGGTTGATCGACATGGCCCAGGCCAATGCCCGGCAGGTTTTCAGTGAACGGGACGCAAAGGAAAAGAGCTGGGATGTCCTGGCCGCTGCCCTGGTGGAAACCCTGCATCTGCAGCGCCGGCCGGAGCGGATCGAATGCCTGGATATCTCCAATATCAGCGGCCAGCAGGCGGTGGGCTCCCTGGTCTGTTTTGAAAAAGGGGAAAAATCGGGCAAACGCTACCGTCATTTCAAGATCAGGACGGTGCCCGGACCGGATGATTACCGGATGATGGCCGAGGTGCTGGAGCGAAGATTTACGCGAGGTGTTGCCGAGGATGACCTGCCTGACCTGCTGATGCTTGACGGCGGCAAGGGGCAGCTGCATGTCGCGGTGGACATGGCCAGGCGCTTTAACCTGGAGAACAGGATAGAGCTGGTGGGCATTGCCAAGGAAAAAGGGCAGGAGGGCGAAAAACTGTACCGGCCGGGCCGCAAGAATCCCATTCTTCTGCCCCGCCATTCCCCCTTGCTGCTCTTGCTCATGCGCATCAGGGACGAATCCCACCGTTACGGCATCACCTTTCACCGGAAATTGCGCCACAAATCAGCCTTTGTCTTCGGAGATCGACAACATTCCCGGGGTCGGTCCGGAGCGAAAAAAGAAATTGCTGCAGGTGTTCGGCAGCCTGACAAAGCTGAAGAATGCCTCAACTGCGGAACTTGCCGCGGTTCCGGGAATCGGCCCTGAGCTGGCTGAAGCGATTGCCCGTTTTTTCAAGGGGGAGGGCTAAGCCGCCCGGCCATATATTTGTTGCTTTTTGTGGGGCGAATCACTATGTTTGTTTCGTCTGCCTGATAAGCCGTTGTAAAAAAATAACATGGCCAGAGAAATGCGCCCCAACGGCACTCTTTTCAGTACCCCCTTGAGGGGTATAAAGATCCGTAACGAAATTGAAAAAAAGGCCATGTTATTCGTATCTGCTCCTAAGCTCCTGTGATGTGTCTTAGTCTATGAATCACAATCATATTGTTACCATATGAAAGGGAATTTGAACTATGTGGGAATATACCGATAAAGTCAAAGAACACTTCTTAAACCCGAGAAATGTAGGTGAAATCGAAAATCCGGACGGGATCGGCGAAGTCGGTTCCCTGTCCTGCGGCGATGCCTTGAAACTCACCTTCAAACTTGATGAGGCGAAACAAAAAATTATTGATGCCAAGTTCAAGACCTTTGGCTGTGCCAGCGCCATTGCCTCATCCTCCGCGCTGACGGAGATGATTAAGGGACTCAGCCTGGAAGAGGCCGCCAAGATAACCAATGAGGATATCGCCGACTATCTCGGCAGCCTGCCCAAGGAGAAGATGCACTGTTCCGTCATGGGCCGCGAGGCCCTGGAGGCAGCCATCGCCAATTACCGCGGGGTGGCCCTGCCCATGGCGGAAGGGGAGGTGGTCTGCGAATGCTTTGGCGTGACTGATCTGGAAATCAAACGGGCCATTGAGGAGAGCAATCTGCGCACGGTGGAGGAGGTGACCAACTTCACCAAGGCCGGCGGCGGCTGCGGCAAATGCGTGGACCGCATCCAGGAGCTGATCAACGAGGTGCGAAAGACCGGCAAGCCGAAGATCATTCCCATGACCGGGCCCAAGCGGCTGACCAATATCCAGAAGATCAAGATGATCGAGGATGTTTTTGAACGGGAGGTCCGGCCGACCCTGAAAAAGGATGGCGGGGATGTCGAGTTGATCGATGTGGATGGTGATTATGTCATTGTTTCCCTGCGGGGCTCCTGTGCCAGCTGTGCCAAGTCCCAGACGACCTTGAAGGAATATGTGGAGAAAAAACTCCGGGAGCAGGTGCTTGACACCTTGGTAGTTGAGGAGAGCAAGATATGAGCGGAGCGGACAGAATCATCTACATGGATAACAATGCAACCACCATGGTTGCCCCTGAGGTTCTTGAGACCATGCTGCCCTATTTTTCGGAGCTGTACGGCAATCCGTCCAGCATGCATACCTTCGGCGGACAGGTCGGCAGGGCGGTGCGGACTGCCAGGGGGCAGATTGCCGAACTGATCAATGCGGAGCCGGAAGAGATCATCTTTACCAGCTGCGGCACGGAAAGCGATTCCACGGCAATCCTTGCCGCGCTCCAGGCCCAGCCGGAGAAAAGGCACATCGTCACCACCAGGGTCGAGCACCCGGCCGTAAAAAACCTGTGCCGGGGCCTTGATTCCCTCACCGGCCATAAGCACCGGGTGACCGAACTGCCGGTGGAGAGTGACGGCACCCTTGATCTGCAGAGATATGAGGACAGCCTGGGTGATGAAACGGCCATTGTCAGCGTCATGTGGGCCAATAATGAAACCGGGGTGATTTTTCCCATTGAAGAAATGGCGAAGATCGCCAAAAACCGGGGAGTCCTCTTTCATACCGATGCCGTCCAGGCGGTGGGCAAAATTCCCATTGATCTGTCCACGGTGCCGGTTGATTTTCTCTCCCTGTCAGGCCATAAGCTGCATGCCCCCAAGGGCATAGGGGTGCTTTATGTCCGAAAGAGAACGCCTTTTGTGCCGTTTCTGATCGGCGGCCACCAGGAGCATGGCCGCCGGGGCGGCACGGAAAATGTCGCCTCTCTCATCGGACTGGGTAAGGCCTGTGAACTTGCCGCCCGCCATATTACCGAAGAAAATACCACGGTGAAAGCCCTGCGCGACAAGCTGGAAAAAGGGCTCCTTGAACAAATTCCCAATGCCCTGTTAAACGGCCACAAAACCCAGCGCCTGCCCAATACCGCCAATGTCAGTTTTGAGTATGTGGAAGGGGAGTCGATCCTGCTGCATATGGACCGGTTCGGCATCTGTGCCTCGTCCGGTTCCGCCTGTACTTCCGGCTCGCTGGAGCCGTCCCATGTCCTGCGCGCCATGGGAGTGCCGTTCACCGCGGCCCACGGTTCGATCCGTTTCAGCCTCAGTGTCTATAATAACGAGGAGGAGGTGGATTTCGTGCTGGATAAAATGCCGGCCATCATCGCCAACCTGCGGGAGATGTCGCCTTTCTGGCAGAGCAAATGATTGATGCATTGGTAAAAAGTATATTTCACGCCCCAATAAAAGGTGTTAGCAGCCATGAAAGTCATTCCTCCCTCCTATGAAATCCTCACGGATCTCGACCGGCAAAGCCTGGCCGTGCGCATCGAGGCCTGCGGGCGTCTCTGCTATAAAAGCGAAGATAAGATCAGCGCCGATTCCGCCCCGCCCTTCATCCGCAGGATTTTAAAGCATGGTCATAACTCTGTGGCGGAAATGGCTGTTCTGACGTTAAAAATAGATGTTGACCGTGAGTCGCATATAGCCCAGCTTTTTTCCGTGCTGCCCAAATTCCTGCAGATTGACCGACTGGAAAAAAAGGCCCTGCTGGTCAGCGGTTCGGTCCGCGCCTTCCGTGAACTTTTCCAGGGCCACGGCAACCTCAAGATCGTCAAGGGTATCACCCATTATCTGGCGGAAAGGCATCCGCTCTTTTTTGAAGATATTCTGCCGAAAAGGGGCTTGCTCCTGCAGGAAGGGGTGCTGGTGGAAAAACTGCCCCTGGCCGAGGTTGATGCCCTGTCAAGCGATCTGCTGGCCAAGCATCGCTATATTGCGGTAAGATTTATCGTTAATCGGGCCGTCACCCATGAAATGGTAAGGCATCGTCCCTGCAGCTTTCTCCAGGAGAGTCAGCGTTACTGCCGCTATAGTGACAGCAAATTCGGCAGCCAGGTGACATTCATCAAACCTCTTTTTTATGAGGAAGGCAGCGCGGAGTATCAACTCTGGGAAACCGCCATGCTGGAGACAGAAAGACTTTATGTCAAGCTGCTGGAAACCTCAACCCCCCAGGCGGCCAGAACCGTGCTGCCCAATTCCTGTAAAACCGAATTGATCGTCTATGGGAATTTTCTCCAATGGCTCCATATGTTCAAACTGCGTACTTCCAAGGGCGCCGATCCCTCCATGCGGGAAGTGATGATCCCCCTGCTGGAAGATTTCAAGATTCTCTTTCCTTCTGTTTTTGCGTACTTGACTCCTGAAAAATAAGCCGTTGTTCAAGAATAACTGCTACATTGAAATGCAGACGGCATAAGGGGCCGTAACGAAACAGCCGCAAAAGGAATGTTTATTTCTTAACGGCCCCTAAGTAGATTTGCCGATTGTTTTCAGCAAAAGAATAGAGTATTGACAATTGTCTCCAGCCGGCAGCAGGGGAGACGTGCGTCCAAAAATTGCCATAATTGCCAAATATTCAGAGCTTTTAGCTAAGCTTCGTTGATGCCGGGATTTTCGGCGGCATCGTTGTCCGGAAATCCGGAGCACTTTGAACTCCAGGTATCCCCGGATTCCCGACAACTGTCTCGGGAATGACGAAAGGGGATTTTTGCAGAAGGCTCATCATTTATTAATATTGTCATGAGAAGGAGGAAGTGATGGTTCTTGATCCAACAAAGCATGCAGATTGGGAAATTGCCGAAGATGCTGAAAAGAATATGAAAACGGTTTACGAACTGGCGGAACAGCTCGGACTTGCAAAGGAAGAACTTCTGCCCCATGGCCATTATGTGGCAAAGCTCGATTACCGCAAGATTCTTGAACGGTTGAAGGACAGACCTGACGGCAAATATGTCGATGTAACCGCCATTACTCCCACCCCGCTCGGCGAAGGCAAGAGCACCTGCGCCATGGGACTGGTGCAGGGCCTCGGCAAAAGAAACAAAAGCGTGATCGGCGCCATCCGCCAGCCTTCCGGCGGCCCCACCATGAACATCAAGGGCAGCGCCGCCGGCGGCGGTCTGGCCCAGTGTATTCCGCTGACCCCGTTTTCCCTGGGGCTCACCGGTGACATCAACGCCATCATGAACGCCCACAATCTCGGCATGGTGGCCCTCACCTCCCGCATGCAGCATGAGGCCAACTACACCGATGAGCAGCTGGCCAAGAGAAATCTGCGCCGGCTTGATATCCATCCCAAGAAGGTTGAATTCGGCTGGATCATCGATTTCTGCGCCCAGGCCCTGCGCAATATCACCATCGGCCAGGGCGGCAAAATGGATGGCTATACCATGCAGTCCAAGTTCGCCATTGCCGTAAGCTCCGAGATCATGGCCATTCTGGCCATTGCCACCGACCTCAAAGACATGCGCGAGCGAATCGGCAAGATCGTGGTCGCCTATGACCGGCAGGACCGGCCGGTCACCACGGCTGATCTGGAAGTGGACGGCGCCATGACCGCCTGGATGGTTGAGGCCCTAAATCCCAATCTGCTGCAGACCATCGAAGGCCAGCCGGTCATCGTCCATGCCGGTCCCTTTGCCAACATCGCCATCGGCCAGTCATCCGTCATCGCTGACCGGGTTGCCTTGAAAATCGCCGATTACAACGTCACCGAAAGCGGCTTCGGCGCAGACATCGGCTTTGAAAAATTCTGGAACCTCAAATGCCGCTACAGCAAGCTCAAACCCAATTGCGCGGTTATTGTCGCCACCATCCGGGCGCTCGAAATGCCATGGCGGGGCCCCGATTCCGGTGCCCGGCAAGCCCATGCCCGAAGAATACAAGAAAGAAAATGTCGGCTGGGTTGAGGAAGGCTGCAAAAACCTCATCCACCATATCCAGACCGTGAAAAAGGCCGGCATCAATCCGGTGGTCTGCATCAATGCCTTCTACACCGATACCGAAGAGGAGATCAAAGCGGTGCGCCGCCTGGGCGAGGCCGCCGGCGCCAGGGTCGCCCTGTCGCGCCATTGGCAGTATGGCGGCGAGGGCGCCCTTGAATTCGCCGATGCGGTCATTGACGCCTGCGAAGAGAAAAACGACTTCAAGTTCCTCTATGATCTCGACACCCCGCTCAGCAAGCGCATTGAGTTGATCGCCAAGGATGTATATGGCGCCGATGGCGTCAGTTACACCCCGGAGGCCCAGGACAAGCTGAAACGGATGGAGGCTGATCCTGAGATGAAGGAGATGGGCACCTGCATGGTCAAGACCCATCTCTCCCTGTCCCATGAGCCGAAACTGAAAGGGGTGCCCAAAGGCTGGACCCTGCCGATCCGCGATATCCTCACCTACAAAGGTGCCGGTTTTGTGGTTCCCGTGGCCGGGGCCATCAGTCTGATGCCCGGTACGGCCTCAGATCCCGCCTACCGGCGTATTGATGTGGACGTGGAAACCGGGAAAGTGAAAGGCGTTTTCTGATAGAAAACTTTTCCCAGGCAACCAAGGCGATACCGATTTGGGAGTTTGCGCTCCCCGGTATCGCCTTTTTTTGTTACTTTCCCGCGGACCGATATTTGAAAAAGTTGTTATGCCCACCATAATAAGCTAATATGAAAAATACTTTCAAACAACCTCCACCTCATTTGACATATGGCGCTTCCCGCACAGAAAATAGTTGATAAAAAAGCCGGCCTCAGGACAACCGTTAAAGACCAGTCCGGCGCAGGCAAGACCAAGATCGGCGAGGTGCTCAGAAGGGAAGGGCATATTCTCAATACCCAGCTTGAGGAAGCCCTGGCCATTCAGAAGAAAAATGGCCAGCGGCTGGGCAGTATTCTCATCAAGCTCGGCTACATAGAAGACTCCACCATCCTCAATGTGCTGAGCCGGCTCCATAATTTCCCCTCCGTCGATCTCAAAAAGGAACCGCCCAACCCGGAGATCTTCAAAACCGTACCCTTTGCCATCGTCAAAAAATATTGCGCCCTTCCCCTGCGGGTTACCGGCAAGACGCTGCAGGTCACCATGGCCGAGCCGACCGATACCAGCGCCGTGGAAGAACTCCAGTCCGAGGTGAAGATGGTTTTGTCCGTCTGCGTCTCCACGGAAAAGGATATTTTCGAAGCCTATAAGAAATATTACAAGATCAGCGAGGAGGAATTCCTCCAGCTGACCGGCGCTGATGAGAAGATTGAGGAGGAGGAAGACGTCACCAGTATCGATGACTTCGGCACCCTGGCCTCGGAAGCCGCCGAAGATATGGCCATCGAGAGTGACAGTGGCAGGGAGGCGGAAGAGTTCTCCGCCTCCGACGCGCCGATTATCAAACTGGTGAACGGTATCCTCATCAAGGCGGTCAAGGACGGGGTGAGCGATATCCATATCGAACCCTACGAGAAGACGCTGCAGGTCCGTTACCGTCTGGACGGTTCCCTCTACAAATCGATGAGTCTGCCGTTAAGTATCAAGAACGCTTTGAACTCCAGGGTAAAAATCCTTTCCAGCCTCGATATCACGGAACGCCGTGTTCCCCAGGACGGCAGAATCAAGATGCGGATCGGCAAAAACAAGGTGGTTGATTTCCGGGTCTCCACCCTGCCCACCCTTTTCGGCGAAAGTATCGTTCTGCGTATTCTGGATAAAGACTCCCTCAACGTCGATCTGACCAAACTCGGCTTTGAGCCGAATGTCTATGCAACCTTAAAGCGCTGCCTTAACCGCCCCCAGGGACTGCTGCTGGTTACCGGCCCCACCGGCAGCGGCAAGACGGTTACCCTTTATTCCGCCTTGAACTCGCTCAACAGTGAGGACACCAAGATTCTGACCGCCGAAGACCCGGTGGAGTTCAATTTCAAGGGGATTAATCAGGTCAACGTCCATCAGGAGGTGGGCATGACCTTTGCCGCGGCCCTGAAGGCCTTTTTGCGGCAGGACCCGGATATTATCATGGTCGGTGAGATCCGGGACATGGAAACCGCTGAAATTGCCATCAAGGCGGCCATGACGGGACATCTCGTTTTTTCCACCCTGCATACCAATGACTGCGCCGCCACCATCGGCCGTCTGGTAGATATCGGCATTCCCCCTTACATGCTGGCCTCGGCCATTACCATGGTTCAGTCCCAGCGGCTGGGCCGCCGTCTGTGCAAGGAGTGCAAGGTGGAGGTGCCGGTGCCGGACGCGAAGGAACTGCTTGCCATCGGCTTCACGGAAGACCAGATAAAGAATCTTACCAAGCTCTATGGCCCCAAGGGATGCCCGGTCTGCCGGGGCGGCGGATATAAAGGCAGGGTCGGTTTTTTTGAGCTGATGGAGATTACCGACGAGGTTGCCAAGGCCATCAGTGCGGAGGTGCCGGAGGATCAGCTGCGCAAGGTGGCTATCCAGGAAGGCATGATTCCTCTGCGCAATGCCGCCATACTCAAGGCCATTCAGGGGGTAACCAGCCTTGATGAGGTGCTGAAGAAAACCGTCATAACCGAAGAGAGTCTGCCCGCCTATCTGGTCAATCCGGATTTGGAAAGATACGAGGACGGCGATGTCATCATCCGCCAGGGCAATACCGACATTGATTTTTTTCAGTTGATCCAGGGGGCGCTGATGGTGGTCAAGGATGGTAAGAAAATTGCTGAAATCACCGAGCCCGGCGAATATTTCGGGGAGATGTCGGCGATTTCCGGAGTGGCCCGCTCCGCCTCCATCCTCTCCAAGGGAAGATCTGCCATCAAACGTTATCCGGGCGATAAAATCATGGAGATCATTGAAAAACATCCCCAGGTTGCCAAACATTTCTTCAAAACCCTGGTCACCCGTCTCGGTCAGGCCAATGATATCATCGTCAAGCTGGCCGAGAGTCGCAACAGGTAATATCTACTAGGTAGTATTACCTAACTATTTGGAATTTAAACCTTTCTTTTGTTGTATTCTTCCTTGAATCACCATAAAACCCTTGCAAAACCGATTTGAGTTCACTAAGATATTTCACTCAGTTTAGCTAATCTTTCTGCTTTCCCCAGGCAAATCACGGCGAACACAACACTTTTTCCATATTCATTTTTTTTCATTTATGTTTCTTTTCCATTAAGGAGTGATAATGACAGCAAAAATTATCAGCGGGACCGAGACCGCTAAAGCCATTCGCGAGGAACTCAAAATAGAAATTGCCGAGTTGCAGGAAAAGCATAATGTGGTGCCGGGGCTGGTGACCATTCTTGTCGGTGAGGACCCGGCTTCCCAGTCTTATGTGACCGCCAAAAACAAAACCGCTCATGCCCTGGGCATCCATTCCGAGCAGGTGACACTTGCCGCAGACAGCAGTGAGCAGGAACTTCTCAATCTGATTGAGAAATACAATAATGATGAGAAAATTCACGGCATTCTGGTCCAGCTTCCCCTGCCGAAACATATCAATGAGGCGAAAGTTCTTTATGCCATCAACCCGGATAAGGATGTGGACGGGTTTCATCCGGTCAACGTCGGCAAGATGGTGCTGGGCGAACAATGCTATCTTCCCTGCACGCCCCATGGCATCCTTGAGCTTCTGACCCGCAGCGGGGTGAAGACCAGCGGGGCCGAGGTGGTGGTCATCGGCCGCAGCAATATCGTCGGCAAACCGATCAGCAACCTCATGCTGCAGAAACGGGACGGCGGCAACGCCACGGTCACCATCTGCCATACCCGCACCAAGGACATGGCGGCCCACACCAGACGCGCCGACATCATCATCGCCGCCGTCGGGGTGCCGAAAATGGTCACCGCCGATATGGTCAAGGATGGGGTGGTGATTATCGATGTCGGGGTCAATCGGATAGGTAAAACAGCGGACGGCAAGGCGATACTTGCCGGTGATGTTGATTTTGATGCGGTCAAGGAAAAGGCTGCTGCCATTACTCCGGTGCCGGGCGGCGTTGGACCCATGACAATAACCATGCTGATGAAAAATACCGTGCAGGCGGCCAAGCAGGCTGCCGGCCTGATATAACCTTGAGGGAGAACAAATATGGCAATCTCCAGAAACGGATGTGAAAGCTGTATCGAGATAACCTGCACCTCCACGAAGAGTGTCCTGTCCCAGGACATCGCAAAAAATGTCATTACCGCCTACGACCGGGTAAAGATGCGCGGCATGTCGGCCTGTCTCTTCGGTTCCACCGGAACCTGCTGCCGCAACTGCAATATGGGGCCCTGCCAGATCATCGACGGCGTCAATGAGATGATCGGCGTCTGCGGCGCCACAGCGGACACCGTGGTGGCCCGGAATTTCTGCCGCACCATTGCTTCCGGATCGGCGGCCCACACCGATCATGCCCGGGAAATGGTCAAGGGCTTCATTGCCGCGGCCAAGGGAGAATCCCCCCATGAAATCCAGGATGTCAATAAGCTGAAGATGCTGGCCGAGGTCTTTGGTGTGGCCACAGAGGGCAGGGATAAAAATGCCATTGCCCTGGAAATCGGTCAGCTCGCCCTGGCGGATTTCGGCAAACAGGATGATAAGCCCGTCACCATGGTGAAGCGGGCGCCGAAAAAACGCCAGGAGATGTGGAAACGTCTGGGCGTCGAACCCCGCGGCATAGACCGCGAGGTGGTTGAAATCATGCACCGCACCCATATGGGCGTTGATCAGGATTATGAAAATCTCATGCTGCAGGGCTCCCGCTGCGCCCTGGGCGACGGCTGGGGAGCGTCCATGCTGTCCACCGAACTGACCGATATCATGTTCGGCACCCCGGTTCCCCGGCGCGCCATCGTCGATCTCGGCGTTCTCAAGGCGGACGAGGTGAACGTCACGGTGCACGGCCATGAGCCGCTGCTGGCCGAAGCCCTGTGTCTGGCCGCCCAGGACGAGGAAATGCTCGCCCTGGCCAGCAAGGTCGGCGCCAAGGGGATCAATCTCGCCGGGGTCTGCTGTACCGGCAATGAGATTCTCATGCGTCGCGGCATTCCGGTGGCAGCAGGCTTTGTCCAGCAGGAGATGGCGATCGCCACCGGCGCCATCGAGGCCATGGTGGTTGATGTGCAGTGCATCATGCAGTCCGTGGCCGAGGTGGCCAAATCCTTTCATACCGACGTGATCACCACCAATTACCGGGCCAAGATGCCTGGTGCCGTGCATATCCAGTTTAATGAAGAGGATCCCATGGGCAGCGCCAAGGAGATTCTCAAAAAAGCCATCAACAACTACAAGAAGCGCGGCGAATTTTTTATCCCGCAGGAAAACAAGCTCGATGTGGTGGTCGGTTTCAGCCATGAAACCATCAACTACATGCTGGGCGGCCGTTTCCGTTCAAGCTACCGGCCATTAAACGACAACATCATCAACGGCAGAATCCGGGGGGTGGCGGCCATCGTCGGCTGTGACAACTACAAATTCCCGGATAACAATCATGAAATCATCGCCCGGGAACTGATCAAGAACGATGTGCTGGTGCTGGCCACCGGCTGCGCGGCCACCGGCGCTTGGCCGGGTCGGGCTGCTCCGGCCCGAGGCAGCCCAGTTTGCCGGCCCCGGTCTGCGGGAGGTTTGTGAGACGGTGGGTATGCCTCCGGTCCTGCACTGCGGGTCATGTGTCGATAACAGCCGCCTGCTCATTGCCGCAACCGAGATGGTCCGAGAGGGCGGTCTGGGTGAGGATATATCCGATCTGCCCCTGGCCGGCACCGCGCCTCTGTGGATGAGTGAAAAGGCGGTGGCCATCGGACAGTACTTTGTTGCCAGCGGGGCCTATGTCATCTTCCAGGGTCTGCCGCTCACCGGCTCCAAGAATTTTCATAAATTCATGACCGAGGGAATGGATGAAATTTACGGCGGGCTGCTGGGATATTGAAGAGGATCCGCTGAAACTCGCCCAGAAAATGATTGACCGCATCGACCTGAAACGCAAGGAACTCGGCATTGACAAGAAACGCGAAAGGGTTCTCTTTGATATGGAGATGCGTCGTGATCTGGGAACCGGCGGTCCCTTGAAGGATGTCGGCTGCCACGGTCCGACACCAGCCTGATGAGCAGCCGGGGATGCTTTTCTGTCCATTCTATTAACTACTTTAAATTCTTAACATAAGGATACAACCGAATGAAATCGGGAAGTCGTTTAGAAAAGATTCTGACCTCCGGGGGCTTTGCCGTGACCGGGGAACTGGGACCGCCTAAAAACGGAGATCCAGAGGTGGTCAGGAAGAAGGCCGGCATACTGCGTGGACATGTGGACGCGGTCAATATCACGGACTGCCAGACCGCCATTGTCCGCATGTCAAGTATCGCCGCCGGACTCATCACCCTGCAGGAGGGCGTGGAGCCGGTCATCCAGATGACCTGCCGTGACCGCAACCGGATCGGCATGCAGAGTGATATTCTCGGTGCCGCAGCCCTTGGTCTGAAAAATCTTCTCTGTCTGACCGGCGATCATCAGAAATTCGGCAACCACCCCGGGGCCAAGGGTGTCTTTGATATGGACTCCATCCAGCTGCTCGGCATGGTCCGCGGCCATGCGGGATGAGAAGAAATTTCAGTGCGGCGAGGAGATAAAGATCGCTGAGCCGCGGCTCTTTCTCGGCTGTGCCGCCAATCCCTTTGCCAATCCCTTTGAATTCCGGGCCCCGCGGCTTGGCCAAAAAGGTGGCCAGCGGCGCTGATTTTGTCCAGACCCAGATTATCTATAATGTGGAAAAATTCGCCAGGTTCATGGAGATGGTTCGTGACCTGGGACTGGACGAGAAGGTCTATATTCTCGCCGGCGTTACCCCGCCCAAGTCCCTCGGCATGGCCCGTTACATGAAAAGCTCGGTGCCCGGCATGGATGTGACCGACGAGGTGATCAGCCGCATGAAGGATGCCGCCGACAAACAGGAAGAGGGCATCAACATCTGTGTTGATATCATCAATCGGGTCAGGGAAATCAAAGGGGTTTCCGGCGTGCATATCATGGCCATCGAATGGGAGGAAGCAGTACCTGAGATCGTCAAGCGCGCCAAACTCGAACCACGACCCGTATTGGCTGAGGATGTGCGGCAACCGGCGGTGCAGGCGGCGGAGGTCATTGAAATTGCCGCGCCTGCGGTACCAGCCCCGCAGCCGTCTGTGGACACGGACAAGCTCCTGGCCGAGGCCAGAGCAGAGGCGGAAAAAATCATTGCCGCAGCCCGTGCTGAAGTTGAAAAAATGCGAGCCCAAGCTGTTTTGCAAGCAACAGCCGGCTCAGCCCCAGAATATGAAGATGCAGGAGAGCATGAGATGAATGAAAAAGAGCGTCAGCTGGCGTTACAGTCTGTGCAGATGGGTCTCAACGCCCTGAAAAAGGCCTTTAACCTGAGCGATGAGCAATTTGAGGCATTGTCAAGTTTTGCCAGTGCCGAAGCAGTTCTGAAACGCCAGCCACCTGAAACCGCAACCGCTGGACCTGTGACTGCGCCAGCTGCCGCTGAGGCGGTCAAACCCGCCCCGGATAAGGCTGCCGAAGAGGCCAAGAAGGCCGCTGAGCCAGGGCCGCGGCAGAGGCAAAAAAGGCCGCAGAGGCAAAAGCCGCCGAAGAGGCCAAGAAAGCTGCTGAGGGAAAAGCTGCGGACGAGGCCAAAAAGGCCGCTGAGGCCAGGGCTGCTGAAGAGGCCAAGAAGGCTGCCGAAGCCAAGGCCACTGAAGAGGCCCAAAAGGTAGCTGAAGCCAAAAAAGCCGCGGAGGCCAAGGCCGCGGAAGAGGCCGAAAAAGCTGCCGCGCCCAAGGCCGCTGAAGCGCCTAAAGCCGCTGCTGCGGCTGCCGGCGATCTGGCGGTAGCCCAACTGGCGGTTGAAAAGACGCCTTTTGCTGATCGCGCCAAAAAGGTTCCTGCCGCTTCCTACCAGGTCAAATATACGGGACAAATTAAAGAGACGCTGCTCGGCAGCGGTGACAAGGCGATCAAAGTCGGCGGAGAAACCTCCATGCCCTTCCATCTTTTTGAAGGCGCCATGCCCAATAAGCCGCTGATCGCCATGGACGTGCTGGATGTGAAACCTGATGAGTGGCCGGACTCTCTGACCCGCCATTATGCAGGGGTGCTGGATAATCCGCTGGCCTGGGCCAGAAAATGTGTTGATGAATACCAGGCGGAGGCGATCTGCATCTCCATGGTCAGCACCGATCCCAACGGCATGAACAGGAAGGCCGTCTGAAGCGGCCAAGGTTGCCGCCGAAGTGATCAATAATATCGATGTGCCGATCATTGTCTGGGGCTGCGGCAACGCGGACAAGGATACCGAGACCCTGCGGGAGATCACCTCCATGACCGGCGACAGGAAGGTGTGTCTGGCGCCCCTTTCCGACAGCAATTACCGTTCCCTCGGCGCAACCGCCATGGCCTTCCAGTATCCCATGGTCGCTGCCTCGCCCATTGATGTCAATCTCGCCAAACAGCTCAATATTCTTCTCGAGAACCTGGGCGTTTCGCTGAACTCCATCCTGATGGATCCGTCAATCGGGGCTCTCGGCTACGGCATTGAGTATACCTATTCCGTCATGGAGCGTATTCGCCTGGCCGCCCTTACCCAGCAGGATGAAAAACTGCAGGTGCCGATCATCTGCAATCTCGGCCGGGAGGTGTGGAAGGCGAAAGAGTGCCGGCTTCCCTCTGATGCGATGCTCGGTGACCAGGAAAGAAGGGGTGTCATGATGGAGGCCATCACCGCCACCTGCATGCTGCTTTCAGGCGGTGAGGTGCTGATCATGAGACATCCCAAGGCCATCAATCTCACCAAGTCTCTGATCAATAGCCTGATAAGCTAATGATGAAATTATTCCGATAATCTGAGAGGAGTGTTCAATGTCAAAAATAATCTGTTCAGCTGCTATCCGAGGCGCGCATAAAATCACTGACATGGCCGAGGAAAAATTTGAGGCAGCTTTAAAGAAATATGGTCCTGAGCAGGTGGTCTCATTTCCCAACACTGCCTATTATCTGCCGGTTATCTACAGCATGCTGGGAGCCAAGGTGGAGAAGCTGGGCGATATGAAGGACATCTTCCAGGAGTGCCGCAAGCTTTTGCCGCCCCTGGTGAGTGAACATACCTGGCTGCCCTACCTGGCCCCGGCCCTTGATGCCGGCATGGCCACCTTTTTCGCCGAAGAGATGTATGAGGCGATCCGCTATCTGGAGCAGCCCGAATATTATACCAAGACCGAAGATCCCACCGGTGCCAATATCTGGCTGGGCGCGGCGGACGATGTTATCTTCCGTAAACGCGGCGTTGAATTTGTTGACGGCACGGCTCCCGGCTTTGCCGCCATCATGGGCTCGCCGGCCGACAAAGAGGTGGCCAGCAAAATCGCCCTGGAACTGCAGGAAAAAAATCTCTATATCTTCATGCATGACCACTCAGACGGCATCAGAATGCCCGAGCAGCTGGTGAAAAACAATGTGCAGGTCGGCTGGAATACCCGCCTGGTGCCCTTTGGCGACAGCTATACCACCGCGGTTTTCGCCATCGGCTTTGCCTGCCGGGTGGCCATGGCCTTCGGCGGCATCAAGCCGGGAGACTACCGGGGCAACCTGATCTACAACAAGGACCGGACCTTTGCCTTTGTCATGGCCTTCGGCCCGGTCAGCGACGAGTGGTACGCCAATGCCGCCGGCGCCATCAACTGGGGATTCCCGACCATCTCCGACTATGATATTCCCGAGGTTCTGCCCACCGGTATCTGCACCTATGAGCATGTGGTCAGCAATGTGCCCCATGATGAGATCGTCCAGAAGGCCATCGAGGTGCGGGGCCTCAAGGTCAACATTACCAAGATTGATATCCCCATGGCCTTTGGTCCGGCCTTTGAGGGTGAGAGGATCAGGAAGGATGATCTCTATCATGGAATGCGGCGGCGGCAGGACCAGCGGCGTCGAGGTGCTCATCTCCAAGGATATGCACGAGGTCGTGGACGGCGAGGTTATTCTCGAAGGCAAGGACATCTGTGACATCACCCAGGGCCAGAACCTGCCCATCGCCATCCTGGTTGAGGTGGCCGGCCGCGAGATGCAGTCGGATTTCGAGCCGATCCTGGAGCGCCAGTTCCATCATCTGATCAACTACATCCAGGGCATCATGCACATCGGCCAGCGGAACATCATGTGGATCCGCATCGGCAAGGCCGCGGTGGAGAAGGGTTTCTCCTTCAAGCATATCGGCAAGGTGCTGCATGGCAAACTGCATCAGGAGTTCGGCGCCATTCTTGATAAGGTGCAGGTGAAAATCTATACCGATACAGGCCAAGGTGGAAGAGGTGCAGGAGCTTGCCAAAAAGGTCTATGCCGAGCGCGACCTGCGTCTGGGCAACATGACCGATGAAACCGAGGAGATTTTTTACTCCTGTACCCTCTGTCAGTCCTTTGCCCCCAGCCATGTCTGCGTCATCACCCCGGAAAGGATCGGCATGTGCGGCGCCTATAACTGGCTGGACGGCAAGGCCTCCTTTCAGATCAATCCCACCGGCCCGAACCAGCCGATCCAGAAGGGCGAGTGTACCGATCCGGTGCTGGGCGATTTTGTCGGCATCAACGAGTTCGTCAATCAGGCCTCCCGCGGGGCGGTGCCGGCGGTCAGCTGTTATTCGCTGATGAACAATCCCGATGACCGCCTGCGGCTGTTTTGAGGCCATTGCCGCCATGCTGCCCCAATGTAACGGCATCATGGTGGTCAACCGCGACTACATGGGCATGACCCCCAGCGGCATGAAGTTCACCTCGCTTGCCGGTATGGCCGGCGGCGGGGCGCAGACCCCCGGTTTCATGGGCGTCAGCAAGCATTATCTGACCAGCCCGAAACTTTTCATGGCCGAAGGCGGTCTGAAAAGAGTGGTGTGGCTGCCCAAGATGCTCAAGGAAGAGCTGAAGGAAAAACTGATGGCCCGCTGCGAGGCCATCGGCATGCCGGAGCTTTTTGACATGATCGCTGATGAGGAAGTGGGAACCACGGAAGAGGCGGTACTGGCTTTTCTCAAGGAGAAAGGCCATCCAGCCCTCAAAATGGAAACAGTTATGTAGCCAATCGGGCTATTTACATTTTTTTATATGCTAATGAGGAGATAAACAATGGCTCTTACTGGTATACAAATCCTTAAAATGCTCCCCAAAAAGAATTGCGGGGAGTGCGGGATTCCCACCTGTCTTGCCTTTGCCATGAAAGTTGCCGCCGGACAGATTGAAATTGAAAAATGCCCTTATGTTTCCGATGAGGCCAAGGCGACCATTGGTGAGGCTTCCGCCCCGCCGATCAGGACCATCAAGCTCGGGGCGGGTGATTCCACCTTCACCACCGGCGGCGAGACCTGTATGTTCCGCCATGAAAAGAGGTTTGAGAATCCCACCGGTATTGCCGTGCTGGTCGGTACGGATATGGCTGAGGCGGACATTGACGGCCGCATCAAGCGCTTCAAGGAGCTGCGCTATGAGCGGGTCGGCGTGCTGATGAAGGCCAGACTGATTGCCGTTAAAGACAGCGACGGAGATCAGGGGAAATTTATCGCCCTGGTCAAGAAGGTTATGGCCGGCGCGGAGGATGCGGGCCTGATCCTCATGAGCGGCAAAACGGAAAATCTGGCCGAAGGCGCCAAGGCATGCGGCGAGCGCAAGCCGCTGCTCTATGGCGCCACGGCTGCCAACGCCTCCGCCATGGCGGCCATGGCCAAGGAAGCCGGTTGTCCGCTGGGAATCCGCGGGGCAAACCTTGATGATACCATTGAGATCTCCGAGAAAGTCCTGGCAGAGGGATTGAAGGATCTGGTCATTGACACCGGCGCCCGCACCATGAAGGCAGCCCTGGAAAACAATGTCGTGACCCGGCGCTCGGCCATCAAGGCCAAGTTCAAGCCGGTGGGTTTTCCGTCGATTGCCTTTCCCTGTGAAATGACCGACGATCCCATGATGGAGGCGATGATCGCCTCGGTGCTCATCGCCAAATATGCGGGCATTGTCGTGCTTGCCGATCTGCAGGGCGATATACTCTTTCCTCTGCTGCTGGAGCAGCTGAACATCTTCACCGATCCCCAGCGGCCCATGGTGGTTCAGGAAGACATATACAGCATCAACGGTCCGGCGGAGAATTCTCCGATACTCATCACCTGCAACTTCTCACTGACCTATTTCATCGTATCCGGCGAGATCGAGGGCAGCAAGATTCCTTCCTGGCTGCTGATCAAGGATACGGAGGGACTTTCCGTGCTTACCGCCTGGGCGGCAGGGAAATTCGGTGCGGACATGATCGCCCAGTTCATCAAGAAATCCGGCATCATGGATAAGGTGAAACATCGCGAACTGATCATCCCCGGCTATCTGGCCAGCATCAAGGGCGAGCTTGAGGAAGAGCTCCCGGAGTGGACCATTACCATCGGTCCCCGTGAAGCGGGTCATCTCCCTGCTTTCCTGAAAGAATGGAAGCCGGCTGCCTGATAGTAGACGGCTGCAGATATTTTGCAGGGGCGGTTCGCGAACCGCTTCTGCGGTGTCTTCCGGGGTAAATTTGCAGTTTTTACGAATCCAACAGTATTTCTTTTTGGCAAACAATGTCGACAATAAATTTTGAAATAAACGGCATGGAGGTTGTTGCCGAGTCCGGACTGACAATTCTTGAAGTTGCCCGCCGGGCGGAGATTGACATCCCCTCTCTCTGCTCGGTGAGCGGCAAGAACAGTCAGATACCGTGCGGCTTGTGTGTCGTTGAAATAGAGGGCATGGACGAGCCTGTCCGTGCCTGCGCCACCCTGGCCGAAGCGGGCATGAAGGTCAGAACCGATTCTCCGGCCCTGGTGAAGATCCGCCAGGAGAGACTGGCGAAAATTTCCGCAACCCATTTCGGTGACTGCAAGGCCCCCTGTAATCTGACCTGCCCCGGCCAGATCAATGTGCAGGGCTATATCGCCCATATCAGCAAGGGTGAATATGAAGAGGCCATGCGCCTCATCATGGAGCGCAACCCCTTTCCTTTTTCCGTCGGCCGGGTATGTCCCCGTTTCTGTGAAACCCGCTGCCGCAGAATTCTTGTTGATGAACCGGTTTCCATCAACCACCTGAAGCGCTTTGTGGCGGACTGGTGCATGACCAATCATATTGATCTGAAAATTCCCAGGGAAAAGGCAACCGGCAAACGGGTCGCCGTGATCGGCGGCGGGCCTGCCGGGCTTACCGGAGCCTATTATCTGGCCCGTAAAGGGCACGATGTCACCCTCTTTGAGGCCAATCCCAAGCTTGGCGGCATGTTGCGCTACGGCATCCCGACCTATAAGATTGATCGCAACGTGCTGGATTATGAGACCAATATGATCCTGCGCATGGGCATATCGGTGAAGCTGAGCCAGCGCTGGGGAGTGGATTTCACCCTGCAGGATCTGAAGGATCAGGGCTATCATGCCATCCTGCTGGCCACCGGCACCGGGCTGGACCGGCCCCTGGAGATTCCCGGCGGCAGATTGCCCCAGGTGCTGACCGCCACCAAGGTGCTGCGCGACGCCGCGGAAGGCAAAAGAATCAATTACGGACTGCGTGCCGCGGTCATCGGCGGCAACAATATTGCCATGGAAGTGGCCCGTACCCTGCTGCGGCAGGGGGTGGACCAGGTCACGGTCATCTATCCCCGGTCCCAGGAGGAGATGGTGGCCAATCAGCGGGTCATCCGGGAGGCGGAAAGGGAAGGGGTGCAGTTTCTGCTCATGGCCTCGCCCGTGCAGATCTTTGAGTCCGAGCGCGGCGGTTTAAGCGTTGAACTGGTGAGGATGAAACTGGGTGAACCCGATGCCAGGGGTATGCGCCAGCCGGAGGCCATTGCCGGCACCACCAATACCATCAGCGTGGATACCCTAGTCACCTCCCTGGGCCAGATGGCCTGTGTGGACGGCTTCAAGGGGGGCGAGCTGGAGGAGCAGATCGAGATCGCGCCCAACAATACCATCAATGCCTCGCCCAGGGATTTTACCACCTCCGTGCAGGGCGTCTATGCGGCCGGCGATGCGGTGAACGGCCCGCGGACGGTCATTCAGGCAGTGGTCGGCGCCCGCCGGGCGGCGGAAAACATTCATTCCTCCATGATGGATGTGCCCAAGGAACCGGGGGAGATCCGCTTTAATTTCACCCGCGGCAAGACCTTTGATCAGGTGCATCTCAGCAACTTTGACGGCATCAATATCAAGCTGCGGGAAAAAATGCCCACCAGGCCTCCCCAGACCGCGGTGCAGGATTTTGACGTGATCAAGCTCGGCTTCAATGAGCAGATGGCGCGCAAGGAGGCGGAGCGGTGTCTCTCCTGCGGCTGTAACGCCTTTGAGCATTGCGATCTGAAGCGTCTTAATATCGATCTTAATGTCAATATCAATAAAACCGGCATGGGCGAGAGGCCGGTTTATAAAAAAGATGAATCCCATCCGGTCCTCAAGGTTGACCTCAATAAATGCATATTCTGCCAGCGCTGCATGCATGCCTGCGAGTACGGCGCCCTGGAAGTCACTGCCGGTCATATTAATGACAACAATGTTGCCTCGCGTCTGCAGCTCGTCTTTAATGACCGGTGTGTCAACTGCGGCAAGTGCGCGGAAAACTGTGCCACCGGGGCCTTGACCAAAAAGGTTGCCCTGGTGCCGGTGATCAGCGAGGCGGTGCGGGATGTGCGCACCACCTGTCCTTACTGCGGGGCCGGTTGCCAGCTTACCCTGCGGGTCAAGGGCAATACCATCATGGAGGTTACGTCTGACCCCGATCTGGCCCCGAATTACGGCGCTCTGTGCGTCAAGGGACGTTTTGCCTTTGATTTTGTCCGGGATAAGGAACGGCTGACCAGGCCGCTGGTCCGGCGGCATGGCCATCTGGTGGAGACCAGCTGGGATGATGCCCTGGAGATCGTGGCCCGCAATTTCTTTGATCTGAAGGCCATGTACGGCCCTGACTCCATTGCCGGATTTTCCTGCGCCAGGGCGACCAATGAAGAAAATTATCTGATGCAGAAGTTCATGCGCACGGTGATCGGCACCAACAACATCGAACATTGTGCCCGGCTTTGACACGCTCCCACGGTGGCCAGTCTGGCCCTCACATTTGGCAGCGGCGCAATGACCAACTCCATTGCCGATACCAGCAAGACCGATCTGTTTCTCATGATCGGCAGCAATCCCGACACCAGCCATCCCACTATCGGACTGCGCATTCATCAGGCCCTGGACCGGGGCGCGAAATTGATTGTGGTTGATCCGCGCCGTACCGGACTGGCCGAACGGGCCGATCTGTGGCTGCGCCTCAAGCCGGGGACGGATGTCGCCCTGCTCAACTCCATGATGAATGTGATCATCGAGGAAGATCTGCTGGACAAGAAGTTCGTGGAGGAGAGGACCGAGGATTATGATGAACTGGTTCGGCTGGTCAAAAAGTACCGGCCGTTCATGGTGGAAAAAATAACCGGCATTCCGGCCGAGCAGATCCGCCAGGCTGCCCGCATGTATGCCGCCCAGGGCCGTCACGCTATTTTCCACGGCATGGGTATCACCCACTTTGTCACCGGCACGGACAGGGTGAAGAGCATTGCCAATCTCGCCATGCTGTGCGGCAAGGTCGGGGATGGAGGGCGGCGGCTGCAATCCCCTGCGCGGCCAGAACAACGTGCAGGGGGCCTGTGACATGGGCGCCCTTTTCAACACCCTGCCGGGCTATGCCAGTCTGAGCAATGAAGACCTCTTTGAAAAATATGAAAAGATGTGGAAGGTCAAGCTGCCCAGACGGCCCGGCAAACCGGCCACCGAGGTATGGGACAACATCATGAAGGGAGATATCCGCTCCCTTTATATCTTCGGCGAGGACCCGGCGGTGGCGGACGCCAATATCTACTCATGTGCAGGCGGCCCTGGAGAAGTGTGATTTTGTGGTGGTGCAGGATATCTTCATGACCAAAACGGCCCAGATGGCGGATGTGGTCCTGCCCGCCGCCTGTTACGCGGAAAAAGACGGCACCTTCACCAGTACCGAGCGCCGGGTGCAGCGGGTGCGCCAGGCTGTCGAGCCCCCCGGCGAGGCCAGAGCCGACTGGAAGATCTTCTGTGATCTGTCCAAGAAAATGGGCTACGAGATGAACTATCGGTCGCCCGGGGAGATTTTTGAGGAGATCAGCACCATCCTGCCCCAGTATGCCGGGATAAGTTATGAACGGCTCGAGAAAGTGGGCCTGCAGTGGCCGGTTCCCACCATGGACCATCCGGGCACCCCGGTCCTGCACATCGAAAAATTTACCCGCGGCAGGGGCCTGTTTATTCCGGAGGATTATATTCCGCCGGTTGAGGTGGCCGATCAGGAATATCCCCTGCAGTTCACCACCGGACGTGATCTGGCCCGTTACAACTTCAGCAGCATGACCGGCAAAACCAAGGCAATCGATGTCATCAGCCCCGAGTGCTTTGCCGAGTTCCATCCTGAAGACGCGAAACAACTCGGCATCAAGGAAAAAGATTGCCGTGCGGCTGACCTCGCGCCGCGGCTCCGTGGTGCTGCGGGCCAAGGTGACGGACCGTACCCAGCAGGGAACGGTATTTGCCACCTACAACCATGTTGAGGCGCTGGTCAATCTGCTCACCCTGGACGCCCTTGATCGTCTGTCCAGGACGCCGGAGTACAAGCTGTGCGCCATCAAGGTGGAAGTCTTAGATGAATGAACGCCTGCCGGGCTAAGGGGTGAAGAGGCTTTTCCCCCGGCTGCCCGGTCATGCTTAAAAAAACGGATCATAACAGTTTTGAATAAACAACTTGATTGTCCTTTCAGGCATGTATACAGCCTGAGATTGGCGGTCAGAAATCCATAAACGGAGTGTACCATGGGTCACGCAGAAGATAATAAATCGGGAGCAGTGATGGTCGTCGGCGGCGGGGTCGCCGGTGTCCAGGCGGCCCTCGATCTGACCGAGCTCGGCTATTATGTCTATCTGGTTGAAAAATCAGCGGCCGTGGGTGGCGCCATGGCCCAGCTTGACAAAACCTTTCCAACCAATGACTGCTCACTCTGAATTCTCGCGCCGAAGCTGGTAGAGGCCGGTCGGTCTCCAAATATCGAAATACTGAGCAACACCGATTTTCTTGCCTTGGAAGGCAAGCCGGGCGATTTCCGGGCCAAGGTCCGTCTGAATCCCCGTTATATCGATGCGGACAAGTGTACGGCCTGCGGCCTGTGTACCAAATACTGCCCGCGGCATATGGTGGACACCTACAATGAGGGCCTGGCCATCACCCGGCCCATCCATATCGATTATCCCCAGGCCGTGCCGGCCACCTATTATATTGATCCCAGTGCCTGCCTGCATCTCAAGCATGGCACCTGTAAAATCTGTGTGCCGGTATGCCGCAGCCATGCCATTGATTTCAGCCAGCAGCCCGAGGAACGCACCCTTCATGTCGGGGCGGTGATCATGGCCCCCGGCTTCGGCAAGGTGCCGGAGACGGCCCTGGCAGAAGTACAGCTACGGCAAGCATCCCGATGTGGTCACCAGCATCGAGTTTGAAAGGCTGCTCAATCCTTCCGGCCCCTTTCAGGGCGAGGTCCGCTGCATCTCCGACCACCGTCATCCCCACAGGATCGCCTTTATTCAGTGCGTCGGCTCCCGGGATATCGGCTGTGACAACGGTTACTGCTCCTCGGTCTGCTGCATGTACTCCATTAAGGAGGCCATGGTGGCCAAAGAGCATGACCCGGACTGTGAGATCACCATCTTCTACATGGACATGCGCACCCAGGGCAAGGATTTTGACGCGGCCCGCACCCGGGCGGAGGAACAGTTCGGCATCAAATTCGTGCGGGCCAAGGTGGCCGATGTCATGCCCTGGGGCAAGAAGCTGAAACTGACCTACTCCACCCTGGCGGCCAGTCACCATTTTGAGCGCCTTTGACATGGTGGTCCTCTCCGTCGGTCTTGACTCGCCCAAGGAGCGCCAAAGAGCTGGCGAAAATTGCCGATTTTGAACTCAATAAATACGATTTCTGCAAGACCGGTTCCTTTGCCCCGCTCAACACCAGCAGGGAAGGTATTTTTGTGGCCGGCGCCTTCCAGGGGCCGAAAGACATCCCGGAAAGCGTCACCCAGTCCAGCGCCGCCGCCGGCATCGCCTCGGCCCTGATCAAACAGCAGCGGGGAACCGGCATTGTGCATAAGGCCTATCCCGACGAGCAGCAGGTCAAGGCCGGGGATGAGGTGCGCATCGGTGTTTTTGTCTGCCGCTGCGGCATCAACATCGCCGGCACGGTTGACGTGCCGAATGTGGTCGATTATGCCGGCAACATGGAAAACGTCGTCTATTTCAGCGACAGTCTTTACAGCTGCTCCCAGGATGCCCAGGAGGTCATCAAGGAGACAGATCAAAAAACATAAACTGAACCGGATCGTCATGGCCGCCTGCTCGCCGCGGACCCATGAGCCTCTTTTCCAGGAAACCCTGAAGGATGCCGGCCTTAACCGCTCCCTGTTTGAGATGGTCAACATCCGCGACCAATGCTCCTGGGTGCATGCCAATGAGCCGGAGGAGGCCACGAACAAGTCCAGAGACCTGGTGCGCATGGGTGTTGCCAAGGCCCGGCTTATCCAGCCCCTGCCCGAACAGACCGTGCCGGTCACCCCCCAGGCCCTGATTATCGGCGGCGGGGTGGCCGGACTGACCGCGGCCGAGAACCTGGCCAACCAGGGCTTTCCACTGCTATCTCATTGAAAAAAATGACAGACTGGGCGGCCATGCGGCAGCGCTCCAGGATACCCTGCAGGGCGAAAATACCGCGAAGATGATGCAGGAGCTGATTGGTCGGGTGCAGAAACATAAGAAGATCGAGGTGATGACCAATGCCGAGCTGGCGGCGGTCAATGGTTTTGTCGGTAATTTTTCCTCGGTGATCAAAATAAGCAAAGGGAAAAAAGAGACGGAACAGACCATTGATCACGGGGTCATCATCATCGCCACCGGCGGCAGGGAGCATCGGCCGGATAAATATCTGCTCGGCCAGGTGAAAAAGGTGGTCACCCAGCAGGAGCTGGAAAGCCGCCTGGCCGGCAAGGCCAAGGACCGGGCCCCGGATTCGGTGGTCATGATCCAGTGTGCCGGTTCCCGGGGTGATGATCTCAAGTACTGCAGCAAGGTCTGCTGTAATGCCGCAGTGAAAAATGCCCTGAAGATCAAGGAGATCAATCCCGCCTCCCAGGTGATTGTCCTGTACCGGGATATGCGTACCTACGGCTATGCCGAGGACGCCTACCAGCTGGCCCGGGAGAAAGGGGTGGTCTTCATCCCCTATGAGGTGGACCGCAAGCCCGAGGTGGAAAAGCAGGGCAACAAGGTGAACGTCAATTTCTTTGATCCCATCCTGCAGGAAGATGTCTCCATAAGCCCTGAGCTGATCGTGCTCGAGTGTCGGCATTGTGCCGGAGGATACGGAAAACCTCAGCAAGCTGCTGAAGATTCCGGTCAACGAAAACAAGTTTTACCTGGAAGCCCATGTGAAACTGCGGCCGGTGGAACTTGCCGTGGATGGGGTCTATGTCTGCGGTCTGGCCCATTCACCCAAACCCCTGGATGAGATGATTGTCCAGGCCCAGGCTGCGGCGGCCAAGGCCTCCATCCCGCTGATCAAGGGCTTTGTGTCCGTTGAGCCGATCGTCTCCTCGGTGGACAAGGAAATCTGCATCGGCTGCGGCATCTGCGCCAGCCTCTGTCCGTATCAGGCGATCCAGATGGTGAAGGTGGACAACAAAAAGAAGGCGGAAACCATTGCCGCCTCCTGCAAGGGCTGCGGCATCTGCTCTTCCCGGTGTCCGACCTTTGCCATCTCCATGGGCGGGTTCACCCGTGAACAGATCGGCGCCCAGATCAAGGCCTTCGGAGAAATTTGAAAAACAGGTGTTTAGGTATTTAGTCTGTAGTCTTTTAGCTAAACACCTAAGCACCTAAACACCTAAACACCTATACTACAGCTAAATAAAGAGGTATATCGAATGACCATTGAAGAATTCAATCCCAAGATCCTGGGGTTTCTCTGTAACTGGTGCTGTTACGCCGCCGCCGATGCGGCAGGGGTATCCCGTTACCAGTATCCGCCCAACCTGCGCACCATCCGGGTCATGTGCACCGGACGCATCGACCCTTCCTTTATCCTGCAGGGTTTCGCCGAAGGCGCGGCCGGTATCTTCACCGGCGGCTGACAGCTTGGTGAATGCCATTACCAGGTTGGTAATTACGATGCATGGGGGTCAATGTGCTGGTCAAGAGGGTGCTGGAAGGAATCGGCATAAGTCCTGCGCGGTACAATCTGCAGTGGGCCTCTGCTGCCGAGGCACCCCGTTTTGTCAAGCTCATTACCGAATTTACCAAAAAGATCAGTGAACTGGGGCCGCTGGGCCAGGCCGAAGGCATCAAGCCCGACGAGCTGCAGGACAGGATCAACAAGGCGGTGGACGCTGGTCAACAGCCAGAAGCTGCGCATGACCTTCGGCACCACCACCAAGGCCTTGCGCAAGGACAAGGATTACAGTGATGCCCATCTTGTGGAAGTCATTGATGCCAAATTAGGCAAAACCATTGCGGCCGGGTTGTAAAAAAGCGTTCCAGCGTTCCAACGTTTAAACGTTTGATCGCTTGAACGTTGGAACGTCTCCATGAAACTCGGTATTGATACCGGCGGCACCTTTACGGATTTCATTCTGCTCACCGGCCAGGGGATTGCCACCTATAAGGTTTCTTCCACCCCTGACGACCCCGGCCGGGCCATCCTGGCCGGCCTCTGCCATTTCTTTCCCGCCCCTGACCAGCCTCACTCCTTTTGCCTGCCGGACGATCTGGAAATCATCCATGGCACCACGGTGGGCACCAATGCCCTGCTGCAGAGAAAAGGGGCGCGCACCTTACTGATCACCACCAGGGGATTTGAGGATGTGCTCATCATCGGCAGGCAGAACCGGGCCACCCTGTATGATCTCCAGATAGAACGTCCTGAGGCAATCATCGGCCGGGACAACTGTGTCGGGGTGCAGGAGCGGATCCGGTGGGACGGTTCGGTGCAGACCCCGCTGGCCAGAAGCGCGGGCAAAAGGCTGCGCCGGATCTGCCGGGAGAAGGCCATTGAGTCCGTGGCCGTCTGTCTCCTGCACTGCTATGCCAATCCCGTCCATGAAAAAATCCTGGCCGACGAGCTTCGTAGCCTGGCCATTCCTGTAAGTCTGTCGTCCGAGGTGCTGCCGGAATTCCGGGAGTATGAGCGGCTGACCACCACGCTGATCAATGCCTATCTCGCCCCGGTTATTACTTCGTATATCAGCAGGTTGACGGAAAAACTCGGAACAATTCCCTTGTATATCCAGCAGTCCAGCGGCGGGATGCTGCCGGCGGCGACCATCGGGGCGCGGGCGGTGCATACCGTGCTGTCCGGGCCGGCCGGCGGGGTGCACGGCGCCTTTCAGCTGGCCCGGGAAATGGGACGGGGAAAGATCATCACCTTTGACATGGGCGGCACCTCAACCGACGTCTCCCTGTGTGACGGCCAGCCGACCCTTACCCGTGATTACCGTATCGATTCCTATCCCTTGCGCATTCCGGTGATGGATATTCACACGGTGGGTGCCGGGCGGCGGCTCAATTGCCAGGATTGATGCGGGCGGCCTGCTGCATGTCGGCCCGCTGAGCGCCGGAGCTGATCCCGGCCCGGTCTGTTACGGGACAGGGGAAGAGCTGACCGTAACCGATGCCAATCTCTTTCTCGGCCGGCTGCTGGCCGATCGTTTTCTCGGCGGCGCAATGCCCCTCCACGCTGAGCGGGTGACCCGGAAAATGAATGAACTCGCCAGCCGGCTCGGCCTGTCCGCCCGGCAAACCGCACTGGGCATCATCCGGCTGGTCAACGTCGGCATGGCCAAGGCCATTCGCGCCGTTTCCCTGGAGCGGGGCCATGATCCCAAGGAGTTCACCCTTTTCTCCTTCGGCGGCGCCTCCGGTCTGCACTGCTGTGAACTGGCCGGAGAACTCGGCATCAGCGAGATTGTCGTGCCGGCCAGGGCGGGCATCCTGTCAGCCCAGGGCATGGTTATGGCCGATCCGGCGCTTGATGCCAGCCGGTCGCTGTTTCTGCGGGGTAAGGAAATTGACCGGGCGATTCTGGATGAACACTTTGCCCTGCTTGCCGCGGAACAGAAAAAAGAACTGCTGCACCTGTGTCGATCAGGCCGGGTCACCACCGAAAGATTTGTGGATATCCGCTACCAGGGCCAGTCCTTTGAGCTGACTGTCCCTTTTGCTGAGCATTTTACCGAAAAATTCCATGCGCTGCACGAGCAGCAATTCGGTTACTCGCTGCCTGCTGCTCCCCTGGAAGTCGTTGCCATCCGCTGCACCGTGTCCCTGGTGCGACCCAAACAGGCCCTGCCCCAGGCGGCTGAACAATCTTCGCATGAGCCCAAACCGATGAGCTCCGGCCGGTTATTTTCGAGGGCGGCCCCCAGCTGGTCAGGGTTTACAGCCGCCGGCAGCTGCTGGGCGGCCATTGTCTGAGCGGTCCGGCCTTAATCGTTGATGATTACACCACCATCTTATTGCCTGCCCATTTTCATCTCAGTGTCGACCATTTGCTGAATTTGCTAATTCGGCCAAATTGACTTATATTTTTGAAATCAAGATCACCTCGGCCTGCCGCCATTTGCCGGGTTGACGGCCCTGTTCTTTTTATCGATAATGCAAGCAGGCCGGATCTCTTCTCCCCCCTGCCTGGAGAAAAAATGGACCAAAAGAAGAGTATTTCCGGAAGAAACCAGTAAAACAAAGCATGAGCGGCGCTCCGGCTCGGAAATCGCCGTGGAACTGACCCGTCTGGCCGCTGAAATTGCCGATGGCAGCCCTGATCATCAACGGGCAGAAGCTGCCGCTGGGAGATTCTTTTTCCTTTGTCATGAAAAAGCAGCTGAAAAAAGGCGTGATTTCCTGCGAGTTTTTTTTGCAGACCAGGGTGGCGGAAAAAGCAGAACCGCCGGCTGCGGCATCTGCCGGCAATGAAAAAATGCGGAAATGCCCGGCCTCAGGAGGGAAACAACTCAAAAAAGACATCAGCCGTCTGTGGAAAGAGGTGGTGAAACAGGTGAGTGCGGAGTCTGCCCTGTCCCGGGAACTGGCGGCTGAGCTGCGCGCAAAATGCGAGGATTATTACTCTCTGTGCCCACAGCCAGTGGTTTGCTGCCTGGCGTGAGTGCGCGGACCAGGTGAAGGCCTGTATCACGGCGGCGGAGAAGGGGGATTTTGCCGCGGCCCGGCAAAAGATTTCCGAGGTAAATCATTTGACCAAAGAGTGCCACAGGCTCTATAAATAGAGAAAGCACATGGTATAGCTGCCGGGCTGGCTGGGTGCAGAGCCGGGACCTGCAGGTTCAACAAATGAAATAATTGTTTTGCAATTCGAAAATAAGGAGACATCTCTATGAGTACCTGGTTTGTTGCTGTTGACGGTAAATCCCGCGGTCCTTTCACGCCGGAACAGATAGCGGAGGGGCTCGATGCAGGACTCTATACGCCTCAGACCCTGCTCTGGAAAAAGGGATACGAGGCCTGGCAGCCGCTGGCCGGAAGTCCGGAGTTTCGACAGGGCGGCAGCAGCGTTCAGCCCATGGCGCCTCCACCCCCGGCTGCCGAGGGATCCCTGCAGAAGGCCCATGAAATCGACTTTGAGATCTTCGGCCATGAAATGCAGTTTGTCGAGGTTGAACTTGATCAGCACGAAAGCGCGGTGGCTGAAGCCGGGGCCATGATGTACATGGAGGACGGCATTGAGATGCAGACGGTGTTCGGCGACGGCAGTGAGAGCGCTTCGGGGAGTCTGATGGACAAATTTCTCGGGGCCGGCAAACGGCTGATCACCGGTGAAAGCCTTTTCTGCACCGTTTTCTCCAATCAGGGTTCCGGCAAGAAAAGGGTGGCCTTTGCCGCGCCATACCCCGGCAAGATCATTCCTCTTGACCTGAAAGACTATAACGGCACCATCATCTGCCAGAAAGACGCCTTTCTCTGTGCGGCCAAAGGGGTCAGCATCGGGATCCATTTCCAGAGGAAAATCGGGGTCGCCCTGTTCGGCGGGGAAGGGTTCATCATGCAGAAGCTGGAGGGCGACGGCCTGGCCTTTGTCCATGCCGGCGGCACCATTATCGAAAAAGAGCTGGGCTCCGGTGAATCGCTGCGGGTTGATACCGGTTGCCTGGTTGCTTTGACCAAATCGGTAAGTTATGATATCCAGACCGTCAGCGGCATCAAATCAGGAATCTTCGGGGGCGAGGGGTTTTTCTTTGCCCACCTCACCGGACCGGGCCATGTGTGGCTGCAGTCCCTGCCGTTTTCCCGCCTTGCCGGTAAAATCCATCAGGCAGCCCCGCAGACGGGAACGCAATCACGCGGTGAAGGTTCGGTAATCGGCGGTCTGGGGAAACTCTTTCAGGACTAACCATGCAGAATCATCTCTCTCAGCAGCCCGCAGGTCCGGACAAGGCGGTTATTCTGCTTGCCGGCGGCGCATCCGCCCTGTGCGGACAGATGCAATCCTTTCTGCAGCAGAATTATCATACCATTCATACCGAGCAGTGTGCAGATGTCCTGAGGCTTGCAGTCAGCCATGCCCCGGACCTGATCCTGCTCTCGGTGCATCAGGATTGTGACGGCATCAATGTCTGCGAACAGCTGCAGAAAAATTTTTTCCAGAAACGGCCGGCCGCCCTGATGCTTTTCGGTCCCGATGAGGATGAACTGATTGACCTGGCCTTTGCCGCCGGGGCGGATGATTATATCAGGGAGCCGATTCACTGGAAACTGCTGCATTACCGGATCAATTTTCTCATCCAGAAAAGACGGGCCGAAATTGAGCTGAGTGATTTCGCCGGCCGGCTGGAACAGATTAATCGGGAGCTGAAGGATTTCACCTATGTGGTTTCCCATGACCTGCAGGAGCCCCTTCACCTGATCCGCGCCTTTGCCGAGAGGATCACCAAGAAGTCCCACTCCGTGCTGGATGAGCAGGGCGCCATCTATCTGCAGCGCATCGAAAAGGCGGCAAGCCGCATGCAGGGTCTCATTGACGGCCTCCTGCAGTATTCCCGGCTGACCACCCAGGCCCAGGAATTCATTGCAGGTTGATTTAAACAGTGTGGTGAGTGAGGTCATTGCCGACCTTGAGGTGAGAATCGACATCAAAAAGGCCAGGGTACATATCGCTGACGGGCTCGGCACGGTGGAGGCGGACCCCCTGCAGATGCGCCAGCTGTTCCAGAATCTGGTATCAAACGCCCTGAAATACTCTTCTCCCGGCGAACCGCCCTTTATCGAGGTTTTCCCCCTGACTTTTCCGCAGAATATCGGCAGGGGAACCCTCTGCCAGATTGTGGTCAAGGACAACGGCATCGGTTTTGATGCCTGTTTTCAGGAACAGATTTTCGGCCTGTTCCAGCGTCTGCACGGCAGGGATGAGTATAATGGCACCGGCATCGGGCTTGCCATCTGCAAAAAGATCGTTGATCGGCATGGGGGGACCATCTCCGCCCGTTCATCATCCGGTAAAGGCGCCGAGTTTATTGTTGTCCTGCCGGTGAGGCAGAAAAAGAGAAAGTAACAGCTGGGGCAGAAATACCATTTACAAAGTTCAACCCGCTGCCGGGCAGGAGTCCGGCAGCGGGTTGACGTCTTTTTCTCGGTCGTAGCTGAAGCGGGCTAATCAGCCACCTCAAAGCCGATTTTGCTGATAGCCTCCCGGATGGAGGACAGCGGCACGGGGCGGCTTTCCGCATAGGTCGCCTCTCCCTTCTGCAGGTCCACCTTGACATTGCTGATTCCGCCAATACCTTCCAGCGCCTTGGTCACCGCCCCTGAACAATGGGCGCATCGCATCCCGTTGATTTTAATGGTTGCCATATCTTTACCTCCCTGAAGTATTTGATTTGTCAAACAGTTGCATGTAAGTATTTCAGTGATTAATTATTATCTTAAAAGATATTAATAGTTCTTTTTTTTTAAAAAGTGAAGATCTATCAAAGATAATCTTCATAACAGGGATAAGTATGAATGCGATTATAAACCGCAACAGGCAGCTTGAACATCTCCAGGCGGATATCAAAGGCATGCACTGCGCCTCCTGCTCCAGCCGCATTGAAAAGGTGGTGGGGGCCATGGAGGGGGTTGACCGGGTCTCGGTCAACCTTGCCACCGCTAAAATGAATCTGGATTGGGACGCCAGCAGGCTCAGCCTGGAAACCATTGCTGAACGGATAGCGGGTCTGGGTTTTGAGCTGGTGCCGCCCAGGGCGGACTCGGAGATCACGCTGTCGATCAAGGGCATGCACTGCGCCTCCTGTTCCAGCCGCATTGAAAAGGTGGTGGGGGCCATGGCAGGAGTGCAGCAATGTGCGGTGAATCTGGCCACCGGGGTGGCCAAGATCGTTATCGATCCGGGCCGGGTCAGCCAGAGACAGTTGCGGGAGACCATCGCAGGCCTCGGTTTCACGGCCGAGGCCGTTTCCTCCTCAGCCAACTTGCTTGCCGGCCAGCAGCAGGAAATCCGTGACCGGCTGCGGGAGCTGAAGGGCCGCCTGATCCCCTCATTTATTCTGGCCTTTCTGGTCATGGTTGTTTCCATGGGCCATATGGTGGGCCTCAGCCTGCCTGACCTTCTGCATCCGGCCAGCCATCCCCTGAACTTTGCCCTGCTGCAGTTTTTGCTGGTGGTGCCGGTGCTCTGGTTCGGCCGCAACTTCTATCTGATCGGCTTTCCCAGTCTGCTGCGCGGCGCGCCCAATATGGATTCGCTTATTGCCGTGGGCACCGGCGCCGCGTTTGTCTATTCCACCTGGAATCTGGTGGAGATCTGGCTGGGCATCGATGCGCGTGGCCCGGGCCCATGATCTCTATTTTGAGAGTGCGGCCATGCTGATCGCCCTGGTTTCCCTGGGCAAATATCTGGAGACCCGGTCAAAGGCCCGCACCTCCGACGCCATCAGCCAGCTCATGCAGCTGGCCCCGGATAAGGCCACACTGATCAGGGGTGACAGTCAGGAGGAGATCCTGGTGGATGAAATCCTGGCCGGAGACCTGCTGTTTATCAGGCCGGGGGAAAGGCTGCCCATTGACGGCGTCATCGAGAAAGGCAGCTCCAGTGTGGACCAGTCCATGCTCACCGGCGAGAGTCTGCCGGTGCAGAAGGGGCCAGGGGATGAGGTGGTGGGGGGCACCCTGAATAAGAACGGCATCCTGCATGTGCGGGCCACCAAGGTGGGCCAGGATACCATGTTGAGCCCGGATCATTAAAATGGTGCAGGATGCCCAGGGCTCCAAGGCGCCCATCGCCAACCTGGCCGACCGCATCAGTTTCTATCTTTGTCCCGGCGGTCATGGCCCTTGCCGTGGTGGCCGGCCTTGCCTGGTATTTCATCGGTCAGGCGGAATTCACCTTTGCCCTGCGCATTTTCATCGCGGTGATGGTCATTGCCTGTCCCTGCGCCATGGGCCTTGCCACGCCGACCTCCATCATGGTCGGCACCGGACGCGGCGCCCAGCTCGGGGTGCTGGTGAAAAACGGCGAGGCCCTGGAAATGGCCCAGAAGGTACAGACCGTGGTGTTTGATAAAACCGGCACCCTGACCTATGGCAAGCCGGAGCTCACCGATCTCAAGAATTTTTCCGGTTTGAGCGACGATGAGCTGCTCGCCCTGATTGCCGGGGCTGAGAGCGGCTCCGAGCATCCCCTGGCAGAGGCCATTGTCCAGGCCGCCGCTGAAAAAGGGCTGCAGCCTGCTGAACCGCTTTCCTTTACCGCCATTCCCGGCCGGGGCATTGCCGCGGTTGTGCGGGAGAAAAGCGGCAAGGGGCAGCATGAGATGCCGGTGCTGATCGGCAACGGCGAGTTGCTGACTGAAACAGGGATCCCCTTGGACAACGGCATCCTGCAGGCGGCGGACGAACTCGCCGAAGCCGGCAAGACGGCCCTGTTTGTCGCCCTGGACGGCCGGTTTGCCGCCCTGCTGGCCATTGCCGACCGGATCAAGGAGGAGGCGGCGGAAACCGTGCGCCGGCTGCAGGAGTTGGGCATTGAGGTGGTGATGCTCACCGGCGATCATGAAAAAACGGCCCGGGCCATTGCCCGTCAGGCCGGTATCAGCGAGGTTATCGCCCAGGTGCTGCCCGAGCATAAGGCGGACGAGATCGAGAGAATCAAAAAACAGGGCAGGGTGGTGGCCATGGTGGGTGACGGCATCAACGACGCCCCGGCCCTGGCCACGGCCGACCTGGGCATCGCCATGGGCACCGGCATTGATGTCGCCATTGAAAGCGGGGATATCGTGCTGATGCAGGGCAATCTCGGGCATGTGCTGACCGCCCTCAAACTCAGCCGGGCGACCATGCGAAACATCAAGCAGAACCTCTTCTGGGCCTTTGCCTACAATGTCATCGGCATTCCGGTGGCTGCCGGCCTGCTTTTCATCTTCGGCGGCCCCACCTTGAACCCGATGATTGCCGGCGGCGCCATGGCCCTCAGTTCCGTCTCCGTGGTCAGCAACGCCCTGCGTCTGCGTTTCTTCAAGGCGTAAGGGAGGTCATCCCTTGCGCCGACAAATCCAGCGGAAAAATATTCATCTCTTTTTTTGCATGCTCCGATACGTTCTGCATACGGGTGAGAAAGTTTCTTGGTTTTGGGTTGCGGTAAGGCTTGGCAGCGATTACGCCGTGCTTGCGGACCAATGACCTTGCCGCTAACCAGTTCCACCCCCTGATTGCAATTATCTTTCCCCAGGCAGGGGGATAACGGAAGGAAAAGATGAAGATTGCCGCATCCAGCCTCAACCTGACCGCAGCTCATGCCTCTTATCAGCAGGAGGCGACCGAAAGTACCCTGACCTTCTGGCAGGATGAAAATGTGCCGCCGGCAGAGACGGACAGGGTGACCCTTTCCAGCCAATGGCGCAATCTCACTCCGCCATGTCCTTCCTGCCCAGTAGCGGAGGCCACGGGTGCATCCCCGAATGGTGACGCGCTGGCTGAGGACCCGGAGCTTCGGGCCATGCGGCTCACCCTGGAGCTGCTCACCGGCCGCAGGATACGTATTGCCAGCTTTCAGGCCAGGTCCACCGCAGAGGTGCCCGGTGATCTTGCCCAGGCCGACAGCCAGCCGGCAAACGCAGCAGAGGCGCCTGTCCAGCGTCTGGGCTGGGGCATGGAATATGACTATTCCCACTCGTACAGCGAGCAGGAGAGTGTCAGTTTCTCCGCCCAGGGCCAGGTCATCACCGCGGACGGCAGACAGCTCGATCTGGCCTATGAGCTGCAGATGCAGCGTGAGTTTCAGACGGAAACCCGGGTGCATCTGCAGGCAGGCGACGCCCGCCTGGTTGATCCGCTGGTTATTAATTTCAACGGCCAGGGAGCAAGGCTCGGGGACATGACGCTCAGCTTTGATCTGGACGGAGACGCCCGGGAGGAGGAGATTGCCTTTGTCGCGCCCGGCAGCGGTTTTCTGGTCCTTGACCGCAATGATGACGGGAAAGTGAACAGCGGTGCCGAGCTTTTTGGTCCGGCCAGTGGTCACGGTTTTTTTGAGCTTGCCGAATTTGATGCCGATGGCAACGGCTGGCTGGATGAAAATGATCCGATTTTTGCCAAACTCAAGGTGTGGATGGCGGATCAGGCCGGCCAGCAGCAGCTTGTTTCCGCTGCCGACATGCGCATCGGGGCCCTGCTGTTATCCCCGGTTGACACGCAGTTCAAGTTGACAGACAGTGCCAACAACCAGCTGGGACAGATCAGGCAGACATCCCTGGCCCTGCTGGAAAACGGCGCTGCTGCCGCGGTCCAGGAAATCGATCTTGTTGTATAGGATGTTGCAATTTACGCCAATCAGCGGCGGGCCGGCTTTTTCAAGCGACGGAACTCGTCTTCCCCGATTTTTTCACAGAACTCGACCCCCATTTTAAAGGGCTGTTGTTCCTCAAGCAGGATACGATTAAACCATAAGGGCCGGATGGCAAGGGTGAGATGGGCGGGGCCTCCGTCGCCTGCTGGTCTATGGTCAGATGGAGAATGAGCCGTCTGACTCCAGGGGCCAGAGGAAAGGTGAAGGTTGTCGACGATGATCTGCCAGATCGATAGTCCCGCACCTTGTCGATAAGTCAACAACCTGGCAGTTGACCGGCAGCCAATCGCATCACTTGTTGCCCCGCCAGGGGGCTTAGGAGCCGTTCGAAATAACCTGTACAATTCTGACCTTACGTTACGGTTCCATTCTCCGTTTTGATTTTCAGAATGACTATGTTATTTTCCATAACGGCTTAAGCTTAAAGCAGGTGTGGATCAAGGGCTGGTTAATGCCATCACCTTTGCATGCCGGCGGATGGCAGCCGATTATCCAGGCGGCGCTGTCAATGAACTGGGCTCAGATGGCGTTTCAGGTTACTGGCCACCAGCGGCGCCACGGAAAAAACATCCAGCAGTTCATCGCTTTCCACCCCGGGATAGGTGTCAGCGCCGATTATTTTAGCTATGCCGTTCTCTTTGAACTTCTGTCTGGACTGCCCGGCCAGGACCAGATGGGTGGCAAACAATATGACATCCCTGGCGCCGGCTTCCCGGCAGCGCTGGGCGGTCTGAATAATGGAGCCCCCGGTGCGGATCATGTCATCGCAGATGATGACGAGCTTATCCTTCACCACGCTGGCCACCTGATGCACCATGGTTTTATCCATGGCATAGCGGTCTTTGTCCGCCGCGGTATGTGGCGCATTGAGCTGGCCGGCAAGACGGGCCACCCATTTGCTGCGTCCGTAATCGGGTGAGACCAGCACAAAGTTACTGAGCTGCAGTTCCCTGATCTTCTGGACGATCAGGTTGTGGGTATTGATATGCAGGGTCTGCACATCGCCATGGTGGGCATGGAGCACCGCCTCGGAATGGAGATCGATAAAGGCGACAAAATCGGGTCTGGCCCGGAAGATCTGTCTGGTCCGGGTAATGCCTTTGGGGATTTCATTGGCATCGGGCTTGGCCTGCTCCATGGTGGAGTAGCCGAGGTAGGGAATGACGACATTGACCGTCCTGGCCCGGTAATAATGACAGCCGTCGATCAGATCGATGCAGTTCCAGGTGGGACTGGTCGTTATGGGTGGCGCCGACGATGATCACATCCCGGCCGGCAATATCCTCGGGAAAGGCATGGTAGATTTCGCCATCGGTGAAGAATTTCTTCAGAACCCGGGTGAAGGGAACATCCATATATTGGGCGATCCGGCGGCCCAGGGCCTCGGACGCCTCATTGGCAATGATTATTTTATCGTCATTTACGGTGGTCATGGGCGGATCAGGTGAACAGTTTCGGGTTATTGGCGACCTTCCTGATCAGCTCCCGGTAGTCCTGGGCGCCGGGGGAGCCGGGAGCAAACTCGTAGATCGTCTGGCCATAGGCCGGGGCTTCGGAGAGTCGCACATTGTAGCGGATCGGGGTGCAGACATGGTTGCCGTACAGGTCTTCAAGCTTGCTTAAGATACTGTTTGATTTCTTCACCCGCTGATCATGGAAGGTGGGGAGAATATACTTGAGGGCCACGTCCTTATTGTACTTCTGGATGGATGACATGCTTTTGAGAAATTCCACCAGCCCCTGCAGGGTCATTACCTCCAGGGATACCGGAGTGAGCACCTCCTTGACGTAAAAAAGCACGTTGACGATCAGAGGGTCCCAGCCGGGTGAGGTGTCAACCACGATATAATCAAACTTGTTGTCAATGGTGCTTAACTTTTCCCGCAGGGTCATTTCTCCGCCGAAATCCTTGCGGTCGATCACCCTTTTCAACCCTGCCAGTGATCTCCCGCCGGCAAGCAGCCACAGGCGATCCCGGGCCTGGATCATGATTTCATCAAGTGCAAGCTCGTTATTGACAAATTCGGTGAGTCCGGCCTTGGGTTTGACGCCGAGCATGAAGCTTGACTGGCCCTGGGTGTCCGTATCAACCAGCAGAACTTTGAAGCCTGCCAGGGCAAGGCCTGCGGCGAGATTGACCGCCGTCGTGGTTTTGCCCACCCCACCCTTGGAGAGGGTAACCGCGATTTTTCTCGGTTCAGTGCTTTTTCCCGTTGCTGCCGCAGATGGTGCAGCAGCAGGAGACGGTTTGGGGCTGACAATGTCAAACTGCTCCTTGCAGAATTTGCAGCGAACCTTCGTGACGTTGGGCGGCAGGCGGGTTTCGTCAATGGAGTGTTCTTTTTGACAGTGAGGGCAGATGATAACCATATGAGTCTCCAAAATGTAAAAACAAAAATAAACTTCTCTGAATTTTAAAAAAATAACCAGAAGTTAATCATGTTATCGATATTATTTGGGATTATCTTTAAGAAGTTTTTTTACCAGTTCGCTCTCTTCTCCCTTGGATTCAAAATCGTCCAGCAGCATCTTCACCGCGTAATTGACAATGTTTGATTTCGTTGCCAACAGCTTTGAACCGGTGGGGAGCAACCCCCTTAAAAAATGGTTCGCCGCCCCGAGATCCTTGAAAACTTCTTTGGTCAGGTAATGGGTGGCCTTTGTTTTCACCAAAGATTCTTTTTTATATTTCTTGCTCGGTACGGCAGGTCTGCGGGGAGAAGGCGGTATTTTCTCCTGCTTGATGAGGGGCTGGGAATACCGTTCAATCAGCATGGTCAACTCATCCAGCCCCGGTATCGCCCCATTGGGATGGGAATCCTGTAAAAGATTTCCCAATACATCTCTTTTTTCCTTGTTTTTATGTTCCATCCTGATCTCCAACAGGTAATTCTTCTCTAGTCAGGGAGATAGAGCTTATTTGCCGCCAAAAAAATTATCTCTTTGCCTGCGCAGGAAATTGAGCATTTTCCCTTCGTTATCCTTGCCCATTTGTATAAATTCAATGCCGCAGATGAGTTGAAAATCTCTTGGCGAAACATGGACAATCCTGCCTTGCAGCTGCAGGTGATCGGTATCAAGCTGCAGTTTGATCCCATCAAGCTGCTGGCCGGCGGCAAAGGCGCTTTCTTCATCAACCAGGATTCCTACGCCGTTTGCCCCCAGGTTGATGATCTCGTAGTTCGTTCCATTAATTTCAATGGCAACCTTGTCCTCTTTTTCGCTGGGCAGACGGTAAACATGACGGATAATTTTATTTTTTGTTTGTTCCGGTTGCTCTTTGGTTTTTGCCTTCATTGATGATCACCCTGAAATTTGCTAAAATAATTGATAAAATCGTGAAAAAATTGATTTCATCGGGTTCAGGCGGAACGCATTCCCCTCTGGCGGTGGATAAATGTTGATTTGAGGAGCCGTTACGAAATAACCTGGCCCATGCTGACCGTTGCTTTCCGGCTCCTTAGGCCGTTTTGGTTTTCAAAAATGGCGCTGTTATTTTTTCACAACGGCTTACTGTATTGCCCCGGCCCGTTTACGGAGACCTGTAACGGTTTCATTATAATGCACAGGTGTTGCACGATGTCCATAAACTTCCTCGGTGAAAAAGACGAGGAAGATGGAGCCGCGTTTTTCCCTGTATAACTTGTTTATATTATTTAATTTTTAATTTATCTATTTTTTGCAATAAAATGGCTTTATTTTAAAAAAAACAGTAATTTCAAACAGAAAGGCACAATTAACAAAAATAATATCACAGTTTCATAGTACCGGCAAATAGAGAATCGTAAAAAGAAGAAAAAGGAGGAAAGATGAAGATTTCCATTACCTATTGCAACAAATGAAACTATAGGCCACGTGCTTCCAGGCTGGAAGAGGAATTGGTGAAAAGATTCGCGGCCCAGGTGGAACTGATCCCCGGTGCAGGCGGGGTGTTCGAGGTGGTGATCGACGCAAGAAAGATTTTTTCCAAGGCTGCAGCGGGCCGTTTTCCTGAAGATGGGGAGATCGTCAGGCTGATCGAGGCGATTGGCAGTGAGAAGTGAGGAGTGAGGAGTGAAGTAGAAGAAGTAGGGGCGGTTCGCGAACCGCCCTCGTATCCGTTCGCAATCCGCCCTGCCGAAATCGCCAATCCCGCAATCCGCCTCCCCACTCCCTTGCTCACAACCTGGGGCCGAAAAGCGCCGTGCCGACCCGCACCAGGGTGGCTCCTTCTTCAATGGCGACCTCAAAGTCGCCGGACATGCCCATGGACAGCTCAAAGCCGTCGCTGCGGGCAAAATAGCCTTTTGCCGCGAAATGTTCCGCAAGCTGCCGCAAGGTGCGGAAAAAAGGGCGCACATCCTCCGGGTCGTCCAGAAAGGGGGGCATGGTCATCAGGCCTTGCACCCTGAGGTTCGCCAGTCCGCCCATGGCAACCAGCAGCTCTTCCGCCTCTGCCGGGGCCACCCCTTCCTTCTGGGTTTCCCCGCCCACATTGATCTGGACAAGAACCGATAATATCCGGCCTGCCAGGCCGGCGTGCTTGTCCAATTCTCTGGCAAGTTTCAAGCGGTCAACCGTGTGCACCAGATCAAAGAGCGTTGCCGCGTCCTTGGCTTTTTTGGACTGGATGTGGCCGATGAAATGCCACTGGGCCGCAGCCGGCAGCCGGCTGATTTTCTCTTTGGCCTCCTGCATGTAGTTTTCACCGAAAAGCGTTTGGCCCCAGGCCATGGCCTCCTCGATGAGCGGGGGGGCGATTTTTTTGCTCACCGCCACCAGCCGCACCGCTTGCGGGTCCCGGCCGGCCCGCAAGGCCGCCGCGCTCGATCCGATTCCGTATCTGCTCTAAATTTTCTTTAATGGCTCATGACAGCTTACTTCGTGCATGCGGAAGACAGGGCTCTCTGCATCTGTCTTCTACCCAGAGATACCGAAGAGTTTTTGACATTGGCCGTTGTCTGTCCGGCCACCTCATCCAGCGTCACATGCCCTTTAATTCCGCGATTTTCTGGGCCGTATACAGGATGTAGAGCCGGCTCATTTGTTTTTCCCCGGAAGGGCGACGGGCGCCAGAAAAGGGGCGTCCGTTTCAACCAGCAGGCGGCTTAAGGGAGTGGCGCGCACCGCATCATGGAGCATCAGCGCATTGTTGAAGGTCACCACGCCGGGAATGGAGATATAAAAGCCCAGCTCAATAAATTTCTGCGCCGTGGCACTGTCCCCGGAAAAACAATGGATCACCCCGGCTGCCGGAAAGGGAGCATGGGCGCAAAGCAGTTCATAAATCTGTTCATGGGCCTCCCGGTTGTGGATGATGACCGGCAGATCCGAGTCTTTTTGCCAGCTGCAGCTGGCTTACGAAGGCGCTGCGCTGAACAGCAAGCGGGGCATAATCCTTCACCGTATCAATGCCGATTTCCCCCAAGGCCACCACCCGCTCATTGCGGGCAAGATGTTCCAGTTCGGTAAGGGTAGCCGCGGTGAGATCACCGGCATGGTGGGGATGGATGCCCACCGCGGCATAGACGTCGGCATGGCTGTGGGCAAATGCCACCGCCTTTCTTGAACTTTCCAGGTCGATGCCGATGGTGATCACGGCGCGGACCCCGGCGCTCAGTGCCCGGTCCATGACCCGGTCAGCATAGAGTCCGTCATCGATCATGTCAAGATGACAATGGGTATCCACCAGGGCGGCACCTCTGCCAAGCACGGGCAGCGGGATAGGTTTTTTCTTTTTGGCCACGGTAAGTTATCTTCTCAAGTTGATTTTTAAGTGAAGCGGCCATGCGCCTTTTGCTCACCTCATCTAACAAATTATTGAAATTCCTGCAACAACGGGGTAATTATGCGGTAAAATCCGCCTCAGCAACAGAAGGGGAGCTGTCTGTTCATGACGAATCCGTCCTAGAAGCCATTTATGCCGCCGCAGCATCCGGGAATTTACCGATCGAGGATGTTGCCCTAAGGACCTGCGCGAGATTGTCCGGGCCGGTATCTGGGCCCCTTCCGGCCTCAACAACCAGCCATGGCGTTTTGTCCTGGTCACGGATGCGTGAAACAAGAAAAAAACTGAGCGAAACCACCCATTACAGCCACATCGTGCTGGCCGCCCGGGCACTCATCGCCGTCTACCTTGATACGGAAGCCATGTATGATGAGGTAAAGGATCATCAGGCTGCCGGGGCCTGCATTGAAAACATGCTGCTGGCCGCGGAGGCCCTGGGGCTTGGGTGCGGTCTGGCTCGGGCAGATCCTGAAAAACAAGGAAGAAGGTCAATACAGATTCTTGACCTCGCTTCGCAGTATGATCTGATGGCGGTGCTGGCCATCGGTCATCCGCTGCATCGCAGCAGAAATCGTCCCGCAAGGGGCTTGACGTCTTTATTTTAAAAACATTTCAGCAGGAGGTACCCAGATGATTTTGCAAAAGTAACCAGATTTATTCCTTGAGTTGTGTTTCCCTTCTTTTCCTTTTCTTGCTGCTGACCGGCTGCACCAATATGGGCGGCATGGGTGGCGGCAGTTCCCAGGAGGGATATGCGTCTGCAAGTCAGCCCTATTACCCGCCGATTTCCGGGAGGTTCTCATTCCTGACGGCCTGGAAATGAATCGGGAAAATTCCATGTTCGTCAAAACCAATTCCTTTAACGGCGGGGTGTTGACTTTCGATGGCCGCATCGACGTGATTTCCCTTTCCGACTTTTTCGAGGGCTCCATGCCCAAGAACGGCTGGAAGCTCTCCGGGGTGGTCAAGGCAAAAAATTATCTGCTGATTTTCACCAAGCCCGACAAAACCTGCATGATCACCATCTCCGAAAACAAATTGAATTTCAAGACCGTGGTTAATATCTATATTGCGCAGGACACGGATTCCATGCTGTGGATCATCCTCCTCGGTGGGAGACTCTTTTCCGTTTCTCCGCTGGAATAAGCTTCTTGTTACAGGATAGCTATGGCGCCCGTCCTGGAGAATAAAAACATCCTCTGCGGCATCACCGGCTCCATTGCCGCCTACAAGGTCTGTGACTGGGTTCGCTCCCTGCAGCGGGATGGGGCGGAGGTCAGGGTGGTGATGACCAGTCCGCCAGAAAGTTCGTTACGCCGCTGACCTTTGCCGCCCTGACCGGCAACACCGTCCATGGGGCGATGTTTGCCGTCGGGGATGAGGAGCAGATTCCCCACATCAGCCTGGCCCGTTCCAGCGATCTCATCCTGATCGCCCCGGCCACCGCCCAGACCATCGCCAGGCTTGCCCATGGCCTGGCCGATGATCTGCTGGCCGCCATTGTGCTGGCCAGTGAGGCGAAAATTATCGTCTGTCCGGCCATGAACAGCAAGATGTTCCTGCATGCGGCAACCCAGGAAAATATCCGGAAATTGCAGGAGTACGGCTATCTGGTGCTTGAGCCGGAGAGCGGCCTGATGGCCTGCGGCGAGGAAGGGCCGGGCCGTCTGCCCGAATGGCACCAGGTGCGGGATGCCGTTATCGCTGCCCTGACACCCCAGGATCTTGCCGGCAAAACGGTGCTGGTCACCGCCGGCCCCACCGAGGAACCACTTGGATCCGGTCCGCTTCCTGGGCAACCGCTCATCGGGCAAGATGGGTTACGCCATGGCCGCGGCGGCCCGGCAGCTCGGCGCCAGGGTCATCCTGGTCAGCGGTCCCGACCGGGCTGGTGCCCCCGGCCGGGGTTGAGCTGATCAAGGTCCGCACCGCGGCGGAGATGTATCGGGAGGTGTTGAGCCGTTTTGATGTGGCGGACATCATCGTCAAGGCTGCGGCGGTATCCGATTTCAGGCCGACGGAGCTGTCCCCTGGCAAGATAAAAAAGACCGGGGAAGACATCTCGCTGCCGCTGACCGCCAATCGGGATATTCTGCAGAAACTCGGTGAGATAAAAGACCAGCGGCCCAAGCCCCCGCTGCTCATCGGTTTTGCCGCTGAAAGCGACAATCTGGTGGAGTACGGCCGGGAAAAGCTGCGGAAAAAGAACCTCGATTTTATCGCCGTTAACGATATCACGGCGGCTGACAGCGGTTTCGCGGTTGACACCAACCGGGTGATTCTGCTTGACCGCCAGGGGGGGCAGACGGAATTCCCCCTGCTGTCCAAGGAAGAGACGGCCCGGGAAATCTGGAACAGGGTGGTCAGCGCAAACAAGTCAAAATAACGGCACCGGTAATGGGCAGCAGAGGGCCGTCGTTTGCTGACATGGTGTCCAAAAACGTTTTTTGTCGCCTATACGACAAAACCAAAAAAAACAGGTAGAATTCTTTCCACATCTATTAAAAACACCGCCCCCTCCAACCCCCAGAAAAAAACCTTGATAGCCATTTTTGATGAATTCGTAAAAACTGAAAATTAACCACAGAGAGCACAAAGCCCACAGAGATAACTTGCTGAAAATAAAAATATTTTCTCTGTGATCTCTGTGTGCTCTGTGGTGAAAACAGACTTTTTACGAGTTCACCATTTTTTGCTTCGTGCTGCCTTGTCTGCCTGAAGCAAATGATCAACGCGGCTCTCTCTTCTACGCCGGCTTAAGGCTGCCAGGCCTGTCAGCCCTGAGCCAAGCAACCAGATGGCCCCGGGTACGGGAACCACTGAAACTTGTCCACTGCGAACAGCTAACCCGTAGCGCTCCTTACTCTTATTGTCGTAATCCTGGTTGCCGTAGAGCATGTGGAAGAACCAGGCGTAGTTGTCCGTTTTGATAACATGCTCCGTGCCGGACCAGTACCAGGAGGTAATTAAATTGTCAAAATTGGAGGCGTTTAATTCTGCGGTTGTTACCAGTTGAAAATCTCTGTCCGGATAACTTTGCAATCCTAATTCTTCATAAAACAGATGCCCCATCTCGGAGGTGATTTGATTGTAATCAACAGATGGGTCTGTTCCGGCACTTGGCAGCCGCCAGATACTATCGCCCCAGTCAACGCTATAAGCTGCATCAACATGGTAGGTTAAAGACGAATCAAGACCTGCGGCCCAGGTATTCTGTTCCAGCCAATTTGTTAGGCCATGAGTATAATCCAACCAGATTACCGAATTGCCGTTATTGTCATTGTCCCAGATTAGATTGTAATCCGAGCCGCCGTAAGTGGCGGTACCAATGGTGGTTAAGGTCGCTTGCGCCATGCCAGCCATGCCGAACATTAACAACCCAGTTGCCAATCCTGCTGATAATTTCCTTTTCATTTTGTTTTCCTCTTCCTTTTGCTGACTGTTAAAGGTGGAAGTGAGTACTGCTCCTGGTTCACGCTATCGTGGCGCTAACTAAGCCGTTGTAAAAAAAATAACATGGCCAGAGAAAAGCGCGGAACGGCATAAGGAGCCGTAACGAAATTGAAAAAATGGCCATGTTATTTCGTAACGGCTAAATGAATAGTTCATGGGGTAGACCCCCGGCACCCAGAAGAGCAACGAGATCACCGTACCCACCACCACAAAAAATATTCCCACAATCTTAACGATCATTTCCCGGGCGCGTCCTTTTCAGATTTTTCCATTTTCATTTCCTCCCCGCTGTTCTGTTCTTCCGGCTGCGCTGCGTCCGGCATGGTGGGCAGCAGGTCCAGGGGCAGGGTAAGGGTATCAAAAATAAAATCCACGGCTGCCTTGCCGATGGCGGTAGGGGACAGAACACTGAGTTGCGGGTCCCGCAGATTACCGGTCACCTTCACCGGATAGGTGACAATGTGGCGTTTTTTGCCGCCGATGATCCGCCCGACCAACGGCATCATATTGATGATTTTGTCAATCGTTTTAAACGGTACGATAAAAAAGGTCAAGTCCGTGTCCAGGGTCTGCAGATTGATGTTGCCCTGGGCCATGATATCCATGCCCTCGCCATCCATGACCGCCTTGTCGAGAATGAGCAGATTTTTGGCCACATGGCCGTGCACTTCCAGCAGTTCGTAGCGGAAGCCGCTGGTAAACAGCCCCTGATACAGGTCGGTGAAATTGATCAGTTTGAATATCTTGGAGAGGATATCCATCTTTTCCAGCACGCCGTTTTCGGCCTGCAGCAGGAACTTGCCGGAGGAGAGATTGCCGTTTTCATCCGTCAGGGTGGCGTTTACGGAAAAAGGTCCGGAGATGAGGGTGTTTTTCACCCCGGCGCAGGTCAGAAATGTTTCAAAATCCGGCGGGGAGCCCGCCGGATTTTTCAAGGTGAATTCCTTGCGGCTCTGCTCGTCTTGCCACTCAAGGGTGCCGTCGATGCCCAGGCCGCAGAAATTCGAGTCCGCCAGCAACAGGGTGGTTGACTGTTTGTTGCTGAAATCAATTGTGCCCAGCAGCGGGGTGAGCTTGTAGTTCTGGGTTTTGCCTTCTTTGATGGTTTCGGCGAACAGGAATTCATCGGCCCTGACCTTGATGGCGCCGGAAATTGTGCCGGGCAGGGAGGAGGCCAGGTTTTTTGGGTCGGTGCCGCTGATTTTGCTCAGGAATATGGTCAGATCATCGATGAAATGGGTGAGGGTATTCTGGGACAGGGTCCGGGCATGCAGGGACAGATCCGTGCTCAGCTTGCGCGGGGAAAACCGCAGCTCGCCGGAACCGCTGACCTGTTCCTTTTCAAAGGTAAAGGCAAGGTCATTTATGGATAGACGCTGTTTGCTGCCGGAAAGTGACAGCCGGGAAATGCTGATCTGCCGTAAAAATTTTCCCCATAGCCATTGCAGGTCCCGCGCCTCGGCCCGGCCGTTGAAGCTCAGTTGCTGCTCTCCGGCAGGGGGTGTCAGGGTAAAAGATCCCTTCAGTTCACCGTTTAACACCATCCGCGTATTGAAAATCGCGGCCACGGTCTGCCAGTCAATGCTGCCCTGAAAGGAAATCTGCAGCGTTGCGGCCTGGGGGCTGCCGCTGATGGTGACAAGGGCATCCCGCTGGTTGCTGAAAAAATGCAGGCTGGTCCGCTGGTGCACGCCGTCCTCTATCTTTACATCCACCACCACCTGCACCGGCGCACCGGCAAAAGAGCTGTTCTGCACCGTGCCGAAGACCGCCACGTTACTGTCAGCAAAATTAATTCTCAGCTTTTGGATGGCGCAGGGAATCTTGGGGAAAAAGAGGTCCGGAATCCAGTTTTTTGCGGCAAGCCATTTGCCCTGCTTCGTGGTGACCGGCCCGTCAAGCTCCAGCCAGCCCTGCCAGGAGGAGAAAAGCTGGTGGGAAAGTCCGGCGGAAAGTTTCAGCGGTGAGTCAAGAAATCTGGTGCTGGCATCGGTCAGGGCAACATGGTTTTCCGTCATTTCCAGGGTGCCGGCATCGATACTGAGCGTTTCCGGCAGTTGCGGGATGGTGCAGGTGATCCGGGCAAGTTTTGCGGAAAGCTGGTATTGCCAGAGGCCCGGGTGGAGGAATGGTCCGGCGGCGGTCCCCTGGTTCACGGAAATAACCCCGGCAATGGAGGAAATGCTGGGCAAAAGGGTGGCGGCAATAACGGGATAGCGATTGAGCTCTGCAAAAAAAGAGGCGGCATCAAGGGTTGCGGCAATACTCTTCACCGCAAAGGGGATATTGTTGTCGCCCCAGGAAAGGTTGCCCGAGCATTCAAGCAGCTTATGGGGACCGATGTCGGCGGCCACCCCCTGCCACGTAACCTCATCACCATGGATGCGCAGCATGCCCCCCTGCAGACTGATGGGCCAGCTGATCCGCTCATAATTGACCTGTGCCTCCCGCAGGTCGGGGATACTGACATCCACGGTGAAATCGCGCAGATCATCACCAATGGTGAGATGGCCCATTTTCCGCCCCTGGGAAGAAAACTTCAGTACCTCCCTTCTGAAATTCTCATGATGAATGAGATGATGCAGGGTCCGGGGCAGGGTGGCCAGGTCTGCGTCGATATCCAGATCAAGCTTGAAAAGATGGTTGTCTTCGGAAAGTCCCAGGGAAAAGGAACCCTTTGAGCCGTAATGCTGGCCGAGCCAGGTGGTCAGATTGTAGCCGTGGATATTGCCGTCCTTGATGATAATGGGCCCCGAGGCCCGGGCAAGATCAAGCTCCACCCCCGGCACATGGATGTCGGCATTATCCACATCAACATTGATGGTCATGGACGTCAGATTGGCGAAGCCGGCAAGCGGGGCGTTAAAGGAATAGGTGGCGGATCTGGCCCGGCCGCCGCGCACCACGTTGCACACGGTTGTGGTGATATGTTCATCGCCCAGCAGGGCGAGCAGTCTGGCGCGCACCCCGCTCAGGTCGATATCCTTGGCGGCAAGATCCAGCCGGTAGAGCGGCAGGGGTGAATCGGCAGTGAAGTAGCGGCTGACCATGCCGCTGAAAGAGACCTGCGGATCGGCAAGGCTCAGCGCATAAATCTTTGCCGAGAGATCCTTGCCGTTTTTCTCCAGCAGCAGCTTGGCCCGGGTAAATTGAAAGGGCACCGGCTGCTCCAGCCGCTGCAGGGAAAAGGCCGGGATATCGCCGCTGAACAGAACCTGCATGGACTGCCGGCCCTGGCCGGTAACGTCACAGCTGAAATCCACCTGGGAGTCCAGCGGTTTCATGACGCTGGTGGTCAGCTCGCCGAGCCGGGCAAGTTCGAATTTTTCCGCTTTCACCGTGCCGGCATAGGAGGCGGAATCGGTAAAAAAATTGCCCTGCATTGACAGCGTCCCGGCAAAGGACGAGCTGCTCTGCAGGTTGATCGCCAGATGATCGGCATTTTTGCGTATTTTGAGGCTGATGTCGGTAAAAGAGAGTTTTTTGCAGGCAAACCGCTCACCGGCAAAGGCGGAAATAGCCAAGGTGCCGTCATCAACGGTGACATTGGCCCCGGGCAGCGCCGGTTTCTGTCCCTCTTCGCTTGCGGGTTCTGAAAAAAAAGAGGGGTTTACCGTGACATGGGGCGAGCGCAGATAGAGCCGGCCGATGGCCACCCTGCCGGCCAGCAGGGCCTGCCAGTCCGGGTAGATTCTGGCTTTCGGCAGCTGCAGGGCAAAATCCCGGTGGGTGACGGTGGCGTCAAACAGGGTCAGGTGGGGCAGGGGAGCCCAGCGCCAGCGTATCTGGCCGATGGCGACCTCGGCATGGAGGGCCGCGCTTGCCTGTTGGATCAGTTCCGACTGCACCTGCCGGACAGCCAGCAGTTTGGGCGCCAGATAGATCAGCAGTCCGAGCAGCAGCAGGACGAGAAAGGTGATTTTGTATTTCTGGCTCATCCAGAACGTTTACTCAATACTTTGCAGCATCTGATCGATGATCGCGAGTCCACCCTGCCAGAAGTTCCTGTCGTTTAAGTCAACGCCAAAGGGCTGCAGAAGCTCATAGGGTGACAGGTTGCCGCCCTGGCTGAGAAGATGCAGATATTTGGGGATGAATTTCTCCCCTTCCGTCTGGTAGAGATTGTAGAGGGCCAGCACCAGCAGTTCGCCGAAGGCATAGGAATAGACATAGCCGGGTGAATGGAGAAAGTGGGGGATATAGGACCACCAGATGCCGTAATTGTCGGTCAGGGTGACCGAGTCGCCGAACATCTCCCGCTGGGTGGTGAGCCACAGCTCACTCAGCCTGCGGTCGGAGAGCTCGCCCGTTTCCCTTCTGGCGTTGTGCATCAGGTGCTCGAAGCGGTTCATCGATACCTGGCGGAAGACGGTGGCGAAAATGGATTCCAGCTTCTGGCAGGTGAAGGCCCGGCGCTCCCCGGCATCGGTGAGCAAGGCCAGCTGGTCATGGAAGATGAGCAGTTCGGCAAAGACCGAGGCGGTCTCGGCCAGCACCAGGGGGGTGCTGCTGTTGAAGTATCCCTGTCTGGCCGCCAGGTATTGGTGAACGCCGTGTCCCAGTTCATGGGCCACGGTGGAGACGTCGCGGATATTGCCCGTATAGTTGACCATCACATAGGGGTGGACCTCCGGCACGCAGGGGTGGGCAAAGGCGCCGCCCCGTTTGCCATCGAGCACCGGGGCATGGATCCAGCGGCGGTCAAAGAAGAAGGAGGCGATTTCCGCCATTTTCGGCGAAAAATTGCGGAAGCCGGTGATCACCATCTCCTTGCACTCCTCCCAGCCGATGGTGGCGGCCGGCAGGTGGGGCAGGGGGGCGTAACGGTCGTAATCCCGCAGTTCGTCAAGCCCCAGCAGCTGCCTTTTCACCTTATAGTAACGTCTGACCAGGTCATAGCGGGAGGTGGCCGCCTCAATCAGCACCTCCACCGTGGCGTCCTCCAGCTCATTGGCGAGATTCATGGAGTTGACCCAGGAGGGATAGCTGCGCAGCCGGTCGCTGATCATCTTGTCGGCCAGCAGGGTGTTGAAGATGTGGGTGAGGATGTGCAGCTGGCTTTGCAGACCTTCGGTCAACTCGTCCGCGGCCTTGCGGCGCACCTCCCGGTCCCGGCAGTAGAGATCGGCCAGTACCTCCTCCTCGGTGCGCTTTGCCTCGCCGAACTGGAGATGGCCGAGCACCTTTTCAAAGAGATTGGTCCAGCTGCTCCTGCCCACCGGCGCTGTCTCAATGAGCAGGGTCTCTTCCGCCTGGGAGAGCATATGGCTGGCATAGCGGCGGATATTCTGCAGGTAATGGCGGTAATGGCGGGTTTCCTCGGCATCGAGCAGGGGACCGGCGATCTTTTCGTCCATCTTGCTCCATTCCAGGTCAAAGAACACCGTTTCCCTGGCAATGCGGCTCGATGTCTCCTTGATCTGCTGCAGGAAGGCGCCGGCCTCCGGGTTTTTTATCTGGGTGGTGAAATTGAGAAAGGCATAGGTGGCCACCCTGGCGACAAAGGATTCAATCCTCTCAAACCGCCGGACCAGACGGGCGAGCTGGTCAGGGGTGAGGGTGTCGAGCTTGCCGGCGAAAGATTGCCTGAGCAGAACCGCCTCCTCCTCACAAAAGGCGATATCATCTTTGATGGCCGGATCCTGCAGGGAGCTGTAAAGGTCGCTGAGGTTCCAGAGAACTGCTGTGCTGCCAAGCTTTTCATTTAATTCGTCTGACATGAAAAATATCCTTATCTATCAAGAAAATATTTGTTGGAATTTGCTGATCGTTTATCCTGCGGCCTTGCCTGAACATACTGTAATCATTGTTGAAATAATTAATACCTGCTGATAAGAAAACGACTGCAACCATTATCGCAGGCCCTGCAGGCGGTCATTCGTGACTATCATATCATTTTTAAAAAAAATTACATTAACGTAACTAGGCAGAGAGGCAAAGAATTTTTCAAATCAACAAAAAAATGATTTTTAAATGAGGTTGCGTCCGGCAGGAAAGAGAGATATAGAATGTAACTCGTAAATATTGCGCCAACCCTTAAACTTTTGACTGTCTCGTAAAAAAAACTCTCGACAGCCGTACAGTGCATGATAACTTCTTGATTTATCGTCACGGGAATTCGGGGTCAAGACTTTTTACCCGCAGTCAGCAACTTTTCTTTTTCGTAACACTCGATATGTCTGCAACAGTAGCCTACGATGAATCAAAAATAAAGACCTTAAGCTCGTTGGAGCATATCCGTCTGCGGCCCGGCATGTATATCGGCCGGCTGGGCAACGGCTCCCATCCTGACGACGGCATCTATATCCTGCTCAAAGAGGTGATTGATAATGCGGTCGATGAATTTATCATGGGAGCGGGCAAGAAGGTCGTTGTCACCATCAACGACGGCGAAGAGGGCCGGGTCAAGGTGCGCGATTTCGGCCGCGGCATCCCCCTGGGCAAGCTGGTGGAATGCGTTTCGGTGATCAATACCGGGGCGAAATACAATACCGATGTCTTTCAGTTTTCCGTGGGCCTCAACGGAGTGGGCACCAAGGCGGTCAATGCCCTGTCCGAACAGTTCACGGTTACCTCCTTCCGGGAGGGCCGTTTTGCCCGGGCCGTGTTTGCCGAAGGCATGCTGCAGGGGCAGGATGAGGGCGAAACCACGGAAAAGAACGGCACCCTGGTCGAGTTTCTGCCCAACCACGCGCATTTCGAGGAGTATGCCTTTAACCTGGAGTTTGTCCGCAAACGGCTGTGGCGCTATGCCTATCTCAACGCCGGTCTGAAACTTTACCTGGAAAAGGAATGCTTCTTTTCCGCCAACGGCCTGCTTGATCTGCTGGACAATGAGATCGAGGAGGGCCGGCTGTATGAGCCCCTCTATTACAAGGACGAGACCCTGGAATTCGCCTTCTGCCATACCGAGGGCTATGGCGAGAACTACTTCTCCTTTGTCAACGGCACCTATACCAACGAAGGCGGCACCCATCTCTCGGCCTTCCGCGAAGGGATCCTGAAAGGCGTCAACGAGTTCTCCGGCAAGAAATTCCTGGGCGAGGATGTGCGGGAAGGCATTGTCGGCACGGTGGCGGTGAAGATCAAGGATCCGATCTTCGAGTCCCAGACCAAGAACAAGCTGGGCAACACGGAGATCAGGGGAGTCATTGTCAACCGGGTCAAGGATTTTGTCTGCGACTACCTCTACAAGGAACACCGAAGTCGCCGAGGTCCTGATCGACAAGATCCAGCAGAACGAGAAGGTGCGCAAGGAACTGCAGCATGTGCGCAAGGAGGCCAAGGCCAAGGCCAAGAAGGTGGCCATCAAGGTGCCCCAGCTCAAGGACTGCAAGTACCATCCCAGCAGGGAACAATCCCTCGGAGCAGGCCGGGAGAACATGGTCTTCATCACCGAGGGCCAGTCCGCCTCCGGCTCCATTGTCAGCTCCCGCGACCCCATGACCCAGGCGGTCTTTTCCCTGAAGGGCAAGCCGATGAACGTCTTCGGCCAGTCCCTGACCCTGCTGTACAAGAACGAGGAGATGTACAACATGATGCGGGCCTTGAATATCGAGGAATCGGTGGGGGGCCTGCGTTACGACAAGGTGATCCTGGCCACCGACGCCGATGTGGACGGCCTGCACATCAGGAATCTGCTGCTCACCTTTTTTCTCACCTATTTTGAGAATCTGGTGAAAAGGGGCCATGTCTACATTCTCGAGACCCCGATCTTCCGGGTGCGCAACAAGGAAGAAACCCGGTACTGCTATTCGGAAAAGGAGAAGATCTTGGCGGAAAAGGAGCTTAAAGGCAAAGGCAAGGCTGACAAACGGGTGGAGATCACCAGATTCAAGGGGCTGGGCGAGATCTCGCCCCGTGAGTTCAAACAGTTTATCGGCCCGGATATGCGCCTGCAGCAGGTGAACATCGACCGGCTGAGCGAGGTGCCGAAGCTGCTCTCCTTTTACATGGGGAAAAACACCCCGGTGCGCAAAGAGTACATCATGACTCATCTGGTTATCAACGCTCATGGAAAATCCGACGGAATACGGGTATCTGCATCAGCTTTTTGATAATAATTTCATGGACTACACCTCCTATGTCATCAAGGAGCGGGCCATCCCGGATGTGACCGACGGCCTGAAGCCGGTGCAGCGGCGCATCATGCAGACCCTGTTCAACATGGATGACGGCCGCTTCAGCAAGGTAGCCAATGTGGTGGGCGAAACCATGAAGCTCCATCCCCACGGCGACCAGTCCATCTTCGGCGCCCTGGTCAACCTGGCCAACAAGGGCTACCTCATCGATCGCCAGGGCAACTTCGGCAATATCTTCACCGGCGATCGGTCCGTCTGCGGCCCGGTATATCGAGTGCCGTCTCACCCCCCTGGCCCGGGAAATCCTGTTCAACAAGGATCTGACGGAATTTACCGATTCCTATGACGGCCGCATGCAGGAGCCGGTGGTGCTGCCGGCCAAGCTCCCATTGCTGCTGCTGCAGGGGGCGGACGGCATTGCCGTGGGCATGGCCACCAAGATCATGCCCCACAATTTCTGCGAGCTGCTGGAGGCCCAGAAAAAGATCCTGAAAGACGAGCCGTTTGAGATTTACCCTGATTTTCCCCAGGGCGGGCTCATGGATGTCTCCGGTTACAATGACGGCAACGGCAGGATCAGATGCCGGGCGCGCATTGTCGAAAAAAATGAGAAAACCATTCTCATCAAGGAGATCCCCTACACCACGACCACGCTGTCGCTGATGGAAAGCATTGAGAAGGCCGCCAAATCCGGCAAGATCAAGATTGTTTCCATCAACGACTATACCGCCGAAGAGGTGGAGATCGAGATCAAGCTCGCCCGCGGCATCTACGCCGAGGACACCATCAGGGCGCTCTACGCCTTCTCCGACTGCGAGGTGCCCATCAGCCCCAATCTGACCTGTATCCGCGACAACCGGCCGGTCAACATCCAGGTTTCCGAACTGCTGCGGGACAACACGGCAAAACTCAAGAGGGATCTGGAGACCGAGCTCAGAATCGAACTGGACCGCCTGCGGGAAAAACTGCATGCCCATCTGCTGGAGCAGATCTTTATTGAGGAGCGGCTGTACAAGAAGATCGAGGAGTGCGCCAGCTACCGGCTGGTGGTGAGTACGGTGAAGGAGTCCCTGGTTCCTTTCCGGGAGCGGCTGATGCGGGACGTGACCAATGAAGACATTGAGCGCTTGCTGGAGATCCGCATCCGCCGCATCTCCCGCTACGACATTGACAAGAAGCGCAAGGACATCAAGGAGATCCAGGACAGGACCAAGGCAGTGGAAAAAGACCTGCAGGACATGGTGGGCTTCACCCTGCGCTACCTGGACCGGCTGCTGAAAACTTACGGCCATCTCTATCCGCGGCGCACGGAGATCACCGCCTTTTCCGAGGTGGAGGCCAGGGATGTGGCTCTCTCCAATCTCACCGTGGGCTACCACCGGGAGAGCGGTTTCCTCGGCCATCAGGTCAAATCCGACTGCGACCGTTTCTTTGCCTGCTCGGAGTATGACAAGCTGCTGCTCTTTTTCAACAACGGCACCTACAAGGTCATTCACGTGGCCGAAAAGGTCTTTGTCGGTTCTGATCTGTGCTGGGTGGGCACGGTTGATGAAAAACTGGTCTTCAATATAGTCTATCTGGATGGCGAAGAGGACCTGAGTTATGTCAAGCGCTTCCATTGCCCGAAGTTCATTCTGGAAAAGGAATACCATCTTTTCCCCCCGCACAGGAAGTCGCACATCCAGTTCCTGTCCCTGGGGGAGGGGAGCAGGATACGCATCCACCTCAAGCCGTCCAAAAGGGCCAAGAAGAACTATGAGGATATCTGTTTTGATGAATTTCTCATCAAGGGGTCAATCGCCAAAGGAAAACGGGTGTCCATCCGGCCGGTGCGGCGGATCGCTGAACTGAAGGAGAAGAAGAGCGAGGAGGAGGGACAGGACCCCAAGATCCTGTCCCTGTTCGATGAAAAGAAGTGAAACGTTCCAGCGTTCAAAAAACCGTTTAAACGTTCCAGCGTTTAAGCGTTGGAACGCTGAACGTTGGAACGCTTAACGCTACTTCTCTTCATATACCTTGAGCATCACCACGTCGGTCTTGGGCACGTCGCTGTAAAACCCTGCCTTGTCGGTAGGGGTGGCCACAATCTTATCAACCACATCCATGCCGTCAATGACCCTGGCGAAAACCGCATAGCCGAAAGCGGACGGTGATTTGCCCCGGTGATCAAGGCTCTGGTTGTCCACCACATTGATGAAAAACTGGCTGGTAGCGCTGTAAATGTCCTGGGTGCGGGCCATGGAAAGCGTACCCCTGGTATTTTTCAGGCCATTGTCCGCCTCATTGACAATCGGTTCATGGGTGTTTCTTTTTTTCATGCCCGGCTCAAAACCGCCGCCCTGCACCACAAAGCCGGGAATGACCCGGTGGAAGATCAGGCCGTTGAAGAACCCTTCGTTCACGTAACGGCGGAAGTTGCTGCAGGTAATGGGCGCCTTGTCGTCGAGAAGTTCGATCTTGATCGTGCCCATGGTTGTTTCCATGACAATGTTTCCTTTACGGGGCTGGGGCGCGCTGTCGGCAGCCAGGGCCGGCATGGGCTGGCAGAGCAGCAGAAAAAAAACAAGCAGGCGGTAAATCATATTTTTCCTCCAAAAGATTAAATTGGTATAAAAAATTTCCACTTTGATTTCCCATCTTTAACCCGTTCACTTTTTTTTGACAACTTTTCGTTGCACAGATTCGGTTCTTTTGCGGCAAGAATAAGTTTGATTTTTGCAATTCCACCTTATATAGTGGCCCAAATCAAGAGGCCCAGTGGATGTGGTATATCCATGGGTAACCGTTTCAATTTACAGGAAATAGTTTTATACCCAATTCTTATGAAAATAGATCAGAAAATTAATTTTTCCGGCAACGGATATCTGAAAGCTGATCTGTTCAGGCGATCTCCCGCATTTGACAGACCTGTCATCTCAGCGCCGCCTGTACCCGGCATTTCCCCGGCAAAGAGTATCATGGCCGTCAGTGCGGTGGTTGCCCTGCTCTGCCTTTGCCTGATCGTGGTGCTGGTGGCCAGACGGTCTTTTTTGCAGGATGTTTCCGGCAAACAAACCGCCCCCTGGGCCCTGGCCGATAAGTTAAGCGCCATCCGGGTAGACTCCACCAGCCAGCTGCTCGAAAATCTGCGCAGCAGAAACCTGTGGGACATCGGTACCGTCGTTCCTCCTGTGTTATTTGCCAATCTGCCCCAGGATATGAATGATCTGGATGTGGCGACCAAGAAAAAGGCCTTTATCAACACCCTGCTGCCCATCAGTCTCATCGCCATCCATGAGATTGCCCAGGAGAAAAAATCCCTGCTGGACATTCTCGGCAAGCTGGACAGCGCTGATGATACCCTCTTTTTTGACGATGAGACCATCTGGCCCCAGGATCTCAGCGACGAAGAAATCGATCTCCTCCAGCACCTTACCCAGAAGTACCGCACCAATTCCAAAGAGAAGCTGCTGCTCCGGGTTGATGTGCTGCCGGTCAGCCTTATACTCGCCCAGGGCGCCCTGGAATCCTCCTGGGGCAGTTCCCGTTTCGCCGCGGAAGGCAACAATCTCTTCGGCATCTGGACCTGGGGCGACAAAGGCATGACCCCGATGAATCGTGATGATGGCGCCCTGCATAAGGTGGCTTCCTTCGATACCCTGCTCGATTCCGTGCGCGCCTACCTGCTGATGATCAACCGCCTGCCTGCCTATAACTCTTTGCGGGAACTGCGCAGCCGCACGGCAAGTTCCATGGACATTGCCGAGGGCCTGCGTTTTTATTCGGAAAGAAGGGACTCCTATATCCAGGATGTGAAGCAGATTATCGTCACCAATGAGCTGCAGCGCTTTGATGCAATGGAGCTTGCGGAAAATTTCCCGTGGCAGTTGCCCCAGGACAGGACCATGAAACTTGTCTCTCTTGATAGGCCGAGAAATGCGAATATATAATAATAACGTTATTTCATTATCTTATGTATTAATCATCACCCTTTTTCTCTCGTTTTTTGCCCCCCCGCTTCTCCGGGCCGGCGAGGCTGCCGGTCCCGGGGTCACCGTGCTGATCTATCACCGCTTTGACGAAAGCAGATACCCCACCACCAACGTCAGCGCGGAGCGCTTCCGGGAACAGCTCGCCTACCTGATGGTGAACAACTACCGGGTCATCTCCTTGAGTGATCTGGTCAGCGCCATCGAACACAAGACGCCCCTGCCGGACAAGGCGGTGGTGATCACCATCGACGACGGCTACCGCAGTGTCTACGAGGTGGCCTGGCCCATCCTCAAGTCGTTTGGTTATCCATTCACCGTTTTCCTCTATGTGAAGGGGATTGACAGCGATTCCAAGGCCTATATGACCTGGGATCAGGTGCGCGAGGTGCAGCAGCAGGGCGGCGATTTCCAGGACCACTCCTATTCCCACAACCGCATGGCCGACCGGCCCAAAGGGCTGGATGAGGCGGGATACCGGGCCTGGATCAGGGATGATCTGCGCAAAGGGGCGCAAATACTTGAGCAGCATCTGGGGCATCAGGCAAAATTCCTGTCCATTCCCTATGGCGAGTACAACACCATTGTTCAGGAGGAGTCCCGCAAGCTGGGCTATGAGGCCCTCATGAGCCAGGACCCCGGCTCCATCAGCCTGGAGACGGATCTGAACTCCATTCCCAGGGAGCCGATTCTCGGCAATGAGTGGAGCACCATGAAACATTTTGCCGAGGTGCTGAACCGCATCGACATGCCGGTGACGGTGATGGAGCCGCCGCCTGCGCCGCTCAAAAGCGCCCTGGTGAAGAGATTCGGCGCGACCCTGCTCTATCCGGATCGATATGAACCGAACTCCCTGGGGATTTATGTGACTGACCTGGGCTGGCACCGGGCCAAGGTTGACGGCGGTTTCGTCTCCATCGACAATGACCGGCCCCTGCAGCGCCATGTGAACCGGGTGACGGTGAGCGGCAGGGACAAAAAGAGCGGCCGTCTCGCCATGCGCACCTGGATGCTTGTTCGGCCGGATTAGATTAGTCTGACTGGTCTGACTGGTCTGCTGGTCAATGGATTCCGGATCGCGTTTCGCTTGCCCGGAATGACGACTTGGTTACACCAGTCAGTTAAAAGGAATAAATGACCCGCCCTGTCGTAGGGGCAACCCTTGTGGTTGCCCTATCAGCGAGAATTTAACGCCGCATCACAAATAAAAGGGTACCCACAAGGGGTACCCCTACAAGCCTATCTCCCTGGCTGGTTCAACGAATCGTCGACCAGCCAGACCAACTCACTTCCCGAAACAGCAGACCGGATACTGGCATTTCTTGCAGTTGCGGCACAGCCCCCCATGTCCCATCCTGGCCAGGTCCTCCCTGGTGATCGTCTCCCCGCACAGCACCCTGGGCAGAATCAGATCAAAAACGGTAATCTTGTGAAACATGCCGCAGGCCGGCAGACCCAGCACCGGCACCTCACCGATTCTGCCGGTGAGAAACATGGCGCCGGGCAGCACCGGGGTGCCGTAGCAGACATCCGTGGCCCCGGCTTTTATTATGCCGGTCCTGGTCACATCATCCGGGTCAACCGACATGCCGCCGCTGGTGATAATAAGGTCAGCCCCTTCCTGCAGGCAGGCGGTGATCTCGGCGGCAATCAACTCCGCATCATCCGGGGCAAAGGCCACCTTGATCACCCTGGAGCCGAGTTTCGTGAGCTTCTCCCGCAGCACCGGGGCAAAGGAATCCTTGATCCGGCCATAAAAGACCTCGCTGCCGGTGATCACCAGCCCGGCCCTGGCCTCTCTCAGCTGCTTGACCTGCAGCAGGCTCCCGGCGTCCCGGGCAATGGCCACGGCCTGGTCTACGATCCGCCGTTCGGAGATCAGCGGAATCAGCCTGGTGGCTGCCACCTGTTCGCCTTTGCTGACCGGGGTGTTGTCATGCAGGGTGGCGCACATCACTTCGCCAAGCAGGTTGAAACGATACAGAGCCTCGGTGTTTACCTTGAGCAGACCGTCATGGGCGGCAACCAGGCTGATTTTTCCTTCGGTGGGCCGGCCGGAGCAGAGCACGCCTTCCCCGGCCATGGCGTCGGCCATCAGCTGCGCCGCTTCGTTTTCATGGATCTCGTTCTCATCAAGGGTGAGGATGTAGATCCGCTCCTTGCCGAGCCTTCGCAGATGCTCCACATCTTCGGGCCTGATGATATGGCCCTTTTTAAAGGCCGGGCCCTTGAATGCCCCGCTGTCGGCGTCCGCTGTCCTGATTTCGGTGATATCATGGGGCAGCACCATGCCCACTGCCTGATCAACTGGGATTATCTTTGCTGGCATATTCTCTTATCCTGAAACTCAATTTTCTGAGTTGGTCTATTTCGTCAAGCAGGAGACAGGAGTCAGGAGTAAGAAGTCAGAATGGTTGAGTGACGTTTTATGCTGTCTCCTGACTCCTGTCTCCTGACTCCCATCTTCTCTTATAATGGTTCATAATAGCGGCCAGAGGCGCAGCTCCTGCACAGCGTCCGGCCATCCTTTTCCACCTCGCGGCCGTCCTGCACCCAGTCGCCGCACTCCCGGCATTGCACCCGTTTCAGGGGGCGGCCGGGCATGTCGCATTGCGGGATGGTGACGGACACCTGCCGGATGGTGAAAAGCTCTTTCTCCGGCATGACGCGATAGGCCTCAAGCTGCTGTTTGTATTTGTCATCCATCTGCGGGGCAGTACTTCTTGGCCAGTTCGCGGGATTCCTCCCTGGCGGTGATGCGCACCGCCTTGCCCGTGCTCAGGTTGACAAAGGTGGCGGCCATGATGCCGTAATCGAGCCACTTCAGGGAGCGTTTGCCCAGGGAGCAGCCGGTCACCGACTGGATGGCATCGGTGGCGCAGCGGTCGATCTCAACCAGCACATAGAGGCTTTTGCGCTGTTTGCCCTTGGGGTCGGAAATGCCGATCTCCCGCAGGCCGATCATGGCCATTCGCACCCCGATCACCTGGCCGGCGCAGATATGGCCATGGATGCGGGTCGATTCCTCCAGCAGCTCCTCAAAGCTCGGCTGGGCAAAAGATTGGGCGATTGCTGTGTACATGGTTTCAGGCTTTTTTCAGATGGGGATGGTTCAGATCAAGGGCCTTGTTCCACTGGTCGATGCGCGTCTGCATCTTCTGGTAAAGTCCGGTGGTGTCGCCTTCGATGGTGACGGAGTTGATCTTGTCGCCCTGGGCAATGGCGTTCACCACGTCCATGTCGGTTTGACTGACCACGGCGCCGAAAACCGCGTGCTTGCCGTCAAGCCAGGTGCAGGGAACATGGGTGATGAAGAACTGGCTGCCGTTGGTCTTGGGACCGGCATTGGCCATGGAGAGCTTGCCCGGCGCGTCATGCAGCAGACTGCGGTCAAATTCGTCTTCAAAGCGGTAGCCCGGCTCGCCGGTCCCGGTGCCCAGCGGGCAGCCGCCCTGGACCATGAAATCCTTGATAACCCGGTGGAAGCTGAGGCCGTCATAAAAACCGCGCTTGGCAAGGTTGACAAAGCTTGCCACGGTGAGCGGCGCCTTGTCGGCAAAAAGTTTCAGATTGATGGTGCCCTTGGAGGTCTCCATTTTGGCGATGATGTCATTTTGCTCTGCCATGATTTATTCCTTTTGTTTTATTTGAAATGTGATATTAGTCTGACTGGTCTGACTGGTCTTGCTTGTCCCATTGGTCTGGTGGTAGCAGATAAGTATTATATGTAATCATCATGTCTTTTGGGGCAAGCGCAGTGTGACCCAAAATTCATGGATTTTGCACCTTTTGTCGCAAATTTGCAAAAATCCGATCAGCCGGAAGATATCTGTCCTGCCGATCAGGACAGTCCATCCTGACAGGACGTTTCAACGTTAACCGGGACATCAGCCGTAAGACTGATCAGACCAGTCGGACCAGTAGACAAGTCGACCAGTCAGACCAGTAAGACTAAATACCCCAAACCGGCCAATATTTCAACAGATGACATTTCACCCCCCAGGAGCAGCAGATGGATTTCCCCGAACTCACGGAAGAAGAAGAGATCCGCGATATCTTCTTTGGCATCATCAACCGCTTTATCGGCTTTTATACCAGGGATTCCCAGAAATACTCAAAAAACGACACGGCCAACGAATACCCCTTCGTGCCCATGGATACCAGGCAGCTCTTCGATCAGCTCCGTTTCGCGGCCAAGTATCTGCAGGAGAATGCGCCCCAAAAAGCGCCCTTCACCCTGCTTGATATCGGCTGCGGCATCGGCAATGTCATGCTCTTTGCCGAACAGATGGAATTTGATGTCTTTGGGTTTGAAAAGGATGAATATCCCCTGCAGATTGCCCGCAAGCTCATGGGCAGCGACCGGGTCACCCAGGATGACCTGTGGCAGTATGACTGATTACGCCCGTTTTGACGTCATCTATTACTTCCGGCCCCTGGCCAACGGCGACGACGAGCGGCGCTTTGAAAGGATGATTGAGGACAAAATGCGGCCCGGCGCGCTCCTCATCGCCAACCGCAAGATGAGCGAGGATATTTTCACTGACCCCCGTTTCGTCAAGCTGAGCAAAGAGCTGCCGGTGTGGCGCAAGATCACCCGGTAAGCTCTCGGAAAGCTTGTCCACCACCGTTATACTAATACGATAATTTCAATAATCACCGTAGGAGCGGGCCATGCCCGCGACTGGTTGCTCCGGAACCCCAATGGTCGCGGGCATGGCCCGGCTCCTACGACCCCTGGCCATGCCTGTAGCGCACATCCTGCAGCAGCATGGCCTCCAGGGTGGCGTCCAGGTAGTCTTGGCGGCAGTCCACCCTGGCCATGTGCCCGTTCCGCTGGAAGGCCATGAACCGGCAGCCGCCGAAGCAGAGCGGCAGGTAAACACACTCCCGGCATTTTTCCTCTTTCCGCCAGTGGTCCAGCTGATACTGCCGCCGGTAATCCTTCATGCCGGACCAGACATCGCCGCAGGCATACTCCTGGTGGCCGATCATGCCCACGCACTTGAAGAGGGTGCCGTCATAATGGATGGTGAGGCTGTTGTCCATGTCCACCATGCAGGTGGTGGGGCTGATTTTCGGGGTGTGGTAGCCTCTTTCAGGACCTCCTCGCGCAGCAGCAGGGAGGCCTCGGCCAGCCACGGCTCTTCAATGGAGGCGCAGCCGCCGCAGAACTTTAAGTCGGCATACTTGTCGGTGGTCTGCTGCACCGGATCAAATTTTACCATTGCCAGTTTGTCCGGCGTCAGCCCCTGCTCTTGCAGATCATCGAGGAGCTGCGGGAACAGGTGGTAATTGTCCCTGGTGAAATTGCCGCCAATGCCGATTCTGGTCAGCTCGCAGCACTCTTTGATGTTGCGGACAATCAGATCATAGCTTGGCGCGCCGTTTTTAAAAGGCCGGGAAGTGTTATGGTTCCGGGCCGGGCCGTCCAGGGTCACCTTGCAGCTGGTCAGGCCCCATGGCAGCAACTCGTTGACTGCCATGGCGGTCAGCAGCGAACCGTTTGTCACCAGGGTGAGTTCCAGGGCGACACCCTGTTCCTGTAAACAGGGTTGCAATGCTGCAGCTAAGAGAGATAATCCGCTTGCTGCTTAACAGGGGCTCCCCGCCATAAAAATCCAGGATGACTTTTTTGATCCGCGGCCCGGTCCGCTCTTTGATAAAGGCAGCAACCTGCTCCGCGGTCTTGTCCGTCATGTAAAGCTTGTCTTTCTGCGTCCCCTCGTAACAGTAGCGACACTGGAAATTGCAATCCATATTGACAACGACGGCCAGGGAAAGAATGGTGGAAAGCCTGTTCAACCGCTGGTTGAAGGAAAAAATGTCCTCCCTCTCCTGATTGCTGTCCGCGGTGACAAAGGCCAGTTTTTCAAGAAGAGCCATGGTGTCCGGCGGCACGGCCCGGCCCTGCTGCAGGGCGGCGACCAGTTCGCCGGGCAGCAGGGCATAGGCCCCCCGCCTAGTGGAGTAGGCCAGCCATTGCTGGGGGTTTTCCGGCCAGGCAAAGAGTTTGAGATAGTGGGATAAGGCCATTGGCGAGGGTTTCAGTTAAAAAAAAGAGGCAGGGGGCCGGCCGGCCCCCTGCCTGAATCACCAGGATTCAGCATCAGGTTACAACACGCAGGGCTGACTCGGAAGTTTTACAGCAGGTGGTTGTTTCCGCAATTTCCTGGTCATCCTGGCCGATTTCAAAAACAATAATGGACTCGCTTGACATCAAAACCTCCTTTTAAAAATGGTTCAGTGAGTAAACCCTGGGTACAGGGGCCTTTTTTGCTGGGTTCAGTCGTAATGTATCACCGCGGTTATTAGCCTGGCATCTAGAAGTGAAAACGCAGGCCTGCTTCCAGCCAGCGCGCCACGCAGGGATAATTGTCCCTGTCACTTTCCTGGGTGCCGTTAAGGATATTGTGGCCGCTGGCAAAGAGATCCATGGCCAGCGAGGCCGAAAGGGCAAAGCGTTTGCGGATGGTCACGTCCCAGATAAAGTCATCGGAGTCCGATACCTGAGAGGACTGATGTATCATCGTACCAGATATAGTGGCCGTAAAGGCCCGCGGCAATGGTGCCGCTGTCATAGAGCAGCGCCAGGTTGCTCGCGTAATGATCCGTATTGTCATAGCTGCCGTAGTTGTTGAGATGCACATAGCTGAAATCGGCCTGCAGGGAGAGGTTGTAAAAGGGGACGGTCTTTGCTGCCAGTTCAAAACCCTGGCGGCGCTGCTTGTCTTCATTAATAGTAATTCCGTTACCCGTATCAGAGTTGGTGATATTTCTAAAGGCGTCTTCTACCCGGTGTTCAAAGTAAGTGGCCTTGAACCACAGGTAGGCGATGGCGGTGGTCTCAAAACCGGCCTGCAGGGACTCGACCTTTTCCGGTTTGAGGTCCGGGTTGGGGTCGTAATAAGGGCCGCCTAGAGTTGTATCTCCCAGGCTGGGCAGGGTGAAGCCCCTGGCCGCCACGGCCCGCAGCAGAGTTGCCTGGGTGAGCTGGTAGGTAATGCCCAGGCTCGGGCTGGTAAAGGACTCGGTGATGGAGTTGCGGTCATGGCGGAGGCCGGGGGTAACGGTGAAATCGCCAAGGAGAATGGTGTCGTTGACATACACGGCGGTCTTGTCAATGCCGCCGAATTCACGAAAAACAGGGGGGTAATAGAGATAGTTGACCAGAAAGTCCCCGGACTCCAGGGTGCCATCCACCTCACCCCGGAGATAGTCGATACCGCTGACCACGGTGTGCCGATCGTGCAACCAGACCAGCCGGCCATTGGCCCCTGTTTTTTTCTCGTCATAACCTGTATTTCTGTAAAGATCGCCAAGGGGGCCATAGGAGCCGTCCTCGTCGAGGTTCATAACGAATTTCTGGTCGTAGGTATAGATTGAGCCATAAAAGGTGAGGGTGTCGCTGAGAAGCGCATCCGCGTTCAGCTTGGTCCAGAAGGCGCGATTTACTTGCTCGGACAAGATGCCGCCCCCTGCCAGGTCGCCGTAATTAACATGGGGTTCGCTGTAACCGCAGCTCAGGTCAAGCTTCAGGACGGAACTCATGGGCATGGCAGCCTTAGCGAAGAGCATATGGTTGTCAAAATCGCGGTCATTGCGCAGGCCGTCGGAGCGCTGCTTGCCGCCGAAGACATAGTAGCTGACCGGCTCTGTTGCCCCGCTCAGCTCGAAACGGCTGTCCGTGGTGTCTCTTTCCCCAAGAGACGCGGAAAGGCTGCCCGTGGTCTTTTCGCCGCCGGTGTCCTTGGTGATGATGTTGACCACCCCGCCCAGGGCGGAGCCCCAGGTGGCAGAGCCCGGCCCCTTGATTATCTCAATGCGTTTGATGATGGCCACGGGAATGGTGTTCAAGGTGGGATTGCCGCCGGACAAAAAATTCCAGTCCATGCCGTCCACCAGCACCAGCACATCTTCATATTTCGAGGCCTGTATCGTCATCAAGGCGGTCATGCCGAAATCCCGGCCGTTGGTGTTCATGTAGACGCCGGGAATCCTGTCCAGCACCTCGGCCGTGGTATGGGCCTGCATCTTTTCAATTTCTTCGGCGGTGATGATGCTGACGTTCTCCGCCACCCGGGAGAGGGGTTTGGCGGTGCGAGTGGTGGTTTCTTCTGTGGCGTTCGCATCAAAGTACAGGGACTGGGTGTCATCGCTGGCGGCTGCCGGTTCGTCGGCCGCCAGCAGGGGCGGGGCGGAAAAGGTTACGGCCAGCAGGGCCGTGAAAGTTACACGGGGGAAAATAGTTGTCATCTTTTTCGTCATTTTTTTTTGCTCTGTTGATATAGTGAAAAAGATGCGTCCCGTCTTGATGAAAAAAACTGACAATAACTACCATGTGACATCATGTCATGTCCAATGATAATTTGCGTAATATCAGTCAAATGGCAAATTAATTGTGATATTTTTAGCGATAGGGGATTGCACCCGTGGGGAAAGACCGGTTAGTGTGTCAGGCAAAAAAAATACCGCCTGCCAATGAGAAAAACGCTTGCCCTTATCATGCTCATTCTGTTCGCCGGGGCCCAAACGGCCCTTGGCTATGAGATTGCGGTGGTGAAGAGCGGCAATGAAACGCCCATGGCGCAGGTGGTCCGGGCCTTCGCGGAAAAACTTGTTCATCTCCTGCCCGCCCGTGGGGGCAAAACCGTTGAACCCTATCGTTTTCAGGAAATCGATCTCAGCGAAAACCCGATTAAATCCGCAGTAGAGCAGCAGATACTGGAGGCGCGGCCGGATCTCATCCTGACCGTGGGCCGCAGCGCATTGCTTGCGGTGCGTGACATCAGTGAGATTCCCATCGTCTTTCTGCTGGTGGTTGCCCCGGAGATCATCATCAAGGACCATGACAATATCACCGGCGTCAACCTGGATATCCCGGCCGGACTGCAGTTCGACGAACTGAGCAGGCTGCTGCCCGATGCTCGCCGCATCGGCGTTATCTACAACACGGCGCACAGCGCCTTGGATATCCAGCAGGCCCGCCGGGACAGGCCGGATCTGCAATTTGTCGCCTTAAACGCCCAGAGCACCAGGGAGGTGCCGGCCCTGCTTGATGAGTTAAGCGGCAGGGTGGATCTCATCTGGCTGCAGCCTGATGTTACCGTTACCACACCGCAGATTCTGGAGAGCTACTTCAACTTTTCCTTTCAGAACAAGATACCCGTGCTGGCCTTTTCGGAGAAATATCTCAAAAACGGCGCCGCCATTGTCGTCACCTTTGATCTGGATGCCATGGGCGAGCAGGCGGCTGTCATGGCTGCCCGTATCCTGTTGGGCACCCCGGTGAGCGGCGTTCCCCCGGCAGATATCACCAGGGTGAAGACCATAGTCAACCCCACGGTTGCCAAAAAATTGCAGCTTGATATCACTGAAAAAACGCCACAATGAAAAGGTGTCGATGGGCATATTGGGCCTCAATTTGCCACAGTTTCAGCTGGTGCGGGAGTTTTTCAGCACTAACCCCGTAAATCAAAATTCATACCCATGCCTGTAGCGCACATCCTGCAGCAGCATGGCCTCCAGGGTGGCGTCCAGGAAGGGTTTGCGGCAGTCCACCCTGGCCATGTGTCCGTCGCGCTGAAAGGCCATGAACCGGCAGCCGCCGAAGCAGAGCGGCAGGTAAACGGCACTCCCGGCATTTTTCCTCTTTCCGCCAGTGAAAGAGATGATGGGTCTCGCCGGTATTTTTCGTCAACCCCCTGCCAGATATCGCCGATCTTGAACTGCTGGTGGCCGACCCAGGTGACGCATTTGTACAGGCTGCCGTCGTAATGGACGGTAAAGGCGTCGTCCACCTCCACGGCGCAGGGCTGGGGCCCCAGTTCCGGCACGTTGTAGCCCCGGCGGTAAACCTCCTCCCGCACAGAAAGCGACGCTTCCCGCAGCCAGGGTTCGTTGATGGTGGCGCAGCCGCCCTGATATTCATTGGCGGTGAGCTTATCGTTTACCTTGAGAACGATGTTGAAGTTGACCAGCTCGATTTTGTCCGGGGTCAGGCCATGGCCGGCCAGCAGATCAAGCAGGGGGCCGAACTGTCGTGTATGTTTCATTGGTGTAATTGCCGCCCAGGCGGATTTTGGTCATGCCGCAGACCTGCGCAGGTTGCGGACAATGACCTCGAAACTTCCCCTGGCCTGATTTGAACGGCCGGAAATGGTTGTGATTGTCCGGCAGGCCGTCGATGGTCACCTTGACCCCGTCCAGGCCCCAGGGGTTGAGTTCCTCCACCACCTGTCCGGTGAGCAGGGAGCCGTTGGAGACCAGATCGATCTTGAACTCGGCCCCGCGCGCCTCGACCAAGGGTTTGAGCTGCCGGGCCAGGTAAAGGAGACGTTTGCGGTAGAGCAGGGGCTCGCCGCCGTAAATCTGCAGCAGCAGCTTTTTCTTGTTCGGCCCGAAACGCTCTTTGACAAAGGCGACCAGTTGGTCCGCCGTGGCGTCATCCATGGCCTTGCCGCCCTTCTGGCTGCCCTCGAAACAGTAGCGGCAGGCGAAGTTGCACTCCATGCCCAGCACCATGGCCAGGGTCAGGTTGGGGTTGAGCCGGTTGATGTCATCCAGGTAGTGCAGGACCTGCCGTCTGTTCCGTGTCTGGCGTCAGCCACCAGAAAGCCCATTTCGGTGAGCGCTGGCGATCTCCTCCTCCGCGGCCTGGCCGCTCTGTAAGGCGGCAAAATCCTCCTCGGACAATAGAGATCAGTGCCCCGGTGCTGGTGGCAAAGAGCAGGACCTGGCCGGGGATGGTGGGGTGGCGGCAGACGACCAGATAGGGGGTTAACTGCATGGCTTGCTCCAGGCAAAAAAAAGGAGAGCCGCAGCTCTCCCGGAACAGGTGAATAAACGCTGGTATCATTTCGTGGCTGAAGGCTACTCCTAACAGCAGCTTTCCAAGGAAGCCACCTCCTGCACACTTTTTGCCGCTAGTAAGGATTTTGATCCGTTTTTTCATTTTTCCCTCCTTGTTCATGAATGAGTTTATTGAAAGAAACGGCCATGTTGCTCTGCATACAATGTAACGCACGAAGCAGACGGAAAATAAATCAAAATCGCACGACAATGCCCGCCTCCACCCACCGGTCCGGGTTGGGGTATTCATAGTCAAAGTACTGGCTGGCGTTAAAGAGGTTATGGGCCTTGACATAGATCTCCACCGGCACGGCAGCCAGGGTGAGATCCTTGCTGAGCAGGGCGTCCCACAGGAAATCGTCATAATGCGGCCTCTCGTTTTTCATTGACCTGTTCATCCAGTAATAATGGCCGGCCAGTTCGGCCCGCCAGCCATGATCATGGTTGGTGTAATCCAGGATGACATTGGCGGTGTAGGTTTCATCGTTTTCCCGGTCTTCAGTGCCGTCACCCATGCTGTCCTCGATGACCAGGGTGAAATTGCCGGTGAGCCGCAGGCCATGGTATTCCACGCTTTGCCCCTCAAGCTCCACCCCGTTCCAGCGGATGGTGCCGGCATTGGTCCAGGGAGGACTAACGTCGGTATACCAGGCATCCTCCACCTTCTGGTGGAACAGGGTGCATTTGAGCAGGACGTAGGGGATGCGGCCTGTTTCCACCCCGGCCTGGTAGGCCCAGATGGTTTCCGGCTTGAGATCCGGAGAATGGGTGGAGGCGGACAGATAAGGGGCGGAAAAGCCCCTGGCGATTGAGGCGCGCAGCAGGGTGTCCTTGGCCAGTTGGTAGGTGGCGCCCAGGGATGGGCTGACGAACTCCTCCGAGTTGCCGTTATAGTCATAGCGCAGGCCTGGGGTCAGGGCGAAGCGGCCCAGGATAAAGGTGGCGTTGGCATAGACGCCGCGGCGCTCCTCCTTTTCCGGCTCGGCGGTGAAGGTGGACGGGTCCGCCGAAATAGCGGCCCAGGGTGCTTCTCATAGTCCATTCTGCTGCGGCTTGACTCAAAGCCGAAATTGGCGGTGAAGCTCTCCTCCGCCCAGGTGAGGCGGCTGGCAAAGCTGTTTGCCGCGTCATCCCACTGCTCGCCATAGATGAGATCCCCCTGAGCCCTGCCCAGGCCGCTGCCCAAGGAAAAAAGGTCATGGGCAAAGTCATTTTCAAAGCGCTGGAGGGCGAGATGCAGGCTCAGCTTGTTGGTCACTTCCGTGTCAAGGAACAGGGTGCCCCAGAAGTTGCGGTGATCGATCTCCTCGTAGAGATTGAGCCCGGCAATGTCCCAGCCATCGCTCCAGTTCAGGGTTTTATAGAAAGGGTCGCTGTAGCCGGCCGAGGCGGTGAGGGTGGAGTTGTGGGGCAGCTGCACCTGCATCTTGCCGTAGGCCGTATCCCGCTCCGCGTATCGGTCAAGCTTCAGGCCGTTGGAGTCGATGTTGGAGCCGGCGAGATAGTAACCGATCTTTTCGCTGCCGCCGGCCGCCTCGGCCGCCACATCCCGGCTGTCTCCTTCGCCGTAGGCTGGCGCTGACGCTGCCGGTGGGGGAGAGAGACCTGCCGGCGTCCTTGGTGATGATATTGACCACCCCGCCCAAAGACGAGCCCCAGGATGAGGAGGCCGGCCCCTTGATGATCTCGATGCGCTTGATGATGGTGACCGGGATGAAGTTGGTGATGGCCGCGCCGCTGGAATTCAGGTTGATGCGCACCCCGTCCAGCAGAAAGAGCACATGATGCTCCCGGCTGGCCAGGACCCGCGTCGAGCTCATTGCTGAAAAAATCCCGGCCGAAGAACCGATAAACATGCCGGCCTGGCGGTCCAGCACCTCGGCCAGGGTATGGGCATGCATGGCCGCTGATCTCGTCCGCGGTGACGATGCTGACGTTTTCCGCCACCTGGGACAGGGGTTTGGGGGCCCGGGTGGTGGTTTCCTCGGTCTGGTCCTGGTCAAAGTAGAGGGACAGGGGTTCACCGTTATCTGTTGCCGGCTCCTCAGCCGCCAGCAGCGGCTGGCTGGAAAGGGCCGCGGCCAGCAGGACGGGAAAAGTTATGCGGGAAAAACGGGTTGGCATTCTTGTTGTCATTTTTTTGGGTGTGGCTAAGGTTGAATTGAAAAAATGCGGCAGATCTTTATTAGAAAAAAACAAAAAAATGTTATCACGGGGCGACACGGGATGTCCAATAATAATTTGTGTAATAACAATCAAATGGAACTTAGGAGCCGTTACGAAATAACCTCGGCTTTCTGAACCATTTCGTTACGGCTCCTTATGCCGTTTTACAAGCCAGATGCGGACATTATTTTGTTACAACGGCTTATTCTGGGGTGATTCTCTGTATTGCGGGGGATGCGGCCGGGATAAGGAGAAAAGAGGCAACGCCGGATGCCTGTCGCAGGGAAACCCGGCGGAAAAAGTTGTGGGAGGAAAAAACCGGCATTTTTTGGCATTTTCCACTCTGCGGTCATGTTATAATCAACCGGGAAGCATCTTCTTCCAGCGAGAGAATCAGCTGTGACCATGCGACATCATGTCATCACCAGTGATAAACTGCGTAATAACAATAACATGATATATTGATCGAATTTGTTTTTTAGCGGGTTTGGCTTGCAGTGGGTAAAAAGACCTGCTAGTCTGTCAGGAAACAACTACCGCATATCTATGAAAAAATCGCTTGCCATCATCATTCTCATGCTGCTCGCCGGGGTTCGTACAGCCCTGGCCTATGATATTGTGGTGGTGAAAAGCGGCAATGAAATGCCCATGGACCAAGTGGTCCAGGCTTTCACCGACAAACTTGTCCATCTCCTGCCCGCCCGCGGGGTAAAATCCATCGAGCCCCACCGTTTCCGGGAAATCGATCTCCGCGAAAACCCGATTAAATCCGTGGTCGAGCAGCAGATACGGGATTACCGGCCGGATCTCATCCTGACCCTGGGCCGCAACGCCCTGCTGGCCGTGCGCGATATCAATGAGATACCCATCATCTATCTGCTGGTGGTTGCCCCGGAGATCATCATCGAAAACCGGGGCAATATCACCGGCGTCAATCTGGAAATCCCGGTCAAACTGCAGTTTGACGAACTGACCAGGCTGCTGCCCCAGGTCCGGCGCATCGGCGTCATCTACAACACGGAGCACAGCGCCATGGAAATCCAGCAGGCCCGCCGGGAAAGGCCTGATCTGCAATTTGTCGCCTCAAACGCCCAGAGCACCAAAGAGGTGCCGTCCCTGCTCGAAGAGTTGCGCGGCAGGGTGGACCTCATCTGGCTGCTGCCCGATATCATCGTCACCAACCCGCAGATCCTGGAAAGCTACTTTCTTTTTTCCTTTAAAAACAAGGTGCCGGTGCTGGCCTTTTCGCAAAAGTATCTGAAAAGCGGCGCCGCCATTGTCGTCACCTTTGATCTGGAGGCCATGGGCGAGCAGGCGGCTGTCATGGCTGCCCGCATCCTGCTGGGCACCCCGGTGAGCGCCGTGCCCCCCATGGACCTCTCCAGGGTGAAAACCATTGTCAATTCCACTGTCGCCAGGAAATTGCAGCTTGATATCACTGCAGAAACGCCGCAATGAAAAAATGGCTGCCGTTTCATAGAATCCGACAAAGTTTTGTTGCCAAAATCAGCTTAACCCTGGTGGCGGTGGTCCTGGTGCTGGCGGTTCTGTTTGATCTTCTGCTGATCAGACTCCAGCGGAAGGCCTATGAGGAGGAAAACATCAAACATGGGATCTCCCTGGTCAGATTGCTGGCCCAGTCGGTCAGAGTTGCCGTTTTCTCGGAAAATAATCAGGATTTCATCATGCCGGTCAATGCCATCCTGGGCCATGAGGACGTGGTGGAGGCTGATATCTTCAACAACGAAGGAGCCATGCTTTTCAGCCGGAAAAAACAGGAAAATTCCCTGGAGCAGATCCTGGACAATTCGGAACACCTGGCCTATATCTTTAAAAACATAAAAGAATCCGGAGAGATGCACTGGCAGACCCCAAACAGCTTCATCTTCTGGTGGCCCGTTTATTTCAACACCGCCATCGGCAGTGATGAAAGCCTTTTTTTTGAGATGGACGACGAACCGCCTGCCCGGGAACTGATCGGTTATGCGGCCCTGGTCATCTCAAAGCAGTCTTTCAGTGAAGGGGTCCGGCATATCCTGGTCAACACCGGCCTCATTGTTGCCTGCTTTCTCGCCGCAGGTATTTCCATGTCCTTTGTGGTGGTGCGCCGGATGACCAGACCGCTCAGCAGCATCCTGAAAAAGGTCAAGGAGAATACCGGCAGCGCCGGGGTGCGCGATGATCTCAGTCTGCTTTCTGAAACATACGGCGGCATGATCCAGGAACTGGAGCAGTCCTTTGAAACCATCAAGGAACTCAAGGACGGGCTTGAGGTGAAGGTTGCCGAACGGACCAGGGAGCTTTCCGACCGCCAGACCCAGCTCGAAAAAGCCAACCTGAAGCTTTCGGAAACCCTGGCCAAGCTGCAGGAGGCGCAGCAGCAGCTTATCCAGTCGGAAAAAATGGCTGCCATGGGGCAGATGGTGGCCGGTGTGGCCCATGAGATCAATAACAGCGTCAACTTTATTTCCGGGGCACTGCCCTCGGTGAAAAGATTGCTGGGTGATCTCAAAGAGCTGCTGGCCGGCTACGAGGGGCTTGAGCAGCTGCCGAACGGCGAGGAGCGCGGCAGAAATATCGCCGCCATTCACGCCCTGAAAAACGAGATTGAATTTGCCGGGATTTTTGCCACCTTCGAGCAGCTGCTGGCCAATATCGAGGAGGGAACCACCCGCACCACCCGCATCATCAAGGATCTGAAGATCTTTACCAGGCAGGGGGCGGAGAAGTTCAAGCAGGCTGACATCCACAGCATCATCGATTCCTCCATCCCCTTTATCGACAGCAAACTGCTGAAAGGGGTGGAGATCAGAAAGGAATTCGGCGACATTGAGCCGGCAACCTGTCTTGCCGGCCGGATCAGCCAGGTGTTTCTCAATATCATGCAGAACGCGGTGCAGGCCATGGGCGGCAAGGGCACTTTGACCATCAGGACCTGGCAGGAAAACGGCCAGGTGCATGTCAGCTTTACCGATACCGGCTGCGGCATAGAAAAGGATCTCATCAACCGGATTTTCGACCCCTTTTTCACCACCAAGGAGGTGGGCAAGGGCAGCGGACTGGGGCTCGGCATATCCTATGATATTATCAAGCAGCACAGCGGCAGGATCAACGTTGCCAGCGTGGTGGGCCAAGGCACGGTTTTTGAAGTGGTTCTCCCTCTTTCCCCACCCATCTTCCCGGTTGAGATGGAGGGTTGAAAGGAGGCCATGGGTTGTTGTATCGTAAAGGATGTACTCGTCTTTCAGCAGGTTAACGGAGAAACGCCGGGCATCATTCAGATAATATCACAGAGTAATGCCGATGTTGTTTTATCGGAAACCGGGGGGATATTTTGGATAAACTGAAGATTCTTTATGTGGATGATGAAAAGGCCAATCTGATCAATTTTTCCATTGCCTTTAAACGCTATTTCACCATTTTTACCGCTGACTCCGGATCCGCGGCCCTGGAAATTTTTGAGAATACGCCGGATATCGCCATTGTGGTGGCTGACCAGCGCATGCCGCGCATGACCGGGGTGGAGCTGCTCAGGAAAATCAGGGAGCTGGAGCCTGATGCGGTGCGCATCATCCTCACCGCCTATACCGATGTCGCCGACATTCTCGATTCAATCAACAAGGGGAAAATTTACCATTACATCATCAAGCCCTGGGAAGAGGATGAACTTCTGCAGCTTCTGCACAAGGCAGGGGAGATGTATCTGCTCACCAGGGAAAACAAGCGCCTGCTCCAGGAACTGAACGAAAAGAACCGGCAGCTTGAGTCCGATGTCGCCCGGCGTAAACGGCTGGAGGCCATTCTGCTGAGAAGGGACATGGTTCTCGCCGCGGTCAATGACATGGCCAAGGCCCTGCTGTTGAACAGGGACTGGCAGCTCTATATCGAGGAATTGATGGGCAGAATGGGGCTGGTGATGGGCGTCAGCCGTATCCATATCATGCAGCACTATGTGGACGACAGCGGCGAGCTGCTGGTCAACCCCAGGTTCCGCTGGGTCGCCGGCGAGGGAATGCCGCCGGAGATCCGTGATCCCCTGCCTTCCCCTCTTTCCTACAGCAAATATCGCTTTGACAGCTGGCGCAAGACCTTTCTCCAGGGAGAGCTGGTCTGCGGCAATGTTTCAACCTTTGCCGAGCCGGATATCGTCTCATTTCTGCAGAATTACAACATCCGGTCACTGGCGGTCGCGCCTATCATGGTCAATGCCACCTGCTGGGGGATGATCGGTTTTGAAGATTGCTTGCATGAGAGGGAATGGCCGGCCCCGGAGCTGGACGCCCTGAAAACAGCGGCAAATTTGCTCGGCACGGCCATCCTGCGGGAGAATGTTGAACACAGTCTTGCCGCCCATCAGGCCCAGCTTGCCCATGCCGGCCGGCTGACGGCTCTCGGCGAGATGGCGTCCGGCATCGGCCACGAGATACATCAGCCGCTCACCGTCATCAATCTCGGGGCCGAGACCTGCAAAAGCTATTTTGACAAACATGATCCCCATTGTCCCGCGGCGGAGGCAGCGGATGAGATGCGGACCAACGTCAAGAAAATAACCAATATCATCAACAGCATGCGCTCCTTTTCCCGGGCATCGTCCGGTGACTGGAAAAAGGCCAGCCTGCAGTGGCCGCTGCAGGAGGCCATGACCTTTTTCAAGGAGCAGTTCCGTCTGCACGCGATTGAATACAGCGAACTCGTCAGCCACGATCTGCCGCTGGTGAGAACCGACACCCAGAAATTTGAGCAGATCCTCGTCAACCTGCTGTCAAATGCCCGCTATGCCGTGGAAAAGAAAGCAGCAGCAGGAACCATGGCTTTGTCAAAAAAATCAGCGTCTCGCTGGGTTACAAAAATCTCTCGGATGAGGAGCTTGCCGCCATGCACTTCAGGAAAACCGAGACAACCTCCAACCAGGTCGTCATCCTTGAAGTGAAGGATAACGGCATCGGCATGAACCAGGAGGTGCTCAAACGCTGCCTTGAGCCCTTTTTTACCACCAAGGGGGTGGGGGAGGGCACCGGTCTCGGTCTGTCCGTTACCCTCGGCATCATCAGAGAGCTGAACTTTCATCTTGCCGTGGAAAGCAGCGAGGGAGAAGGGGCGACCTTCAGGGTCTTCATTCCCGTGGAAAATGCCGATCATATTGCCTGAGACCTGTGCTATAATGATGCAGCTTGGCAGAACAGCGCATGCTGTGCCCATGAAATGAAAATCGGAGGTTTGCGGGAATGATGAAAGAGCTGCTCCAACCGGACCGGCCCATCGTCCTGGTCGATGACGAGGTGGATGTCTCCAGGGCCGTGGCCCGCATACTTGACCATCAACGGCTATAACAACGTCATTGCCATCAACGACAGCCGCAAGGTGCTGCCCGTTCTCCATGAACAGGGAGCGTCGCTGGTGTTTCTTGATATCACCATGCCCCATATGCAGGGCGATGAACTGCTGGAGGAGATTGTTTCCCATTATCCCCATCTGCCCGTCATCATGGCCACGGCCACGGAATCCATTGACATGGTGGTGGGCTGCATGAAAAAAGGGGCCTTTGACTATATCACCAAGCCGCTCAGCAGCGGACGTCTGCTGGCGTGCATCAGCGGCGCTCTGGAGGTGCGGGAACTGCGCCGGGAAAATGAGGCCCTGCGCGGCAAGGAACAGGACAGCCTGCCCGCCCAGCCTGATCTCTTTTATGACTCGTTGACCGGCAACCGGGAAGTTTTGAACATCTTCCATTATATTGAGCAGATAGGCCCCAGCGCCCAGCCGGTGCTCATCAGCGGTGAAACCGGGGTGGGCAAAGAGCTTGCCGCCCGGGCCGTGCACCGGGCCAGCGGCAGAGACGGCCGTTTTGTCGCGGTCAACGTAGCGGGCATCGACGATGACGTATTTGCCGATACCCTGTTCGGCCATGTCAGAGGGGCCTATACCGGGGCGACGACCAGCAGGGACGGGCAGATCCTCAAGGCTGCCTCCGGCACTCTTTTTCTGGATGAAATCGGCGATCTCAGTCTGAAATCCCAGATCAAGCTGCTGCGTCTGCTGCAGGAGAAGGAATTCCACCCCCTGGGAGCGGATATCCCGCAGACCAGTGATGCCCGCATCATTGTCGCCACCAACCGCAATATCGAAGAAATGCTTCTGGCCGGCACCTTCAGGAAGGATCTCTACTTCCGGCTGAACGCCCACCATGTGCATCTGCCGCCGCTGCGCAACCGCTATGATGATCTGCCGCTGCTTGTCCCTCATTTTGTCAAACTTGCGGCGATGGAATTCGGTAAAAAGCAGTTCAGCGTGCCTGCCGAGCTGTATACCCTCCTGGTAAATTATTCTTTCCCCGGCAATATCCGGGAGCTCAAGGCCATGATATTTGATGCGGTGAGCCGGCAGCAGGGGGCGATTCTGGGGCTTGAGCCGTTTGCCAAAAGCATGGGGTTGGGTGAGGCAAAAGATACCAAAGGCAAAACCGACCCGGACTGCGAGCCCAATGTCTGTTTCGGTGATGAGCTGCCATCCATGAAAGAGGTGCGTTACCGGCTGGCCCGGGAGGCCCTGAAAAGGACCGGCGGCAATATCAGCATTGCCGCCCGGCTGATCGGGCTTACCCGCCAGTCTCTCAGTCAATTCATCCGCAACAATGACATCCCCTTATCTCCTTCCACTTCAGAAGAAAACTGAGTGCTGGTGAGCTGATTTTTTTTACGCTCATACCGCAAGAAAAATTGCGCTGTTCGTAATTCCTTCCCCTTCCTGGTTCCCCTGTTTTGCCGGGCGGAATATGGCTTTCCTCCATGCCTGTGTAAGCTGTGTCAGGATATCCTGCTGAGATAGCGAGGCATCTGTCTGCTCCTCAAGTTCTATTCAGCCGGTAAAAAAAGGAGTTTTAGTCCGATTTTTTATATTTTTTTCATATTTTGGCGTCCATGGCATGAAATTTTCATAAGTTTAACGAGTCAAAATGGTTTGGTTAGATATTATTCACTATTATCAAGGATGAGAAAGATTATGATAGTTGATGAAAAAGATATAGGCCAACGTTTCTTCATTGATCTGCTGCGCATGGAAGGTAAAGGTGATCTGATCTCAACTGCTCCGAAAAATGGGCCGCACTCTTACGACGGGAATATTGAAGATATTCTGCTGGAAATTGAGTTGTCCGATCCTGAGATCAACGAGGATATCAACGACCCTTTTTCAAATACGGATTATGCTGATTATCCGCAGGCGAGTCCGGAACCGATCGTGGCCATTACCAAGCACCATCTGTCCGACAGCCGGAAGAACTGGAAAATCAGCAAGGTTATCATCGGTACGAGAAGATGTTATTCAGCGTAGAAGACATCACGGCCTTTATTATGAACCCAGGCAGGAAATCATGTTCATCATGCCGAAGCGATTTCTGATAGTTGATGATCAGTACCTGATCCGCTCATTTCTGAAAGATCTGTTCAGATACTATGATCTTGACTGCGAAGAGGCGGTGAACGGCAAGGAGGCCGTTGAGAAATGGGAGCATGAGGATTTTAATGCAATCCTCATGGATATCGAAATGCCTGAAATGGATGGGCTGCAGGCCACCCGCATCATTCGGCAGAAAGAAAAGGAGCATGATCGCTCATATACCCCGATTTTCGCCATTTCAGGCTGCACCTTGCTCAATCCGGAGGAGTATTGTAAAAAGGCCGGCATGGACGGCTTCATCGCCAAGCCGGTCGTTATCAACAAGTTGCTTGAATGTGTCATGCCCTTGGCGCACTAAAATATCCCGCTGCCATCATTCCCCAGTCCGCTTGCTATTTTTTCGGTAATTTTCTCAAAAAAAATCATGTAATAATAGGGATTCCCTGTGCATAGGCCAACCACTTATTGGTATTTTTCTGCCCTGGCCGGCAGCAACAAACCGATGCAGATATTTTGCTTGAAATAACATGGGTAAGGGCGTACTTTCCAAGAGAAAGTCAAACATGAGACTTTAGGAGCCGTTACGAAATAACATGGCCATTTTTTCAATTTCGTTACCGCTCCTTATAACCCCTCAAGGGGGTACTGAAAAGAGTGCCGTTGGGGCGCATTTCTCTGGCCATGTTATTTTTTACAACGGCTTACAAGATGTGCAATGGAAAAGATAAATGCCGACAAGACGGGGAAGCCAAAGTGATAAGTACGAAAAAACGATTTTTAGTGGTTGACGATGAGAAGCTGATTCGTTTTTTCCTGAAAGAATTTTTCAACATTCATGAGCTGCAGGTTGAAGAGGCGGTAAACGGCAAAGAAGCCATCGAAAAATGGGAGCAGCATGATTTTGCCGCCATTCTCATGGATATCAAGATGCCGGAAATAGATGGACTGGAGGCCACCCGGATCATTCGCCGCCGGGAAAAAGATGAGGGCAGGGCCTATACCCCCATTTTTGCCATATCAGGTTGTGCCTATAAGGATTTTGAGGTGCAATGTGAAAAAGTCGGCATGGATGGGTTTATCCCCAAACCGGTGGATTTCGACCATCTCATTGAAATTGTTTTGCCTCTGGCGGAATAGGAAACAGCAGTTATTCAGTCTGTAGTGGGTTAGCTGTTTAGACTTTTAGCTGTTTTGCCAACTAAAAGACTATAGACTAAATACCTAACTACCTGTTCTCCTTTCACTTCTTTCCGCCGTTTCTGCCGCGTGATTTCGGCCGGAATGATGATCGGGATTTATCTCTTGGCCGGCTGCTGCTCTTCAGCTTACCCGCATCAATTGTCTCGGGCAGTTTCAGCCACTGTTCTTCAGGATACGTGCAGTGCAGTTTGTGGCCGATATACTCTTCAATATCCGGGATGTAAAATGAGTCTTCCTCGCTGGCAAAACTGATCGACGTCCCGCTTTTGCCGGCCCTGGCCGTTCTGCCGATCCGGTGGACATAATCCTCCGGGTCATACGGCAGGGTGTAGTTGATCACATGGCTCACGTCCTCAATATGAATTCCTCTGCCCGCCACATCGGTGGCCACCAGCGCCCGGAATTTGCCGGCCTTGAAGTTTTCCAGGGTCTGCATCCTTTTCTTCTGATCAACATCTCCTGAAAGAAGTTCGCATTTGATGTTGCATTGCTTGAGCATGTCGGTAAGTTTTCGTGTCTCGTCCCGGCGGTTGCCGAAGATAATAACGCGATCCAGGTTCTGCAGGTGGATGATGTTGAAGAGAAGGGCGAATTTTTGCTCGGCGGTGACCAGATAGACAATCTCTTCCACATTATCAACCGTCACATGTTCCGGTTCGATCTCAACGATTACCGGATCCTTTGTCCACTGGGAAGAGAGACTGGTTACTTCCGGCGTCAGGGTGGCACTGAAGAGCAGGGTCTGTCTTTTCGTTTTGGGCGGCAGGCTGTAGATGATGTGTCTGACATCGGGGATGAACCCCATATCAAGCATGCGGTCCGCCTCATCAATAACAAAGATCTCCACCTGACCGAGATGGATGGCCTGCCGGCGCTGGAAATCGAGAAGACGGCCCGGTGTGGCCACCACGATATCCACCTGCCGGCCGGCAAGTCTTGAAAGTTGCTTCTGGTAATCCATGCCTCCGTAAACAGCGACAATGTTGAGCCCTGTATAGCGGCTGAGAGTATCGCAGTCATCGGCAATCTGCAGCACGAGTTCCCGGGTGGGGGCAATGATAAGGGCTCTGGGGCTGGCCGTTTTCTTGGTTTTTATCGGGGAGCGCAGCAGCCTGGTAAGGGCGGTGATCAGAAAAGCCGCGGTCTTGCCCGTGCCTGTCTGGGCCCGGCCGGTTGCATCCCCGCCGCCTAATGTATGTTCGATTACTGCCGACTGAATGGGGGTGCAGTAATTGAAGGAAAGGTCGGCCAGGCCGTGCATGATGCTGAGCGGGATATCAAAATCATGAAATCTGATTCTGCCCTCAACAGGGGGCACGTCAAACAGCGAGATGTCCCATGAATCGTCAGGCGCAGCAGGGGCTGCCAGTGCCGGTTCTTCCATTACAAGTTCTTCGACCAGTTCCTCCTCGATAGGGGCTGGCGCCGGCGGCAGGTCCCGCGCCCTCTCCGGTCTTGTTTTGCCGGGGGAGGTTTTTTCCCCTTTGGAACGGTCAAAACTTAAGGGTTTACCATCCTTGATGATATTCAGGCCGAAAATAGGCCCTTCAACCGTAAAGGTTGCAGAGGAGGAGGACGCGGAATTTTTCATTTGGTGCTGTGCGGTTTTTTTTGTCATCGTTATTTCTTCCCGGTTCAGGCGGCAGCTCTTGGTCAGCAAGTGATCCGGCAAGATCAGGCATGTAGATTATTTATGGAAATTAATAAGTTATCAGTTAAGAACCTACAGAAAACTTCATGAAATGTCAAAATAATATTTGCAGCTGTCAGGATGTCATCTGGTATTGAGGTGCCTGTGGATTGCCTGGCTCAACTCTTCCGCGGAAATGGGTTTCAGGAAAAATTCGCGGATACCCAGCTGTTTCGCATCCTGTTGCGAAACGAATGAGCTGTAGCCGGTGCAGAGGAACACCGGGATCTGCGGCCGGATTTTCATGATTTCCCTGGCCAGCTCCACGCCGCTCATCATGGGCATGGTCTGATCCGTGATCACCAGATCAAAACTGCCCGGATCCTTTTTGAAAATATTCAGGGCCTCAAGGCTGTCACTGCAGCCCACGACATCGTATCCGAGCAGGACAAGCAGGTTGCGGCCCATCTCCGCCAGATCCTTTTCATCATCGACAAAAAGGATGCGGCCCTTTCCCTTGACCAGTATCGGCGCTTCGACGTTATCCGTCAGATCGTCGATGCCTCGAATCAGCGGAAAGTAGAGATGCAACACGGAGCCCTGACCCACTTCACTCTGCACTTTGATCGCGCCGTTATATTCCTTCATGATGCCATGCACCATGGAAAGCCCCATGCCCGTTCCCTGCCCCTTTTCCTTGGTGGTGAAAAAGGGATCGAAGATACGGTCGATAATCTCCGGTTTGATGCCTGATCCGGTATCGCTGACCGACAGCCGCAGATATGGTCCGGGTTGCAGGTCCCTGATCTGCTCCGCCTGCTTTCCGTCAATTTCTTCCTCAACAAGAATGATCTCCAGCACGCCTCCTTTTCCGCCCATGGCATGAAAGGCATTGGTGCAGAGATTCATCATGATCTGATGGATCTGTACCGGGTCGGCCAGCACCTTCCCGCTGCAGGGCTGAATGTTCTGGCGGATTTCAATACTGGAGGGCAGAGAGGCGCGCAGCAGCTTCAGTGCCTCTTTGATAATGGGGGCCACCAGGATCGGGTGCCGTTCAGCCTGGCTGTGTCTGGAGAAGGTGAGGATCTGGGCAACCAGGTCCCGCGCCCTGTCGCCGGCCTTATGCACCATGGAAAGATTGTGCTGAAGCTTTGAATCTTTCTTGACCAGCATGAGAGACATTTCCGTAAAGCCGAGAATGGCGCTTAAGATGTTGTTAAAATCATGGGCGATGCCTCCGGCCAGGGTGCCGATGGCTTCCATTTTCTGGGCCTGGCGCAGATCGGCCAGCAATCTTTCCCGCTCCCGCAGGGCTCGTTGACGGTTGATGGCCAGAGCATAGAGATCGGCCAGCCGTTCAATATTGGCCACATCATGATCGGTGTAGTCCCTGCCGGGATTGGCCAGGGCGATCTGGCCGACAAGTTCTTCGTTGAAGATAACGGGCACGGAAAGGAATTTGTCGATTTTGACGTGACCCGGCGGAACTCCGGTGGCAGCCTGATGATCACCGGTATTGGTAAAAAGGGATTTTCTGCTGTTTAAGACATGCCCCCAGAGTCCAGTGTATTTACCCTGTTTGTTCGGGGGAAAAACTATTTTCTGCCGGTCCGGTTTGATATCGCACTGGTCTTTGATCATCTCGGTGAGGGTGTGGCAGATATTTCCCCCTGTTTTCTGGTCAATGGAGGAGACAAAACCATGGCTGCTGTCGGTGAGCTGCTGCGCCTTTATGAGAACGAAATGGGCGATTTTTTCGATGGAATCGGTGGAGGAAATCAATTCGCGTGACAGCTTGGCCAGGCCTTCATTAAGCATCAGTTCCCGGTAAAGGTTTTTTTCCGACTCTTTTCTGGCCATGATCATGCGGTTGAAGGCCTGGGTCAGGTCGGCAAGCTCGCCGGTGGAGGAATTTTCGATGGGTTCCGGGTATTGGCCCTCAGTTGCCTGTTTGGCGCCCGCCGTCAGTGCCCTGACCGGGGCGGAAAGTCTGCGCGAAAGCCAGAGGCCGACTATGACGGAGAGGATGATCGCCAGCGATGTGATGGCAAGATCAAGCAGTTGTCCCCGTCTGATCTGTGCCTGCCGGAGTTCTGTGGAAAGCTGCACCTGGGCCAGACCGATGATGAGCTGCTCCTCTGTGGATGAAGAGTTTGCTTCGGCAAATTCGTCAAAATGGGTGATGGTGATCGGGGCGAGAAAATCACATATTCTGGAGGTGAAAACAGGTTCCATTTTTTGTCCCTGCCGGCTTTTTTCCAGTAAGGCGAGGACGGTGTCACGAGGTAGTTCCGCAAAGATGACATTTGCTTTCGTTTGCTCGACCCACAGGCTGCCGTTCTGGCGGTAGATGGCAACCGCCACCACCTCGGGCCTGTCCATGATGGCCTTGAGCGGTTCCTGCAGATGCAGGGAATTTTCCGTATAGAGCCCGGTAGCGGCAAGTCTTGACAGGAAGGTGACATGCTGCTCCCCTTTTTCCTGTTGCAGGGTCAGGAAGAACCTGTCCTCTAAGAAGGAATGGGCAATAAGAATAATAAGGGAATAGCTGAGAATAACTATGGTAAAGCCTGCCAGGATCTGGCCGAGGAGAGTTTTTGGTATCATTCTGAGGGAATACTTCATGGCTTTCCCTCATTGGCCGGGGTGATAAAATCAAAGGATGATTGCATTACCGCAGGGGTTGTGAAGTGCAGTTTTTCGGCAACTTCAGAGTTGATGTGAACAATATAACAACTGTCCGGGAGGGGCTCCATGGGCCCCAGGTCCGGGGTCTCGGCAGATTTTTTTGCCATGATGACAGCCTGCTTTGACAATTCCTCAAGGGAGGTGTTAACCGAGAGCAGGGCGCCCAGCTGGACAAAACGGGGAGAAAGTGCAAGCAGGGGCCGGGCGTAGGTGGTCTGCAGCCGCAGCATCTCCGCCAGGGTGATTTCATTGAGCAGCTGTGGGTCGGGCATCATCCAGAAAGCATCGCTTCTTTTGTAGACCTGGGTAATTGCCGCAAGAACGTCACGACGTTGCGCCACTTCAATAATATCAAGATCAAAGTCGAATTGTTTTGCTGTTTTCTGCAGACCGGCGAGCTGCTCTTGGCTGAAAAATCCTGCAGAAACCACGCTGCCGATGGTTTTGACCCGGGGAAGCAGGGCACGGAATTTTTCCAGCTGTGTTTCCGGTTTGACCCAGAGCCCCGCACCTGTCCACCGTCCGGAACGTTCCGCCTCCTCCATCTGATCCTGATTGCTGACCAAGAGAAAAAAACCGCCGAGAGCAGGGGCGGCTCTCCGGCAGAAAGCCAGGGAAACATCGCCAAGCGCGATGGCAAACGAGGGTTTCTGGTCCGTAAACGCCTTCTCATTTTCCGGGGTCCAGGCAGAGGAGATCGGCCAGTCAACTGTGGCGATGCGAGCGTCCTCTTTGGCAAGAGAAGAGCTCATCTTTTCCGCTAGTTGCCGATGCAGAGGGAGATCTTTACGATAGACGAGGACAACGGGGCCGGTGTCCGCGCTCAATGACAGCTGAGGGTGGAGCAGGAGAAGCAGCAGGAGAGGAGCATAAACAAAGATGTTATTTCTCACACCGCCTCTCTTTGTTTTAGAATCGATACCGTAACCAGAGATCTGCGCTGATGCCCGGCCTCTGGTAATGATTGACGAGTTTGCCGGAATATTCCGGATATGCATAGTCCACATCAAAAAGATTGTGCACAGCGGCAATAATCTCAAGGCCCTGAATCTGACCGAGACCATCCTTGAGAGAGAGGGCCAGGTCGGTGAGCAGAAAATCATCAACCTCGCCACGGGTATCATCGGCCGCTGCCGCAGCCTTACCTGTATAAGAAAAACTTATATTGAAATTATAGTAGTCGGCAAAGGGCCAGTTGATGATAGCCGAACCGAGCCAGGGGGCCACGCCCGGTACATCCTCTCCGGTATCATTTTCGCTGTCTGTGTAGGAGATGTTGGCGGACAGGTCGACCGGGCTGATTCTGCCGCTGACGCTGAGCTCCACTCCTTTGCTGTCATAGGTGCCGCCGTTGGCGAAGGTGTTTGATATTGTCTGGGGGGATTCGTATTCCTTGTTGATCACATCGTCAGCCTTGCTGACAAAGCCCGCAAGCTCTACCTTGAGGTTGACATCCTTCTGCCATTCGATGGTTGCCTGGTAGGTTTGATTGGATTCAGGTTCAAGGTTTGTGTCTCCACGCAGAGGGGAACCGGCCGGAAGTTTGTAGAGTTCCCGGTAACTCGGGGCGCGGAATCCCTCGCCATATTGCAGTTTCAGCCGATACCGGGGATTAAACCGGTAAGACACCCCAAGGCTGGAACTCAAAGCATTGCCAACGTCGTCGTAGTCGTCAAAACGGCTGCCGAGAACAATGAGCATGTTTTCATCTATCTGCCATTGGTCCTGCAGAAAAAAACTGTAAAAGAAACGGTCGGCACTTTCCATCCAGTTGAAGGTGTCTGACACATCAATGATAGCGGACAGAGGTGCAGGATTGTAATTGGCCAGATGGTTGACGTCGTGCAGCCTGCTTTTTTTGATCTCACTGCCGATGGTCAGGAGATGGTCTGTGAAGAAATGACCGTCAAGCTGGAGGTCTGCGCCATATTCGTCGATGGTTGCCTGCTGGAAGGAGTAAATGCCATCAGGATAGGTGCCGTTTTCACTTCTGAATCCAGGCGGTTGCAGATTGATCTGGTAATCGTGATCGTAATGGTTGTATAGCAACTTTGCCTGCAGGGAAAGCATATCCTCCCAGAAAGAGGTTTCGTAGGCCAGGTCGCTCCAGAAATAATCCATGTCGATATTGGTGTTGTCGGACAGGGACATGCCGGGATTGAAATAACCGCCATCACGCTGGGTGATGTACTGGCATTGAAAGCGAAAGGCCTCGGTGTTGGCGCCCAGGGAGAAATCGGACCTTTCCTGCCATTCGTTGGTGGAGGAGGGTGCGTTGCTGATGGCGGCATTCGGTGTGGCGGAGAGGGCATCCTCGGCAATCGTCACATTGGGGCCGTTGGTGTTGAAATAGTTGACATTGCTCCAGATATGCAGATTGCCCGCGGATCTGCTGTGCTCGACATTAAGACGCTGGCTGTCAAAGGTGTCAAACCTGGAGGCGGCAATGGTTCTGTCAAGATGAAGAGAGCGGGTGGTGACGATGTTGATTACCCCGATCAGGGCGTCACTGCCGTAAAGGGTTGAGCCTGGTTCCCGCAGCACCTCAATTTTCTGGATATAATCCACCGGCATATCGAGGAAAAAGAGGCGCCGCCACCGGTGAGGGAATTCGTGACATCATGGCCGTCAACCATGATCTTGACCTTTTCCGCTCCGCTGGACTGCATGCCGCGCATGGTGATCTGCGGAGTGCCTACCGCGACGATGCCGATCTGGACATTGGGGGTATGCGTCAGCACGTCCCGCACATCACGTGCGCCCATATGCTGGATATCCTCCGCGGTAATGACATTAATGAGAGCCGGGGTTTCACTGACGGGCTGCGGGGTTCGGGTCGCCAGGCTGCTTGTTTCGTAAAAGAGGTCAAGCATCTCCTTTTCCTGCTGGGCAAGGGCTGCAACATCTTCATTCTGGGCAAAAAGGATGGAAGGCGAAATGATGCTAAGAGCAAGACTGGAGAGTATGAGTTGAACCCCGGCGATATTCATCTCAAGTCCTCCCCTGATTATTTTCTGAAGAAAATGAATGCTTGACTATTACCTAACTTATCACAGGCAAAGTGAAGTTATCAAACGCAAATGGACGGGTTGGGAAGAAAAATAGATTTGCTGTAATGCTGGCAAGGAAGCGATTCAGGGGGGGAAGGGGGGCTGGAGTGGGGAAACATCAGGGGTGATGGCGTCAATAAAAAAAAGGGTTACAAAAAAATTGTAACCCTTTGATTTTACTTGGTAGCGGGGAGAGGATTTGAACCTCTGACCTTCGGGTTATGAGCCCGACGAGCTACCGGACTGCTCCACCCCGCGGCTTATCTTGATTAGATTACTATAAATTTTCTAAAAGTCAAGTTTTAAATTGATTCAGGACTTTTTGGTGCCGTCAGCTTCATCTTCTGATTTTTTTGAAAAAAGCGTATTGAATTTCCCGGGCATTTTGATCTGAAACTCCAGACGTTTTCCCATGGTCGGGTGGTCAAAAGCGAGGTAATAGGCGTGCAGGGCAAGGCGACCCAACGGGTCTGTCTTTGCTCCGTATTTTTTGTCGCCCGCCACCGGATGACCGATGTCGGCCAGGTGTACCCGGATCTGATTTTTTCTGCCGGTTTCAAGGCTGATATTGAGGAGGGCGCAGTCGGTGCCCTCTTTCACCACTTCAAAATTGGTCACAGAGAATCTGCCCTCCTCATCGTTGCCACTGACCGAATAGACCCGCAAAGATTTTGACTCCCGCAGGTGACTGGACACCTGTCCGCTCTTCTCTTTAGGGACTCCCTCGACAATGGCGGCATATTTCTTGTCAACTTTCTGCCAGTTTTCCTGCAGGGTCTGCTGGGCGGTTTCGTTTTTGGCGAAAACCAGCAAACCCGAGGTGTCACGGTCTAACCGGTGGACAATGAAGATGCGTTGCTCCTTGGATCTGGTCCGTTCTCTGAGATAAGCGGTGAGTTTGTAATAAGCGGTTTTTATTTTTTCTTTTTCCGTGGCAATGGTCAACAGCTTTGCCGGTTTGTTTATGACAATCACATCATCATCCTCATAAACAATCTCCAGGCCGGGGCACTGATGGCCCTCTTCGCTCATCTCTTTTTCCGTCTTGATGACTATCTCGTCCCCTGGCAACAGACCTTGATCATGCCGCTTGACCGTCATGCAACTGACCAGAACTGCCCGATGCTTGACCAGTTGCTTCACCTTTTTTTTCGAATAGCCGCAACCTGTCAAAAAAGAAAGAAGACTCATTTCTTCTTTTGCTACCATTTTTCTCATGAATTTTCTTTCCTTTGCAGGCATTTTGGCATGACAATCGTTCCCGAACGCCAAACAGCACGAGATAGGACAAACGGACCTGTTGGTGACGGGTCAGGGGCGATCCGGTTGCATACCGGCCTTCTGGCAAATCAGCGGAGAGCCGCTTTATGACCCTCCAAAGGTCTTCTTGTCTTCTTTTTTTGCCTTCTTGGCTATTTTTTTCTCTTTTGTGGTTTTTGCCGGTTTCTTTTTAGTTTCCTTCTTGCTGTCTTGTGCTTTGCTCATGGCTTCTGAGTTCCTTAAGGTTAAAATGATAAGATGTCGCCCACAACACATAACTATATATGAACATAATACAATTATTTTGTAACCGGGGATTTTTTTCTCTCATTTTTTCTCTTTTTTTCTACAAGTCAGGCGGGTGAGAAAATGTCTTCACGTCCTGATCGGGGTGATCAAACCTTGTTTCGCCGATGTGGGAAACCTGGGGAATCGAAGTGTGATAACCGTTGTTTATGAAAAAATGACAGATGGAGGGTAAGGAAGGGGTCAAAGAAGTTAAACTTCGATGGTTATAGAGTTACACGCGAAGTTTCCAGCATATCAGAGAAAAAACGCTCTTGCTAACTATCTGATATGGCAATAATAACTGGAGCCACCTGCCGGGATCGAACCGGCGGCCTTCGGGTTACGAATCCGATGCTCTACCAACTGAGCTAAGGTGGCCCTGAGTTGCCGTCTTTTAGCAAATTGGAGCACAAGGTGTCAAGATTTCTCTCATCAAATAATGGTTATGCCGGCAAGTTGCTCGTCAGGCAGGGGAGTGGAGCGCAGGAAAGTATTTGTCTGATCCTGAGTCATTTTCACCTCAGCTTCCAGAGGGCCGCCGGGGATTTTTCTGCCGTATCGCACGACAAGCGCCGCGCTGAGGTTGACATCGGCAGGGTGGCAGGAATGACGCAGCAGGGCGGTTGGACCCGGCCGGTCATTGAGCTTTAAAACCAGATCACCGGGTTGGCAGAGCCGCAGGATGGCATCGTTTTCCTCCTGGCTGCGGCCGATGGCAAGCCAGCCGCCATGGGGCAGTCTGAACTGCCGGCCCACCAGCAGAAAACGGACGTTGTCCCGGTTGACCTGATCTCTTTGCCTGTACAGCATCTTGATGCGTTTGGCCAGATTGGGGTCGGTCAGCACACAGCCGCCTGCCGGATTCGGGTAGTCGGTTATACCGAATGCGGCTGCAAGTTCGATCTGCATTGCTCTGCCCCGACCGCTGCAGTAGGGCAGTTTTTCCCGGTCGATGATGCCTGCCAGCTCCGCTGCGGTTGGTTTCTGGCTCTTGGCGCATAGGGGACGCAGCAGGAGAGAATCGGTGCCGCTGTCGCGCTCGATGACGCGCAGGGTATCCTTGCGCTGTGACATGGGCCGCTGTCCTACCACTTCGCCGGTGATGATAAATGAGGCATGATAGTCAGTCCATCAGCTTTTTTGCCTCGGTGAGCATGAGGATCTTGCAGTCGATGCAGGGATTGAAGTGCTTGCCGAAACCATGGGGAGGATCGTGCAGCATCTGAAGATAGAGATCGGTGATATCTCTGATTTCGACATCGATATCATATTTTTCCCGAATCTTTTTTCTGTATTGCGCCTCTGCGGCAAGCAGGCCGTAGTCGAAAAAAGGGGTAACGAATTTAAGGGCCTTGACCCTGACTCCCTGTCCAGCCACCACTCTGCAGGCCAGAATACTGTCCAGTCCGCCGGAAAAGAGGGCGATCGCCGTTGCTTGCTTGTTCATTAAAAGTGAAAAATCCGGTTATTGGTTACGGTTGATCAGTTCCGTGACATAGGCCAGGGTCTGCTGGGTGACCGAATCCCCGTCAAGCATGCCGGCAAGCTCCATCACTTTTTCGGTTTCATCGAGAAGAACAATGGCGGTGTGGGTCCGGTCATTGCTGACATACTTGCTCACCCGGTAATGGTCATGGGCGCAGGAGGCGATCTGGGGCAGATGGGTGATGCAGATTACCTGATGATGGGTGGCCAGTTCCTTGATTTTTCTGGCCACCGACTCTGCCGCCTTGCCGCTGATGCCGGTATCCACCTCGTCGAAGATGACGGTTTCCACCTGATCCTTGCGGGCGAGCAGACATTTGAGGGCCAGCAGCAGGCGTGATAACTCCCCGCCGGAGGCGATCTGGGCGATGGGCTTGACCGGTTCTCCGGGATTGGCCGAGAACATGAAAGCAGGCCGGTCGGCACCGGTGCGGCCAAGGGAGGAGAGCATTGGTTCGCCTTCGGAAAATTTTATCTCGAAAAGAGAGCGGTCAAGACAGAGGGACAGCAGCTCGTTTCTGATGGTCACCTCCAGCTCCTGCGCTGTTTTGCGTCGCGCCCGGGAAAGTTTGCCGGCGGCTGACAGCAGCTCGTCTTCCATCTGTTTCAGCTCTTTTTCAAGCTTTTCCAGGCGGACGTCAAGGGCCTCCAGTTCCTCGAGTTCAGTTGCCGCGTGGCTGCCATAGCTGATGACGTCGGCAAGCTCAGGCCCATATTTTCTTTTCAACTGCTGCAGCACATCAAGGCGGGCCATAACGGTCTCAAGGGCCTGGGGGTTATCCGTGATCGTATCAAGGTAGTCGCGCAGTCCCGCCAGCTTTTCTTCCAGTTGATAGGTGAGGCCGGCGACCTCTTCGGACAGTGGGGCGACGCTTGCATCAAGTTCCGTCATCTGCACGAGATTTTTCCGCATCTGGGCCAACGGATCAATGGCGTCGTAAAGAAGGGAGTAACTTTTTCTGCCCAGCCGGTTGATGTCATCAGCGCTTTTGAGCCGCTGTTTTTCCATGGCCAGTCTGCCGTCTTCTTCAGGAATAAGCCTGGCATCCATGATTTCCCGCACTTGAAAGGAAAGAAAATCCTTGCGCTGTTCCTTTTCCATTTCTTTTCTGCGCAGATCATCGTATTCGTTTTTCTTCTCCTGCCAGGCGTCGTATTGTCTGGAAAAGTCGAGACGAAGCTGCCAGAGGCCGCCCACTGCATCGATGAAATCAAGATGATAACGGGCGGCGAGAAGCTGCTGATGGTCATGCTGGCTGGCCACGCTGAACAGATTCTCAGTCAGTTCGCCGGTGATCTTTGCCGTTGCCGGGCTGCCATTGATATAAAAACGGCTGCGGCCGTTCTGCGAGAGAACCCTTTTGATGACGATGGCGCCATCTGCATCAAAACCCTGTTCCTTGAGCTTTTCCAGGATCTGGGGGTGGTCTTCGCCAACCTCAAAAAGGGCCTCGATGGTGGTGCTGTCGGTGCCGCTTCTGACCCAGGTGGAAGACCCCTTGCCGCCGGAGAGCAGATGAATGGCCTGCAGGATGATGGACTTGCCGGCGCCGGTCTCGCCGGTAAGCACGGAAAGCCCGCCGGCAAAGACCAGAGACAGCTTTTCGATGAGGGCCAGGTTGGTTATGTGCAACTCGCAGAGCATTTTTTGAATTGACAAATTGTGAATGTTCATTGATAATTGTTTGCAACGATGAAACTACCAAAATACATTTTTTATTGAGTTGTTGTCAATTTCATTTGCCAATAATCCTTTTTTCCCCGAGCCTTTCTTAATTTTTTTCTTTAAAGGCCTCTTTAATTGTCGATATTACTCTTTCATTCATTTGTTGTTTTCAAGCGTTTTACAGCCCTGGTTGTCCTGCTTTTTTTCTTCTCGGTTAATTGCTTGATCTTTCTCTCTCCGGCAACCGTTCATGCCTTTTCCATCAAGGAGGAAAGGGAATATGGCGAAAAAATGCTGGCCATTATCCGCAAGGAATTTAAGCTGGTTGATGAGCTTGATGTCAGCCAGTACGTCAATGATCTCGGTGATTCCATTCTTGCGCAGGCCGGTCCTCAGTACTTCGATTACCATTTCTATGTCATTGACAACAAGGAATTCAATGCCTTTGCCACCCCTTCCGGATTGATCTTTTTCCACTCCGGCATCATCAATGCCATGGATAATGAAGGGGAATTCGTCAGTGTCATGGCCCATGAGTGCGGCCATGTCATAAGCCGTCATATTGCCGACCGCATTGAAAAGTCCACCAAGATCACCGCCAGCACCCTGGCCTTGATGCTGGCGGGAATCGCCCTCGGCGGCGGCGCGCTCTCCCAGGCGCTGGTCACCGGGGGCATGGCCTCCGGTGCCGCCATGAGCCTGGCCTTTACCCGGCAGGATGAGGAAGAGGCGGACCGGATCAGTTTCAACCTGATGGAAACTCAGCAGAGGGACCCCCATGACATGCTCTCCATGCTGAATAAGATGTACAAGGAGTCCAAGATCAGGATGGGCAATATTCCCCCGTATCTGCTGACCCATCCGCAACCAAAGCTCCGCATGGGTTATGTGGAGGATCTGATGCATATCAACAGCGATGTGCAATTCCACAAGTTTGATCAGTTTGCCTTCCGCCGCATGCAGAAAAGGGTTTCTTCCCTGACTCTGGAACCGCAGAAACTGTACGGTAAATATCGAAAAGAGGTCAGGGAGGCAACGGACGAGGATATCAAGATGATGGCCGTCTACGGCCTGGCCCTGGCGGACATGTCCACCGGCAACTATGAACAGGCGGTGGAGAAAATACGGCAGGTGATGCAGTACTACCCGGACAAGCCGATTCTCCTCACCGATCTGGGCATCATTTATCTGCAATGGGGGCAGCTTGAAACCGCTCTCATGTATCTGGAAGATGCCCGCAATAAAGACCTTGGCAGCTGGTACAGCACCTTTTATCTTGCCCTGGCTCTCCAGCAGTCAGGCGATGATAAAAGGGCCGAGGCCCTTTACAAGCAAGTGCTGGGCAGCAGCATTGATTATCCCAAGGCTTATTTCCAGCTTGCCCAGATTGAGTCCAAAAAGGGTAATCAGGCCCTTTCTCATCTCTATCTGGGGAAGAATTTTTATTATGAAGGTAATTTTACCACCAGCACTTTCCACCTCAAAAAAGCGCTCGCAATTTCCACCTCCGGCCATGACATAAAGGAAATAGAGGAAATTCTCCACAGGATAAGGAAGATTGAAAGAGACAGTTGAATAATGTTCTTCACTTCGCATCATGGCAAGCCCCCATCTCTGTAACAAGGGCGGAAACGACTGGGCTGTCGGCCGCAAAATATTTGGTGCTTTTACCGTAATCGGCATCCGCTCAGGCCCCTTGTCCAGCGAATATACCGTTACTCACCAGGGCCGGCAGGATAAGCTGGTTGTCCGAGTGCCCCACGCGGCGCTGTTCAAAACAGAAGAGCAACAGCATTCTTTTGCCGAAAAAATTCATCAGTGGGTCCGCCTCGGCATGCATCCCCATCTCGAAACCTGCTTTGGCCCTGTTCCCGGTGATGCCTCGGCATATTTCCTGGAGGATATCAAAGGCCCCACCCTGACCAGTTGGGTCAGGTCCGGGCAATCGAGCTTGAGAAGTATTCTTTCCCTGCTCATGCAGATCTGCCATGGCGTTGAATATCTTCACAGCCACGGTGTTTATCATCAGGAACTCTTAGCTGACAGGATTATCATTACCAGCAGTTCCCTGGCGAAAATCAAGGAGGTTGCCCGGCCGGCTTTGTCCGGTAAAGAACAGAACCCACATGCTGATATCAGGGGTTTAGGCGGTCTGCTGCGGATGATGCTCTTCCCTGGTCTTGTCCCTGGGCAATCCGAAAATAATATCAGCCCCGCCGCTCTGCCTGACCATTTGCAAAACTATACAGATTTCCTGCGTCCTGTTCTGGAAAAAATTACGGCACCACCCGGCAAATGCTATGCGGAGGTCTCCTCTCTGCGTCATGATCTCAACCGGGTGTATCGCCTGGCATACGGACTCGACTGTCCCTATCATATCCTTGAAACCGATTTCCGGGCTGAGAGCTTCAATAACCAGGCGGTCGTCTGCTTTGCCACCGGCAGGTTCAGAGAGGCTCTGGTTAAACTGCAGCAGGCTCTCGTTTTGCAGGACAGACTGTCTGAGGCGGTATACAATCTGATCCTCTACAAGCTGCGTTCAGGATTATTCCCCCTGCAAAGGATTCTGTTGATGATTGATACGGCCATAGGGGACAGTTCCGTTGCCGATCAGCTGGCTCTGCTTCAGGCGCAGGTCAGTAAAATGCAGGGGAAAAAGCTCGCGAAAACGGTCCCTCTGCCTTCCTTTCTGCTCTGTTCCCCGCCCCAATCCCTGGCAATCTACCGGCAGGCCAGGCAGCGGCTGGAAAAATGCCGGGAAATTGAACACCATCTCCACAGTCTTCGTTACGAGACCTGTCTCAAATCTCTGCTGGCGTCATGGCGGGAGAGGAGATTTGCCAAAGATGCATTTCTTGCCGGAATTCACGATCGGCTGCTCGGCAAAAGCGATAAGCGTGAAATTGCCGGGGTCCAGCGATATGCGACCTTGCCGGGTCTGGGCAGCGCCGTGGAACACCTGGCGTATCTGCCCGGCACGCGAAAGATTATCGAGGCGGGCAGCGATGACCTGATCCGCATCCGCAACTATGGCCGCGGCAGCAAGCTCTCCACCATCAACACGGGTGGGCAGGCTGTCACAGCCCTTGCCGTATCACCTGACGGCAGGATCATAGCCGCCGGGACCGCGGCAGGAGAAGTCGTTTTCTGGCAAAGCGGTTCAGGCCATTCTCAGCTGTGGCGGGCTGGTCTCCACCATGGCAGGGTCAGCACACTTGCTTTCAGCCGTGATGGCCGCTTTTGTGCCAGCGGCGGAGCAGACGGGACAATGGTTATCCGCACCATTGCCACGGGCCGGGAAAAAATGGTGATCGCCTGGGATGACCGGCAGGTTACCTGTCTCTCTTTTGTCGCCGACGGGCTTGATCTCGTCACCGGCAGCAATGATGGTCGAAATTAAGATCTGGGCCGGCCGGGGGAAAAAATGTCTGCATCAGCTGGCAGCCCATGCCGGAGCTGTAGACTCTCTGTCCGTTGCCCCGCAGGGAGATTTTTTTGCCTCGGCCGGGGGAGAAGAAATAAAAATATGGGATATCCATACAGGCCAATGCCTGCAGCAGATGCCTGGACATCCGGGCGGCAAAACAATGGTGCTGCTGCTTGATGACCAGCGCCACCTGGTCTCCGCCGGCATGGATGACCTGATTCGCATCCGGGATCTGATTACCGGTGACGTGGTGGCTGTCCTTGACGGTAGAGGAAATGGCATTCGCTGTCTGGCCAGAGGTTCTCAACCCCATTTTTTCTTTGCCGGCCAGCAGGGAGGGACATTGCTCATCTGGAAAATCATTTATCATCTCACTTTCACCTGACAGGCAATTTCCGGCCCATGATGCTCGAAAATTTTGGTAAGCCTTGCCAAGGTTTCGGAGACTATGATGAATGCATGAGAACTCTGCGTGGAATATGTGCTATGATCTTTTTAAGGGATGTGCCCTTGCATGACTCTTCATTCAGCCATATTATTACTAACAATAAGATGAAGAATCTGGTTTAGGGAGCCGTATTACTGGTTCTTAAATGCGCCAACGCTGTTGAAATGATAAATTTCCCGGGAAACAACCTCTCTTGACTTGGCGAAATTGCGATCTTGCGCAGTACCTTCAGCGTCACCCCCGGAGATTTTTTCCGGTTGGACATTACTCCTCTTCCGCAGTGGGGCGCACCCTCCCGTTTGGCGTGACATGTCGTTTCCTGGCTTTTTTACGATTTTTACCGATTGCCGTAGAAATTTTCGGTTTTTCGTCATCAGCCCGAACATTGCATCTGAGGAGTAGCCTTTATTCATGAGACGTGTCGTTACCACCGAAAAGCTGCCTATCAAACTCTGGCTTGACGACATCGAAGCCGGCGCCTTTGAGCAGGCCAGAAATCTCGCGAATCTTCCTTTTCTTTTTAAACATGTTGCCGTCATGCCCGATGCCCATCAAGGTTACGGCATGCCCATCGGCGGAGTAATGGCCGCTGAAGAGGTGGTCATTCCCAATGCCGTCGGGGTCGACATCGGCTGCGGCATGTGCGCGGTGAAAACCTCACTTGCCACGCTGTCCACCGACAGGATTAAAGCCGTACTCTCGGGCGTCAGGAAAACCGTACCCCTCGGATTTCAGCATCACAAGAAAAAACAGGATCCGCGGTTAATGCCAGCAACCGAGGGGCGTCCTCTGGCTGATTTTCCGATTATCATGGAGGAGTATAATAATGCTTTGACCCAGCTGGGCACTCTGGGCGGCGGCAACCATTTCATCGAAATCCAGAAGGGCAACGACGGCCATATCTGGCTGATGATCCATTCCGGCAGCAGAAACCTGGGATTCAAGGTGGCGAATCATTATAACCGGCTGGCCATTGAGCTGAATCGCCGGTGGGGATCAAAGATCCCCGAGAAATGGCAGCTGGCTTTTCTGCCCATTGATAATGCCGTTGGCCAGAAATATCTGCGGGAGATGCGCTATTGTGTCGACTTTGCGTATGCAAACCGGAAATTGATGATGGAGCGGGTAAAGGATGCCCTGCTGGCGGTTGTGCCCGGTGTTACCTTTGAGCCGATCATCAATATTGCCCATAATTATGCCGCCCTGGAGATGCATTTTCACAAGAATGTCATGGTGCATCGCAAAGGGGCGACCAGCGCCAGGGAAGGGGAGATAGGCATCATTCCCGGGTCCCAGGGCAGTCCGAGTTATATTGTCAGAGGTCAGGGAAATACGGAAAGCTTCCAGTCCTGCGCCCATGGAGCGGGACGCAAGATGGGACGCAAACAGGCCCAGCGGCAGCTGAGTCTGGCCCAGGAGCAGAAGCGGCTGGAAGACCAGGGTATCATTCACGCCGTTCGTCACGTGCGCGACCTTGACGAAGCTGCCGGGGCGTACAAGAATATTGACGAGGTTATTGAAAATCAGATTGATCTGGTTGAGGTTATTGTTGAGTTACGGCCTCTGGCCGTCATCAAAGGTTGAAGTGATAAAAAAAGCAGATGAATCTTTGCAAGGAGGATATGGCATGACAATGCAACTTTCGTTTTCGAAAATTGAGAATGAACTGCTCCCTGAATACAGAAGAAAAATCGGTTCCGCGGAATCCACCGAGGATGTGAAAAAATTTTATGCCTATACCATGCTGGACCTCTTTCGCCAGGTCTTTGCCGGGAAAATTGAACCGGGCTATGATGACATAGCCCTCATGCCTGACCGGCAACCGTCATTTGTCATCAGCAGCGGATTAAATGATAAAGAAGATTTCACCTTTATCTGGAACACCTCGGATCTGCCCAATGTTGTCTCGCGTTTTACGGAAACAGCGGTGAAGCACTACAGGCACCTGGAAAAGAACCCGAAAAAGACCGAGGCGAAAATCAGGATGTAACGATTTTGGCGACAATCCGTCAGCAGATAATTGCCCTGTTACACAATGAAGAGGTCAATGCCCTGGAAATTTCTCAGCTGCTGTCGATTCGTGAAAAGGAGGTGTATGAACATCTTGAGCATATCAGACGGACATTGTCCTCCCAGGGGAAAAGGCTGCTGGTCAGACCTTATGGATGCATGAAATGCGGTTTTTTATTTAAAGACCGCCCTCGTTTCACCCGCCCCGGCCGCTGTCCGCGCTGTAAAGGAGGCCATATCCGTATGGCCTCCTATCATATTGAGGACTAGCTGACCCTCTCTTCTATCTTACCGAAATAAAAGCCATATCGGGTCGATGTCGGGTCATGTCTAGTCCTGTTTGCCCCGATGTCCTCTATTTTTTCATCATTTTTCGTTTTACTCTTGCATCAAGATGAATGGAAAATTCTGAAAAAATTCAGGAGGCCATAAAAGGAGATCATCATGAAAAAATTCATCGTTTTCGCTTCCCTAATTTTGCTTTGCGCAACATCAAATGCCGATGCGGACAATACCGCGGTGGGTGCCGTGGCAGGTGCGGCAGGAGGCGCTGTTGTCGGTCAGGCCATCGGCCGCAATACGGAGGGCACCTTGGTTGGTGCACTCGTTGGCGGCGTGGTCGGTTCCATTGTCGGCAGCGGGATGGACGGAGGTTATGCAAGGCCGGCCTATGGCTATGGCGGCGGTTATGTGATGGCCCCGCCGCCGGTAGCAGTATATCGGGAGGTATACATGCCACCGCCTCCACCCGTGGTCGTTCCTTATTACCGTCCTTATTACCGGCCGGTTGAGGTGGTGGCAGTCCCCGGGTACGGCCGTCATTATCGCGGGCCGTCAAGATGGGATGGAGGGCATAGGGGTTATGACGGAGGGCATAGGGGCAGAGATCATTATCGCCATTGGCGCTAAGCGAATGGCGCTTCCCCGGACTCACTTGAGAGCAGTCTGTCAGACAGATGATTTGGCCGCGAGCTGGCCGCAGGCCGCGGAGATATCCGCGCCGCGGCTGGCCCTGACCAGAACCGTGTAGTCCTTCATTTTCAGGATGTTCTGGAAAGAATCGATTCTTTGCTGACTTGGCTTGGCAAAGGGAAGTTCCGGCGCCTCATTGCACGGCAGCAGGTTTATCTTGGCCGGGATGCCGTGCAGCAGCCGTGCAAGTTTTACGGCATCCTGATCCGAATCATTGATGCCTTTCAGCAGCACATATTCAAAGGTGATTCTCTTCCTTTTCGGCAGGGAAAATTCCCGGCAGGCATCGAGCAGGGTTTCCAGGGGGTAACGCAGATTGATGGGCATCAGCCGGTTGCGGGTGGCATTATCCGCGGCATGGAGGGAGACGGCCAGATTCACCTTAAGCCTCTGCCCCAGTTCAATGATTTTCGGAGCAAGTCCGCAGGTGGAGACCGTGATTCTGCGCTCGGAAAAATGAAGTCCCAGTTCATCCAGTAAAATGGTGAGGGCCTTGATCAGATTGTCAAAATTGGCCAATGGCTCTCCCATTCCCATGAAGACCAGGTTGTTGATCACCCCCAGATTATTTTCCCGCAGGTCGTCGCTCACGGCGCAGACCTGATCAACTATCTCCGCACAGGTCAGATTCCTGGTAAATCCCATGGTGCCGGTAAGACAGAAGGCACACGCCATGGCGCATCCCACCTGGGAGGAAATGCACAGCGTATTCCTGTCCTCTTCCGGTATCAGCACGGATTCGATCATTTTACCATCCTGCAGGCGAAAGCCGTACTTGATGGTGCCGTCGCTTGATAATTCCTTAACCGCCGGGCACAGGCGGCTGAAGAATGCCTCCTTGGCCAGGGACTCCCGCAGCTCTTTGGACAGATCGGTCATTTGGGCAAAAGAGGAAATGCCGGGTCGATACAGCCAGGAAAATATCTGTTTAGCGCGAAAGGCGGGCAGGCCGTGGTCAACGGCAAAGGCCGCCAGGTCGTCTCTGGTGAGATTCTTGAGATCAACTTTTTGCTGGAAAGGGGCGTCTATGGGCACAATATCAAAAGGAGGGAGAGGGTTTATAATTCAGCTATTGATTAATAAATGCGACTTCCTGGAAACGTCCTTGCCAGGTCAGAAATTTTCTGTGGCAATCATGCGCCGCTGTTTCCAGTTCTTGGTTAAAATTTCATATTATAATTAAAAAATTAAATACTGCATTTTCAATTTTACAGGGCGCGCAGATATTCGGGCGTCAATCTTTTCTCGCCGCTAAGGGCCTGGTCGATGGCGGCAAGCACCATTGCCTTATCGCGGCTGAGGCGGCAGTTGATGGGGAGATAATTGGAGGCATGATTGGCCTGGAACTGCGCCCGGCTGATGGTGATGTTTTCCACCATCAGCCGCAGTTCATGCAGCATCCCCATCTGGTTTGGCAGGGTGAATTTGCCAGATTTTTCAAGAAGATAGAGTTTAGTGTTGGGAAGAAGCATGAGGGTCAGCACGGCGATCTGGTTGGCTGACATGGCTGATACCACCCGACCGGTTTCGTTTGCATGCTCCCTGGAAAAGTCCGTCCCGCCGATGCCGAGCAGAACCGTCAGGGACAGAAACAGGCCGGCCTCCCTGACCCGCTGGCCGGCCCTGATCATTTTGGCTGCGTCAGCGCCCTTGCTGATGTTTTGTAAAATCCTGTCCGAGCCGCTTTCAAGCCCCATATAAACCCGGTCAAGGCCGAGACTTTTCAGCTCTTGCAATTCTTCGGCGGATTTGTGCAAAACAGACTTGGCGTTGCCGTACAGGCTGATCCGGTTCACCCAGGGAATCTTCCGCCTGATGCGGGCCAGCAGATCGACCAGACGACGCTGGGGGATGATCAGGGCATCCCCGTCCGCCAGAAAGACTCTCTTCTGCCGTTTGCAGTAGGTTGCGGCAAAATCGATATCCTGATCCACCACCTCGTCCTCTTTCAGCCGGAAACGGACACCCTTATAGGTGCCGCAGAAGGTGCATTTGTTGTGGGAGCAGCCGACCGTGACCTGCAGGATGATGGAGTCGGCCTCACTGGGAGGCCGGATGATCATGCCTTCGTAATGCACTTTGCTCAGGCGGTCTTGGCAAATTCCTTCATGAAGGCAACCAGATCAATGACCCCCTGTTTGGGGAAGGCATTGTAGATGGAGGCCCGGATGCCGCCGATGGAGCGATGCCCCTTCAAGCCGTCCAGCCCGCGCTTGGCCCCTTCCTGGACAAACTTGGCCTCAAGCTCGGGGGTCGGCAGGTTGAAGGTGACGTTCATCAGCGAACGGGAGTCCTTTCTGGCGTGTCCCCGGTAGAAATCCATGCTGTCAATGGCCTCATAGAGAATGGCGGCCTTTTCCCGGTTGATCTTTTCAATGGCCGGCACTCCGCCGATTTTTTTCAACCATTTGCACACCAGACCGATGGTGTAAATGGCAAAGCAGGGCGGGGTGTTGAACATCGAACCCTTTTCCGCATGGGTTTTGTAACGGAACATGGTCGGCACCGTCTCGGCAACCCGGTCAAGCAGGTCTTCCCGGACAATGACCAGGGTGGCCCCGGCCGGTCCGATGTTCTTCTGCGCTCCGGCAAAAACCAGACCGAACGGAGTGATGTCAAACGGGCGGGACATGATGTCCGAACTCATATCGCAGACCAGCATTTTCTCCGATTTGGGCATGGTATGAAACTGGGTGCCGTAGATGGTATTATTGGAGACAAAGTAGAGATACTCGGCAGCCGGATCAACCGTATAGTCGCCATCAACAGGGACATGGTCATATTTTGAGCCTTCACTTGAATAGGCCACCTGGGCGCTGGCGACAATATTCGCCTCTTTGATCGCCTTCTTGGCCCACACCCCGGTATTAAGGTAGGAGCCTTTTTTGCCGGGTCCCAAGAGGTTCATGGGAACCATGGCGAATTGGGTGGAGGCGCCGCCCTGGAGGAAAAGGACCTGGTAGTTCTGCGGCACGTTCAGCAGTTCCCTGATCAGGTTTTCCGCCTCTACGGTGATGGCCATGAAGTCCTTGCTGCGATGACTCATTTCAATGAGGCCGATACCCTTATTGTTGTAATTGACAATATCTATCGCCGCCTGCTGCAGAACCTCAACAGGCAGGGTGGCTGGTCCGGGGCTGAAATTATAAATTCTATCTGGCATGATGTGATCTCCTTAACCGGTTTATTGTCCGGCGACTCGTAAATTTATGTTGGCGAAAAATTTAATAAATTCGGTAAAATACCTATAAAATGATGCCGATCCTTTTCAGGCCGCCGATTCCTCCCTGGAGGTTTACGGTATTTTTACTGCTGCTCTGCAGCATGCACATGGCATCATAGGAGCGGCTTCCCGCGTTGCAGACCAGCACGATTTCCCGGTCCGCCGGCAGTTCATCAATGCGTTCCCGCAGTTGATTGTTGGGAATGTTCAGCCAGTGCGGGCCGTATTTTGCCATCAGCGGTTCGCCCTGGGCTGCGGATCGGACATCGACAAACAGGGTGTTGCTGGCGCCGCGGTTAGTAAAACGCTCCATGAATTCGTCCTGATTGATCACCCGGTTGCGGCCTTCCAGGATATTCTGGGCTGTATTGGCCAGGACATTAATGATATCCATGGCAGCAGCAAACGGAGGCGCATAGGGAAACTCCAGGTTGGCAATATCCTGGACCGTGGGCCGGTATTTGAGTATGCCCGCCACGGCGCCGATCCTGGCCAGCAGGCTGCTGTTGTTGGGGCCGATGCCCTGGACGCCCAGGACCCGCTGGGTGCCTTTTTCCACCACCATCTGCATATAGAGCATGCTGCTGTCAGGATAAAAATGGGCCTTGTCGGCCTGCACCACAAAGGCAGCCAAGGCGTCAAAACCAAGGGATTTGGCTGCTTCCAGGCTGAGGCCGGTTTTTGACACACAATTGTCAAAAAGCTTGATGATGAAGCTGCCGACCACCCCGTCAAAGATTTCCGGTTTGCCGGCGAGATTGGAGCCGATTACCCGGCCCTGACGATTGGCCAGAGAGCCCATGGGGGCATAGGTGCTGCCGCCTGCGACCAGATCCGGCATCTCCACGCAGTCTCCGCCGGCGTAAATGTTCGGGTCTGAGGTCTGCATGCGCCGGTTGACCACGATGCCGCCAAAGGAACCGATGGCCAGCCCTGCCTCGCGGGCCAGCCCGCTGTTGGGGCGAACGCCCACGGCAAGGATGACGAGATCCGCCGCAATGGTGCGTTTGTCCGTCTTGACTCCGGTCACCTTGCCATCTTCCACGCAGAAGGATGTTGCCCGTTCCGAGGTGTAAACAGCGACCCCTTTTTCTTCAAGATGACGTTGTGCCATCAGGGCAATGTTTTTATCAATCAGGCGGGGCAGAATCTGGTCCATCATTTCCACCACCGTGGTCTCCGCCCCCCACAGATCGGCCATGGCCTCGGCCATCTCCAGACCAATGGCCCCGCCGCCAAGAACAACGGCCCGGCCCACGCGGCCCTGGTAAAGCCGTTCTTTTATGGCAACGGCCTTATGGATATCGCTGATGGTGAAAATGCCGTCAGCCTCCACCCCGGGGATGGTGGGAACAAAAGGGGAGCTGCCGGTGGCCAGAACCAGCTTGTCATAGGGCAGGATCTCCTCCTGGCCTGAGTTGAGATCCTTGACCAGTACTTGTTTTTTCTGGCGGTCAATCTTTAAGGCCCTGGTGCAGGTGCGCACGACAAAGCCCTTTTCCCGGGCAAAATAGTCCGCATCGCGCAAACTATGGAAGGAGGTTGAACGCAATCCTTCGGCCTCGGCCACATCCCCGCAGACATAGTAAGGAATACCGCAGCCGCCATAGGAGATAACGGAATCCTGGTCGATTAATGTGATCTCGGCACTCGGGTCGAGACGTATGGCCCGGCTTGCCGCCTTGGGACCTAGGGCAACACCGCCGATGATAAGAATTTTCTGTGACATTTCCGAACACCTGGCACGCTTGAATTACTGATATGACAAATTCCCTGGCTGAAAAATCTGCAATAATAGTGTAAATAAGGAACTCTGTCATCTACTTACTGCAATTTATAGCATAAACAATATGTTCGCATCTGCTGAGAAACCGAAACAAAAAATCATCGTGCTGGCCGGCCCGACGGCCATCGGCAAGACGGAACTATCCCTTGCCATGGCCGAAGAGTTCGGCTGTGAGATCCTCTCCATGGATTCCATGCAGATCTATAAATATATGGATATCGGTACGGCCAAACCCACCATGGAAGAACGCCGACGCGTGCCCCATCATCTCCTTGATTTTGTCGATCCTGCCGAGCCATATAATGTAGGGTGTTATGTGAGCGATGCCCGGAGAGCAATCAAAGAGATTACCGTCAGAAACCGGTTGCCCATGCTGGTGGGCGGCACCGGGCTCTACATGACAAGACTGCTGGACGGTATTTTTGAGCTGCCGGAGGTGCCCCGGGAAATCAGGGACAGGGTACAGGCCCAACTGCAGGAAAAGGGTCATGCGTATCTGCACGCTGAACTTGCAAAAGTCGATCCTGAGAGTGCGGCCAGAATCCACCCCAATGACAGTCAGCGTTTGAGCCGGGCCATGGAGATCTGGCAGGCCACGGGCATCCCCTGGAGCCGCCATCTGCAAATCGAGCAGCAGGAAAGAACCAGGCAGAGGGCTGGTTATGACGTGATGAAAATCGGGCTCAACTGTGACCGCACCATGCTCTACGACCGGATCAACAGAAGGGTGGAGATCATGGTGGAGCAGGGGATTTTACCGGAGGTCGAAAATCTGCTGGCCATGGGTTACGCCAGAGAGCTCAACCCCATGCAGTCCATCGGCTATAAGCACATGATCAACTATATCGATAAAATATGGCAGTGGGAAGATGCACTTGCCTATCTGGCCCGGGATACCCGGCGCTATGCCAAAAGACAGCTGACCTGGTTTGGCCGGGATGAGGAGATCCGCTGGTTCAGGCCGGCTGAGACTGACGCGATCAGAAAGATTATGAATAAATTTGTCAGGCATTAGTGCTGTTGTATAAAAAAATATCGATAAATCAAAATGATAATAGTCTTTAGTGATCTAAAAAATTAATTCCCAAAATTGAAAATATGAGCCCCATTCGCAAACAGATCAGAACCAGAATCCAGGACCCGCAGATTTACAGGGGAGCGCAGGAGCTGGGGTTTTCCACCCTGCAGGCCAGGATCATTGCCGGCAGGGCAACTGGGCAGGGAGGCTATGATAATCTGGAAAACATTCATGTTCCCGGCCCTGAAAAATCTCCATCACCCTGAGCTGCTGCGGGACAGCGGCAGGGCGGCAGATTATATCGCCAAGGCGGTCAAGGAACGGAGACGAATCGGCATTCTCACCGATTATGATGTGGATGGCATCTGTTCCCATGTGGTTGTCTATGAATCTTTAAAGCATTTTGCCGTAAGTGAGCGCAGCCTGATCAGTCTCATCGGTCATAGAATGAATGACGGATACGGTATCAGCGCAACTCTCGTTGACAAAATACTGGCCCTGGACAAAACCCCGGAGCTGATCATTACCGCGGATTGCGGATCATCGGATGAGCAGCAGATCAGCCGGTTGAAAGAGTGCGGCATAGCGGTGATTGTCACGGACCACCACACCATTCCAGTTGAGGGGGTTCCTGCATCTGCGGTGGCAACGATCAATCCCAGCCGCAAAGATTGCCTCTATCCTGATAAATTCATCTCAGGCTGCATGGTCAGCTGGCTGCTGATGTGTCTGGTGCGAAGCCGGCTTATCGGCTGCGGCGTTCTGGCCGACGACACGGCAAAACTCGGCGGGCTGCTTGATTTTGTAGGGCTCAGCACCGTCGCCGATGCGGTCACCTTCACCAGTCCGACCAACAGGGCGGTTGTCAACGGTGGGCTGCAGGTAATCAATCAATTGACGAAACCGCCATGGTTTGCCCTGGCGAAACAGCTGGGCAAAAACGAAAGAAATCCTTTTACCGTGGAGGATCTGGCCTTTCAGATTGCCCCACGAATAAATGCCCGGAGCAGAATGGCTGATCCTTATGCCGCGCTCAATTTCTTCACGGCCTGCGATGCGCGCCAGGCAGGTGAACATTTGCAGAGACTGGAAAAAAACAATGAGGAAAGAAAGATTACTGAGCGTAATATGGTGAAAATAGCCCGGCAGAAGGCGAAGAAATTGCATGAATCACAGCGCAGTTCACTGGTGATTTCCGATGGTAATTTCCATGCCGGGGTGCAGGGCATCGTCGCTTCACGGCTGGTTGACGGCTTCGGCAAGCCGACTGTGGTGCTGAGCCCGGTGCATGAAGGAGATATTCTGTCCGGTTCCGCCAGGACAATTCCCGAGGTGCATCTTCTCAGGGTTCTGCAGAAAATCCATGAGCAACATCCGGATCTTTTTCTGTCGTTTGGCGGGCACAGCGGCGCTGCCGGGCTGAAAATTAAAAAAGAGAAACTTGCTCTCTTTTGTGAAGCCTTTGAAAAAAACGTAGCGGAAGAGATTCAGAACAGGAACCTTGCGCCGTTTATCCTGACTGACGGGGATCTGGAGGTTGAGCTGTTAAACCTGGAGACCTTGGCTGAACTGCAAAAGCTTGAACCTTACGGCAGAGAGTTCGAGGAGCCTGCCTTTGCCGGAATTTTCACGATCACCAAAACCCGGATTGTGGGGGCTGAGCCGGTGCATCTCGCCTTAAAGCTTGAGAAAAAAGGAAGAGAATTTCAGGGCATCTGGTTTAATGCCATGGAAAATCCAGGTGACCGGCAAACAATTAACGAAGGAACTACAATAAGATGCGCTTACAAGCTCAAGCTTAACAACTTCAGGGGGCAGAGAAGTTTGCAGTTGCTGGTCGAATATGCTGAGCCGGAATAACCCAAGCCGGTTTAGTTCAGATGGTTTTTCTTAAGTTTCCTGGTTAGTCCCGGTTTTCTTGTCAGATCGAAATAATCGATTCATGGTTGATTGAGGGGAGAGTCCTTTGTATCTATTTGATTTTATAATAATTAACAAAACTATACATAATATACATTATGCGACATTGTAATATGCTGTTTTCTTTTCATCCATTGAGTGCTAAATTTTTGTGTTTTATTTAGAAGCCGTTACGAAATAACATGGCCATTTTTTCAATTTCGTTACGGCTCCTTATGCCGTTCCGCGCATTTCTCTGGCCATGTTATTTTTTTACAACGGCTTAGACCCCACCGCCAACCTCTGTCTGTATGGAGATAATAAAATAATGACCAGTGAATTTTATCAGGAACCGCTTGTCAGCCGTTATACAAGCATTGAAATGCAGAAGATATTTTCTGAACAGTCGAAATTTGCCACCTGGAGACGCTGCTGGATTGCCCTTGCCGAGGCGCAGCATGAGTTGGGTCTCACGGATATTGTTACCCGGGCCATGGTTGATGAACTGAAGCAATTTGAGACAAACATCAATTTCGATGTTGCAGCCCGGAAAGAAAAAGAAATCCGCCATGATGTCATGGCCCATGTTTACGCTTACGGTCAGCAGTGTCCGACGGCGGAACCGATTATCCATCTCGGCGCCACTTCACAGTTCGTCGGCTGTAATACCGATCTTATTTTGCAGCGTAAAGCCCTGGCCTTGATCAAAAAAGCGGTCGTGAACGTCATTGCCAATCTTGCCGCCTTCTGCCGCAAACATAAAAATCTGGCCACCCTTGGCTACACCCATTACCAGCCGGCCCAGCCGACCACGGTTGGCAAACGGCATACCCTTTATATTCAGGATCTTATCATGGATCTTGATTATATTGAGTCCCTGGAGAAGCAGTTCAAGGCCCGGGGGGTCAAAGGCACTGTCGGCACCCAGGCCACTTTTATTGAGCTGTTTAAAAATGATCATGAAAAGGTCAGGCAGCTTGACCGGCTGGTGGCGCAAAAGTTGGGTTTTGATCAGGTTTTTGCCGTTACCGGCCAGACCTATACCCGCAAACTGGACATGAAGACCGCCGAAACCCTGGCCGGTATCGGCGCCTCCGCCCACAAATTCGCCGTTGATCTGCGCCTTCTGTCAAATCTCAAGGTGCAGGAAGAACCTTTTGCCAAGGATCAGGTGGGCAGTTCCGCCATGGCCTATAAGAGAAATCCCATGCGCAGTGAACGTATGACAGGTCTTGCCCGTAAACTGATGGGTCTTCCTGCCAATTTTGCCGCGACCTTCGCCAATCAATGGTTCGAGCGCACCCTTGATGATTCCGCCATCCGCCGCATGGATATTCCCCAGGCCTTTCTCCTCACCGATGCCATACTTAAGCTTTATCTCAATATTACGAGCGGAATGGTTGTTTTTCCGAAACAAATTGAACGTCATCTGCGCATGGAGCTGCCCTTCATGGCCACGGAAAAAATACTCATGGCCTGTGTTGAGAAGGGACAAAGCCGGCAGGAAATGCATGAGGTGATCAAAAAACACTCCATCGCCGCCGGAAAAGTCGTGAAGGAGGAAGGCAAGGACAACGATCTGCTGACCCGTCTGGGTGAAGATCCGCTTATCCCCTTCACCACCGCCGAGCTTGAGGCAATGGTTGGCACCGGCCAGGAATTCACCGGGCGGGCTGCTGAACAGACTGATGAATTTCTTGCTGAAATTGTCGAACCACGCCTGGCAGCTTACCAGAATTTGTTAGGAAATGTTGATAGTGAACTCAAGGTATGACATACTTGTCTGAAACCCGGAAACTGTATCTGCGTATCGACCCCCGCCGGATTCATTATTTAAAGTTTCTTTTGGAAGGTTATGATGGTATGGCTATCCTTTCAACCATAGATGTGCAATCCGGCCTGGTATTGGTCCGTTATCCCTGTTATTCACAGCTTGTTCTCTTCGAGCTGTTGGCGGATCTGGCGGCGGATCTTACACGTACAACCTGATGAGAGTTTTAGCTATGAATCGTATCTTGTTGATAATATGTTTTTTTTATTATTTTTTTTCGGCTATTTCTTTGGCTGCTGAAAATAATGATACCACCCTGAGCCTGGAACAATGCATTGAAATTGTTGTTGCCAGCAACCCTGAACTTGCCATGGCCAGGGCTGATCTGGAAAGCAGGGAGGCCTTGCTGCAGAGTTCCAAAAAAGACCTCTACCCTACCCTCTCCGCCCAGTACAGTTATCTGCATCAGCCGGATGAAGTCTATACCCTGCCTGATCTATTCACATATGGGGTGAACAGCCGAGCAGCCCCTTTATAAAGGCAAATCTCTCGTCACATCCGTCAAACAGGCTGAATTATCCCGTGAATCTTCGCAGCTCGCCATTGAGCAGCTTACCAATGCTCTGGTTTTTGAAGTTTATGGCCGCTATTTTGAACTTCTCCGGGCTTTAAAACTTGAGGAGGAGGCCCGGCAATCAGTCCTGCGCCTTCAGTCCCATCGCAAGGATGCCAATGCCTTTTATGAGGCGGGGCTTATCCCGAAAAACGATATGCTGCAAAGCGAGGTTGAGCTTGCCCAGGGTGAACAGGATCTCGTTGATGCGGAGAATGCGTCCGCCATGGCCAAATCACGCTTGAATGTGCTGATGGAGCGTCCTGTAGGTTCTTTATTGAATATTGAAGATCATAGTGATTATGTCATTCAGGATATCAATTGGGATGAGGTCATCGAAAAGGCCCGGAGAAAACAGAGCGGAAATCGCCCAGTCTGATAAGGCCGTGCAGATTGCTGAAAATGATATCATCCTCAAAAAAGCGCCTTTTCTTCCCTCGATTACCCTTTCCGCCAGCTACGACCGGGTGGGTGATGACGTTGGTGCAACCCCTGCTCCTGGTTTTCCCGGTGAGGTAAAAACCGTTAAGGCTATTGCCACCTGGCAACTCTGGACCTGGCTGAAAGATCGTGATGAGGTTCTTGCTGCCGAAAAAAATCTGCAGAAAGCAAAAAAATCGGTTACGAAAACCATTAATGAAGTCACTCTGGATGCCAGGAATTCCTATCTTCGCCTTGAACAGGCTGCCAAAAGAATTAAGGTATCTGAAAAGGCCATCGAACATGCCAGGGAGAATTACCGCATCAATCAGGCCCAGTATCAGGCCCAACTTGCAACTTCGACGGATGTTCTTGATGCACAGACTCTCTTGAGCCAAGCCATGACAAATTATTATGATGCGTTATATGGCTATCAGCTCGCTTTGGCGGCAATCGATAAATCAAAGGGATTGTTTGGGCAGCGTTACAGTAAATGAACGAAAAAAAATTACTTTATATAGAAACATTCGGCTGCCAGATGAATGACCGTGATTCTGAAATCATGCGTCAGCTTCTTGCAAAGGGATATGAGCCGACGGATGCCATCCAGGCGGCTGATGCCATCATTGTTAACACCTGCAGCATCCGTGACAAGGCAGAGCAAAAGGCCTACAGTCTGCTTGGCGCCCTGCGGAAGAGGAAACGGGACAATCCCGAACTGATCATTGCCGCCACCGGCTGTGTCGCCCAGCAGGAAGGGGCCAAAATGCTTTCCCGCATGCCCCATGTGGATCTTGTGGTGGGGCCGCAGAACATCTACCAGCTGCCGGAACTTTTTGCCAAGGCTCAGCAGCTGCGGAAAGGTGTCGTGGCAACGGATATGGCCAAATCCTTTCATATCCCCCCTTTTCTGCCCTCCCTGCAACAGGGAAATCCGCACAAGCGTTTTGTCACCATCATGCAGGGATGCAACAACTTCTGCACCTATTGCATCGTTCCCTATACCAGGGGCCGGGAAGTCAGCAGAAAATCCGAAGATATTCTGGCTGAGGTAAGTCATCTGGCCGCGGGTGGGGTCAAGGAGGTCACTCTGCTCGGCCAGAATGTCAACTCCTACGGCAATGATCATCCTGCGGGCAGCAGGACCAGTTTCGCCTCTCTGCTCAGGCGGGTAACGGAAATCAAAGGTCTGGTAAGAGTGCGCTTCACCACCTCAAACCCCAAGGATCTTTCCGAAGAGCTGATGCAATGCTTCGCTGATCTGGAAAAGCTCTGCCCGCATTTTCATCTCCCTGTCCAGTCCGGATCAAATGCAATTCTGAAGCGCATGAATCGTAAATATACCATTGAGCACTATCTGGAAAGGGTCGAAAAACTGCGCAGTTACTGCCCCGAGATTGTCTTGACCACCGACATTATTGTCGGTTTCCCGGGTGAGACCGAGGCGGATTTTCAGGCAACCATGGATCTCATTGAGAAAGTCCGCTATCACAGTGCTTTTTCATTCAAATATTCGAATCGGCCGCCGGCAAAATCATGCCAGTTTGCTGATTCGCTCAGCAGGGAGGAAAAAGAGGAGCGACTGGCTGTGCTCCAGACCCGCCTGCAGCAGATTACCCTGGAAAGAAACAGGGAGTGCATCGGGCGCCGCATGGAGCTCATGGTGGAAGGAGAAAGCCGGGCTGCTGACGGGCAGTGGTCGGGACGAAGCGATACCAACCAGATTGTCAATTTTCAGAGCCAGGATGCCCTGGTGCCGGGGCAACTTGTGCAGGCCGTCATCCAGGAGGCCTGTCTGCACTCACTGCGCGGTCAGTTATTACCTTAGAAGAGATGTCTTTGTGATTATCAGGCCATCTTGCCACAGAACGGAGATATTATGATCGATCTGCATACCCATTGTTTTTTCAGTGACGGTGAACTGGTTCCTGCCGAGCATGTCCGTCGGGTTGAGGTTCTCGGCTATGAGGCGATTGCCATAACCGATCATGCCGATTCCTCGAATATTGATTTCATCCTGCCCAGAATCATCAAAGCCGCGACTGATATGAACCGTTATTCCATCACCCGGCTCCTGGCCGGAGTTGAGCTGACCCATGTACCGCTGGAGTTGATGGATGAATTAACCCGTTACGCCAGAAAACTGGGCGCCGAGATCGTTGTGGCCCATGGAGAGACGGTGGTTGAACCGGTGCGGCCGGGGACCAACAGGGCGGCTTTGAAGGCCGGGGTTGATCTGCTGGCCCATCCTGGTTTGATCACGGTGGAAGATGCCCGGCTGGCTGCGGAGAAAGGTATTATGCTGGAGTTGTCAGGACGCAAGGGTCATTCGCTGACCAACGGCCATGTGGCCAAAATCGCTGAGAAGTGCGGGGCAAAGCTTGCGGTAAACGCTGATGCCCATGGACCGGGGGATTTTTTAACTCCGGATATGGCAAGGATAGTGGCGCTCGGCGCAGGTTTAACCCTGGAGCGCTATGAACAAATTCGCCGGGATATGGCGGATTTTGTCGGCGCTATCTGCCGATAGACGGGAGGGTTCTCACAGAGAGCAGTATTTCTTGATCGCGGCAAATTTTTGCGGGCCGATACCCTCCACTGCCAGCAATTCGTTCATATCGCGGAATTTTTTTCTTTGGTTGCGTAAGTCAATAATTCTTTCCGCCAGTCTGGGGCCAATTCCGGGAATCGTCTCCAGCAGGGTGCTGTCGGCGCTGTTAAGCTCCACCGGCAGGAAGACAAACGGTCTCATTTCCGCAGAAAGATGCGCGGGAGATAAAAGGGGTGCCGCCCAGCTGGCAACTTGCCGGTCCTGTTCACCGGACCCAGAGTCCTCCTCAGCCTTCATCTGCGTCAATGAGCTGAATCCAGCCAGGAAACCGGCAACCAGCAGAACCAGAATACGGTAATCCCTGCCGCCGGTTGCATGGCCGCTGTTATGCTTTTTTTCTTTCATCCTTCATGAGTTTGTAGGTGATACTGTCAACCAGTGCCTGCCAGCTTGCCTCAAGGATATCGTGGGAAACCCCGACGGTTCCCCATTCCGAGTCGCCATCCCTTGATTCGATCAGCACCCTGACCCGGGCACCTGTCCCGCGGTCGCTTGCCAGCACGCGGACACGGTAATCATCCAGCCACATTTCCGCCAGTGAAGGATAAAACTGGGTCAGCGCCTTGCGCAACGCATTATCCAGCGCATTGACCGGACCCTCTCCCAGGGCGGCAGTATGCACCATCTCCCCCCCCACTTCCAGCCGGATGGTCGCCTCAGCCTGGGGCGGCTGATCCATCTCGGATTTCTGGTTGATGACACGGAAACCAAGCAGGGTGAAATAACGGCGCTGCGCCCCCAGTGCCCGTCGCATCAGAAGTTCAAAGGAAGCCTCGGCTCCTTCATACTGAAACCCCTGATTCTCCAGCGTTTTCAGCTCCTTCAGGATGGAGGTGACCACCGGGTCCTTGCTGTCCAGATCGATGCCGAATTTTTTGGCTTTATGCAGGACATTACTGCGGCCTGACTGGTCTGAGATGAGAATTCTGCGGACATTGCCCACCTTTTCAGGCTCAATATGCTCGTAGGTCAACGGATTGCGCTTCACCGCGCTGACATGGATGCCGCCTTTATGGGCAAAGGCGGAGGTCCCCACATAGGGTTGATACCTGTTGTGGGGAAGATTGGCCAGCTCATTGACATAGCGGGAGGTCTCGCTTAATTTTTTGAGATGGTGCGCCGCATGGAAGGTATAATCCATTTTCAGGGCCAGGGCCGGCATGATGGAGGTGAGGTTGCCGTTACCGCACCGCTCACCATAGCCGTTTATCGTCCCCTGCACCTGGGTAGCGCCCATGGAAATGGCCACCAGAGAGTTTGCCACCGCGGTTTCCGAATCATTATGGGCATGGATGCCGATTCCCACATCATGACCGCCCTGCTTGAGGTGGTTTTTTACCTGGAGAATAATATCCGGAATTTCCGTGGGAAGCGTGCCGCCGTTGGTGTCGCACAGCACGAGTATCTCGGCGCCTCCCCTGACAGCCCGGTCAAGGCTTGCCAGGGCATATTCCCTGTTTTTCTTGAACCCGTCAAAAAAATGCTCGGCATCATAGAAAAGATGTTTGACGTGGGGCCGCAGATAAGACAAGGAATCTTCAATGATGGTTAAATTGTCCTCAAGTCCGATGCGCAAGGCTTCATGGACATGGATATCCCAGCTCTTGCCGAAAATGGTGATCACCGGGGTTTGCGCGGCAATCAGGGCCTGGAGATTCCCGTCAGTCTCGGCAGAATTACTAAACAGCCTGGTGCTGCCGAAAGCGGCTATCTGGGAATGTTTCAGCTCATAGTTCCTGATTTCTTCAAAATACCTGGTGGCCGCGGGATTTGATCCGGGCCAGCCACCCTCAATGAAATCAATACCAAGCTGATCCAGTTTCAGGCTTACCCTTACCTTGTCTTCAACGGACAGATTGAAATTCTCCGCCTGGGTACCGTCACGCAAAGTCGTATCGTATATTGTCAGCTGTTTGCTCATGGCCAGATAGTTATCCTAGGATTCTTCCAACGGCAGATTGGCCTTGTCGAGCTCAAAGGCGTCATGCAGGGCTCGCACGGCAAGTTCAGTATATTTCTCCTCTATCACGCAGGAGATTTTAATTTCCGAGGTGGAAATCATCATGATGTTGATATTTTCCCGGGAAAGGATATGGAACATGGTCGTGGCAATGCCGGAGTGATTGCGCATGCCAACGCCGACAATGGAAACCTTGGCAATTTTCGTATCGCCGGTGACCCTTTCAGCCCCGATCTCCACAGCGATTTTTTGCATGATCTTCATGGCCCGGTCATAGTCGCTTTTGGGAACAGTAAATGTCATGTCTGTCATGTCCCCTGCCCTGGTGTTCTGGATAATCATATCCACCACAATGCCTGCATCGGAGATGGGATTGAAAATACGCGAGGCAATACCTGGGGTGTCAGGTACTTTGGAAAAAGTGATACGAGCTTCATTCTTATTATAGGTAACGCCGGAGACCAGCATGGATTCCATTATTTTATCCTCCTCAACGACCCAGGTTCCTTGTGTGTTGGTAAAGGTTGATCGTACATGAATCGGTACTTTGTATCTTTTTGCCAGACCGACGGACCGGATATCGAGCACTTTGGCCCCAAGACTGGCGAGTTCGAGCATTTCATCATAGGTAATTCGGTCAATTTTGCGAGCGGAAGGACAGATATTGGGATCCGTCGTATAAACCCCTTCCACATCGGTAAAAATTTCACATTGATCAGCTGCCAGGGCTGCTGCCAGGGCTACAGCTGTCGTATCGGATCCGCCACGCCCCAGGGTTGTGATGTCTCCATTTTCCGACACACCCTGGAATCCGGCTACCACGACAATTTTTCCGTCATTCAGATGGCGCTTGATAAGATCTGAGTTGATCGATTTGATCCTGGCTTTGGTATGCATGGCGTCCGTGCTGATTTTTACCTGATCACCAAGTAAAGATACAGCATCTAACCCCGCCTCTTTTACAGCCATCGCAAAAAGTGCGACAGTGACCTGCTCTCCGATTGAAAGAAGGACATCCATTTCCCGCTGGTCGGGGATTGGCTGCATTTTGTGGGCAAGGTCCACCAGGCGATTGGTTTCACCGGCCATGGCCGAGAGAACAACAACCATCTGATTGCCTTGTTTGCTCAATTCCATTACCCGCCGGGCAACAGCTTTGATCTTGTCAGGATCAGCGACGGATGTGCCGCCAAATTTTTGAACAATTAGTGCCATTTATTCAAACACTCCCGTGCATGTCATAAGTAATTAAGTAAATCAAAAATGAGAGAAGAAACTCGTTGTTTTTGCCGATGAATGTATTTTTTCCCTTTTGTTCCAATAGGATAATTATTGGTATCCCGTATTGAGTAAAATGGGGTATGAAATTTGCTACCAAAACAACTAATAAAAATAACCAACTATAGAAAAATAACAAGAAACAACACAGAATATCAAGCGTAAAAAAAAAAAATCTCAACCGGAATAAACCTTGTAATAACTCCAGGGTTTTGCTACAAAAAAAGACTATAGAAAGTTGTATTGTTCAAGGCTATTTTGTTAGACAATTTTCTCTTAAGGATGATCATGACGACGGCAAAAAAAATTATACTTCTCAGTTCCACCTTAACCTTTTTTGCTCTCTTTGCTTTTTTTTTGTTTCTTAACTCCTCGGATAACAGATCAAACAACCTCGCATTCTCCGCAGTTCCATCCACCACCACCGTTCTCCCTCAATCTCTCAACAATAATGATGACGACAACGAAGCGGATAGCTCTCACACCCTGGTTGAGGGAGAGTTGCAATCAGGCGACACCTTAAGCAAGTCCCTGAGCAGATATAATATTGATCCCACCGTACGCGAGCAGATTCTGAACAATCTGGCCAGTTGTCTTGACTTCAAGCGATTGCGGCCAAAGGATAAATATCGTGTCTTTCTGGATGATCAGGGTCAGCTTCTTCGCTGTGAATATGAAACCGGCCCGTTGGAATCCTATTCCATTACCGAAAAGCGCCGACACCTTTGTTGCCCAGAGGGATTCCATTAATGTGTCGATCAAAACCTGCATGATTGAAGATTCCATCTCGACTTCCCTGTTCGATGCCTTTGCGAAAAATGAGATGAAGGCGCCCCTGGTTTACGCATTTGCCGACATCTTCTCCTCCCGTATAGATTTCAACACGGAACTGCAGAAAGACGACACCTTTCAGATCGTTTTTGAAAAATACTTCAAGGACGATGAATTCATCGGTTATGGCAACATCCTCTATGCCCGGTATCAGCAGCAAGGCGGGGAGACTTTTGAAGGCTTCTTCTATCAGCCAGATGGTTCGAAAGCCAGCGCATATTTTGATGCGGACGGTGAGGAATTGGGGACCTCTTTCATAAAATCACCTGTTCCTCTGGGCAGGGTTACCTCCACATTCAGCTATAGACGCATTCACCCGATTTCCGGGGTCATGCGCCCTCATCTGGGAGTGGACCTCGCCGCTCCCATCGGGACACCGGTTATGGCAACGGCTGACGGCACGGTTTCCTATGTCGGCTTTAAAGGGGGATTCGGCCGACAGATCATCATATCCCATTCCGGCGGATATAAAACATATTACGGGCATCTCTCCCGCTTCAGCAATGGGCTGCAAGCGGGGCAGTGCCGTAACCCAGAAACAGATTATCGGTTATGTGGGATCATCAGGAATTTCCACCGGCCCACATCTTGATTATCGTGTGCAGCAACTTGGCGCCTTTCATGACCCCTTCAGTTTAGAATTCAAGCCGAAATCCGTATTGATGGGTAAAAATCTTGTCATCTTTAAGAGTCATATCAGCTGCCCTTACCGGTTTAATTGAATCGTCACCCAATCCTGAAATTCTCTATGTCCGCCATCTGTTAATCAAACCTGATGAACAGTTGACAATGCTCTGATGTGCAGCACAGCAAAACCGCCATTCAATATTGTCCTGGTGGAACCGGAAATCCCCCCCAACACCGGCAGTATTGCCAGGCTGTGCGGCGCAACAGATTCCATCCTCCACCTTGTCAGACCCCTTGGTTTCAGCACGGACGATAAACATCTCAAGCGGGCAGGACTCGATTACTGGCAGTACGTACACATCGTCTATTGGGACAACCTGGAAGCCTTTTTGCGGGCTCAGGATGAAAACAGGCTTTTTTTCTTGAGTAAAAAAGTCTCAAGACGTTACACTGAAGCTCATTACCAGCCCGGGGATTTTCTTATTTTCGGTAAGGAAACCAAGGGGATTCCCGCAGAGATCCTTACACTCTATCATGATCGCTGCTTTTCCATTCCCATGTCCAATTCGCATATCAGAAGCCTCAACCTGGCCATGGCTGCCGGCATTGTCTTATTTGAAGCATTACGTCAGCAGGGCTGAGATTGCTCCTAACATATATTTTTCTTTACCCTCCGGTGGTAACGTGATAATTTTAATAAATAATCATCGAAAATCCATCCACTTCAGCTCAGATTTCCCTGTTAATGAATAAAATTCTCATTGTCGATAATAATCCGGTCATCAGAAAAATGCTCTCTTCTGCACTGGAAAAAGAAAAGTACCAGGTTGAGTGTGCTGAAGATGGCCTTTCCGCCTTTGATTGTCTCCATAGGTTTGTGCCGGATATCATTTTTCTTGATCTCATCATGCCCAATATCAATGGCGAACAGTTCTGTCAGATGATATCCGGCAGAAAAGGCCTTGAACATACCAAAATTGTCGTGATTTCCGGGGTGGCTGTTGAGGCCGGCGGTGAATGCGAGATGAAAGGTGTTCACGCCAGTATTGCCAAGGGACCACAGCTGCTAACTCATGTCCTTGATCTTGCGAGAAAAATCACGAGCAATGATTTCCATCATACTGGAATTTGTCAGGTTTTTGGGGCAGAAGATCTTTTCCCCCGGGAAATTTCCAAAGAACTGCTGGCCGCCAACAGGCATTTGAAGGTTGTGTTGAACAACATGAGCGAGGGGATCGTTGAACTTGCTGCCGATCGCAGGATAATTTTTGCAAATCCGGCAGCGGCAAAGCTTGCCGGCATGGTCCAGGAAAAGTTGCTCGCCTTGGATTTTGCTCAATTTTTTCCGGGAACCGATCAGCAACGCGTAATTGAGCTGCTTAAGCGAAACGACGCCATGTCGCAAGAGATCACTGACGACGATCCGGTCATGTTCAACCACCAGCAGGTTACCATAAATTTTCTTCCTGTTTGTGACCGGGAGAACTCCACTGTTGTGGTGATAATCAAGGACATCAGCAAAACAAAGATCGCGGAAGAGCGTCTCAGAGAAACAAAGGAGTATCTTCATTCAATTTTCAATTCTGTTCAGGCAGGCATTATAGTCGTTGATGTTGAAACAAACATCATCATTGATGCGAATCCGCGTGCCCTTGAATTGTTTGGTATTACAAAGCCGGATATGCTTGCCCACGACTGCAGAGAGTTGCTCTGCCCCATGACAGAGGATGGGCCGTGCCCGGTTTTGCTTGCGGGAAAAATGACCCATCTGACGACCCAGGCCGTTAAGAAACGCAATGGGCAAACCATGCATATTCTCAAGACAGCTACTGTCTGCATGATCAATGACAGGCAGTACATCATCGAAAGTTTTCTTGATATCACTGAACAGAAAAAGCTTGAGAATAAGCTGCATTCATTATCCATCACCGATGAGCTTACCGGTTTGTTGAATCGACGTGGTTTCATGATGATGGCCAAGAAACAGCTGCGTATTGCCGACCGTAATCAGGGGAAACTTTTTTTGCTCTATGCTGATGTGGATAATCTGAAATGGGTGAATGACACCTATGGCCATGACATTGGCGATATACTGCTCGTCAAGGTGGGGAAATTACTCGCTTCCTTTCGCCGGTCGGATATTATTGCCCGGCTGGGCGGCGACGAGTTCGCTGTCCTGCTTTCGGACAGTTCACCTACCGGAGGAGAGAAAAAAATCTCAGAACGGTTCGAGTCATTGCTTCGTGAAGAAAATGAAAAAAAGGAGCTCGGTTTTGCCATGGGCATCAGCTTCGGTGTCGTCGCCTATGACAATTATAAACCGTGTGAAGTTGACGAACTCATCGCCAAGGCTGACAAGCTGATGTATCTGTCAAAAAAAAGAAAAAAATAGGTCAATGACCCGAAAAAAAAGCCCGCTGGTATAAACCAGCGGGCTTTTTTTATGGCAATGAATTGAAATTACTCTTTTTTATCTTCATTTAATCCTGACACCAGTACTGCTCCGGCCAGGCCGAGCAAGCCAAGATTTTTGACCTTTCTCATCTCGGGTTTCAGGCGAGCCATCAGGCTCCGGCGCAGGGAAGCGGATGGCATCTCAGTTGGTGTGCTTGTTGTGGTAAGCAGATACATATCCTTCTTGTTGCCATAGTACCGGCTGTTCGGACCGATATTGACGGCCGGGGATGTCAGCCCTTTGGCGCCCTTTTTCACATACTTGGCAACCTCTGAGTTGGGGTCGTCAAGATCGCCGAAAATACGGGCATTAGCCAGGCAGGTCTGCACGCATGCGGGCTCAAGACCCTGTTCAACTCTTGTCACGCAATAGGTGCATTTGTCGGCTATGCCTTCACCGCCGATTTCCTCATTTTTGATGTCAGTGTTGACGTAGCGTGCACCATAGGGACAGGCGTCGGCACAGGCGCCGCAACCGAGGCAGCGGTCCTGGTCGATCTGCACGGTACCGTTAAAGGGATCCTTGTAGGTAGCGGCAACTTCCATGGTTGTTGTTTTGCCTGTTTTGCTGTCAGTGAAGGTTTTTTCAATGACATCAGCGGGACAGACAGGAACACAGGACGGCTCATTGCAGTGATTGCATAAGCCGGGATAATAGGTTGATGCAAGACCTTCCGGGGTATTGGCCGGGCCAAGACGTCTGACCCAGTTGCGTTCCTTGTCAACCGGGACGTCCCATTCTGCCTTGCAGGCAATTGTGCAGGCATGACATCCCACACATCTGTTTAAATCGATTATCATTCCATACTGCATAAGGGTTTTACCTCCTTGATTACGTATCAGTCGTTAGAGTCTTAAACTATTAAAGCAGAAAACTTGAGCTTCCTGTGGACTCAAACGTAGATTATGCAGGGATATCAAGTGATTTGCCATCTTTAACAATTTTGACAAAATTGTTGCGCATACCGTTGCAACCTGTCTCCGGATCAATAACCAGCTTGGTGATAAGTTGCTGATCATCGGCCCCGGCGTGGAAACCCACCGTCAACAGGGGGTTCTTGGAACCATAACCATGGGCCATGTAAACAGTATCCTTACGAATGCCAGGGGTTACCTTGATGACTGTTTTAGAGGATGATTTAACGCCTTCACTGTTTACCAGTTCAATTTCGTCACCATCCTTCAGTCCCATTTTCATGGCAATTTCATCGTTAAGCCATAAGGGGTTCACCGGCATGGCATTATGCAGCCAGACGTTGTTCTGGGTCCGGTTGAATGTATGCACCGGCGAACGACCGTAGACAAGACGGGTAAAACCTTTCGGCGCCTCTTCAACAGCAATATAGGTGGGGACGGCGGGATAGCCGTTGTCCGCAAGATCTTCATTGTAAAGCTGAACCTCGAAGTCCTCGGGCACGCCATAGGGATCCTTGCCATCCTGAATGTGAATGCCGTCTTCCTTTTTCAGCTGTTCGATGGACAGGTTCACTCCGGCGAGTTCCTTGTTGATTTTTTCTTCAAGGCTGTTTACCGGAATCTTGTCACCATAACCCATGCGCTTGGCGATTTCGTTGGTTATCCAGATTTCATCCTTGCGCTCGAACATGGCATCTACCAGGGGCATCCTGGGTGCGATGTACTGCTGATGTTTGTCGGCGAAATTCCACTGGGTTCCTGTTTTGATAAAGTCGTATCTCTCAAGATAGCATGCTTCCGGCAACAGGATGTCGGCATACATGGTGATGTCGGTGGGCATGACATCAACGCACATGATGAAATCCATCTGTTTCAGGGCATCTGCCATTTTCTGCTGATTGGGAATGGTCTGCATCGGGTTCTGCCCCCAGACCACGCAACCCTTAATCGGATAAGGCTTACCGGTAATGCAGGCATCACGGATCAGCTCCGTCGGGGTGCCCGGAGGCGAATAGTGGTATTTGTCAGCCATCAGCCGTAAATTGTGCTCTTCCCCGCCTTCCGCTACTGTCGGCCAGGTGATACCCTTGACCTTGACACCCTTCCCCTTGACGAAGCCACCCTTGACGCCGATTGCGCCAAGGAGGGCGGTCAGGCAGGCGTGGGCACGTATACGTTGGAAATCGGTGCCATACCAGCTGACATGGCGGCCGGGATGAACGGAAACGTTGGGGGCGTTGGCAGCAAGAACTTCAGCGACTTCCTGGATCTGTTTGGCCGGCACATCGCAGATCTTGGCCGCCCAATCCAGTGAGGCATGGGAAATGCCTTTCTTGAACTCTTCAAAGCCGACGCAGTGGGCTTCGACAAATTTTTTATCATATTTGTCTTTTTGCACCAGGTAGTTCATGACAGCCAGCAGAAAGGCGGTGTCGGTAGCCGGTTTGATCTTCACCCAGATATCGGACTTGGCGGCAGAGGCGGAATAACGTGGGTCAACCACAATCAGTTTGGCGCCATTCTCCAGGCCTTTGAGGTATTTCTTGACATGGGAGACATGGACGTTCTCGCCGAAGTGACAGCCGATCAAGAGAATCGCCTTGGCATTGGCCATGTCTACGTTTTCGTCGGGTGCTATCCCGAATGTTGCCATGTAGGCGCTGTCACGAATGCCGCGGCACTGGAAAAACGATGCCTCGCTCACGTTGTGCGTGCCGACCACTTTTTCAAAAAAATCCATGGGATATTTAGCCGAGGCACCATGGGGGAACATGGCGATGCCCTGGCTGCCGTATTTATCCTGCACCGCTTTCAGTTTGGAACCGCATTCATCAAGTGCTTCCTGCCAGGAAATCTGTTTCCATACCGGCTTGCCTCTTTCTCCGACATTTTTCAACGGAAATTTCAGGCGGTCCGGATCATAAAGCAGTTTGATGCCGGCATTACCACGGGCACAGATTGATTTGCCGTTATCAATACTCTTCGGGTTGCCTTCCAGTTTAACAAGTTTTTTGTCCCGAACTTTCCCCACCAGCTGACAGCGCCAGAAACACATTTCGCAGACGCCGCCGGTTACCGTTTGGGTACCCTCAAGACTTCCTGGGGGTGTAAAAGGATCTCTGACAAACCCTGTTTCTGCTGACACCACTTTGGCCAATGGTAAAGTTGCAGCAGCTATCGATGCGGTTTGCAGGAATTTGCGTCGTGTCACCTTAAAAGACATGTTACAGCTCCTCCCTAGTAAAAAAGTCAATTAAATTCATCACTACCCTATAATACGGATGGTGTGCCTCCTCCAAAACCTTACTCTTGAAAATCTCAAACCACGGGGTGAAAAGGGTTTTTAGAAATTTTTTCTGCCCTTCAGGATCCTCATTGGCAAGTATTGCTAAAAATTCCAGCTCATAAACAATATGATCAGGAAGATCGTTTTCCTTTGCCAGCGCAAAACCTTTTTCGCGGTAAAATTTTTTCGTCTGTTCAGCAATTATTCCATACAGGGTGCCGTCACCTTTACAATGGACAGAGGCATAAGGAGCGCGCAACCACATGGGGAATTGCATTAATAAAGAGTCGCGTATGTTCTATCTGGACATCTTCAAGAAAATCCTTTGCGCCAGCTTTTACCCTGATCAGCTCTTCTCTCTCTTCCTGCCACTGCAACTCGTTAAGAAGATTTAACAAGACTGACCAGAAATTTTCGTTGAACCAGTCTGAAGCAGGATAGCGCATCGATTGGGCAAGAAAACGGAAAATATCCGCCATGGAGATTTGAGGAGTGGCTGTAGTCATTTATTATCTCTATTGATTGTATTGTTATTGCCTATAACTAATTTGACACAAATGCGATTTATTTACTGCAAAGAGTTTGCTGTGTCAACAACTGTTACAGGGTGGTGCCGCAATTAATTATAAAGGTTGGGGAGAGTAAACAATCCGAAGTAATCATTTGGGTAACCATACACCATTGTTCAAAATTTAGGTGGGGAGGATTCCGTCATGGAGCAGGCAGAGAGGCAACTTCTGCGATTCTGGCAAGATATTCGAGCGGCAACTTGGCAAGTTTTCCTGCTTTGTTAACACAGGCGTGGGCAGTAAAGCCCTTGGCCAGCAGCTTGTCGTTTGCGGCAAGCAGTACATGGTGATTGAACCGCCAGGAATAATTGGAAATCTGCTGCATGGACGTTTTGATGGTAAGCAGGTCGTCATATCTTGCCGGCGCCTTATAACGCAAATATGTTTCCACCACCGGCAGAATGAATCCGGCTTCCTCAATTTCCCGGTAAGAAGAGACAAATTGCCTCATGAAACTTGATCGGCCAAGTTCAAAAAAACGAAGATAGTTGGCATTATAAACGACACCGCCGGCATCAGTGTCTCCGTATAAAACCCTGTAGGAACAGAGGTGAACCGGCTCGGTAAGACTGATCTTAAGGGATGACATTTTATTTGGTCGGAATGTTTCCGGTCAGTAAAAAATGAAAGAAATCCTCACCATTTGCAAAGTGAAGACCGGAACTTGCCCCGTTCTTCTCACTGTATGCAAGGGTATTTTTCTGTTCAGGACTGCGGGAGTCGAACAGGGCAAAAGGGACCGGCATTGCTATATGGGTTTTCAGGCTGATCGGCGTAAAATGGTCCATGCATACCACCAGGCGGAAATCCTGGCCGGGGTTCATTCCGTCAAGAATTTTCCGGACAACCTTTCGGTCAAAATCCTCAATGGCCTGAATTTTTTCCTTTAAAAGCCCTTGATGACCAGTCTCATCAGGGGCCTCCACGTGCACAAGGACCAGATCATGTCTGTCGAGAGCACTGAGGGCCGCATCAACCTTCCCCTGATAATCGGTATCGAGATACCCTGTGGCGCCGGGAACATTCACCACCTCCATCCCAGCATAAACCCCTATTCCCTTCAGCAGGTCAACAGCGGAAATAAGTGCTCCGCTGACTCCGAAATTCTGCACTAATGTCGTCATTGAGGGGGCCTTCCCTTCCCCCCATAGCCAGACTCCATTGGCGGGGAGCTTTCCCTGCTGTTGCCGACTTCTGTTCAATGGATGGTCCTGCAGGATATCGCAGGCCTTGCTGATAAATTGCATCAGTTCAGAATAATGCCCATAGCTTTTCCAGAATTGTGTCACATCCTGGCCGGTATAATCATGGGGAGGGACCGTTACCAGTCCTGTCACATCCCCCCTGTAGACAAACAGGTGCCGGTAACTGATCCCTGGATAAAGGGTGAAAAGGTCACTGGTGATTTCTTTGTTGATGGCGGCGATCAGTTGTCGCGCGTCGGCAGTATCGATGTGTCCGCCACTGTAATCAACCATGATGACCTTGTCGTCGTTTTGCGTCATGTTCACCAGATTGCAGCGAAAGGCGATTTCCTTATCAAGGAGATCGACGCCAAGACTTGCCGCTTCCAGGGGGGATCTGCCTGTATAAATCTCTTCTGGTTTGTAGCCGAGAAGAGACAGATTGGCCACATCGCTGCCGGGATGAAAACCTGGCGGAACTGTTTGCAGCCGGCCGAGGACTCCGTGGCTGGCCACAAAATCCATGGCCGGAGTATGGGCATACTCAAGAGGGGTCATGCCGTTCAACTCGTCAATTGGCAGGTCGCCCATGCCATCGCCTACCAGTATGATATATTTCACATCACTTGCCATCATCGACCAGAATTTTGATTTTTACTGTTTCCGCCATTGTCGTATCCAAGGCGTTTATTTCACTTAAGGCCTTTCGCACCGCCGCCTCCTGGGCTTCATAGGTGCGCATGACGATGGGCACCTTGCTTTTCTTTTCCCGGCCTTTCTGGATCACCGACTCGATGCTGATGTCATGTTTGCCCAGGATGCCGGAGATCTTGGAAAGAACACCTGGTTTGTCGAGGGTGGTGAATCTGAAATAATAGGGGCAGCGCAGTTCCTCGATGGGTGTGATGGGGCGTGGCGCGATATGTTTCTGGCAGATAGGAGAGACTTGGCACCCGGTTAATTGACTGATGAACGATGTTTCTCGCGATGTCCACCACATCGGCGGCAACCGCGCTTCCGGTGGGCATCTTCCCTGCCCCTTTGCCGTAAAGCAGAACATTTTCAACCATATCTCCCGTGAAATAGAAGCCGTTGTAAGCGCCATTGACATTGGCCAGCATGTGTTGCTCCGGCACCATGGTCGGATGGACACTTGCCTCGATATGGTCGCCATGGTTGCGGCTGATGGCCAGGAGTTTGATCCGGTACCCGAATTCCTTGGCAAACTGGATATCAATCGGTTCAATACGGGAAATGCCCTCGCAGTTTATGTCCTGGAGGCGGACATCCATGCCGAAGGCCAGGGTCATGAGAATAACAAGCTTATGCGCCGTATCGATTCCTTCGATATCATAGGTGGGGTCGGCTTCGGCATAGCCCTTTTTCTGCGCTTCCTTTAATACTTTCTCAAAAGGGGTGGCGTGATCCGTCATCTGGGTGAGGATGTAATTGGCCGTACCATTCATTATCCCCATGATGGACAGAATCTTGTTGGCAACAAGTCCCTCCTTGAGGGTTTTGATAAGAGGGATCCCACCCCCTACGCTGGCTTCAAAGCCCACTTCCACATTTTTCTCCGCGGCAGCTCGAAATATCTCCATGCCATGTTCTGACAGCAGAGCCTTGTTGGCGGTAACCACATGTTTGCCCCGGGCAATGGCCGCAAGAATAAATTTCTTGGCCAGGGTTGTCCCGCCGATCAGTTCAATGACAATATCAATATCCGGATCATTGATAATATCATTGGCATCGCGGGTCAATTCAGTGGGGGCAAGGTAGCCTGGCAAGGCATCTACCGATATGTCCGCCACCTTTTTCAAAACGATAGAAACGCCACTTCTTTTTTTGATGCGTTCAGTCTGTTCATAGAGCACCTGGGCCGTCCCGCTGCCCACTGTACCAAAGCCAATGAGTCCTACCTGTATTTGCTTCATAACTATCCTGTTGTCATATTTAATGTTTTTTGGCGTATGATGTGAATTTATCCAGATTACTATAAAAAATCATAAACTTTTACCTGCTTTAATAACTGATGTCAAAAAATATCATAAAATGAGAAACAAAACATGAGACGAGCTGAACAAAAAACTCTTTATTCTTTACAGACCAGCCGAAATTGCCCATTTTGTCATTGACAGCCTAAAAAAGATCATCTAGTTTGATTAAAATTTGTATATATATATGATCAGCTGTAACTATTTAATATTAAATATAAAAAAGATAAGTAAGTGAGGAGCGGGAAGTAAATGTTATTTAATTGAAAAAAGAAAGGAGGTTTCATGAAAAAGGCTATCAAGATTGGTTTGTCTTTATTTGCCACTACGGCATTATGGACATCCGGCGCACTTGGCGCCGGCGGTCCTAAACCGGCGGCAGAACCAAAGGCAAAGACCATAAAAGAACTGGTTGCCCGCTATGATTCCAGCGGGTGTATCGAATGCCATGAAGAGATCAATGATCAATGGGCGAACTCACTGCATTCTCATTCTATTCTGGGCACGCCGAGAACGGCGCCGACCATTATCACCGCCATTGAAGTTGGGTTGAAAAATTTCCCCTATTCCGGCGTGAAAGAGGACAAGGATATTACTGTAGAACATCTCCGGATGTGTACCAAGTGTCATCTGCCCCAGCTTGATGATGCCACCGACGATGTGGCGCGGGAAATTGTCGCCACCATTAAAGGATGGCAGAAGGCCAAAAAGGATGGGGATGATGCGAAGAGCAGAGGAGCTGGAAGCGACCATTGCCAGCCTGAATATCAATTGCCGGGTCTGCCACAACCGGATGGCCATCATTCATAAATGGGCCGACGGATATCCCCAGCCGGATACGGTTTACGGCGCCAAGGACGGCGACCATGAAGATGAGAAATTCCCGAAAATGGCCAAGGCTCCGGCCTTGGGCGAATCGATCTTCTGTGGTCAGTGTCATGGCACAGGACCGAATTTCGAACTGGCTCATCCTTCCCAGTGTGCGACTTTATACGGCAGTTATCTCTTTGCCTATACAGCCGAAGGCGGACATGAAAGCTGCCAGGATTGTCACATGGTAAAATCCGGGCTCGGTCATGACATGCAGTCCTATAACAGTGAGGCCATGGTCAAGATGGCCATGGATGTCGAAGTGGACGGCCGCTCCCTGTTCTGGCGCAAAAACAGCGCCGACGGCGTTATTCCCATGGGCATCATCAATGTTGAATTGACCAATAAGGCAGGGCATACCATCCCTGACGGCTGACCCACTCCCAATAGGCTGGTCCTGGATGTGACTGCCAAAACAACGGATGGGAAAGAGGTATACAAAGATCAGGTTATTTACATGCCCTACCCGGCCCGCATGGGTCGAGGCGCGGAAATGGGCAGGGGACCGTACGAGAAGAGCGGCCTGCTCCGTGAAACGAGTCTGCCGCCGCTGAAAACCGTGCATGAGACCTTTGAAATTCCCTATCCTTATACTGATGTCGTGAAGGATGGCAAAAAGACCAGGGAACTGGTGAATGATGAACTCGTTGTCAATGTTAAACTCTGGTATGTGCCGTTTGGCGAATTTGAAGGCCATGAGGTCGTTTTCTTCGAGGACGAGAAGAAGCTTGACCTGAAAACAGAGTGGGTTTGGAGGTAAATGAGCGCAGTTCAGGAGCTTGAAGTCTGATTCCTGTCTGCTGCTGGCAACAAAAAGTATCCGATTTTGTTGCGTTAGTAAATCTGTTTTTTAACAGGAGACTGTGAAATTATTGCCGAAGAGTAGCTGGAGCGATAATTTCACAGTCCCCCTTGGCTTCTCCAGCAAACCGTTGCTCATCAAGTTGCCTTCGTCTGAGAAGTATTTCCCGGACGAGCACCTCAATACCTACTTCAAGGCCCATTTCCTGCATCCCATAGGCTGTTTGTAAATCTTGCCACTTGTAGTATTTTCGTAATGAAGGGTGTCAGCGTTATCGGCTTCCCTCTGCTGGTGCGGCCATTTTATTTGTCCTTTCTCTGTTTGCAGAATTTACTTGAAATAGTTGGAAAAGTATATATATAGGATGATACATTTCAATCTATAGATAACCAGATATGGAAAGCCTGCCCCAGTTTATTTCTATTTTTTCTCCATAAAATTTAAAAAATAGTTTTTTAAAAGGTAATGAAACGTGCAAGAAGTTAATATTTTCGCTATGTTCTGGAATGCAGGACTTGTAGTAAAATTCGTCATGCTCCTGCTTGTCTTTTTTTCGATTATGTCCTGGACCATTGTTTTTCAAAAGTTTTTTCTTTTTAAGAAAGTACACAATGAGTCACGGGTGTTTCTTGATAATTTCTGGAGAAGTAAAAATCTTGCCGAGGCTTATAAGACAGCGCTGGAAACGTCACTCTGTCCCGAGGCTGCAATTTTCAGGTCCGGTTACGCTGAGCTGCAGAAAATCGGCAAGAAAAAGAGCGCGGAAGAAATGCAGACCTTGGAAATGCGCCTGGCAGGCATGAACAACCTCAAGAGGGTCTTGCAAAAAGCAGTCGGCAGGGAATCCTTTCAACTCAGCAAGTCACTTTCATTTCTGGCCACCGCAGGAAGCTCAACTCCCTTCATCGGCCTTTTCGGAACAGTTTGGGGCATTATGGCGTCTTTTAAGGAAATAGGCGCCAGAGGGTCGGCTTCCCTGGCCGTTGTCGCCCCCGGTATTTCCGAGGCCCTTGTCGCCACGGCGGCAGGTCTTGCGGTAGCGATTCCGGCAGTAATCTTTTACAACTTCTACGCCAACCAGATTGATACTTTTGAGGGGAAAATGGAAAGTTTTACTGCTGATTTCTTAAATCTGGTGGAAAGAGACCTTATTTCACGTGGTTGATAAAAAAATATGGCAATGATGGGACCGGCTCAAAAAAAAGGTAAAAGAGGTTTGGTGGCAGATATCAATGTCACACCTCTGGTAGATGTTATGTTGGTACTGTTGATCATCTTCATGGTCACCGCACCGATGATGACCCAGGGGGTTGATGTCAACTTGCCGGAGACAACCGCCAAACCCTTGCGTCAGGATGAAAATCCTGTAATTATATCTATTGATCCGCAAGGGGGAATTTCCCTGGGAAAAATCAAGGCGGATGGCAAACTTCTGCGGCAGGAACTGCAGAAACTGTCGCAGACGGATCAGGACAGAACGATTCTGTTGAAAGCGGACAAAGATGTCCCCTATGGCATTGTTGCGCAGGTAATGGCCGATGTGAAAGATGCCGGCTTCAATAAACTTGGCATGGTCACCATACCGGTGGAGCAGAAACGCTGAGTCATGTCACCATTCGCAGACGCACCTTGTGAACAAGGCAGATTCGTCACCATAGAAAGTTACACCGTTGGGCACAGAAGAAAACCTTTTGTTCTGGCCATAGTTATCCACGTATTTATTGCCATGATAATGCTGCTCCCGGCCTCACTTTTTGACTTTCACCGCAATCGTGAAGAGATTTATACGGTCAATCTCTTTGAGACAGTCGCTTCTCCCCCAGTTAAAGATGTGGCTAAACCTCCTGCGGCGGTCAAAAAAAAGGAAGAGATCCCACCGCCACCGCCTGAGGTAAAAAAAATTGAAGCGCCACCGATAAAGCCACCTGTCGTTGCAGAAAAAATAGAACCTGTTATAGCAACAGAAACTGAAAGCACCGCCCCGGCTGAGGTTGTCAGTCTCAAGCCGCGCCAGGTAAAAAAGGATGTCAAACCCAAAAAGATTGACAAGAAAGAAGATATTAAAGAAGACATTAAGGTCGATCAGGCGCTTAATCGCATAAAAAATGAGCTCAACAAGAAGCAAGCACAGCAGAAAGCCAGGGAGATGCAGGCCGAGGCTGCGGTTGCTGTTGATGATGCAGTGGCAAAACTACGGGAATCAATTCATTCGCAGCGCCAACTGACATCGTCGTCGACCGCGGCGCAATCATCGGCAGAACCTTCTGCCGGCGGCGGGTCCGGCGCAAGCGATGCGAAACTTGATGCCGCATTGAAACTTTATTATGTGGCTGTATCTCAAAAGATACATGAACACTGGGTGCTTCCGGAACTGCAGGAGTGGAAAAAGGACCTGAAGGCAGTGGTGGTCGTTGATGTACGCAGTGATGGTGTTGTAACCAAATATGAATTCGAACAGAAATCAGGCAATATTTATTTTGATCAATTTGTGGAAAAAACATTAAAAGAGTCGCTGCCGTTACCTCCCTTTCCTGCTGATTTAGACGAATCAAATCTGGAAATCGGACTTGTTTTTCATCCCAGCGGCTTACAATAAATTTAACCAAAAAATTATGAAACAGACACTCATCGTATTACTTGCCATGTTGTTTATACTACCCTTTTCAGATGCCTGGGCAGGCAAAAGGGTGAATCTTGATATTACTTCGGCGGAATTTCGGAAGATTCCGGTGGCCGTCCCCTATTTCCAGAATAAAAACCAGCCGGAGTCCGTTAAGCAATATGACCGGGATCTTGCCGTGCTGGCCGCCAAGGCTTTGGATTTTCATGGATTCATCCAGACCATACCTGCTTCCTCCTATGGAGCCAGGCAGGATGCCAACTGGAAAAGCGTAGGGGCTGATTTCACGGTAATCGGCCAGTATGAGGTCAGTGGTGACAATGTCGTCATGGAATTGCGCCTCAACAATGTTATTGAAGGCAAAATGATCCTTGGCCGCAAATATACTTTCCCTTGGAATAAAAGCAGAAAGATGATCCTTAAATTCTGTGATGAGGCCATCGAAAAAATGACTGGCATTCCCGGCGTCAGTGAGACCAAGATCGCCTTTGTCTCTGATAAGACAGGACAGAAGGAAATTTACCTGGCTGACATATTCGGCGATTCCGTTCGTCAGGTGACACGGCATAAGTATCTGGCCGTTTCTCCCCGTTTTTCGCCTGACAACTCGAAACTGACCTATACATCCTATCACCGTGGCAACGCCAATCTTTACATTACCGATCTGTCCCAGGACAAGACCACCCAGGCCCTTTCCCGAAGAGTCGGACTGAACATGGCTCCTGCCTGGTCCCCGAACGGCAGAACACTGGTTGCCACCTTAAGTAAAGACGGCAACCCGGACCTTTATCAACTCACCCTGGACGGAGCAATTGTGCGCAGGCTCACAGAAAATGCAGGGATCAATGTTTCTCCGAATTTTTCACCTGATGGCCAGCAACTTGTTTTTGTCTCCGATCGAACCGGCGAACCGCAAATATATATAATGGACTTCAATAGCGGCTCTGCCCGCAGGATTACCTATCAGGGCAATGAAAACACCACTCCTGCCTGGTCGCCTGACGGCAAATGGATCGTCTATACCTGCAAATACGAAGGCCAATATCAGCTTTTTAAAATCGCCCCGGAGGGAGGCAGTCCGATACAGTTGACCAACTCCGCGGGCGACCATGAAGCACCCAGCTGGTCACCCGATTCACGACTAATCGTTTTCAGCAGATCAGTAAACGGCAAGAAGAAGCTGTATGTGATTTCCCAGAGTGGCAGGGACATGCGACAATTATTTTCACTTGACGGCAATCAGACGACCCCCCAGTGGTCCTACCGGGTAAACTGAACCAACAAGATCCCAAATCCCATGGATTTAATTTTCCCCTAATGTTATTGGATTAAGAAAGACAAAAAGAGGATATGATGAAGAAAAATCGTTCTTGCTATCATCTTTCGATTTTGGCTGCCGGCCTGTTACCCCTGCTTGCCGGTTGTGTAACAGATCAGGATTTTCGCGGCCTTGAACTGCAAATCCGCAGTATGGACAACAGAATGGTGGAACTTGAAAATGACATCCAGCAGCTGCAAAAAGGGGCCGGAACCTCTGTCGAGGTTATGAAAAAACAGCAGGCTGGGCTAAGCAGTAACGTAGATCGCCTGAACACGGAATTATTACAGGTAAAGGGCCAGCTTGACGAATCACGCCACCGTTATCGCAATCTCCAGGATGAAAATAAGGGCCTGCAGGAGTCTCTGAAGACGATCCAGCAACAAACCGAACAGAAAAATGTTGAATTGCAGGACAGAATCGGCAGTGTGGAATCAAGCACCAGTGAAATTGACACCCGGTTATCAACGGTGAATTCCAACCTGGTGGACATGAAAGAATCCCAGGCCGAGGCCGCCGCCAGGGCTGCCGAGCAGGCTCGAAAAAAAGCGGAGGCGGCAAGCAAAAGCAGCCAAACCCATGAAATAACGCCTGAAAAAACGAAAAAAACAGCTACTGAGGCAAAAGCGCAGCCACGCCAGGAGTTCAGTTCTCCTGAACCGGTCAAAAGCAAGGGCAGCGCCACCGGGCAGAAGATGTATGATCAGGCGCTGGATCTTTTTAAAGAAAAAAAATATAAGGAAGCCCAGGATCTGTTCAGCGAATTCATCAAAAAGAATCCCAATGATGATCTGGCGGTCAGTGCCCGTTTCTGGGTGGGCGACTGCCTGTTCAATCAGAATGAATTTGCCCTGGCCATCCTTGAGTATCAGAATGTCATAGCCGATTTCCCCAACCACGTCAAAGCCCCTGCTGCGTTATTCAAGCAGGGAATGGCTTTTGAGAAGTTGCAGGACGCCGATACGGCGAAGATCGTTTACAAAAAGATTATCGCAGAATATCCGAAAAGCGATCAGGTTGAGGCCGCGAAAAAAAGGCTGGAAGAACTCTCCAAGTAAGAGTTCCCTGAAAATATACGGTAATTTTTCAGTTTCAGCGAGACCATCAATACAGCAGGCAGCACAAAAAAGCGGCCCCGAGGATTAATCCTCGGGGCCGCTTTTTTTGTGGTATGGTGGTGAGAAAATCGCTGAAGATGCTGCCTATTTAGGGCTGATACCCAGTTCTTTTTCTTTTTTGGCCACCGCCAGTCTGGTTTTGATCGCCGTATCAGGGATGAGACTCATGGAGTCAATGCCGCATTCAACCAGGAATGTGGCAAACTCCGGGAAATCACTGGGGGCCTGGCCGCAGATGCCGATTTTTTTGCCGCGCCGTTTGGCTGTGTCAATCACCATCTTGACCATGGTTTTGACCGCATCATTGCGTTCGTCAAAAATATGGGCAATAAGATCTGAATCGCGGTCAAGACCGAGGGTCAGCTGGGTCAGATCGTTGGAACCGATGGAAAAGCCGTCAAAGACATCGGCAAAGGCGTCAGCCGAGATGACGTTGCTGGGGATTTCGCACATCACGTAAATCTCCAGATCGTTTTCTCCCTGCACAAGACCGCAATCCTTCATGACCGCAATGACCTTCTTGCCTTCTTCAGGCGTGCGGCAGAAGGGCACCATCAGCTTGATATTGGTTAAGCCCATATCATTGCGGGCCTTGAGCAGCGCCTCACACTCCAGTTCAAAAGCAGGCCGGTATTTGGGATCATAGTAGCGGGATGCCCCACGCCAGCCGATCATGGGATTGCTTTCTTCCGGTTCATAGAGTTTGCCGCCGACCAGATTGGCATATTCGTTGCTCTTGAAGTCGGACAGGCGGACAATAACATCCTTCGGATAAAAACCGGCGCCGATGCGGCCGACGCCTTCGGCAAGTCTATCAATAAAGAAGCGTTTCTTGTCGTCCGGATAAGCGCTCGTTCTCTTTTCAATCTCCTTTACCACTTCAGCAATCTGAGGATCACTCGGCTGCCTTGGCTTTCAGATCCTCGAAGTTGTAAAGGGCCATGGGATGAATGCCGATGTGGGAGTTGATAATGAATTCCTCCCTGGCCAGTCCGACACCATCATTGGGAATCTGACTTCCTGAGAAGGCCTTTTCCGGAATACCGACATTCATCATGATTTTGGTGCGGGTGGCAGGGACTGAATCAAGATCAAGTCTCTCTACCTCATATTTGAGCAAGCCCTTATAGATGTAGCCGCTCTCTCCTTCCGCACAGGATACGGTTACCTCTGTTCCGGTTTTAATGATTTCCGAACCGTTATCCGTGCCGATGACGCAGGGAATGCCGAGTTCGCGGGAAATGATCGCGGCATGGCAGGTACGTCCGCCACGGTTGGTGACAATGGCGCCGGCGATTTTCATGATCGGTTCCCAGTCAGGATCGGTCATATCGGTCACCAGGACCTCCCCTTTCTTGAACTGGCCGATATGGGCGGTATCCTTAATAACACGGGCAATACCCTGGCCGATTTTCGTGCCTACCGCCTGACCCTCCACGATCACTTCACCCTTTTCTTTCAGGATGTAAGTTTCCATGGTCTTTTTAGAGGTCTGGGAATGAACTGTTTCCGGTCTTGCCTGGACGATAAAGAGTTTGCCGGTGCCAACCTGAACACCGTCTCCATCCTTGGCCCATTCGATATCCATGCCCTTGTTATAGTGGTCTTCGATGATGCAGGCCCATTTGGCCAGCTGCAGGATCTCATCATCATTGATAACATAGGTTCCGCGTTCAGTCGGTGTGGTGTCGATGTTTTTGACAGGCTCCTCAGTATTCGGGTCATTGTCATAGATCATCTTCATCTCTTTGCTGCCGAGCCGCTTGCCGACAATGGGCCGTTTGCCCTGTTTCAGGGTAGGCTTGAAAACATAGAACTCATCCGGGTTAACCGCACCCTGCACAACATTCTCTCCCAGCCCCAGGGCACCGGTAATGAAAACGGCATCCTCGAAACCGCTTTCGGTATCTATGGAGAACATAACGCCGGAAGAGGCGGAATCACTGCGCACCATTTTCTGGACAGTAATGGAAAGGTAGACATCAAACTGACCAAAACCTTTGTCATGGCGATAGGAAATGGCCCGGTTGGTGAAAAGGCTGGCAAAACATTTGCGGCAGTTTTGAATGAGATTGTCATAGCCGTGGATATTGAGATATGTCTCCTGCTGGCCGGCAAAAGAGGCGTCAGGAAGGTCCTCAGCAGTAGCGGATGAGCGGACAGCCACGTCAACGCTGGGGCCGTACTCTGCTTCCATTTTCTTATAGGCAGCAATAATTTCCTGACGGAGATCATCCGGAAAATCCGCTGTTCTGATGATATTTCTCACCTTTTCGCCGCGTTCGGCAAGATTTTTCATATCATGGGTATCAAGATCGGACAGTACATCTCTGATGGCAGCCTCAATGCCTGCCTTTTCCAACAGATACCGGTAGGCATAGGCGGTAATGGCAAAACCGTGCGGGACAGCAACTCCTTTTGAAGTAAGTTTCTGATACATCTCGCCAAGAGATGCATTTTTCCCGCCGACCATCGGCACATCTTCAATTCCGATATCATCAAACCAGAGAATAAAGGCTGTATCGTGAGTTTCTCCCATCTTCTTACTCCTTTGAAGTTGACTTTATTTGGTACTCATTGGTACACATATGTTACAAATTGATTATTGATTATAAACAGATATGACTTATAGAAGTCTTTATAGCGAATCTCAGGGGCATGGTCAATAAAGAATGTCCTTTCTTTAACGCATTGTTTGAGTAAAATAAACAGTTGATTTGGAGTATTTGTTACCAGATTTTTTTGTCTTAACCCAGTGTAACGTGAAAAATTTGGAGGGACCGGAGTCATAAATCCGGTCAGCGTAATATGTTGTTATGACTCGCCCAGTTTTTCTATGCAGTGCTGCATTCTGTCGATCAGTATGTCAAGTTCCGGTTTGGTGACCTGATCATCCGCCCCGACAGCTTCTCCTTTGCGGCGCAGGGCATCAGTAATCATCGAGGAAAAGAGGATTATCGGGATTTTTTTGTAGGCGGATTGCTGTTTGACCCGCATACAGAAATGATGGCCGTCCATCCGGGGCATTTCAATATCTGAAATGATAGCCAGGATCTTTTTGTCGATCTCACCCTTTTGGCGCAGCTCCTCGAGAAATTCAAAGGCCGCCTGACCGTCAGGCTTGGGGATCACTTTAAACCCGGCATGCTGCAAGGTATTGGTCAACTGCATCAGCACCACCCTGGAATCATCGACCACCAGTACCGCCTTATCATATTTTTGTTCGATTTCATGGGCTTCCTTTTCATTTCGACTGGATTTCACCACCATGCTCGGATCAACAGTACCCACGATTCTTTCAAAATCAACCATCTGGATGATCAGATTATCCACCTGACAGATTCCGGTTATGCTTTGACTTGAGGCAATCAGTGCAGGGGGAGGCGTAATCTGCGACCAGGAGATACGATACACCTTATCCACTCCATGGGTGATAAAGCCGAAGGCCTTACCGTTTAAATCGGCAACAATGACAACCCATTTTCTGTCGCCCTCTTTTTTTTCTTCGGTCTGATAGGAAAACCAATTGCAGAGATCAATGAGAGGTATGGTATTGTTGCGGAGCAGAAAAACACCCTTGACGCAGGGAGCGCTGTTTGCCAGTTCGGTGATGTTTTCGGGATAGGCAACCAGTTCTTTTACCTTTGCCGCATTGATCCCATAGGTGTTTTTGTGGCGCTGTTTTGTGTCAGGGTCAATCCACTCAAGATAAAAGGTAATGACTTCAAGCTCATTTGTGCCGACTTCAAGCAATATATTACTCTTTGACTGCTGGGCCATGAAGGTTACTCCGCTGGGGTGAATTGTTAAGGAGAAAATCCATAAAAGCATCTTCGTCATCGCCAGGGGGCGAGGTGATGCATATTGCCAATCGAAGGAAATTTCTTTGCCCGTATAAAGAGGCACAAATACGAGTTCAGTAATGTTTGATTATAGAATATTTTTTTTTAAAATAGCCAGCAGCTTTTTGGATAAGTGAACAGAAGCTTGTCTTAAAATGGTCTCTGTGCTATGTTCATCGAGAAAATTGAAAAAGGAGACCTCTCCCATGCGTGAAAAAGTACAGGAAGCATTGAACAAAGTCAGGCCCACTCTGCAGAAAGATGGGGGAGACGTTGTGCTCATTGACGTAACGAATGACGGGGTGGTCAAAGTGCAACTCACCGGAGCTTGCCGGGGTTGCCCTATGTCACAGGTTACCTTGAAGGAAGGAATCGAGAAATTTCTTAAATCGGAAGTACCTGAGATAACAGCCGTTGAGGCGGTCTGATTATCTTATTTGTGATATTTTGTCCCCGCTTTGATGCTGTAGGCTCGATACAACTGCTCCAGCAGGAGAAGGCGGGCCATCTCATGGGTAAATGTCATCCTGGAAAGACTCAGCAGCAGATCCGCCCTGGCAAGGACTGCGGGTGAAAGTCCCTCAGGGCCGCCGATAACAAACGATACCACCTGTCTCCCCTGCCCTTCCCAGTTGTCAATTGTTCCGGCAAACTCTTCCGAGCTGAGTTGCCGGCCGCCGGGATCAAGTGCCACCACATAGGCCGACTTGCTGCAGCTATCCAGCAGTTGTTCACCTTCAAGCTGTATGGCGCGTGCCGTATCTTTCCCTCCTGACCTGTCTTTGATGATCTTGAAATCCGTCTTCACATAATGACTGAGACGTTCGGTGAAGTCAGCTATCCCCTTTTGCAGGTAGGATTCTTTGGTTTTGCCGGGGAATATCAATTCCAGGCGCATTACTTGTCATCTTTTGCTCTGATGAGGGCAGAGAGAATGTCACAGAATTTTTCATAGCCCATGCTCGTTTTGATACCGGGACACGATGAGCTGATGGCCTCAAAGTTGTTGCGGTCCTGTAAAATGCTCGGGTGCAGCGGCCACTGACTGCAGCGCCAGGGTTTGCCGGGATGCACCGTGCAGCCCTTGTCAAAGAAAATGCAATGACTGTCTACGATTTTCATCTGTATAACGGTGCCGGTGATCCGCAGATATTTCTCCTTCACCTCTTTTTCCGGCAGGCCGATATAGTCCACCATCCTTTGCAGATCGTCATCCGTGAGGGATACGGTTGTCTCCCCCTGGCAGCAATAACCGCATTGCTGACATTCAAAAATTTCTTCTTCCATGGTATTCCTTTATCACCGATTTTCGCGAACGCTTTTGCAGATGAGACAGTCGGAGCCGATTCCGACCACCCTCCAGTGTAATTGGCTGAATTGAAAAGAAATATTTTACGGGCCTCTTTCCGGTTTGTTATTTTTTGTGTCGTTTATTTTTCGCAAAATTGCGGGTCAAAAACATATTGCCAGCACTCGACCCAACATCGGCTATAGAGAAAATCCTTTATATATCAACATTTTTCCCCAATGGAGATATCTCTTACAACGCGGCATGATTTTTTAATAACATTTTTGAGTTTTTATGTTTGCAAATACAATCGTCATTTGTCATAATGGCGGACATGAAGGATGCCACCTTTTTCACCCGGCCAGTCGCCGACTGGCAGCGGAGGTACGAAGCCTTGCGCGCCTCTTTTGTTGAAAGGCTGCCGGATCAGCTTGTCGCTGAGCGGTTTGGCTTCAGCGTTGGCTATCTCCGCGTCATGCGCCACCAGTTCCGCCGCGGCAAGGCGGATTTTTCCGAGCCGCCCGGCGAAGGCGCAGCCTCCCGCCGGAAAGTAAGCGCCGAGACGCGCCGGAAAATTGTCGCCTTCCGCCAGCAGAATCTTTCCGCCGGTGATATTGCCCAACTGCTCAGCGAAGAGGCCATCGATATTTCCGTGCGCACCATCGAACGTGTTCTGGCCGAAGAGGGGTTTGCCAAGCTCCCCCGCCGGACGCAACTCAAAATCGGACGCACCGTCAAGGGGGCTGCTGTGCCGGAGCGGGCCGAATCGATCCATCTTGCCCGGCTTGATGGGCAGAGACTTGAGTCCGCGGGGGCCGGGGTGTTTCTGTTTTCCCCTTTCGTGGCCCAGCTTCGGCTCGATGAGGTGGTCCGGGCGGCCAACCTCCCGGAAAGCAAGAGCATTCCTGCCCTGAGCTACTTTCTGTCTTTCCTTGCCCTGAAGCTTCTTGGCACCGAGCGCTATGCCCATGCGGGAGAGCATGCTTTCGACCCCGGCCTGGGTCTTTTCGCAGGGCTCAATGCCTTGCCGAAGTGTACGGCGCTCTCCACCTATTCCTATTCCCTCGACGGCACTCATCTTGCCCGTCTGCAGGAAGCCTTTATTCGCCAGGTCATGCGTCTTGGTCTCTGTGATGGCAGCATTGTCAATCTTGATTTTCACACAATCCCGCACTTTGGCGACGAGTCCGTGCTCGAAGAACACTGGGCCGGGGCCAGGGGTAGACGGATGAAAGGGGCGCTTACCCTCTTTGCCCAGGACGCCCGAAGCAAACTTATTCTCTATTCTGCCGCTGACATTCAGCGCGATGAGGCCGACGACCAGGTGCTCTCGTTTCTTTCCTTCTGGCGGCAGATTCCCAGCGAGATCCCGTCCACCTTCATTTTCGACTCCAAGCTGACCACCTACGAGAATCTCTCCGAGCTCAACCGCCAGCAGGTCACCTTCATCACCCTGAGACGCCGAGGCCACAAGCTGGTGGAGGAAGTGGAAGGGCTTGCGCCGTGGAAACGCATTACTATTCCCCATGAGAAGCGTAAGTATCCCCAGCCGATGATTCATGAGTCCAAGGTGGAACTGCGGGGCTACGCCGGCGAGCTGCGCCAGATCGTCGTGCGCGGCAACGGCCGGGAAAAGCCGGCCTTCCTCATCACCAACGACTTTGCTGCCCCGGCGGAGCTGATCGTCGGCAACTACGCCCGTCGCTGGCGGGTGGAAAACGGCATTGCCGAAGCTGTCAAGTTTTTCCACCTCAACGCCCTTTCTTCGCCTATTCTCGTCAAAGTTCACTTCGACGTGGTGATGACCATGGTCGCGGACACCCTGTACAGCCGGCTGGCCCAGCAACTCCGGGGCTTTGAGGATTGCGATGCCCCGAAAATATTCCGGCAGTTTATCCGGGGCAAGGGAGACATTGCGGTGCGCGGACATGATCTCACCGTGCACTTCGCCAAGCGCGCCCATAATCCTATCCTGCGCGCCGTCGCCTGGCAGAATCTGCCCCAGGAACTTCCCTGGCTCGATGGTGCAAAATTGACCTTGCGGTTCAGTTGACATGGCAATGGTAAATGTTAGCGGCTGTGTCGGTTAAAGCCCATGCGAAAATCGGTGTTTA
>CAVSQR010000057.1:0-126625 GCA_963729825.1 uncultured delta proteobacterium | reverse complement strand
AGGACGGCGGTTGTTAAAAAAGTGGGTTTTGTTCCGGAAGTGCCCAATCTTTTTGATTTTTTCAGCGTTGAATACAATCTCAAACTCTTTGCTTTTCTCTTTCAAACGCCCTTTCCGCGGGTGGATGAGATCTTGCGGGAGTTCAATCTGCTTGCTTTTCGAAAAAATAAAATACAGGAACTGTCAAAGGGTTTAAAGCAAAGGGTGAACATCGGGCGCGCCCTGTTGGCGGACCCTCCGGTGCTCCTTTTTGACGAGCCGACATCGGCCTTGGACTTCGAGATGACAAAAGAATTTTACCGGCTGCTGCACACTATCCATGAGGCCGGGAAAACAATCCTTTTTACTTCCCACCGGCCGGAAGAGATTAAAAGCCTGGCGACGCGCATCATGGTGCTGCACAAAGGCAGTCTGGTCTTCGACGGATCTCCGCAGAAATATTTTCAATCCGAAGTCCATGAAAATCTCTACGCATGATGATCAGAAATATTCTTGCCCTCGCATTCAATGATTTAGCCGTCGCCTTAAAGAATAAAACGATTTATCTCATTCTTTTTATTCCTCTTTTTGTTTTTGTTTCTTTAAAATTGCTGGACCGGACCGACGGGGACATCAGCAAAATCAGAATCGGTCTCCTGCAGCATTACGCCTATGCGCCCCAGATCACCGGCAGCGTCAAGGCAGCCGAAAAAATCATTGAAGTTACCTGGGTGCAAAATGAAGAGGAAGGCACTCGTCTGTTGCAGGAAAAAAAAATAGACGGGGTCTTGCTGGGAAATGAAAAAGAACCCGGCAGCCTTGCCCTGCTGGTTTTAAAAAAAGAGTCTCTCCCCACCCTGGCCATCGTGGAAAGTTTTTCAGCCTTGCAGAAAGCGGCGGAAGGAAGCAGGGCCAGTTGGATCACCGACATTAAACCGCTGCACGAGGGCGGTATTCAAAGGCAGACTTTGCCGACCTGGATTTTGATGCTTGTCCTGCTCGTCGGTTTCATTATTCTTCCGGCCCAAGTCGCCGAGGAAAAAGAAAAAAAGCTGCTCCTGGCGCTCCTCCAGACCCCCATACGCGAGGTGCAATGGCTCATTGCCAAAGTAATCATGGGGATGGTTCTGACCATGATGGCGGTCCTGTTTCTCCATCTGCTGGGAAGATTTACCGTGGTCAATCTCTTCGACTATATCGCCTTCATCATGGCCGGCAGTTTTTGTTTCAGCGCCTACGGGGTTTTCCTGGGTTTTCTCTGCCGCAATCAGGCCAGCGCCAGAACCATAGGGGTTCTCTTTTATCTGCCGCACCTTCTTCCTTCCGCGCTGTCCGATTTTTCACAAAAATTGACCGTTGTTGCGCCTTTGCTGCCGTCCTACCAATTTTATGAGCCGCTTAAAGCCATTCTGCTGGAAGACGGCAGGGCAGCGAACATGTCTTTTGAGTTGGTCTATTTATTTCTCGTGGGATCATTTACCTTTTATCTTTCCTATTTATTGATGAAAAGACGCTGGTTGATGTGATCTTCAGCCGCCGATTTGAGTACTTAAAGTGCCTAAAGTGCCTAAAATGCCTAAGTACATATTATTTTGCAAAACCAAAGGGATTCATGTAATGTTTAGGGATCAAGGCGTAGGAGGCGATTATGAACATAGGGAATCTCGATGAGTTGCGCAAACGGGCAACAGAAATGCTTGGCTCCGGAAAATACCCCTTTTCAGAGAATACCCGTGATGAACTCCGTACAGTGCTTCATGAACTCCATACCCATCAGATCGAACTGGAATTGCAGAATGAGGAGCTTCGCCGGGTTCAGGAAGAGCTTGTGGAAACCCGCGACCAGTATGTTGATCTCTATGACTTTGCTCCTGTCGGCTATCTCACCCTCAGCGCTAAGAGTCTGATCGTGGAAGCAAATCTGACCCTGGCCGACCTGCTGGGCGAAGAAAGGAAGTCACTCCTCGGCCGGCCCTTTTCCCGTTTTATTTTCCATGAAGATCAGGACATCTTCTATCAACACTCCAGAGAACTTATTGAGGCGAAAAGTCGGCGGGTATGCGATCTGCGGATGCGGAAAAAGAATGGTGACTGGTTCTGGGCCAGGCTGGTATGTGTTCCCAAGGAAAAAAGCGATAACAGCGGGATGCGGCTGCGCATAGCCGTAAACAACATCACTGAAGCAAAGCGCCTGGAAAACGAAATCATTAAGGCTAAAAAGCTTGAAGCCACGGCGCTGCTTGCCGGCGGCATTGCCCATGATTTCAATAATCTTCTCGCGGTAATCCTGGGCAACCTTGAGATGGCTCAGGCAGATATGCTGATTGGCCGGTCTATTGCCAAAGAATTGCAGACTGCGCGGGAAGCGTGTCTGAGCGCCGGTACTCTGACCAAGAAGTTCCTGACTTTTTCAGCAGGCGGTGAACCGTTAAAAGAACTTATCCCTGTCGAGGCGTTCATTACAGACGCGGTGAGTCTTGCGCTGGCCGGATCTCCCGTGAATTCCGAATGTTTTTTCCCTGAAGGGTTGTGGCCGGTTGAGGTTGATGCCGGGCAGATGACTCAGGCAATTGCTAATGTGATCAGCAATGCGCGGGAGGCCATGCCCCAGGGAGGCGCGATTCGCATTCGCGCTGAAAATGTCGACTCGGTCCCTGGGGAAAACCGGCAATTGCCGGACAATCAGGGTGCGAAGTATGTCAAGGTTTCAATCCAGGATCAAGGAGTGGGCATAGCCAAGGATATTCTCCCCCAGGTGTTTGACCCTTATTTTTCATCCAAGGAGATGGGCCAGGAAAAAGGAATGGGCCTGGGGCTCACGGTTGCCTATTCCATCATAAAAAACCATGGCGGCTCCATAGATATTGCCTCGCAGCCAAACAACGGAACGACGGTTTCAATGTATCTGCCTGCCATCGACAGGCAGATCGTTTCGCCGGAGGCCGGGGCCGAACTCACCCCTATGGTGAACAACAAAATTCTGGTCATGGACGATGAGGAAATGCTGAGAGACGTAACCCGGGATATTTTGGAAATGGTGGGTTATCGGGTGGAAACGGCCTGCAACGGGGAAGAAGCCATTCGAGCTCTATTCGCAGGCGCAACTTGCAGGCGCGCCTTTTGGAGCGGTTATTCTCGATTTGACCGTCAAGGGCGGCATGGGGGGCAGGGAAACCATCAAACGGCTTAAGGAAATCGATCCGGATATCAGAGCCATTGTGGTCAGCGGCTATTCAAATGATCCGGTTATGGCGAATTTCAAGGAGTATGGTTTTTTTGATGCACTCCATAAACCATATCGACTGGAAGATCTTGAGAGATCATTGCACGCTGTTGCCCACGCTTGTGGAAAGCAGTTTTCCCGGGTATAAGCCGAGACGTAACTGCTCAGGTTGCTTAGGCGTTTAGGTTTGTAGTCTACCTTCACGCAATAACCCTAAACCCCTTCAGACTATCGACCTTATATTTGCCGGAGTTGAACATGCCCCCCAGAAAAGAGAAAAAATCCAGGATCGGCGCCCCCAGGGGTACTGCCGGGACCAAAAAGGCCGTACCCCCCAAAGATAAAACCAGTGCCGACACCTTACCGGCTTCCGGCGAAGACGCCTTCCGGCCTAAGACGACCCTGCCGGTTGTCGGGATAGGCGCCTCGGCCGGGGGGCTGGAGGCCTTTGAAGCATTTTTTGCCGCCATGCCGGCGGACGCCGGGATTGCCTTTATTCTGGTCCCGCATCTCGATCCAACCCATATCAGCATCATGCCCGAACTGATCCAGAAGCGCACAGCGATGCGGGTCCTGCAGATCACGGACGGGATGCGGGTGGAGCCGGACACGGTGTATGTCGTCCCGCCCAACCAGAACCTCTCCATCCTGAACGGCACCCTGCAGCTCATGGAACTGAGCCGGCCCCGCGGCGTCAATCTGCCGATTGACAGCTTTCTCCGGGCCCTGGCCCAGGACCAGGGGCCAAATGCGGTGTGCATCATTCTCTCCGGCACCGGCAGCGACGGCACCCTGGGGGTAAAAGCGATCAAGGGCGAGGCCGGCATGGTGATGGTGCAGGACGAAAAGTCCGCCAAATATGACGGCATGCCGCGAAGCGCCATTGCCACCGGGCTTGCCGACTATGTCCTGCCGCCCGGCGAAATGCCGGAGCAGCTGATCAAATACCTGCGCCACGCGGTCCATAAAAGCACGGCAGCGATTCTGGCCGATGACGGGAGGATGCCCGACGCCCTGCAGAAAATCTGCATCCTCCTGCGCACCCGCACCGGACACGATTTTTCCCTCTACAAAAAAAACACGATCCTGCGGCGCCTGGAAAGGAGGATGCACGTCCACCTGATCGACGAGGTCAAGGACTACGTCACCTATCTCCAGAAAAGCGAGGTTGAAATTGACATCCTGTTCAAGGAACTGTTGATCGGGGTGACCAATTTTTTCCGGGACGCCAAAGCCTTTGAGGCGCTCCGGGAAAAAATCCTGCCCGAACTGCTCAAGGACAAGCCGGAGGGCGATACCCTGCGCGTCTGGGTTGCCGGCTGCAGCAGCGGCGAGGAGGCCTATTCCATTGCCATCCTCCTGCAGGAGGTCCTGGAGGATCAGGGTCGCCGCCTCAACGTCCAGATATTCGGCACCGACATTGACGAGGACGCCGTGGCTGCGGCCCGGGCCGGGATTTATCCGGCCAGCATCATTGGTGATGTGAGCGCTGCACGCCTGAAGCGCTGGTTCTCCAAGGAGGATAATCAGTACCGGATTAAAAAATCGATCCGGGAGATGGTGGTCTTTGCCGTGCAGAGTATTATCAAGGACCCGCCGTTTACCAAACTGGACCTGCTCTGCTGCCGCAATCTGCTCATTTACCTCGGCCCGGAATTACAAAAGAGGCTCATCCCCATTTTCCACTATAGTCTGAAACCGGCCGGCATTCTTTTTCTCGGGACCTCGGAGGCCATTGGTCAGGCCCACGACCTCTTCGCCATAGCGGACAGGAAATGGAAAATATACCGACGCAAGCCGTTATCGGTTGCCGCCCGGCAGATGCTGAAACTTCCGGCGGCTCCCGCCATAAAGGAGAGCGCGAAACCGGAACTGCCGGAACCCATCAGAAAGGCGGAAGAGCTGAGCGCCTTCCAACTGGTCGAAACGATTCTTAAACAGGTCAACGCCCCTCCCTGCGTCATTATCGACGAGGCGAGCAACATCATCTATGTCCACGGCCGCACCGGCAGGTACCTGGAACCGGCCATCGGCAAAGTCAGTGTCAATATCCTGGAAATGGCGCGCCCCGGTCTGAAAATGGACCTGGAGGCCGCCATCCGCACAGTGGCGACCAACAAGCAGGAATGTGTCCGTCAAGGGGTAGCCATTGAGCACAACGGCGGTCATCTGGCCATTGATCTGATCGTCAAGCCGGTCCTGGGACACAGAGCCTTGCGCGGCCTGATGATGGTCATTTTCAAGGAAACCGATATTCCCCTGAAAAAAAAGAGCGCCTTAAAACAGTCAAGGACAGGCACAAAAAACGCTACTGTCGAGACCCTCGAACAGGAGCTGCGGTATACCAAGGAAAATCTGCAAACCACCATCGAAGAGCTTGAGACCGCCAATGAAGAGCTTAAATCCACCAACGAAGAGTTGCAATCCACCAATGAGGAGCTGCAGAGCACCAATGAGGAACTGGAGACCTCCAAGGAGGAACTCCAATCATTGAACGAGGAAGCCGCCACGGTCAACGCTGAGCTGCAGAGCCGCATCGACGAGTTGTCCAAGATCAATGATGACATGAAAAATCTGCTCGACAGTACAGAGATCGCCACTATTTTCCTTGATATTGATCTGTGCGTCAGAAGGTTCACCCCCAAAGCCTTGGAGATCATTCCCCTGGCCAGCGGCGATTTCGGCCGTCCCATCAACCATTTTGCCACCTCCTTGATCGGCATGGACCTGGCGGAGGATGCCCGCGAAATTCTCCAGAACCTCGGCATGAAGGAAAAGGAAGTGCGGAGTAAGAACGGCGCCTTCTACCGCATACGGACCCGGCCCTATCGCACGACAAACAATGTGATCGACGGCGTGGTGATCACCTTCGAAGATATTACCGTGCTCAAAGAGACCCAGGCGGCGCTTAACACATTGAATGCGGAACTTGAACAACGAGACCGGCAACGCACCTCATGAGCGCGGGATATATTGAGCGTCAACTTGTCTGAGTTGCGATAACTTGTTGAAATTAAATAATATTTTTCAGTTGCCCGCAGCTTGTTTCCAGAGAATTTAGAATACAGCAGTCAGGAGCCGAAATAAAACTGATAATCAACTACTTGAATTCTAACTCCTGACTCCTGAATGCCAATTACCTGCTGAACCCCCTCTCCATCTCCCTCAGCATGATGTGGATCCCGCCACATATTGAGGCCGGATACCTTCTGTCAGCTTTTCCCCCTGTTCTCTCCGTTTCGCTTAATCCATTGTTAATAAATGATTTATTTCTCATTTTTGTCAGCATTTGCCTGTAGGCATGCCTCTTGCTCATGAGCTTATGAAGAAAAGTTAGATGCGCGGTGAGCCGGAAAACACAACAGAATCATAAACCGAAATCAAACAGGAGGGGAAGACCAATTGAGATCAAGCACACACAACGCGGAAGGCAAGATCAAGGAGACCGACGGGGAAGCAGTCGGTGTAATCGTGACTTGAAGGCCAAAGGAGAAATCGGAAATCTTGACGAGGAAATTCAAGGAAAGCTGGGCCAGATCCAAAAAGTTATAGGCCTTCGTTGAGTTATTTCCCTTCATCCCAAAAGAAAAGATGTAACAACCCATTTTTTAAACACTCGCTTACAGAAAGGATTAACCGCTATGAAAAAGAAAAAAATCTTTATTCCCTATTTATTACTTCTCATGATGATCGCCGTCACAATTGGGGCCTGCAGTTCAAAAGAGGTGGTTCGGAAAACCACGACGACGACTGAAAAACCGGTGGTCCAGGAGCAGACCACCACGACAACGACTGAAAGCAGTAAATAGTTAGGAGCCGTTCTAACCGCTTTCTGTTTCGTCCTTATCCCCTCAGAAGAGTGCCGTTTTCAAGCCAATGGGACTTTTTGTCAACCGCCAGATTAACCAACCTGAACAGTTACACAAATTTTACAAAAAAGGATAACGCCATGAAAAAAATGATGCCGCTGGTATTTGCATTGGCAGTTTTGATTACCCCATGTGGGGCATTTGCTCAACATACAGATGTGACTGTCAAAACGGTTACAACGGAAACCGTGGGAACGATAAGCGAGGTTAGCCCCGACACCCTGGTGGTTCGAACGGAAACCAGCACGGCTCCGACGAAATACACCTACACCAAAAGCACAACCTATGTTGACGACATGGGTAATCCCGTCTCCATGGAGACTGTTAAGTCCGGCCTGCCGGTGACGGTTTACTACACCCAGGAAGGCGATCAAATGATCGCTGACAAAGTGGTGGTTCGGAAAACCTCGACAACGACCCAAAAACCCCTGATGCAGGAGAAGCGGACCAAAACCACGACCACCACGACCGAAACTAAATAGTTAATCGAGCCACTGCAAAGTTCAGCAGCCCGCAGGCAACTGGCCATGCGGGCTTTTCTGTTTCGGCAGGTGGAACGATGTTTGGCTTATTTTCGCATATTTAAACATCAAAAAAAGATGTACGAGGAAAAAGTAAGCAGCAGCAATTGTATTAAAAAAAATCAAATTGGAGGGAAGAAAAATGAAAAAAGTAATAGCAAAAGGTTTGGCCTTGGCTGTTATCGGCATGGGGGTGATGCTTGGAGGAACGGGTGTCTGCAGTGCAACCACCATGACATGGAGCAGCAACGGCCATCAGTATGAAGTGGTTGGTTCAGGAAGTATTTCCTGGGACAACGCACGCCTGGCTACGCAAAGCAGGGGCGCCGGATGGGATCTGGCCACCATAACCTCCCTTGAGGAACAGAACTTTATTACCGGCCTGCTTGGTCCAGCCGATGGAAGTCTGGTCGAGTATTACATCGGCGGGATGTATGCAGCCGGGGCATGGGCATGGGTCACAAGCGAGCCGTTTTCTTTCCAGTATTGGGGTAACGGGGAACCAAACGGCAATGCGAGTGAGCCCCGCATGGCCCTTGACGGCAGATATAATAACAATAATTGGGGCTGGAATGATTACACGGGCGCCGCGGCGACCTTTGTAGCAGGCTACGTAGCAGAGAACAACGCCGCCGCTCCCGTTCCTGAGCCGGCCACCATGCTGCTCATGGGTACGGGGCTGGCCGGTCTTGCCGGCGTCGCCCGCCGCCGCAGTTCCGCCAAAAAAATGTAGTTTAAGTGAAGGAAGCCTCTCCCCTGCCAAGGGGGAGGCTTACGGCACCGGTGGGGGAAAAATAACAAAATCAGCAAGGAGAACTCATTTATGAAAACAATGCATCGTTTGGCTTTGATGGTAATTGCCATTGCTCTGCTGGTGGCCGGCGGCCCTGTTTTCGCGTCCGCGGCTGCAACGGATGAGCGTATCGAATCAGCGGCCAGGAAGTCGTATGTTTTCAAGACATACCTCAAGGACGATGGCATTCAAGTCACGTCCAGGGATGGTGTCGTCACCTTGACAGGGACAGTCGCCGAAGAGTCCCACAAATCCCTGGCCCAGGAGACCGTGGCAAACCTGCCCGGAGTCAAAAGCGTGGAAAACCGGCTGGAAATCAAAGGTGAACCCGTTGCCGAGAATTTAGATGCGTGGGTCAGCATGAAAGTGAAAACCTCGCTGTTGTTTCATCGCAACCTGAGCACCAGCAAGACTGACGTGCAAGTCAAGGATGGGGTTGTCACCTTGCGCGGTGAAGCCGCCAGTCCGGCCCAAATGGACCTGGCGACTGAATACGTCAAGGATGTCGAAGGCGTTAAAGGCGTACAAAATGAGATGACCGTATCACAGACACCCGGCAATCCGGACGAAAAAACCATGGGTGAAAAAATGGGTGACGTGGGCGAATCAATTGATGACGCATCCATCACTGCCCTGGTCAAGATGACGTTAATGTATCATCGCTCTACCAGCGCACTCCACACCAATGTCGAAACGAACCAAGGCCTGGTAACCTTGGATGGCAAGGCAAAAAACGCGGCCGAAAAGGATCTAGTCACCAAATACGTGCAGGATGTTTACGGCGTGAAAGGCGTGGTCAACAACATATCAATCGAAGAGTCCAAGACCAATTAGGAGCCGTTACGAAATAACCTCAGAACCCCTGATGTTGTGACGTAATTTCAATGAATTGATCCACAATCTCAGATTCTGGCCTGGTGCCGGTTTGAGTGCCTAAAATGCCTAAAGAACTTAAAGTGAAATGCCGCTTTGGCCAGCCGGCTGAGGACATTATTAGGCTGGAGGACCGTTTCCCCGGCTCCGTCGCGTGACTGACCTGAGTCGGTGGGGAGCCAGGGCAATACAAAGGAGGAGCATTATGATCGGCAGGATTTTGATCATTGTCGTAATTCTGCTGCTGGTGGGTACGTTACCCGCCTGGCCTCACAGCCGAGGGTGGGGTTACTACCCGAGCGGCGGGTTGATCCTGCTGACCCTGATCATCCTGCTGCTGTTAGGCCCGATATAAGGGACTTGGAAATTTCAAAAGCACCATTTATCGTCATGCCCGAATGCTTTTATCGGGCATCCAGCAAAGATCCTGGATTCCCGCTCAACAGCATTGCGGGAATGACGGCGCTTTTTGAGACTCGACAACCGGTATACAAGGAGCCGTTACGAAATAACATGACCATTACCTGCTCCATTGACCACGATCAGGGCTACATGGTGGCGATCGCCACTGGTCCAATCGGGTGGGAGGAAGTCCGGACTCATCTGCTTGCCGAGCGCCTTGCCGGCGGCCTGAGCTACCGCGAGTTAATCGACGCTCGCACCGCGGTGCCGACCTGGTCTTCCGCCCAGGCCCGCGAAATCGTTTCGCTGCTCACCAACTTCGGCCGCAGATCGGTGCTCGGCCCCACGGCGGTGGTGGTCTCCAGTGAATTTGGCTTTGGGATGATACGCATGCTTGAGATTCTGCTCGAGGACGTGTGCATCGTCAAGCCGTTTCGCGACTACGAAGCTGCCGAGCAATGGCTCCGGGACCTACGGGAGACCGTCACCTGACAAGCAAACAGAAAAGTATCTTTTCTCCTTCAATCCGCAGCTGGAAAGGAGAAATATTATGGCGTTGATGCAATGAGTGATTAACGCTGGTCAACCGAAAACAGACAAGGAGAATAACATGAAATCAAGCACAAAAGACAAAACAGAAGGCAAGATGCATCAAGTGAAAGGCAAGACCAAAGAGATCGTCGGGAAAGTAGCCAAGAACCGTGATCTGGAAGCCGAGGGCAAAGTCGAAAATTTAGAGGGAAAAGTCCAGGAAAAGATCGGCCAGATTGAAGAAGTTGTGGAAAAATAGCATGGCGGCTCAGAGAAAATAGGGTTTTGGGGCTCGTTTGTGATGAATCATCATGAACGACCTCAGGACCAATTTTCATCTTCTTTTTCCTCAACATTTTGAGGCACCACCATATATGGAGGCCAAGCAGATCCTGCCGGCCTTCTTTTTTGTTCCTTCCTCTAAGTTAATCCGCTGTTATTAAAGACTAATTTTATCTCGGCGCATATTGTCGTCTGCAGGCATGTTTCTTGCCATTACCCTTTAATGAGCTCAGACGACAGGTAAGCAATGAGAGGAAATCAGGTACTGAAATTGAGCTTCAGCACTGCGTTCGTCGCGGTCATTTGCCTTGCCGCACTGCTTTTGCCAGGGTGTCAATCGTACTCATCTCAACAAGAGAAAGTTTTTCAGCCCGATGTCACGCTTGAGTTGTCTTTTCATGTCTGGGCGGTTCCAATCGAGAAACCCGGCCTGCCGAATCTCCATCGCGTCTCGGACGACCTCTATCGCGGCGCGCAGCCGACGGCGGAAGGGTTCCGCCGGCTCCAGGCGATGGGCGTGAAGACGGTCATCAACCTCCGTTTCTTCCACAATGACCGGGATAAGATCGCCGGCACGGACCTCGCCTACGAAGAGATTCCGATGAACGCCTGGCACGTGGAGGATGAAGATGTCGTCCGCTTCCTGCAACTCGTCGCAGACCGGAATCGCGCGCCGTTCTTTGTCCACTGTCACTACGGCGCGGATCGCACCGGCATGCTGTTCGCGGTCTACCGCATCGTCATCCAGGGCTGGACAAAGGACGAAGCCATCGCGGAAATGACCCAGGGCGGGTACGGCTTCCATAAAGTGTGGCAGAACCTTGTTGAGTACCTGCGCAATCTCGACGTGGAAAAGCTGAAAAGACAGGCATTCCCTTCGGCCCACTCACTTCAATCGTTAAATTTCTGAAGGAGAAAAAATCAAATGAAAATTTCAGACTGGCTGGATGAAAAGGAAGCAGAGAGCGTGGATGTATCGCAAATCGTATTGCCTACAGATATGTCTTATGATGAGGTCCCGGATGAAACTATTTTTTTCAAAGAGATTAATCCCTGCGGGTTTCTCTGTAACGAGAATCATCCCTTTTCCAAGGTCGAACGCTTTGGCCACTGGTATTACTGTAAAGGTCAAGACAAGAAAGCAGGTATTCATTCATCAGAAATGAAGTGGAGGCTGTTTACCAAGGATAAAGATCTTGCTCTCCAAACGGCTAAAGCGCACATAGAATAAAAAATCTGATTAGGAGCCGTTACGAAATAACCTCGGCTTTCTGAACCATTTCGTTTTTACAAGCCAGATGAGGGCATTGTTTTGTTACTACAACGGCTTACCACGAAGAGAGAAGGGACATTTTCCGCTTATTTTTCAAGAATAGATTAAAGGAGAGGGTATGATTTCTAAGATTCTTGTGACGACAGATGGGTCAAAGACAGCGCAAAAGGCAGCCATGTATGGGGTTGACCTTGCAAAACAGTTACAAGCCTCGGTAATTGTTCTCAGCGTTATTGATCAACGCTCATTTATAGGCCAGGCAGTTCCTGCCGCACAGACGGCGATGCATGTCATACAACCTATCGAGGATTATCTGCGCGAAGCTGCTGAAGGGTATGTTGCCGAGGTAAAGAATTTGTGTGATGAAAATGGCGTCCAAGCAGAGAGCGCGATAACTAAAGGGCATCCTGTCAAAGAGATTTTGAAAGAGGCAAAGAAGTCAAAGGCGGATCTCATTGTTATGGGTTCTCATGGAAAGAGCGCTTTAGAAGCCGCGGTTCTCGGCAGTGTTGCCTATGGTGTAATCCATAAAGATACGAAAATCCCTGTCCTGGTGGTAAGGAAATGATGCGCATTGGCATTGCCGCTGATAATTGGAGGTCAATGCCGTTAACTTAAGAAAAACCTGACTACCCTCGTCGCCACTCCGGCGAAGGCCGGGGGCCAGAATTGTCGTAACTGCCTTCTCCGCCGACTTCGTCTCATCCTTGGCGACAGAGCCATGTTCGACTTGACAGGACGTGCGTATTATTTGACCGGCATGGGCGGCGATGACCCAGGGGGAAGGGAGGCTATCGATCGCCTGAACATGGAGTTCACCCTTCGTGTTTATGGCCGTCACGCCATTGGGCTCAAATACATCACGTCCGTCCGGGATGCGCAGTATCCCGATCGAGCTGACAGCCACCAGTCGACTGGCACCGTCAGCATTGTTTACACTTTGCTTGGCCAGGCCCGGTTCGGCGCTGTCGAGTGGCGCGGCGCTGACTATCTGTGATGGCGTCACAAGAAGTCCGATCCGCACCTATGAATGCCCGGAGTCCTTCCGGACGATTTCTTTTATGAAAGTGGGGTGTTAAGAGTATGATGCGCAAACGGATTATCAATCAAAGTTCAAAGGTGCCCTCATCCACCGATCAGGACTGGCTCGACCTGGAGCGTCTCGCGCAGGTCGAGATTACGTCCGAGGAAGCAGGACATCCCGTCGAGTCGGCGCTGACAGCCGGCGCTGGGCCGGGCTGGCTGGCCGGCGAAACCGGGGAGCAGACAATCCGCCTGCTGTTTGACGAACCGCAGGCACTCAGGCAAATTCAACTCGTATTTGAGGAAGAGAGCCGGGAGCGTACCCATGAGTTTGTGCTGCGATGGTCCGGGGACGGCGGGCGGTCTTACCGGGAGATTCTGCGCCAACAGTATACGTTCAGCCCGCCCGGCGCGACCCGCGAGGTCGAAGACTACGTCGTCAACCTCCAGGGTGTGACGGTGTTGGAATTGCGGATCGTGCCCGACATAAGCAGGGGCGATGCCCGGGCGTCGTTGATCCTGCTGCGGCTTGCATAACCTCGATCTTTAGGGCCTGTCAGCAAATAACTTGAACATCTTGCATCTCATCTTCGGGCCATCTTTGGCTGCGGCTCAATCGCAAAATCCTCGACGTAGCCCTGCTACGCCTGTGGTTTTGCGCTGATCGCCACAACCAAATCTGACCCAAATCTGAGCGCAATTTTGTCCAACTTATTTTCCTACAGGTCCTTATCTGCAAAAATAGGGGTATCAATGCCGTGGAAGTGATGCCCATCATGGAATTCCCAGGCCCCAGCAAGGCCTCCATATATTGAGTGCGCCACCATATATGGAGGCCAAGCAGATCCCGCCGGCCTTCTTTTTTTGTTCCTTCCTCTAAGTTAATCCGCTGTTATTAAAGACTAATTTTATCTCTGCGCATATTATCGTCTGCAGGCATGTTTCTTGCCATTACCCTTTGTTATGATCCTGGTCATCATGCAAATGAAGGTGCCTTCTGAGAAACGCAAGGAGTTGTTTCAGGCGATTACCTCGCTGCTCAGTCCCATCAGGACTGCAGAGGGATGCCTGCGGTGCGATTTTTTTCACAGCATGGAGGATGAACAGATCCTCTGTTTGATTGCAGAGTGGGATAGCCGAAAGAACCTTGAAAAAAATCGCAACTCCGAGTGGTTCTCTGTGATGCGCGGGGCTATGCATCTGCTTGAAGAGCCATGTGAAATAATTTCCTGCAGGCGTCTTCCCCTGGGTGGCACTTCGGAGCCGTTCCGAATTCACATGGCCATTTTTTTAATTTCGTTACGGCTCCTATGTCACAAAAATATCGTTATTTCGACAAATGATCAATTTTTAGACAAGCGAGATTTTAAGATAAAGATTTGGAAAAACAACAACAAAATCAGAAAGGAGAAAGCACTAATGAAACCAATGTATCGTGTAGCTTTGCTGGTAGTTGCCTTTGCTCTGCTGGTGGCCGGCGGCCCTGTACTCGCGTCCGCGACCGGGACGGATGAGAGTATCGAATCAGCGGCCAAGAAGTCGTATGTTTTTACGACATACCTCAAGGACGATGCCGTTAAAATCGAATCCAGGGATGGTGTCGTCACCTTGACAGGGACAGTCGCCGAAGAGAGCCACAAATCCCTGGCCCAGGATACCGTGGCAAACCTGCCCGGGGTCAAAAGCGTGGAAAACAAGCTGGAACTCAAAGGTGAACCCGTTGCCGAGGATTCGGATGCGTGGGTCAGCATGAAAGTAAAGGCCGCGCTCCTGTTCCATCGGCACGTGAGCGCCATGACTCAGGTTAACACCAAAGCCGGCATCGTAACCCTGCAAGGCGAAGCAGAAAGCCAGGCGCAGAAGGATCTGACGGCTGAATACGTCAAGGATATCGTAGGTGTTAAAGGCGTACAAAATGAGATGACCCTGTCAAAGACAGCCGGGCAATCCGGACGAAAAAACCATGGGTCAAAAAATGGAGGCCGTGGGCGAATCAATTGATGACGCATCCGTCACCGCCCTGGTCAAGATGACGTTAATGTATCACCGCTCCACCAGCGCCCTTGACACCAGGGTCGAGACGAAAAATGGCATGGTAACGTTGGAGGGCAAGGCAAAAAACGCGGCTGAAAAGGATTTAGTCACCAAATATGTGCAGGATGTTCACGGCGTGAAAAATGTGACCAACAACATAACAATCGGGGAGTCCAAGTCGAAGAAAAAGATTGAGGGCTGTTAATAGCCTCCAAAGGAGGAACGTTATGATCTCAACAATTTTGCTTATCGTCTTGATTCTGATGCTGCTGGGTGCATTACCCACCTGGCCTCACAGCCGAGGGTGGGGTTACTACCCGAGCGGCGGGCTGGGCCTGATTGTGCTGATCCTGATCATCCTGCTGCTCTTGGGCCGGATATAAGAAGGCAACGTACGCTCCCTGAAAATCACGGCAGGGGGTTGGAAGATAAAAATCAAAAAAAGTGACACACAAGGAGAATTATTATGAAACTATTCAATCGGTTCGCTAACTTTTTTCTCGTCATTCTGCTGGTTTCTCCTGCTGGGCTGCGCATCGACGACAAAGCATGAGGGAACCGGAGAGTATGTTGACGACTCGGTCATTACCACCAAGGTAAAGGCGGAAATTTTCCAGGACGATTCACTGAAGTCGAGCGAAATCAACGTCGAAACGTTCAAGGGCGTGGTCCAGTTGAGCGGCTTCGTCAATTCCCAGGCCGACATCAACAGAGCGGTCGAAGTTGCAGGTAGCGTCAAGGGTGTGACCTCGGTCAAAAATTCCATGCGCGTTAAGTAAGGGAATGCATTCCATGGGCTCGTCGTCAAGTCACTATTGCTCTCCCCGGACATTTGATCCGGGGAGCAGCGGCAGTGAGAGAGCCTCCCGCCTGTTCATAGAGTCAAACCAGCGGGTTTGTTGGCAACTTTTTATGTGGAGATGATTATGCAGAAGATTACCATGCGGAAGAGCAGCATCCTGGCTCTTGCCCTCGCCGGGATACTGGCCACCACCAGCACTGCCCTGGCGGAAAAGCCATCCTGGGCCGGCGACGGCAATAAAGGCGACAAACACGAACAGAGTGAAAGGCAAGACAGACATGAGGATTACGACCGGCAGCGTGACGACAGGCACTCTGACGACAGGGGCAGGGATGGAAATAGTGGGAGGAGCACCTATTTCGGTGACCAGCACCGGACCGTGATCAACAACTACTATATTGAGCAGTATCACTCCGGCCACTGCCCGCCGGGCCTGGTCAGGAGCAACAACGGCTGCGTGCCCCGCGGTCATGCCAGAAAATGGCAGGTTGGCCGACGGCTGCCCCGGGACGTCATCTTTTATGATCTGCCGCCCCAGGTCATTGTAGAGCTTGGGCCGCCGCCGGAGCATCACCGTTTCGTGCGCGTGGCAAGCGATATCCTGTTGATTGCGGTAGGGACCGGGATGGTAGTGGATGCAGTTCAGGATTTGAACCAATATTGATGGAATCGTAAAAACTGAAAACAGACTTTTTACCCGCAAGGGGCATAAATACGAGTTCATCAAACAAAAGGAGGATCATATGTTGTGGACGATCGCCGTAATACTGATAATTCTGTGGGCGCTGGGACTGGTCAGCAGTTACACGATGGGAGGCTTTATTCATATCCTGCTGGTAGTTGCCATTATTGTTGTGCTGCTTAACGTCATCCAGGGGCGGCGTGGCTAGCTTGTAGCCTGCTGGAAAGAGGGATTGAGTCTTACTCGCTTATTTTAGATAACCTGATCTCGGCAGATTTTACGTTGATACTCTGCCTAAAGTACTCAAAATGCCTGAAGTACTTGAAGTTGCGGTACTTTCTGATCAGAAAAAAACATTCATTTGAGGCACTTTAAGTACTTCAAGTAATTTAGCCACTCAAACTGATAACAGAAAGGAACGAAATGAAAACATACACGGTGCTGGCCGTCATTCTCATCGCTTTAGGGATCGTGGCCTTTGCCTATCAGGGCATAACCTACACGACAAGAGAGAAGGTCGTTGATCTCGGTCCCATCCAGATGACGGCTGAGAAGACACGAACACTTCCGTTGCCGCCGGTGGTGGGTGGAATTTGCCTTGTGGGCGGCATTGTGCTGCTGGTCCTGGGCAGAAAAAATGGCTGATGCAGGGTGGAATGTGCTGGATGCCCGATAAAAGCATTCGGGCCTGGCGATAACGATACATGGTACTTTCACTTTAAGTACTCAAACCGGTTACAGGCCAGAATCTGAGATGGTGGCTTAACTCATTGAAATTGCGTCACGGTATCAGGAGTTCTGGACCTGTATCCATTATGGCAATGCCCTTGGGAAAAGGCGCCTGCCGGTTTCCCTCAACCCCTGCCTCCACATATTGAGGGATTCACCATATATGGAGGCCAAACAGCTTCCGCCAATCACATCGTTTGTTCGCCACCTCGGCTAACCAATTGTTATGAGAGTCTAAATAGCAATTGTTGCATCCTTTCATCTGTCGGCATGTGTTTTGCCAATACGTCTTGCTATGATCCTGCTCATTATGCAAATGAAGGTGCCGGCTTCGAGAAACGCATGGAGCTTTCTCAGGCGATTACCGCGCTGCTCGGTCCCATCAGGACTGCAGAGGGATGCCTGCGGTGCGATTTTTTTCACAGCATGGAGGATGAACAGCTCCTCTGTCTGCTTGAAGAGTGGGATAGCCGAAAGAACCTTGAAAAGCATATGGAATCGAAGTTTTTCCGGGTGCTGCGCGGGGCGATGCACCTTCTTGAAAAGCCGTGTGAAATAATTTCTTACCGAAGTCTTCATCGGACGGGGATAGCGGAAATCTGCCATCCGGTTATGAACAAACGTAAAGAACCTTGTAATCACGAGGAGAGTTGAAATGAAACCAGGTAATTTTTTGATGTTTATGCCTTTGCTGTCGGCATTTGTTGTTTTTGTCTGGGGGGTTGAACAGAGCCACGCGCAAAATCTTTCGGCCCCGGGGCAATTTAAAATTATAAAAACGGATAAACCAGGCCGATAGCCCGGCGGCAGCAAAGCAGGCCCTGGCCATCCGTGCCGCAGGGCTTGACTCAGGGGTGTCGCTTGCCGTGGCGCCAGCGATCGGCCAGACGCCGCCAACTACGCCAAAGGAAAGGAGCAAACCATGCCGTTGATACAATTAATAATTGTTCTGGTTGCCGTTGGGGTAATTCTGTGGCTGATCAACACCTACATACCGATGGAACAGACCATAAAGAAAATCTTGAATGCCGTGGTCATTATTGCAGTGATTCTCTGGCTGTTGAGCGCCTTCGGGGTCATCGGTTCCCTGCAGGGGATTCGTATTGGCAGGTGAACCGTCTGAAAATACTAACAATAAACGAAAAAGGTGGATCATATGTTGTGGACGATTGCCGTAATACTGATAATTTTGTGGGCTCTTGGACTGGTCAGCAGTTACACCATGGGCGGGTTCATCCATATCCTGCTGGTGATAGCTGTTATTGTGGTGCTGCTCAACATTATCCAGGGGCGCAGAGTTTTATAGCCGGCCTGAGGTTATCAACCCGCAAAATGACTCCCGAAAGGGGAAGAAAAATGAAAACCATACACCTTGCTGGCCATCGTTCTTCTCGCTTGATGATCAATGGGGACGGAATGTTCAACTGGAAGGAGGTTGCTGTGAAGGACAAACAGAAAACGGTCGCAGAAAAGTTTGATACTCAACTGCATGAGTGGAACGCGCAGATTGCTCTGCTCATAGCTGAAGCGGATAAAGCCAAGAAGATCGAAGAGAAGGCTGAATACGACACAAAAATCAAATCCTTACAGCACAAGCGGCATAAGGCCGAGGCTCAGTTGCTGGAGTATAAGGCTGCCGACTATGAGGCGTGGGAAGATCTTAAAAAAGACGCGGAAAAAGCCTGGTCGCAAGTCAGGAGGCCTTTCACGTGGCGGTCCTGAGCCGTAAAACGGCTTACGGGAGTCAGCCTGATAGATTTTGAGTAAGTGGAAATGATAAGTACCTCACCCTATTGACAGGAGAAAATTATGAAGAAAAACGTTTTCCTTCTTTGTCTGTTTCTGTTCATCTTTGCCTGGATGGACAGCAGCTTCGCCTTTGAAGACCTCAAGGTGGAAACACCCAAGTTGAAATCAAAACTGAACTTTCAGACCGTAAACGAGAACAAGGTGCTGGTCTCGGTGTTAAATGAAGAAAACGAGGCCATCCTCGGTCTGCAGAAAGAGGATTTCCAGATCACCAGAGGGCCCCAAGACCGCCGAGATCATCTCCGTGGAAGAAGTCAGGGAACAGCGGGACATGGGCCTCAATATCGTCCTGGTGGTGGACAACTCCTATTCCATGAAGCAGCGCAAGGCCATCGATCCGGTGCTTGCCGCCCTGGATCAATTTCTCTCCCTGGTCCGGCCCATTGACAATGTCCATATCATCACCTTTGTCGATCCCGGCACCGAGCAGGTCGGCCGCCCCAGGGTATCAACCAAGGTTACCCAGTCAGGCGATCCGGCCTTGCTCAGCCTGGCCTTGAAGGAAAGCTACTCCGACCCCACCGACGGCACCTATCTGTATGACGCCATGCAGGAAGGCCTGAAAATCATCCGCAGCATGCCGGAAAAGAGCCAGAAGTTCATGGTGGTCTTTTCCGACGGGGAAGACATCAACAGTATTGTCAAAACCGGGGATCTGCAGCTGACCGCCGCCGGGCCGCAGAATTTTACCACCTATGCCGTGGACTACATGGACAAGCCCGGTCTGGACCCGTTTCTGCAGTCCTTTGCCGAGGGCACGGGCGGCAAGATCCGCAAGGCCAAATCAGCCGACGATTTTCTGCCCATCTTCAAACAGTTTTCCACCACCATCTTTCACCGCTATGCGGTAACCTTCCGCTTCCTCAACCCGCCGACCGGCACGCTCACCAGTGAACCATCGGCAATCAACATCGAAGAGATCACCATAGTGGACAGCTCGCCGCTGTTGAACTACGTCTATTTCGACACCGGCAGAAGTGAAATATCCGACCGCTACGTCACCTTTGTCCGCCAGGACGAAACAGAGGCATTTGCCGAGGAAAAGCTGAGGGACACCATGGAGAAGTATCACCAGATCCTCAACGTTATCGGCAAACGTCTGGTGATGAACCCTGAGGCCCGGATCAGCATTGTGGGCTGTAATTCCAATACCGGCGAAGAAAAAGGCCAGATGGCCCTGTCCAGGAGCCGGGCCGATGCGGTCTTTGCCTATTTCAGATATGTGTGGGGCATTGATCCGTCACGCATGGATGTCACGGCCCAGAATCTTCCCAACGTGCCCAGCACCAGCCGGGTGCCGGAAGGGGTCATTGAAAATCAGCGGGTTGAGATCTATTCCGATCATCCCGCCATCCTCGACACCATCAAAAGCACCTATATGCAGGAGAACTGCGACACCAAGGAAATACGCATCGTCCCGGCAATTGCAACCCAGACGGTTATCGCCAAATGGCAGCTCAAACTGCTGGGCGGCGGCAAGGAACTCCTGACCAGGGAGGGCACGGGCAATCTCCCTCCAGTCCTTTGTCTTTGACATGGAATCCCTCGGCGGCGTGCACAATGTTGCCCTGATGGATCAGATCACCGCCGAGATCGACAGGCCAGGACAATGAAGGCAACGTCTTCACCGTCTCGACCCCGGCACCGACCAAAATCAACTTCATCAGGCGCGAGGAGCGCATGGCCCAGAAAATTGCATCCAAGGTGATAGAAAAATACGGCCTGATCCTCTTTGAATTCGACCGGGCAGATCTGAAAGACCGCAATCAGATCATTGTCAACCGGGTCATCACCAGAATGGGCGCAGTTGCCGTCGGCCACGATGAATATCGCCGGACATACCGACACCATCGGCAAGGAGGATTATAACATCAAATTGTCCGAACGCCGGGCAAGCGCCGTATACGCCGCCATGATCGAAACCGGCATCGCCGTTGCCTCCCAGATCACCTATCAGGGCAACGGCCCCAATAACCCGCCCTATGACAACAGCATTCCGGAGGGCCGGGCGCTGAACAGGACCGTCATCATCACCCTCATGTATACGGAGTAAACTGAACGTGCCGTGTGGCCGCCCCAACGAACAAAAGCTTGGGAACGTTGGGGGGGGCACGGCAAGGAACATAGCCGAAAAAGGCAGGAACCCCTGAGCAGGGGGTTTGGGAAGATAAAGATCAAAAAAAATTCACACACAAGGAGAATCATTATGAAACCATTCAATCTGTTCGCTAACTTTTTTCTCGTCATTCTGCTGGTTTCTTTTCTGGGCTGCGCATCAACGGCAAAACAGGAGGGAACCGGAGAGTATATCGACGACTCCGTCATTACCACCAAAGTAAAGGCGGAAATTCTCAAAGACGATACGCTGAAGTCGAGCGAGATCAACGTCGAAACATTCAAGGGCGTGGTTCAGTTGAGCGGCTTCGTCAATGCTCAGGGCGACATTAACAAGGCGGTCGAAGTTGCCCGCAGCGTCAAGGGCGTGACATCGGTCAAGAATGACATGCACGTTAAGGGCAAGCGCTAAGCCGTTGTGCCTTCGTAACGGTAAAGAGTCCTCCCCGGACATCTGGTCCGGGGAGCAAATGAGACGGTATCTATGACTAAGACGATACTCCTGGCATCTGACTGCCGGCAGAAGCCGTTTCCAGCAAGGGGAAATTTTATGGGAAAGACAGTGGGTTTGTGGATTGATCATCGTAAGGCCGTGCTAGTGGTGGTTTCGGGCAAGGGTGATGAAACAAGAGTGATCGAATCAAATGTGGAAAAGCAGCCCGCACGGTTTGCCGGAAAACGTTCGACAGCCCCCTATGAAGCGCAGATGGTTCCAGCTGATGATAGCCGGGAGAAAAAGTTTACGGGCCAACTCCACTCTTACTACGATGAGGTCATTTCGGCTCTTGATGATGCGGAATCGATTTTGATATTTGGTCCCGGTGAGGCAAAGGGGGAGCTGAAAACAAGACTCGAAAGTCACAAACTCGGTGGGCGCATCGTGGCGGTGGAAACAGTTGATGATATGACTGACAACCAGATTGCCGCGAAAGTCCGGGACTATTTTCAAAAGTAGAGCTCCGATCAGCCGGACTATGAAAGGAGAAAAATGGATGGGGCAGAATGTTGCAACCATGAGGAGATTGCTGTGACGGATAAACGAAAAGCGTACGAAGAAAAGTTTGATGCGCAACTGCAGGAATGGAACGCGCAAATCGCTCTGCTCAAGGCCAGGGCGGACAAAGCCAAGGCCGAAGCGAAGATTGAATACTACAAAACCATCGAAGCCATGCAGCGCAAGCGAGATACGGCCAAGGCGAAGCTGGATGAGTTGAAATCCGCCGGCGATGGGGCGTGGGAAGACCTCAAAACAGGAGCGGAAAAGGCCTGGGCTGAAGTCAAGACAGCCTTCCACGATGCGGCCTCGAAGTTTAAATGAGCAAGGACGCTGGACACATCGGTATGACGTTTAACGCACCTTGGCCCCAAAAAAACGGATGATGAATCGAGCATGCCGATGCATATCACTACCTGTCTCACTGTTACCGGCCGCCTGTGCGCCGCCTCTCTCTGTCTCATGCTCCTTTTCCCATCTTCCCCTGCGGTGGCGGCGGACAGGGGCGGCGATGAATTTCTGACCGGTTATGTTGCCTCCATCCTTGAGCGGGACCTGCACTGGGAGAGAGACAGCTATATTTTGAAGATTGTCAACGGGGTTGCCACGATTACCTTGTTTAAGGATGACCCGCTACGACAGGAAGCGGCCGACAAGCAGCTGCGCGCTATCGACGGATTGCAGAGGATAGCGATTGTGGTGAAGCCCGCGGACGCCGCCAAGCCGGGGGCGTTCAGCCGGTTTATCGGGATAACCGGCCAAGGGGAAGCCTTTCCAACGGGCGACCTGTTCCGGCCGCTCATCGCCGACCCGAAGCAGCCGCAGTTCTTTGTCAGCCTCAACGGCTTTAAATCACCGGAGGTGCGATACACCATGGCGTCAGTCGGCTTCGGAGAGACATTCGGCATGTACAGGTTCTTCGGGAGCCGTGAGGGAAACGGCCTGCAACTGAGCGTGCAAGGCGGCCTGTTCGCCCAATTCAACCTGGACAGCTCTTCCTCCGACCTCATCAACGCGGATTACACCATCGGCATTCCCGTCACCTACCGGTATGGCGACAATTCGCTCCGCTTGCGCCTTTATCACCAGAGCTCGCACCTGGGGGATGAATTACTCCTGAGTGATAATCATCCGGAACGGGTTAACCTCAGCTACGAAGCCGTTGAGCTCATCTATTCCCGCGAATGGCGGGGCTGGCGAGGGTACGGCGGCGGTGAGTACCTGATTCACAAGGAACCGGACGATCTCCAGCCGCTGAGCGCCCACTGGGGGATCGAGTATCGCGGCGAGAAGCCGCTGGTGTGGAACGGCAGGCCGGTTGGCGGGGTGGACATGAAGAGCCTGGAGGAGAATGACTGGGCCATCGACACCAGCGTCAAGGTCGGCCTCGAGTTCGGTCACCCCAACCCGGGGCAGCGTCGTCTGCGTCTCATGGCCCAGTGGTATAAGGGGTTTGATCCGTACGGCCAGTTTTACAACAATGATATTGAATACTATGGCCTGGGGCTGTCTCTGGGATTCTGACGGAGTGTGTCGAGGAGAGTTCCATTTGCTATAAGGATGATATTGCCGGACCAGCGCCTGCAACGGTCTTCTCTTCCCTCAATATGTTGAGGGTCCACCACATGTTGAGGTCAGGCAGGTCCTGTCAGCCTCTCCTTCTGCATATTTCCCCTTGCCGGCATGTCTTTTGCGAAGTAGATATTTGATAATGAAATCAACAAAACAGGAGGTTTATCATGAGCGAATATAAACGCATTCTTGTCGTGGTCAGAATGATCCAGTCATGCAGAAAAGCCATTCAATACGGGGTTTCCCTTGCCCGGAAATATGACGCCGAACTGTATGTTATTCATTCCGTATATAATCCCATCGGGCTCAAGGGCTGGGGCCTGGGCACCAGAGAGCTTGCCTTGGAATATGAAAAGAGTCTGGTGGTTTCCAGGCGGAAGTTGTTGGCCCTTATCGAGGATGAGAAAACACAAGGCATGTTCATCAAGGAACTGATCCGGGAAGGTGCTCCCACCGAAGAGATCCTGAAAGCCATTGAGGAAGAAAAAATTGACCTGCTGGTCATGCTTGCCCACGAAGAGGGTCATGTGGAGCACTTGTTTTTCGGTCGCAGCAACGAGGAACTGGTCAGAAAGATGCCCTGTTCGATCATGCTGGTGAAAAAGGAACCCGAGGCCATTGCCGAAGGCAAGGAGGATGAGTAGCAGAGATTGTCAGCAGTAATTTGAGAGGAACCGCCATGAATATCCTGCTTGTTTATCCCGAATATCCGGACACATTCTGGAGTTTTAAGCATTCCCTCAAGTTTATCGCCAAAAAAGCCGCTTTTCCGCCCCTTGGCCTGTTGACCGTGGCCGCCATGCTGCCGGATGTCTGGCAAAAAAACCTGGTGGACCTTAATGTCGAGCCGTTAACGGATGAGCAACTGGCCTGGGCGGATCTGGTCTTTCTCAGCGCCATGATCGTCCAGATCCGCAGCATACCGGAAAAGAGCCAGAAGTTCATGGTGGTCTTTCCCGACAGGGGAAAAACATCAACTAAGGAGGCAATATGAGAAGAATATCAATTTTAATGCTTATCGCACTGGCATTGCTGACGTCCTGTATGGTGGTGCCGGCAGGCCGCGGCCACCGTTCCGAAGGAGTAATGATCGCGCCTCTTCTGCCGCCGGTGGTGGTGCTGGAGGCAGAACCCTACTATTATTACGGTGACTATCACTATCATTACGATAACGACCGGTGGTTCTACTCCAACTCAAGGAGAGGGCCATGGGCTGAATTGCCTAGAGACCGCTACCCCAAAGAGGTCAGATACAAAGGAAAAGGCGGGAAGCACAACAGGGGCCGATACGATGATCAGCGGGATAGAGACCGGGACAACGATGACCGGCGCTACTAACTCAACTTTTTGAGTTGCGATAACATGTTGAAATAAAATAAATATTTTCATGTTACCTCAATCAGCTGATCGAAACATTGGGCCATTAAGGCGCTTCCCGCCGGGCAATAAAGGGAGTGAAAAGGAAATGAGACATGACGGACAATAGTAACAAGGAACCACGAAAAAACATCATTGAGCAAATCCGGTCCTGGTTGGGCTTGGAGAATCCGCCGCCGCAAAAGAATGGTTTGCCGCGGAAGTCCGGCTTCAATATGTGGTATATACTGATCCTCTTTCTCTTTATTACATCGGTGCAACAATTCTTTCTTGCTCCAAAAGTGGAGCCGATTCCTTACAGCAAGTTCAAACAATATGTGGCCGAAGGCAAAGTAAGCACATTGACCATTGAGCCGGAAAAAATCCGCGGAACCCTGACGGAAAAGGAAAAACCGGGACAGGAGTTCACCACTGTCCGGGTAACTGATCCCGATTTGGTGAAGGATCTGGATGAACATAATGTCAGTTACTCCGGACGCTATGCGAATAAATTCCTGGGTTTTCTTCTGGCCTGGATCATCCCCATCGGGCATTTTTTATCTGATCTGGCGATTCTCCATGAAAAAGATGGGGCCCGGCATGGGGGTCATGTCTTTCAGCAAGAACAAGGCCAAGATTTTCGCCGAAAGCGAAACGAAAGTCTCTTTTGCGGATGTCGCCGGAATTGATGAGGCCAAGGAAGAACTTCAGGAAATAGTGGAATTTTTGACGAATCCCGGCAAATTTCAAAAACTGGGGGGCAGGATTCCCAAGGGAGTGCTCCTGGTCGGCCCGCCCGGGACCGGCAAAACCCTCCTGGCCAAGGCGGTGGCCGGGGAGGCGAAGGTGCCGTTTTTCAGCATCAGCGGCTCCGAGTTCGTGGAGATGTTCGTCGGCGTTGGCGCGGCCCGGGTGCGCGATCTCTTCTCCCAGGCCGCCAAGCAGGCCCCCTGCATCATTTTCATCGATGAACTGGACGCACTCGGCAAGGCGCGGGGGATGAATGTCATGGGCGGGCATGACGAGCGCGAGCAGACCCTCAACCAGCTTCTGGTCGAGATGGACGGATTTGATACCAATAAAGGGGTGATCATCATGTCCGCCACCAACCGGCCGGAGATCCTCGATCCCGCCCTGCTGCGGCCGGGGCGCTTTGACCGGCAGGTGCTGGTGGACCGCCCGGATATCAACGGACGGGAAGCCATCCTGAAGATTCATGCCAAAAATGTTCTCCTGGGGCCCGCGGTCGATCTTCGTAAAATCGCCGGCCGCACCCCTGGCTTTGTGGGGGCCGACCTGGCCAATCTCGTCAACGAGTCCGCCCTGCTGGCTGCCCGGAAGAATAAGGAAACGGTGGAAGCATCTGAATTCGATGAGGCCATAGATCGTGTGGTTGGGGGGTTGGAGAAAAAGAACCGGGTGATGAACGCCCGGGAAAAGGAAATTGTAACCTTTCATGAGTCCGGCCATGCCATTGTGGCCGAGTCGGTGGAGCATGCCGATCCGGTGCACAAAATTTCCATTATTCCCCGGGGGATTGCGGCGCTTGGTTATACCCAGCAGCAACCCATTGAAGACCGATACCTCATGACCCGTTCTGAACTGCTGGACAGGTTGGCCGTTTTATTGGGAGGCCGGGTGGCGGAGGAGCTGGTTTTCGATGAAATCTCCACCGGGGCCCAAAACGACCTGCAGCGGGCAACCGACATTGCCCGGTCCATGGTCACGGAATACGGCATGAGTGAGCGACTGGGACTGGTGACCTACGAGCGTGCCCGTCAGCCGATGTTCGCCCCGGAAGGTTTTGCTGCCAGTAAAACCTACAGTGAAGAAAAAGCCGCGCAAATCGACGAAGAGATCGCGCGGTTCGTTGATGAAGCCCACCAACGGGTGCGAAAAATCCTCACGGAGCGACGGGTCGTCCTGGATAAACTGGCTCAGCTCCTTGCGGAAAAGGAAAGTGTGCAGGGCGAGGAATTGAGGGCGATGATGGCTGATTCCCCTGCCGAAATGCCAATTGTATCGCCTGGGCCGACCGAGGTTTCGCCGGTAATGGGAGAACACTTTGGGGACTCGGAAAATACTAATGTACCATAACGCATTCCGCCTTCGGGCCACACCCCACAAGGGGGTACCGAGGTATTTGGCCGCGCCTCAATCGTGAAATCCTCGACGTTAGCCCTGCTATGCCTGGGGTTTTACTCAATCAGCGTAACCAAATCTGACTCAAATCCGGGCGCGATCCAGGTATATTAGTATTTCAACTTTCTGAGTTGTGGTAACATGTTGAAATTAAATTGATATCCTCATGGTCCCCGCAGCTTGTTTCCAGAGAATTCAGAAGCCAGAAAACAGGAGCCAGAATAAAACGTAATAAAATCAACCATTCTGAATTCTGTCTCCTGTCTCCTGAATTCCCATGACGGAGATCAGAGCAGCAACTATGTCACAAAAATATCGTTATTTCGACAAAATAGATCAAGTCAGAAAGTTGAGTTAGTACTTTGCATCTCCCCATGTCCTACCGCCCCTGCCCTGCTCGGATAAAGCGCTGGCCTCTGTTATCTCCGCAATACGATTGGCTTCCATTACGGCATGCATCACAAGGGATATGTCGATAACCTGAACAAACTGGTAGCAGGCATGGAGTTTGCAAACCTGCCGTTGGAGAAAATTGTCCCCAGAACAACCGGGGAAAGCTGAAGACCGGGATCTTCAATAATGCAGCGCAAACATGGGACCACACGTTTTACTGGCGCAGCCTGAAGCCGAAGGGCAGCGGTGAACCACCCCTCTTAACGCTGTCTCGGTCTTAATGTCTACTTCAAGATAGAGAACCCTTCAGGTCAGCGTATTCAAAAATTATTTGCAGGCAATGAAGAGGTGCAGCCCGGCCAATACTACACAGCGGCATTCGTCACGCCGCAAGGGGTCCCTCAGAAATACGGCCGCAATCGTGAAAACCGGTCGGAACGGATCATAGATGCACTGCGGACATACCTGACCGTCCACCGCCCCCTTTACGCAGAACTCAGGCGCGCCTTTGTGGCGGTATAAGAAGGCTCTCGATATTTTTATGTTTATCACAAGTGCAGCGCATGAAATTATTAACTTTTTGAAAGGAGAGAATGATGAGTGATCGAAACGGTTTGATGGGCCGCAGAGAGGCACTGAAGAATATGATGCTTGGCCTCGGCGCAGGTCTGGCGGCTGTTGGCGCTGGTCATGTGGCATGGGCCAGTGGTATGAGCAGTGCCCCGGCTGACTTGTTACCTGCCGGGGCAGTTACGCTCAAGGAGCTGCAAAAAAGACTGGAGAAGACGCCCAGGCGGCGGGATTTCAAAACGGTGCCGATGATCCTGACCGATCCCTCGCAATGGGACGAAAAAGCGTTAAATGAGATCCTGCAGTATGCCGGCGCGCCAAAACAGGTCTGGAATAATACCGACCTGGATGGACCTTGGCTGAAACTGATGCGAAATTCCATGAATGTCCAGATCTGGTCCTTCAAGCACCCGAATTTTTTAGCGCTCTCCGCTACCCATGGCACCGCGCACCTGGCGCTCTATGACGATTTCCTCTGGGATAAATATCAGCTTGCCAAACTTACCAAGGACAAATACCAGACCAACGTTTTCATTAAGGATGTGCCGACCGGCCAGATAACCCGGCGGATTTCGAAAACCCGGATGGCGTCTTTTCCCCCCGCGGCGACAGCGTTGCGGTTCTCCAAAAACGGGGGGCGGTCTTTTTGGCCTGCCACAACGGGATTTGGGAGTTGGCACTGTCCCTTCATCAAAAGGGGGTTAATCCTGACCGCCTCACCCACGCGCAGATGAGCCGCGGAGTTCACCAACCACCTTATCCCTGGGGTAGTGCTCACACCCGGTATTGTCGGCACCTTGCCGGAGCTTATGTTGGCTGGTTATCAGTATGCGAAATAATCCAAAAGAGAGAAAAATGCTAAAACAAATGCATCACCGTGCGGCAGCCCTGGCGGCTGCGCTCTTGCTGTCCTTCTCGGGCGTGGGTGCCCAGGGAGCGGATATGGGTTTTGGGGGCAATATGAAAACACCAAGTAATCAGGAACAGATATTCCCGCCCTGGAGTCATGGCAAGAACAACCCGGCCATCGACAAGGGATTGGAGTTCACGGTCCCGGAAGTGGACAACCTGCCGGACTTCCACGGCAGCATCGACAACCCCCAATTCGTCATCTTTGCGGGCGGCAATTACTTCTTCGTCATGGCCCCGCTGGTGGCGGCCTTTGAAAAGGAGCACCCGGATCTCAAGGGCAGGATCTACCACGAAACCTTACCGCCAGGCATCCTGATCAAGCAGATGGAGAATGGAGGCACCATCACCGTCGGCAACATGACATGGACTGTCCATCCGGACGTTTACGCCGCCGACCTGGAGACGGTGGACATGCTCATTCACAAGGGGACGCTGACAGGTCCTGCGGTACCGTACGTCACCAATGATCTCACCATAATGATCCCCAAGGATAACCCTGCCCATATCACGGGGCTTGCGGACCTGGGCAAACCGGGGGTGCGGCTGGTCATGCCCAACCCGGAGTACGAGGGCGTGGCACGGCAGATCAAGGTTTCTCTGGAAAAGGTCGGCGGCAAGCCTCTCGGACAGATGGTTTACGACGCCAAGGTAAAGAAAGGAGAGACGATCCTCACCCAGATCCATCACCGGCAGACGCCGCTCTATTTAATGCAGGGACGGGCAGATGCAGGCGTAACCTGGAAGTCCGAGGCTATTTTTCAGGAGCAGGCGGGACACCCGATAAGCCATATACCGATTCCAGCCAAGGACAACACCACGGCGGTCTACGCTGCAGCCCAGGTGAAGGGTGCGGCTCATCCGCAGGCCGTCAAGCAATGGCTGGACTTCCTGGTGTCGCCGGAGGCGCTGGAGATCTTTGAGCGTTATGGCTTCAAACCCTACACCGGCGCGAAGTGATCCGGAATGGGTGCGGAAAATTCTCACTGAGCGGCGGGGCGTCCTGGATAAACTGGCTCAGCTTCTTGCGGAAAAGGAAAGTGTGCAGGGTGGGGAACTCAGAAAGATGATGGCTGACTCCTGAATGCAGGACAACTCGTAACCTAGACAGAGTCCACTGAGGAGCGCTCAAGCAATTTGAAATTGCCTACCCGATCAGTCCTGTTATTAATCGGCAGTGTTGCCGCGCAGGACAAAATCCTGTCAGACAGGACAGACAATTCTGTTGGGTAACACTCATTCTTTCCATTGGCAGGTAATCAAATCAACTTTCTGACTTGATCGTCTTCGAAATGGCGATTTTGCGACATGAGTTGCTGTGATCTCCGCATGGGAATCGGTTCATAAGACAATCCCCTGGTTTTTTATTACGTAAATTTGGCCTGTTTCCGGCTGCTGAAGTAGCTGAGCCTTTTTAGCCCAATATCGCTACAGCATCATGCGTACTATTGCCATTCAATAGGTGTCAGCCACTCTTTTGTCTAAAGGTAATATCGCTTTTGTCTCTGGTTGGATCGATTTTGCAATTGCGTCATCTGATGGATCGCGGGGGATGATCTCTTCCAGCCATCTTCGCGAAGACGATTGCCGGTGGTGACAGAGAACGTATTGTTCGCGGCGCGACCGTCCGGGACCGCGGATATTTACCGGATCTATACGCAGAGCTTGGGGGCCGGAGCATCTACCCCGGTCCCATGCCCTGGCGTCCCCGCAGCAGCCAGGGGCTGCTCACAACTGCAGGAAAACCCATGCGCATGACAATGAATGGATGAGAAAGAAGGCAAACTGCCGGATGGATCTCAAGGCGACATGCCTGCCTTTGCTAAATCTCAAATCTCTGACCCCCAGGCGGAAAAACTTTATCAATTTATCAGCGCCACCTATGGCTCTGGGAAATCAGGACAATAGGGCAGGTCAGCCATCGGAGATAAGGTGGTGTTATTAACAAGGTGAGTGCCAGCGAAGGAGTCGTAAAGGTGAAATCATGAGCAAACCAACCCGTGCCAGCCATCCCATGTACAATCTGTTACCAACGGAAATCGAGGGATTCGATTCCCTGGCCGAGCTGGCCCTGGATTTGCGCTGGTCGTGGAATCATGCCACCGACGAATTGTGGCGCCAGCTTGATCCCGAACTCTGGGAAATCACCCATAACCCCTGGGTGGTCCTGCAGACGGTCTCGCGCGACCGGATCGAGGGCATGTTGGACGATCCCGTTTTTCGCAAGAAAGTTGACGGTCTGGTGCAGACCAGGCGGCAGGAGGTGAAGGCGCCCGCCTGGTTTCAGGCGAACCATGGGCAGGATTCCCTGACCTGTGCCGCTTATTTCAGCATGGAATTTATGTTGAGCGAAGCTTTGCCCATCTACTCGGGCGGACTTGGCAATGTCGCCGGCGATCAGCTCAAGGCGGCCAGCGATCTGGGCGTGCCGGTGGTGGCCGTGGGACTGCTTTACCAGCAAGGCTATTTTCGCCAGGTGATCGACAAGAACGGGGCGCAACAGGCCCTCTATCCGTATAACGACCCCGGACAGTTGCCGATCACGCCTTTGCGTCAGGCGAACGGCGAGTGGTTGCGGCTGGAGATTGCCCTGCCCGGTTACTCGGTCTGGCTGCGCGCCTGGCAGGTCCAGGTCGGCAGGGTAAAGCTGTACCTGCTGGACAGCAATGACGCGGCGAATTACCCCGCCCATCGAGGCATCACCAGCGAGCTTTACGGAGGCGGGCCGGAGCTGCGCCTCAAACAGGAACTGCTCCTGGGGATCGGTGGATGGCGGCTGCTCGCCGCGCTCGGCCTCCGGCCGGAAGTCTGTCACTTGAATGAAGGGCATGCGGCCTTTGCCGTGCTGGAACGCGCCCGCTGTTTCATGCAGGAGACCGGGCAGCCCTTTGAAGTCGCTCTGGCCGCCACGCGCGCCGGAAACCTCTTCACCACCCACACGGCAGTGGCCGCGGGCTTTGACCGTTTCGCTCCGCCCCTCATCGAGCAATACCTCGGCGGTTATGCCGAGCAGAAACTCGGCATAAAGCTGCGCGATTTGCTGGCCCTGGGCCGCCGGAACCCGAACGACCCGGCGGAAAATTTCAACATGGCCTATCTGGCCATCCGGGGGAGCGGGGCGGTGAATGGGGTGAGCCGCCTGCACGGAAAAGTCAGCCGGCACCTCTTTGGGCCTCTTTTCCCGTACTGGCCGGATGATGAAGTGCCGGTGGGACACGTGACCAACGGAGTCCACATGCCGAGCTGGGACTCAGCCCCGGCCGACGATCTCTGGTCGCAATCCTGTGGAAAAGATCGCTGGCTGGGGCCGACGGAAACCCTGGAGCAGGACATCCGCTGCGTCTCCGACGCCGATCTCTGGCAATTTCGCCTTGCCGCCAGTAAATCTCTGGTTGAATACGCCCGGGAGCGTTTGTCCCGGCAACTGGCTGTCTCCGGGGTGCCGGCCGCGGCGGTTGAGGAGGCCAAACATCTCTTTGATCCCAACGCCCTGACCCTGGGCTTTGCCCGGCGCTTCGCCACCTACAAAAGGCCGAACCTGCTGCTCCACGATCCGGAGCGTCTGCTGCGTCTGTTAGCCAATCGCCAGCACCCGGTGCAACTCGTCCTGGCCGGCAAGGCCCATCCGGAGGACCTGGCGGGACAGGCCCTGATCCTGGAATGGATGCACTTCATCCGGCGCCCCGAGGTGCGCCCCCATGTGATCTTCCTCAGCGACTACGATATGCTTTTGACCGAGCACCTGGTGCAGGGGGTGGATGTCTGGATCAACACGCCGCGGCGACCATGGGAGGCCTGCGGCACCAGCGGCATGAAGGTGCTGGTCAATGGCGGCATCAATCTCTCGGAACTCGACGGCTGGTGGGCGGAAGCCTACACCCCCGAAGTGGGATGGGCCCTGGGGGACGGCAAGGAGCATGACGACGATCCCGCCTGGGACGCCGCCGAAGCCGAGGCGCTCTACCAGCTGCTCGAGGAAAAGGTAATCCCGGATTTTTATGCCCGGGACGAGCAGGGTATTCCCACGTCCTGGGTGACGCGCATGCGGGAAAGCATGGCGTGCCTGACGCCGCATTTTTCCGCCAACCGGGCAGTGCGCGAATACACCGAGCAGCACTACCTCCCTGCCGCAGCCGCCTATCTTGATCGTGTTGCCGACAAAGGCGCGCTGGGCAGGCAAATAGTCGATTGGCAACATACCCTGCAAGAGAAATGGGCCACGCTGCGCTTTGGGGAGGTCAAGGTCCGGACCAATGCCGACGAACACCTTTTTGAGGCAGAGGTGTATCTCGATGAACTCGACCCCCAGGCGGTGTTGGTTGAGCTGTACGCTAACGGCGTCATGGACGGTGCTCCGGTGCGGCAGGAGATGAAGCGCCTGCGCCCGCTGACCGGCTCGTCGGGCGGCTACGTTTACGGCGCGGCGGTGTCTGCGGACCGCCCGCCAACGGATTATACGCCGCGGGTGATACCGCACTGCGCAGGGGTTGCGGTACCCCTGGAGGCCGGTCACATTTTGTGGCAAAGATAAGATCAGGGAGAGAATCAATTATGAAAAATCAAAAAGCACTTTATGAAATCGGCATGGTCGGCCTGGGGGTGATGGGGCGGAACCTGTTGCTGAACATGGGCGACCACGGTTTCGCGGTGGCGGGCTATAACCGGCATCCGGACAAGGTCGAAGCCCTGCGCCGGGAAGCAAAGGGGCTGGATGTCCGAGGCGCCGACAGCATCGAGGAGCTTGTCGGCCTGCTCCGCAAGCCGCGGGCGGTGATGCTGCTGGTGACTGCCGGCTCTGGGGTGGATGCGGTTATCAAGGATTTGTTGCCCCACCTGGATAAGGGGGATCTCATCATCGATGCCGGCAACTCCAACTTTAAGGACACCAACCGGCGCGCCGGAGAACTGGCCGAAAAAGGCATCAACTTCCTCGGCGTAGGGGTATCGGGCGGCGAAGAAGGGGCGCGCCGCGGACCGAGCATCATGCCCGGCGGACCGAAAGAGGCCTACGAGCGCGTCCGTCCGGTGCTCGAAGCCGTGTCAGCCCAGGTGAACGGCGATCCGTGCGTGGCCTGGCTTGGTCCCGGGTCGGCCGGCCATTTCGTCAAGATGGTCCACAACGGCATCGAGTACGCGGTGATGCAGCTCATCGCCGAAACCTACGACCTGATGAAGCGCGGTCTCGGTCTTACTCCCGGCGAACTGCACGAGGTCTACACCGCCTGGAATACCGGTGAACTGAACAGCTACCTGCTGGAGATCACCAGCCATATTTTCGCAAGGCCTGACGAGAAGACCGGCGCGCCTTTGATCGACCAGATCCTGGCCGTGGCCAGGCAGAAAGGCACCGGCATGTGGACCTCGGAAAGCGCCATGGAGCTGCAGGTGCCGACCCCGACCATCGACCTGGCGGTGGCGATGCGGGACATGACGGTGTTCGCCGGGGAACGGGAGCAGGCCAGCCGCCTGCTGCTGCGCCCCATCCAACCTATTGCCGGCGATCGCCAAGACCACCTCGTGAAACTGCGCAGCGCCCTCCACGCGGCAATAATCATCACCTATGCCCAGGGCATGGCCTTGCTGGCGGCGGCATCGGCCAAGTACGAGTATCAGCTGGACCTCGAAGCGGTAGCGCGCATCTGGCGGGGCGGCTGCATCATTCGCGCCACCTTGCTGGAAGACATCCGTGCCGCGTTTCGCCTGAAACACGACCTGGCCAATCTGCTGCTCGATCCAAACCTGTCAAAAAAAGTCATGAATAATCAGGAGAACCTGCGCCGGGTTGTCCGCCAGGCTTGCGAGAGCGGCATTCCCGCCCCGGGCCTGATGGTGTCGCTGGCCTATCTCGACAGTTTCCGCAGTGCCTGGCTGCCGGCCAATCTGATCCAGGCCCAGCGCGATTATTTCGGCGCGCACACCTATGAGCGGATCGACGCCGAGGGCACATTCCACACCGAATGGGAGAAGGAGTGAGACCGATGCAGGTAAAAGGCCACATCCCGATCACCACGTTGTTTCTGGATATCGGCGGTGTCCTGCTCACCAACGGCTGGGATCATCACGCCCGCCGGCGGGCGGCTGAGACCTTCAAGCTGGATTGGGACGAGATGGAGGACCGGCATCGCCTGAACTTCGCGACCCATGAGGAGGGCAAGCTGACCCTGGGAGAATATTTGCAGCCGGGTGGTCTTCCACCAGAAGCGACCCTTCACTTTGGCCCAGTTTCGGCGTTTCATGTTCGAGCAGTCGAAGCCTTACCCCGAGATGATCGAGCTGGTCATGCATCTCAAGGCAAAGTACGGCCTCAAGATTGCCGTGGTCAGCAACGAAGCACGGGAACTGAATGCGTACCGGATTCGCAGGTTCAAGCTGGACAGGTTGGTGGATTCTTTTATTTCCTCCTGCTTCATCCACCTCCGCAAGCCCGACGCGGACATCTTTCGGCTGGCGCTGGATATCTGCCAGGCGCCGGCCCGACAGATAGTCTATATCGAAAACACCCCGATGTTCGTCCAGATCGCGGAAGGTTTGGGAATTCGCAGCATTCTGCACACGGATTACCGCTCCACCTGCGCCAAACTGGCTTTGTTCGGATTAGACAATGCCTGAGGCAGGAGTAAATTTTTTGCCCCTGATAAACGAGTGAGCAAGACGGCATAGAACAAATCTTCATGGTTCTGCCAAACTCACAGCACGGAACCCTTATTGTTGGAGACAACTTAATGAGTATTCTTTTTTCACCTCTTAACCTGCGGTCCATCACGTTTCGCAACCGGATTTTCGTTTCCCCCATGTGCCAGTATTCCAGTCACGACGGCTTACCCACTGACTGGCATCTCGTTCATCTCGGCAGCCGTGCCGTGGGTGGCGCGGGGCTGGTCATGGTTGAGGCAACCGCGGTAAGCCCCGAGGGGCGCATCAGCCCGGACGACAGCGGCATCTGGAGCGACGCCCATGCCGAGGCCTTTGCTCCCATCGCCCGCTTCATACAGAGAGCAGGGCGCCGTAGCGGGGATCCAGCTCGCCCATGCCGGTCGCAAGGGGTCATGTTCACTGCCGTGGCTCGGCGGCGGTCCCCTGGGGATGGAGGCCTGCGGCTGGCAGCCGCTTGCGCCAAGCGCCGTCCCCTTTGACGTGGGTCATCCCGTGCCCCGTGCCGTGACACTGGACGAGATGGACGAGATCGAAGCCCAGTTCCGCGCCGCGGCCCGGCGGGCGCTTGCCGCCGGATTCCAGGTGGTTGAGCTGCACATGGCCCACGGCTACCTGCTCCATGAATTTCTCTCTCCGCTGGTTAATCAGCGGGAAGACGACTACGGCGGCAGCCTGGAAAACCGGCTCCGTTTTCCCTTGCGGGTGGCCCGGGCGGTGCGTGAGGAGTGGCCGGCGGAACTGCCGCTGTTTGTCCGGATTTCGGCTACCGACTGGGTAGCAGGTGGCTGGGACATCGACCAGTCAGTGATTCTGGCCCGGCAGTTGAAGGAGATCGGGGTGGACCTGATCGACTGTTCTTCCGGGTTTGCGGTGCCGGATGAGCCGGTTCCCTTCGGTCCCGGCTTCCAGGTCCCCTTTGCGGCCAGGGTTCGGGCCGAGGCCGGGATTGCCAGCGGAGCGGTCGGCTTCATCACCGAGCCGGCCCAGGCCGAGCAGATCGTGGCCACCGGCCAGGCCGATGTCGTGTTGCTGGGCGCGGCAGATGCTGCGCGATCCCTACTGGCCGCTCCATGCCGCCAAGGCGCTGCATGTGGACGTACCCTGGCCGAACCAGTACTTGCGGGCCAAAAAATATTAGCATTGGAGTGAACTGCCGCAATAATTGCGGCTGCGAATTGCCGAGGGCCTGTCCCGGAAATAACAGTACCTTTAACGACCTCGGAAATGAAAAGGACATCAGTATGACAATCATGACAACCGCTTCAAGTCTCGACCCGGCCCAACTGGATAAACTGGCGATCAACACGATTCGTTTCCTGTCCGTGGATGCCATTGAACAGGCCGACAGCGGCCATCCCGGACTGCCCCTCGGCGCCGCGCCGATGGCCTATGTGCTGTGGACGCGGTTTCTCCGGCATAATCCGGCCAATCCCCATTGGTTCGATCGGGATCGCTTTGTCCTGTCCGCCGGCCACGGTTCGATGCTGCTCTACAGTCTGCTGCATTTGACGGGCTATGATTTGCCGCTCGAACAAATCAAACAATTCCGCCAATGGGGCAGCAAGGCTCCTGGACACCCCGAGCGCGGACAGACGCCGGGGGTGGAGACGACGACAGGTCCCCTTGGCCAGGGATTTGCCAATGGCGTCGGCATGGCGATTGCCGAAAACTATCTTGCCGCGTGTTACAACCGCCCCGGTCACCGGATTGTCGACCATTATACCTATGTGCTGGCCGGCGACGGCGATTTGATGGAAGGCGTGGCGTCCGAGGCCGCCTCCCTGGCCGGTCATCTGCAGCTCGGCAAACTGATTTGCCTTTACGACGACAACCACATGACGCTTTCCGCCTCGACCCACATGACATTTACCGAAGACCGGGCCAGGCGTTTTGAAGCCTACGGCTGGCACACCCAGACGGTTGAGAACGGCAATGATCCGGAAGCGATTGACTGCGCGCTGCGGGAGGCGCAAGCCGAGAGGAAACGCCCTTCGCTGATTCTTGTGCAAACGCATATCGGCTATGGCTCGCCGCACAAGCAGGACACTTTTGCAGCACACGGCTCGCCGCTTGGCGCGGCAGAAACGAAATTGACGAAACAGGCGCTGGGCTGGCCGCTCGATCCGCCATTCACCATTCCAGACCAGGCACTGACGCATTTCCGCCTCGCCCTGGAAAACGGCAAACAGGCCGAAGCGGTATGGGAGATTCGCTTCTCGGAGTATGCGAAGGCCTTCCCCGGCCTGGCCAAGGAATTTCAACAGAGTATGGCCGGTGAATTGCCTGCAGGCTGGGACGCCGACATCCCGGTCTTTCCGGCCGACCCGAAGGGTATGGCAACCCGCGTCGCCTCCGGCAAAATATTGAACGCCATCGCCGGGAAACTTCCCTCGTTGATCGGCGGCTCCGCGGATTTGGATCCGTCCACCCATACAGGCCTTACCGCCATGGGGGATTTCGAAAACCCGAACAACGAGGCCGGCAACCTGCAGGGATCCACCGGCGGCGGCTGGAGTTATGCAGGGCGCAACCTGCACTTTGGTGTCCGCGAGCATGCCATGGGATCAATCGCCAACGGGTTGGCGGTGCATGGCGGCGTCATTGCCTTCACCGCGACGTTTCTCATTTTTTCGGACTACATGCGGCCGCCGATGCGACTGGCGGCGCTGATGGAACAGGGGGTGATTTTCGTTTTCACCCACGATAGCATCGCGGTTGGCGAAGATGGCCCAACCCATCAGCCCATCGAGCAATTGGCCTCATTGCGGGCCATGCCGAATCTGCTCGTCATCCGTCCGTGCGATGCCAACGAGACGGCCGCAGCCTGGCGCGTTGCCGTGCAGACCAGGGATCGGCCGGTGGCGCTGATCCTGACCCGGCAGAATGTGCCCACCCTTGATCGCAGCCAATTTGCCAGCGCGGATAATTTGCGGCGCGGGGCGTATGTGTTGGCCGATGCTGCGAGCGGCCAGCCGGACATCATCCTGATCGCCACCGGGTCGGAAGTCGGCTTGATCGTTGCGGCCGGCAGCAAACTGACGGAAAACAACATCAACGTCCGGATCGTCTCCATGCCGAGCTGGGAGTTGTTTGAGGCCCAACCGCAAAGTTATCGCGACTCGGTTCTGCCGCCATCAACACGCGTTCGACTTGCGGTTGAAATGGGTGCGACTCAAGGCTGGTGCAAGTATGTGGGCGGCGAGGGTGAGATGATTGGCGTGGATCATTTCGGCGCTTCGGCCCCGGGGAATGTCCTGATGCGCGAATATGGCTTCACCGTGGAGAATATCTGTAAACGTGCCCTGGAGTTAGTGAACCGGAAAAGGGAGGCGACATAATGCGCAGCGCAATGGCAGCGGATCATGCGGGCCGGTTCCGGCAATGGTGAAGGGGCTCGGCACGCCCGGCGGCAAAACGAAACACATAGCAAAAGGTAAAATATGAAAACAGAGACAATGACACTCACGCCTGAACTGCTCCAGCGGATGGACGCCTACTGGCGGGCCGCCAACTACCTGTCGGTCGGCCAGATCTATCTCTACGACAATCCGCTGCTGAAGCGGCCGCTCGCGCTCGCCGATGTCAAGCACATGCTGCTGGGACACTGGGGCACGACGCCTGGGCAGAACTTCATTTACGTGCACCTGAACCGGGTGATCAAAAAATACGACCTTGACATGATTTACGTCTCCGGCCCGGGGCACGGCGGGCCGGCCGTGGTGGCCAACACCTATCTCGAGGGCACCTACAGCGAGATCTATCCCAACATCAGCCGGGATGAGGCGGGGCTGCAGAAGCTCTTTCTCCAGTTTTCTTTTCCCGGCGGCATTCCCAGCCACGCCTCGCCGGAGTGCCCGGGCTCGATCCATGAGGGCGGGGAGCTGGGCTATTCGCTCAGCCATTCCTTTGGGGCGGTGTTCGACAATCCCGATCTCGTCGTCGCCTGCGTGGTGGGCGACGGGGAGGCGGAAACCGGCCCCCTGGCCACGGCCTGGCATTCCAACAAGTTTCTCAATCCGGCCACTGACGGCGCGGTGCTGCCGATCCTGCACCTGAACGGCTACAAGATCGCCAATCCGACCATCCTCGCCCGCATCAGTCGGGAGGAATTGGAACAGCTGCTCCGCGGCTACGGCTGGACGCCCTACTTTGTCGAGGGCCACGAGCCCGAGCTGATGCACGAGGCCATGGCCGCGACCCTTGACACGGGCGGTGGAAGAGATCAGGAACATCCAGCAGGAGGCCCGGATCCACGGTAATCTCACCCGGCCGCGCTGGCCGATGATCGTCCTCAACTCACCCAAGGGCTGGACCGGGCCCCAGGTGGTCGATGGCCGGCAGATCGAGGGCACCTTCCGGGCGCACCAGGTTCCGCTCTCCGACCCGGCCATTCATCCCGAACACCTCAAACTCCTGGAAGAGTGGCTCAGGAGCTACCGGCCGGAGGAACTCTTTGATGCGCAAGGTCGTCTGCAGGCGGAACTGGCGGAACTTGCGCCCCAAGGTGACCGACGCATGGGCGCCAATCCCCACGCCAACGGCGGCATGCTGCTCCGCGACCTGCGGATGCCCGATTTCCGGGATTACGCGGTAGACATACCCTCGCCGGGGGTGCGCGGCATCGGCGACACCCATGTACTGGGAAAATTTCTGCGCGATGTGGCGAAGCTGAACAGCGAGCAGCGGAATTTCCGGGTATTCGGCCCTGACGAGACCCTCTCCAACGGCCTGGAAGCACTCTTTGAGGTGACCAACCGTCAATGGGAGGCCGCCACCGAGACGAACGATGAATTTCTCGCGCCCGCTGGACGGGTGATGGAAATGCTCAGCGAGCACCAGTGCGAGGGCTGGCTCGAGGGCTACCTGCTCACCGGCCGGCATGGCCTTTTCGACTGCTATGAGGCGTTCATTCACATCGTTGATTCGATGTTCAACCAGCACGCCAAGTGGCTGAAGGTCACGGCGGACCTGCCGTGGCGGCGGAAGATCGCCTCGCTCAACTACCTCCTGGCCTCGCATGTCTGGCGCCAGGATCACAACGGCTTCACCCACCAGGACCCCGGTTTCATCGACCACGTCGTCAACAAGAAGGCCGAGGTCGTGCGGGTTTACCTGCCGCCGGATGCCAACTGTCTGCTGTCGGTGATGGACCACTGCCTGAAGAGCCGCCACTATGTCAACGTCGTGATTGCGGGTAAACACCCGGCGCCGCAGTGGCTGTCCATGGACGCCGCGGTCAGGCACTGCACCGAGGGCATCGGCATCTGGCAGTGGGCCAGCAACGACCAGGGCGCAGCCCCCGACGTGGTCATGGCCTGCTGTGGCGACGTGCCCACCCTGGAGACGCTGGCCGCCGTCTCCATCATGCGCGAGCATCTGCCCGAACTGAAAATTCGCGTGGTCAACGTGGTCGATCTGATGAAGCTGCAGCCGCAATCCGAGCACCCGCACGGGCTCTCCGACCCTGATTTCGACGCGCTCTTCACCCGTGACAAACCGATCATCTTCGCCTTCCATGCCTACCCGTGGTTGATCCACCGGCTGACCTACCGCCGCACCAACCACCGGAACCTGCACGTCCGCGGTTACAAGGAAGAGGGTACCATCACCACGCCCTTTGACATGACGGTGCTGAATGATCTGGATCGCTTCCATCTGGTGATGGACACCATCGACCGCCTGCCCCAGACCGGTGACCAGGGCATCTACCTGAAGCAGCAGCTCAAGGACAAGCTGTTCGAGCATAAGCAATACATCAACAAAAACGGCCAGGACATGCCGGAGATTCGGAACTGGAAGTGGGCGTGAACAATGCAGTCATACCAGCTTGGGCCGGTCTGGCGGATTCCAAACGGAAGTTGGCGGGCATTATCAAGGACGAGAAAACACAGGGCCTGTACCGCAGGAAATATTTGCCGAGGGAGTCTTACTTATCATGAATCCGGAACGATATCTTCCCCGATCTTTACCGGCACAGTTAAAGGGTCTGACCGATCTGGCGCTGGACCTGCGCTGGGCCTGGAATCATAGTGCCGACAAGCTCTGGCAGAAGGTCGATCCCGAACTCTGGGAAGTATCCGGGGACCCCTGGCTGATTCTGGAAAGCATTTCCCGGAAGCGGCTGGAGGAACTGGCGGTTGATGCCGTTTTTGTTGAAGAATTGCGGCAGCAGCTCGAATACCGGGAAACCTATCTGGGTAAATCGGCCTGGTTTGTCGAGAAATATGGGCAGGGCAGGCTGGGGAATGTGGCCTATTTCAGCATGGAATTCGGCTTGAGCGAGGCCCTGCCGATTTATTCGGGGGGCCTGGGCGTTCTTGCCGGGGATTTCCTGAAAACGGCCAGTGATCTCGGTCTTCCCGTGCTTGGCATCGGGCTCATGTACCAACAGGGTTATTTTCACCAGGCCTTTGACACCAACGGTGACCAGCTGGCCTTTTTCCCCTATAACAATCCGACCATGCTGCCGGTGCTTCCGCTGCGTAATGCCGATGGCGAATGGCTGCGGGTCAGCGTGAAATTGCCGGGCCGCACCCTGCAGCTGCGCTGCTGGCAGGCCCAGGTCGGCCGTATTCCGCTGTATCTGCTGGACAGCAATGATCTGCTTAACACTCCGGGAGATCGAGGCATAACCGGAGAACTCTATGGCGGCGGCATGGAGATGCGTCTGCAGCAGGAGATGGTGCTCGGCATCGGCGGCTGGCGTCTGCTGGAGGCATTAAATATTGATTGCAGCGTCTGCCACTTGAACGAAGGCCATGCGGCCTTTGCCGTGCTGGAGCGGGCCCGCAGCTTTACGGAACGGAGCGGGCAGTCCTTTGGGGTTGCCCTGCGCTGCACCCGCGCCGGCAATATTTTCACCACCCACACCCCGGTTGAGGCAGGGTTTGACCGTTTCCCCAGGGAACTCATGGCGCAATATTTCTCCCATTATGCCGAGTGCCTGGGGATTTCCCTGGCGGCCCTGCTTGATCTTGGCCGCGCCGGGGTCGACAATGAGCTTGAGCCCTTTAACATGGCCTATCTGGCGCTTAACGGCTGCGGCAGAGTGAACGGCGTCAGCCGTCTGCACGGTGAGGTGAGCAGGACTATTTTCCGTCCCCTGTTTCCCCGCTGGCCGGAAGGGGAGATTCCCGTGGGGCATGTCACCAATGGGGTGCATGTGCCGTCGTGGGATTCGGCGGCGGCCGATGACCTGTGGACCAAATTATGCGGCAGGGAACGCTGGATGGGCATCCTGGAGGATGTTGACCAGGCCTGTCAGAAAGTCTCCGACGAGAAACTGTGGGAAATGCGCAGTCAGGCGCGGCTGATGCTCATCAAGGTCATCCGTCGCCGCCTGGCCCGCCAGCGCGCAAGCTGCGGCAACCATGCCGGCGTTGAACAGTGCGTGCAGCTGCTCGACCCGAATGCCTTGACCATCTGTTTTGCCCGCCGTTTTGCCGGCTACAAACGGCCCGCCTTATTGCTTGCCGATCCCAGACGGCTCGTGCGCCTGCTGACCAATATCCATCGGCCGGTGCAGCTTATCATAGCCGGCAAGGCCCATCCCTATGACGAAGAAGGAAAGCGCCTCGTGCGGCAATGGAATGATTTTCTGCGCCGGCCGGAGGTGCAGGGACATGTGGTTTTCATTCAAGATTACGATATGGCCGTGGCCGCCGAACTGGTCCAGGGGGCGGACCTCTGGCTCAACACCCCGCGCCGGCCCTGGGAGGCCAGCGGGACCAGCGGCATGAAGGTCCTGGTCAACGGGGGATTGAACCTGTCGGAACTGGACGGCTGGTGGCCGGAAGCCTATCGCCCGGAGGTGGGATGGGCGCTGGGGGATGGCAAAGAGCATGAAGATCATCCCGCCTGGGACAGCGTGGAGGCCGAGGTGTTGTTCACCATGCTGGAACAGGATGTCATCCCGGCTTTCTACAACCGTGATGGCCGCGGCATACCCACTGCCTGGGTGGCGCGGATGAGGGGAAGCATGGCGCAGCTGACCAACAGATTTTCCTGTAATCGCATGATGGGCGAGTATATTGATGATTACTATCTGCCGGCAGCCGAGGCCTACCGGCGGCGGGCGGCGGACAACACCAGCCTGGCCGTTGATCTGGAAAAATGGCACGGTGCCCTGGCAAAACATTGGGCCCATGTGCGTTTCGGCCAGATCATGGTTAACCAGTCGGCCGGGGAAATCATTTTTCTCGTCGAGGTTTATTTCACCGGCCTGGACCCGGAAACAGTGCATGTGGAGCTCTATGCCGAGCCCGCCCGCCAGGGCAATGGGCCGGAACGGATCAGCATGGTCAGTGGCGATAAACTCGCAGGCTCTGAAGACGGCTACCTGTTTCATGCGGCACTTCCGGCCGACGGCCGGCCGGCCGGCGACTACACGCCGAGGCTGATTCCCAGCCACCCTGAGGCCCTGGTGCCCCTGGAGGCCAATTTTATTCTCTGGTATTCCTGACCGCAAAAAAAAGTATATTCTGTTTAACAGATATTATCAGCCACTCCATGATCGGGCTTTCCGCCATGTTTCCTGAGGTCTGATCTGTTACTTAAGCCGCTGTGACGAAATAATGTCCTCATCCGGCTGGTCAGAACGGTATAACGAGCCGTAACGAAATGGCGAAGAAGGCAGGGTTTTTTCGTAGCGGTTCTTAAATTTCGCAAAGGAGGTGACGGCAATGACCGGATCACCCGCAGCAAATGATATCTCCATTGTCCTGGCCGGGGAGGCCGGCCAGGGAATCCAGACCATTGAACAGCTGCTGACCACAATACTCCAGCTGGCCGGGTTTCACATCCATGCCACCAAGGAATATATGTCCAGGGTGCGGGGCGGGACCAATTCCACCAGCATCCGGGTGGCTTCCCGGCCGGTGCAGGCCCCGCTGCGGCGCATTGATCTGCTTATTCCCCTGGATGAGAAAGTTATCCCGCATCTGCAGTACCGCATAACAGAGAAGACGATCATCGTCGGGGACAGGGAGGTGGTGGGTGACGTTCCCCGGCTCCGGCATGTCCCGCTCAGGCAGCTGGCCAGGGAGATCGGCAATGAGATGTATGCCAATACCATGGCGCTGGGCCTCATTCTCGGGTTGCTGGGGGTTGAGGCCCGGGTCATGGAGCAATACCTGGCCAGTCGCTTTGCCGGCAAAGGCGAAGAGGTGGTGGCCAACAACCTCCAGGCGGCCCGCCTGGGATATGACCAGGGGCATGCCCTGCGGGAAAGCGGGGACATCCGCTTTCCGGAGATCATGAGACACGACAACACCAATGAGATCATGGTCAACGGCTCCGAGGCCATCGCCATGGGAGCGATTGCCGGAGGCTGCCAGTGCATCACCTCTTATCCCATGACCCCGGGAACCGGGGTGATCACCTTCATGGCCCAGCACCAGCACGATTTCGGCCTGCTGGTGGAACAGGCGGAGGATGAGATTGCCGCCATCAATATGGCCCTGGGGGCCTGGTATGCCGGGGCCCGGGCCATGGTGACCACTTCCGGCGGCGGTTTTGCCCTGATGACCGAAGGAATCAGTCTGGCCGGCATGCTGGAGACGCCGGTGGTGATCCATCTGGGCCAGCGTCCCGGGCCGGCCACCGGCCTGCCCACCCGGACCGAACAGGGTGATCTGGAGTTGGCCCTCTATGCCGGGCATGGTGAATTTCCCCGCATCATCCTGGCCCCCGAATCGCTGCAGGGCGCCTTTGCTTTAAGCCGCCAGGCCTTTGACCTTGCCGACCGTTACCAGGTTCCGGTCATCATCCTGACTGACCAGTACCTGGTTGACACCTATTACAATACCGCCGCCTTTGCTTTAGATCCCCGGCAGACCAGCCGCTTCATCGTGGAGAGTGCCGAAGATTACCAAAGGTACCGGCTCACCCCGGACGGCATTTCCCCGCGCGCCATCCCCGGCAGGGGATCGGGGCTGGTGGGCGTGGACAGTGACGAGCATGATGAGGCCGGCCACATCACCGAAGATCTGGAGCTGCGGGTGAAGATGGTCGACAAACGCCTGCATAAGCTGGAGAAGATAAAAGAGGCACTGCTCCCGGCAGGCTTGGCAGGCCCCGGGGATTGCCGGACCATCGTGGTCAGCTGGGGATCGACCAACCCCATTGTCAGGGAGGCGCTGGCGCAGCTTGGCGTTAATGATGTGGCGCAGATTGCCATCCAGCAGGTCTATCCGCTGCCGGCTGATCTGGGCCACTACCTGGCAGCAGCGGAGCAAGACGATCATCGTGGAAAACAATGCCACCGCCCAGATGGGCCACCTGATCCAGCGGGAAACGGGCCACGGGTTTCACCATGCAATTCTCAAGTATAACGGTCTGCCCTTTACCGTGGAAGAACTGGTTGATGATCTGCAAAAATGCTTGGGGGTCGTTAAGAAATAAACCTTACTTTTCTGATTATTTCGTTACGGCCCCTTATGCCGTTTACTGGGTTGCAATGCTGGAGTTGTTTTTGCACAACGGTTTAACTGCATCATGATGCGGAAGGAGAGAGAGTGATGGATTTCGACATGGGAAAAATCGATATCGCCTGGTGCCCCGGCTGCGGCAACTTTGGCATTCTGACGGTGCTGAAGCGCACCCTGGCTGAACTGGAAATCCGGCCCCGGGATCTGGTGCTGGTCTCCGGCATCGGCCAGGCGGCCAAAACGCCCCATTATGTCAAGGCAAATTTTTTTAACGGTCTGCACGGCCGGGCCCTGCCCCCTGCCACGCTGATCAAGGCGGTTAATCCGGAGCTTACGGTCATTGTCACCAGCGGCGACGGCGACATGTACGGTGAGGGCGGCAACCATTTCATCCATGCCATCCGCCGCAATCCGGACATCACCGTCATCGTGCATAACAACATGGTTTACGGCTTGACCAAAGGCCAGGCCTCACCCACCAGCCAACCGGGTTTTGTTACCCCGCTGCAGGTCGACGGCGTTTTTGAGGAGCCTTTCAATCCCCTGGCCGTGGCGGTGGCGCTGAATGTCTCTTTTGTGGCCCGCACCTCCATTCATGACCTGGAGCTGACCCGGCGGATCTTTGCCCGGGCCATCCGGCATAAAGGCTTTGCCCTGGTGGATACCTTTACCCCCTGCGTCTCCTTTAACAAGGTCAATACCCGGCAATGGTACCAGGAGCATACCTATGTGCTGGATGACAATTATGACCCGCAGGATAGGACAGCCGCCTTTCAAAAGGCCGTGGAGACGGGGCCCTGGCCGCTGGGAGTCATTTACACCAGTCCGCCCAAGCCGAGCTTTGAGGAAAATCTGCCGGTCTACAAAAACAACCGGCAGCCGCTCATCGACCGGGAAGTGCAGTGGGAAAAGCTCGCAGCCTTGATTGACGGCAGGAAAGGGTAAAATCGGTAAATTTTTAGCAAATTTTACGCACCGCAGGCTACCACTCTTCCATGGGCTTGCCTTTTTCCACCATGCTGCTGATCATTGCCGCATTTCTTTCACAGAGATCGACCTGCTGCTCAATCATCTGATAGAGCTGGTCGTCTTTGCCGATCAGCTCCGCCGCCCGCTGGAGAATCTGTTGCCCCTGCCTTAAGTAGTCCTGCATTTCCTTTAATAAGATCTTTCTCTTCTCATGCCTTTGCAGCTCTGATTCAATCACCGGCAGGAGTCTGCGGATGGAAAACTCGACCAGCACATCCCGGGGAATTCCCTGCTGCCGGGCGATATAATCAAGGGCAACCAGCGAGTTTCTGCTGATGACAAAGGTCTTTTGCTGCCGCTCCGTCTCGCCTGGCGCATAATTCTGCGCCTCCCGGGCGATCCGCCCGAGCACCGAGATGTCCTCGACCAGCTGATCAAAGAGTGATTTCTGTTTGATGCCCAGCTGCGAGGCAATGACGCTGAGCAGCTCAATCGCCTGTTTGGGCAATCTGAAGGTTGCCCGGACAGACTGTCTGCCTTTCAGTGTATCGATCGACAGTTCAAGCTCATTGTCAGGGATGATCACATCATCCTGGTTTGTTGGGCTCATGACATTCCTCCATATCATATACATAAAGATTTTCTATTACTTTGTCAATAAATATGCAAAAAGTAATATGTCGATATAATTTAAGAAAAAGTCATGCGACAATATTGACAATCATCCAAACGTAATTAAATTTTCTGTTAACAGGAAGACGGATTCGCATACGGGTTTTTATGAATCCGGTCGACCATAACAATGATAAAAAAATGATAAACAAGGGAGGGATAATATGTGGATGAGAGTAAGCGATTTAGACCGGATGTTTGGTGCCATGGATCTGCTTAATGCCCGGATAAACAGCATGTTCGGGGATTTGGATAGATCATACGGCAATGACTATGGCGGCTGTCTGGTTGCTGAGGGAACACCGCGAACAAATATTTATGACGCCGGTGATCACTTTGAAATCATGGCAGAGGTTCCCGGCCTGACCAAAGAAGACCTCAACCTCAGGATTCAGGGTAATTACCTGGAAATCAGCGGCACCCGTAAAGCGGATGCCCCGGAAGGATATAAAGCCCATCGGGTTGAACGGGATGCCTGCTCCTTTTATCCGCTGCTTTACCCTGCCGGCTGGATGTGGATACGGAAAAGGTGGAGGCCAGCCTGAATAACGGCATTCTCACCCTGACTTTGCCGAAAACTGAGGCCGCTAAACCAAAACAGCTAACGATCAACTAAAGATGTTCCGGAGCAAAGAGGAAAATCATTGGAGGGAGGTTGCCCCATGAGTGATAAAGCAGAACTTGTAAAAAGAGAAGAAACAACCCCTGAGCGGAGTCGTCAGTTACCTGTGGTTGCTCCGGAAGTGGACATTTATGAGAGATAACGATGAGATTCTCCTGAATGCAGAGCATGCCGGGTGTGGCAAAAGAGGACATAACCGTCAATGTTGACAATGGTAAGTTGACGATAACCGGTATACGAAAGATGTTTGCCGCCGGCGCTGCCAAATGGGCGGAATTCGGCGATGTGGAATACCGCAGGATCTTTTCCGTGCCCCAGGCCATTGATGTGGCACAGGTCAATGCCGAGTTGCGGGATGGGGTGCTGAGACTGCATCTGCCCAAGTCGGAGGCTGCCAAGCCGCGGCAGATTGAAATCAAGGCGGCATAAAAAATCCGCCGGACTATCTTTGCTGCCGGGGACATAATCGTAAAGAGGTTAACTATTAAAGAGGTGAAAGAAACGGGAAATCGTCGCTGGGCGGTTTCCCGTTTCTTTTGCTTTTTTCCTGCGGAAGCGGTTTAGAGGCACTACCGTTCACTTAAGCTGTTGCCGGCCCAAGGAATGGATTCCCGCTTCCTCGGGAATGAGGTTAGAATCGACATTCGAATGCCGTCACCCCCGCGAAAGCGGGGGGCCAGCTCTTAAGGGAACGGTATTGGGTTTAGAGGGGTTTATCGTCCCGGCGATCAATGCCGGATCGTCTGTCATGTTGGGTGGACAGCTTGACATGCACCCCGGAGTTGACGCTCCGGCGCCGGTCCAGCTGGTTTTTCCGGCGGTTCCGCCGGCGGGGAAGCGCGGTCAGCAGCTCCTGGTTCTGTCTCCGGTCCAGCCGGGTCCTTTTTTCCTGGCGATGGGACAGGTTGACAATATAGTCTTCATTTGCCTGACGCCGGTCAGTGGTGCTTTTCCGGCGATCCAGCCGGACATTCCTGGCGATCCGCAGACTTTCACGAATTGACTGCTGGATGGGCTGAGGATCATCCTCCATGTGCCGGTTCATGGTGGGGGGCTTGCCGATAAAAAAATCAATCACCGCGAAACTCCTTCCTTAAAGTGAACATGACTTCCTGTCATGGCCAAAACAACTGCAAGGTAATTTTCTACAAAAATTTCCCATAAAGCAACTGATATATACAAATAAAGACGAGATATCCGGCCGGGAAGTTCCATGGGCGGGCAGATTCCCTCGAAAGAAGGCTATGCTTATCCTGTTTTTCTATTGCCTTCACTCCTTTTCCCTGCTAATGAATCGTTATTCATACGCCGGCCATCCTGATGTCAGTGCTCCTGTCGAGTACCATTGCCTGTTTGCGTGTCTCGGCACTTGATCACGATTCAATGCCGACGAGGGTCGAGAAATGGTGACAAAACTTAACCGCTCCAGGAATTCCATGCCTCCCGTCTCCGCAGCCCCTGGCCATCGACTTGAGCGCTGGGGCTGGTACTCTGTGGCGCTGAACGTCTTGCTCGCCGTGTTTCATGGGGTAATCGCCACTGCCTCCGGCAGCCTTGCCGTGGCCGCGGAACTGATTCATAACGTCGTGGATCTGCTCATGGCCGTGGCCGTTCTCATCGGCCTCAGACTGGCAACCCGTAAATCCGAAACCTTCCCCTACGGCCTCTATAAGGTGGAGAACCTGACAGCGGCCGGTCTTGCCGTCATGATTTTTGTCAGCGCCTATGAGATTGTGCGCGAGGCGCTGCTGGCGCCGCCTGCGTCGATTCGGGCGGAACCCTGGATGCTTGGTCTGTTGCTGGTCACCACGGCGCTACCGCTTTTTTTCAGCCATTTCGAGATGCGTGCCGCGCGGGCCGCCAACTCACCGGCCCTGCTTGCCGATGCCAGGGAGTATCGAATTCATGTGTTCACCACCGGTCTCGTGTTGGTGGCGCTCTTGTCGCAGTGGCTGCGCTTGCCGCTTGATCGCCTCGCCGCGCTACTCATCGTTGTGGTGGTGGTCAAGACCGGCTGGGATGTGTTGCGCGATGCGATGCGCGTGCTGCTCGACGCCTCACTCGACGCGGATACGCTGCAGCGTATCCGCCAGGTTATCAACGCCGCTCCGGCGGTTTCCGAGCTGCGGTGGGTGACCGGGCGCAATGCCGGGCGCTTCCGCTTTGTCGAGGCAGGGGTGACGTTGCGAGTCGCCCAGCTCGGCAAGGCCGAGGAGGTGCTGGGGCGCATCGAGGCCGCCGTGCGCGCGGAGGTGCCGCACGTGGAACGGGTTCTGCTCCACGTCGAATCTCCGGCGGTGACGCAGCTGCGCTACGCTGTTCCGCTTGCCGACCGCGAGGGCGCGGTCAGTGTCCACTTCGGTGAGTCCCCTTACTTCGCCCTGGTGACGATACGGCGTGCTGACGGCGGCGTGGAGGAACAGCGGATCATCAGCAACCCCCACCAAGCCGAGGAAAAGGCCAAGGGCATCCGGGTCGCCGAATGGCTGGTCGCGCAGAAGGTCGATGTGGTTGTCCTGCAGGAGGATGTGCGCGGCAAGGGGCCCGAGTACGTCCTGCGCGACGCCGGGGTGATCATGCGCCTTACCGACCAGCCCACCCTGGCCGGCGCGCTTGCCGCGCTTTCGCCCTGAACAGAGGCTGACTCGGCAGTCCGGACAAGGCAGTTCCCGGGACTGGCGGCAGCCGTTCAGAAACCATTTTGGTTTTACCCTTGCTACCGGAGGTGGCCCTCATGTCAGGATCCATGGAAAAAGAGCAGATTTTCGAGCTGATCATCAATAACCTGCCCATCGGTTTTTCCATTGTTGACGAAGCCGGGGCTATTGTTGAATTCAATCAGGCCGCCGAGGGAATAACCGGCTTCAGCCGCCAGGAGGTCCTGGGAAAATACCATTTTGCCATTCTGCACGGCACTGCCGATACTACCGCTTGTCCACTGCTGCAGCTCACGTTGAAAAGGCATGAACAGAGCGTGGCCAGCGAGTCGGTGATCCAGAAGAAAAATGGTGATTTCATCTCTATTTCCGTAACAACTTTTCCGCTATTTGACCATGCCGGCACTTTTATCGGCGGCGTGGAATTATTCCGGGATATCAGTGCATACAAAAAATTAGCCAAGGAGAGAGAAAACATTCTGTCAATGTTTGCCCATGACATGAAGAACCCGGTGATGACCTCCGCCGGACTTTTGTCCCGGATTCTGTCGGGCAAGACGGGTGTTCTCACGGAAAAGCAGAAGGACTATCTGGAAATGGTCCATGACAACCTGGACAAACTGGAAAAGCTGATCAGGAATTTTCTCGAATTCTCCCGCCTGGAAACCAGGGAATATCTGCCGGCCATGGAGGTCTACGATATGCGGCCGGCCATCAAAAAGCTGATAGACATGGCCGGGATTGAAGCGGAAAAAAAGGGAATCAAACTCATCTATGAAAATCCCGCCGAGTTCCCCGTGTTGATCGAGGCGGACGCCATGATGATGGACCGGGTTATCTCCAACCTGTTGATGAATGCCTTAAAATATACGGAAGCGGGAGGATGCATCACGATTACGCTCAATGATGGAGAAAAGGATATTCTCGTCCAGGTGGCGGATACCGGCGCAGGTATCCCGGAAATGCATCTTCCCCATATTTTTGACGCCTTTTATCGGGTCAGCCATGACACCAGCGGCTCGGGGCTCGGCCTGTCCATTGCCAAGGGCATCATTGAGGCCCATCAAGGCCGGATCTGGGTGGAAAGCGCCGTGGGCAAGGGGAGCACCTTCAGTTTCACCCTGCCAAAGAGGAAAAAGCGGGGAGAATAAAGGCTGCCTTGGAATTTACCTTTCCTCGCCCTCCCTTTCCTTCACCTCGCTGACCAGACTGCCTTCATGCAGCCGGATGCGCAGCAGCTCGCCCGGCCGGGTCTGGTTGGCCGAACGGATGACCCGGCCGTCGTCTGCCCGGCTGACAATGGCGTAGCCGCGGCCGAGCACGGCCAGCGGGCTGACCGCGTCAAGCAGCACCGCGGCCCTGGCCAGTTCCTGGCGCTTTGCGCTCAAGCTGCATGCGGGTAAAGACCATGATCCTTTCCCCCAGCTCATCGACCATTTGCCGGCGAAGGTCCAGCTGCCGGGCGGGATTAGCTATTGCCAGCTGACTTTCCAGCCGGTTCAGCTTCTCCTGGTGGCGATGGATGATGGCGGCCATGGCGCCGGTCATGGCCAGCCGGCTGTGGTCGATAACCAGGCGGAAATGGTTCAGCATGGCAGTCGGGTCGCCCAGGCGCTGCTGCTCAAAACGCACCTGCCGGCGGAGCATGTCGACCTTGGTTTTGATGGTTGCCGTGAGCCTGGCGGAGGTGGAGGAAAGCCGCTGCCTTAAGGTTGCCCGGTCCGGCAGCACGTCCCTGGCCGCGGCCGTGGGGGTGGGGGAGCGGTGATCGGCGACAAAATCGGCGATGGTGAAATCCACCTCATGGCCTATCGCCGACACCACCGGCAGCCGGGACTCAAAAATGGCCCGGGCTGTTTTTTCCTCGTTAAAGGCCCACAGGTCTTCGATGGATCCTCCCCCCCGGCAGAGCACGATCACGCCCTCCGTTGCCCTGCTGTTGATGGTCTTGATGGCCCGGCTGATCTCTTCGGCCGCGCCCTCGCCCTGCACCCTGACCGGGGAGATTTCAATGGGCACCGCCGGGAAGCGGCTGCGGGCCAGGCGCAGGAAATCAAAAAGGGCCGCGCCCCCGGGCGAGGTGACGAGAAAGATCTTTTCCGGCAGAAAGGGCAGGGGCTTTTTATACCCACTGTCAAAGAGACCCTCGTCCGCCAGTTTTTTCTTCAGCTGGTCAAAGGCGATCTGCAGGGCGCCGGTGCCGTAGGAGTCGACAAAGTCGGCGATGATCTGGTATTCGCCGCGGGGTTCGTAGACGGAGATCCTGCCGCGGCAGATGACCTGCCGGCCGTCCTGCAGGGGGGTCGCCAGGTAGCGCTGCTGGCCCTTGAACAGCACCACCCTGATCTGGGCCTCCCGGTCTTTCAGGGTGAAATAGCAGTGGCCGGAATAGGGCTGTTTGAGGTTGGAAATCTCGCCGCTTACCGTGACAAAGGAGAATTCCGTTTCCAGCAGGCCCCGGATCGAGCGGGTCAGTTCGGTGACGGTCTGGACTCTGGCTGCGTAGGGTGACAGGGTCATAAAGTTTTCCGGTTTATGCTGACAGCAGAAGTGTGGCGTTGATTTTTTTGCGAGCCGAATGTATAAGTTACATTTTGCTCAACCGCCGAATCAAGCATGGCGGCCTTGACGATGATGAAACCCCTGCATACTATTTTGTGCAGGCCGGACTTGCAAATAAATTTTGTAAATACAGGAGACAGGAGACGGGAGACAGGAGACCGAATAACCGCTGCTGGCGTCTTCCTTTTCCATTCTGACTCCTGAATTCTGTCTCCTGACTTCTTACCTGAAAAAAAGGATATTCCCATGCCAGAACCAAACAACAGCCCTTTTACCAAATTGCATGTCGAAGAGGTGACCCCGGCCAAACGGACCCTGCTGGATGAGTTGAATCTGCCGCCCAAGGCAAGAAAATTTATCACCGATAATGCCAAGACCCTGCAGATTGCCCTGATTGCACTTTTAGTCTTAATCTCTGCCTGGAATTTTTACAATTATTATACGCAGAAACAGAAAAATGCTTCCACCGCCATGCTGGCCCAGGCCATGCAGCAGACCGATGCCGAAGCGCGGGACAAAGAGCTGCAGCAGGTGATCAAGGAATACTCCGGCAGCGGGGCGGCCATGTGGAGCAGGATTACCCTGGCCCATGACCAGGTGGAGAAAAAGGACTATGCCAAGGCCCAGGAACAACTGGCGGCCATCAAGAAGGACGTGGGCAAGAGCAATCCGCTGTTCCCCCTGATCCTGTTCGATCTCGGCCAGGTCTATGAGATGAACGGCGATCTGGACAATGCCCTGGGCCAGTACGCGGAGCTGCGGGAGATACCCGGTTTTGTCATCATCGGCTATCTGGGCGAAGCGCGGATTTATGAGCAGAAAAATGACAGTGTCAAGGCGCGCGAGACCTACGAAATGCTTAAGACCCAGACCAATCTCGAACCGGCGGTGCGGGAGTGGGTCGAGGCCAAGCTTGCGGCGAAGTAAGATCATGGAAACCATTTGCTCCCCCGGGGAGATGGCGGCCTGGGCCGACCGGGTCCGGCTGGCGGGCAGAACGATCTGCCTGGTGCCCACCATGGGTTTTTTCCATGAGGGCCATCTTGCCCTGATGCGCAGGGCCGGCGAAATCGCCGATGAGGTGGTGGTATCGCTCTTTGTCAACCCCATGCAGTTCGGCCCCAGTGAAGACCTGTCCCGCTATCCCCGCGCCTTTGAACGGGATGCGGAGCTTGCCGCGGCAGCAGGGGCGGCCGTGCTGTTTGCCCCGGCGGCCGAAGAGGTTTATCCCCCAGGGTTCCGCACCAAAGTGAGCGTCAGCGGTCTGACCGAGACCCTGTGCGGCCTGAGCCGGCCCGGTCATTTTGACGGGGTCACCACGGTGGTGGCCAAGCTTTTTCACCTGGTCAAACCGCATCTCGCCGTTTTCGGCGCCAAGGACTTCCAGCAGCTTGCCGTCATCAGAAAAATGGTCAGTGATTTGAACTGGGATGTGAACATTATCGGCCATCCCATTGTCCGGGAAAAGGACGGGCTGGCCATGAGTTCCCGCAACACCTATCTCAGCCCGGCGGAGCGGGAGAAGGCGCTGTGTCTGTCCCGCTCCCTGCAGCTTGCCGGGGAAAGGGTGGCGGCAGGCGAAAAAGACGCCGTAAGACTCAGGGACGAGATTTGGCAATATATTACCTCTTATGGTGAGGTGGACGTTGATTATGTCGCAATTGTCGATGCAGAAACCCTTGCCTCCTGCGATACGATCACGGACAAATCACTGCTGGCCCTGGCCGTGAAAATCGGCCGGACCCGTTTAATTGACAATACCCTGCTTGCAGGCTCATCATTTTAATATTTCAGGAAAAAATCATGCAGCGCTACATGTTGAAATCAAAAATCCACAAGGCAACCGTCACCCAGGCTGACCTGATGTATGAAGGAAGTCTGACCATCGATCGTGACCTCATGGCGGCCGTGGGTCTTTATCCATATGAAAAAATCAAGATTTATAATATTTACAACGGGGAGCGTTTCGACACCTATGCCATTGAGGGTGCGCCCGGCTCCGGCATCATCGGGCTCAACGGCGCGGCGGCCAGGAAGGGGATGGTGGGTGATCTGATCATCATCGTCAGTTACGCCCTTTACTCCGAGGAGGATCTGAAAAATTTTGAGCCCCAGGTGGTGATCCTTGACAGTCAGAACAGAATCAAGGAAAGGGCCAAGACCCATTTCGCCGACAGCGTCCTCACCCGTGATATCTGAACATGTACCTGCTTGTCGCGGCAACGGATCTCGAACTTGAACCGGCTAGACAGGCCCTGGCCGGCGCGCAGAATGTGGCTTACCTGCTGTCCGGGGTCGGCCCGGTGGACGCCGCCTTCAGCCTGACCCGCTATCTGTCCCTGCATTATCAGGTCTCGGCGGTCATCAACTTCGGGGTGGCCGGGGCCTATCTCCACACCGGGCTTGAGGTGCTTGACCTGTGTGTGGCCCAGCAGGAGGTGCTGGCGGACCTGGGCATCTGTTTTACCAACCGGATTGAGCCCTTGACCATTGATGCCCTGGCGGTCAACCGGGAGTTTGACCTGGAAAATGAGCTGTTTCAGGAGGCCCGGAAAATTCTGGATTTTGAAAACATCCCTTTTGTCAGCGGCCGGTTTCTCACGGTGAACTGCGTCAGCGGCACCGGCCTGCGGGGTGATTACCTGCACACGACCCATCAGGCGATCTGCGAAAACATGGAAGGGGCTGCCCTGGCCAGGGTCTGCCAGGGGTTCGGCGTTGATTTTTTTGAGCTGCGCTGCGTGAGCAACATGGTTGAGGACCGCAACCCCTCGCAGTGGCGGCTGCAAGAGGCCTCGGCCGCAGCCGGTTTTGCCGTGGCCAGGGTGGTGCGCGGATTGAGCGGCGCCGAATTGTCGCGTTTTTAGTGAGGAGTGAGGAGGGAGGAGTTAGGAGTGAGGAGACGATTCTGTTGCAGCCGGCAGGAGCGGGCCATGCCCGCGATCATTGTTCCATTGTGCTCAAGGTCGCGGGCATGGCCCGCTCGTACCCCTGGTGCATGCGATCTCTCTGAAATGAAAAAGGGGGGTTATTCTGACTTTTTACTGCTTACTCCTCACTCCTCACTCCTACTCCTTACTTCTGAAAATATGCTTACCATCGGTTTTTCCCCCTGTCCCAATGACACCTTTATCTTCCACGGCCTGGTCCACGGGCTGACCGGAGCGGCATGTCCGTCTTTTGCCGAGCCGCTGCTGGCTGATGTGGAAACATTGAATGTCTGGGCCATGGAGCAGGCCAGGCTGGATGTGACCAAGCTTTCCTTCCATGCCCTGGGCCATGTGCTGGATGACTATGTGCTGCTGCGTTCCGGCGGGGCCCTGGGCCGCGGCTGCGGGCCGCTGCTGGTGGCCCGGCAGCCTGTGTCCGGCCGGGATCTTGCCGGCAAACGGATCGCCATCCCCGGCCGTTACACCACTGCCGCCATGCTGCTCAGGCTGTTCAGCCGGGCAGACTATGAAATGGTGCCCATGTCCTTTGAGACCATCATGCCCAGTGTGGCCCGGGGTGAGGTGGACTGCGGGGTCATTATCCACGAGAGCCGTTTCACCTACCAAGAGCATGATCTCATCTGCCTGCAGGACCTGGGCGCCTGGTGGGAGGAGGAGACCGGGCATCCCATTCCCCTGGGCGGCATTGCTGCCAGAAGAAGTCTCGGCCCGGAGCTGCTCCGGCGGATCGAGGGCTGCATCCGGCAAAGCGTGCAGCTGGCCTTTGCCGATGCCGGCAAAAGCCGCTCCTATATTAAAAGATATGCCCAGGAGCTGGATGATCAGGTCATCGCCAGTCACATCGGGCTTTATGTGAACGATTTTTCGGAAGATCTGGGCGCCAAGGGGATGGCCGCGGTCAATGAATTTCTGGTCCGGGGCCGGGAGGCGGGCATCCTGCCCGCCTCATCACGGAAAGTTGTTATGTATTGAATAGCGGAATCTTTCATTACTCTTTGACAATTCGTGATAATTATTCCTGTAATTATTGAACCCTTGCTTGATTTCGGTTATAGATGGATTGATGCTTGACAATTTGTAGTCAGCCGCTATATTGGGACCCTGCCTAACTTGTCAGAAATCAACCATAAGTCGGCTCTCCGCAGCATCATTGTCAGCAGTGCGTTTACCGGGTTTTTTTGTTTTTCAATACCATTGTCATTAAATACTACAGCAGGAAAATCTTATGAAAATCACAGGCGCACAGGCGTTGTTGAAATGCCTGGAAGAACAGAAGGTGGATACGATCTTCGGTTTTCCCGGAGGCGCGGTCATCGATTTGTACGACGAGATACTTCGATCCGACAAGCTTACCCATGTACTTGTCCGCCACGAACAGGCAGCAGTGCATGCTGCGGATGCCTATGCCCGGGTTACCGGTGATGTGGGCGTGGCCCTGGTAACCTCGGGGCCCGGCGCCACCAACACGGTTACCGGAATTGCCTCGGCCTACATGGATTCGATTCCCATCGTGGTCTTTACCGGCCAGGTTCCCACGGGCCTGATCGGCAATGACGCCTTCCAGGAGGTTGACATTGTCGGCATCACCCGCCCGTGCACCAAACATAATTATCTGGTCAAGAATATCAATGACCTGGTGCCCACCATCAGAGAGGCCTTTTATATCGCCAGGTCGGGAAGACCGGGGCCGGTCCTCGTCGACCTGCCCAAGGATGTCATGGCCACCAGGTTTATCTTCCCGGAGCCGCAGCAGGTCAAGATGCGGACCTACCGGCCGACCTATGAGCCGCATCCCGGCCAGATTGAAAAGGCCTGCCGGGCGATTCTCAAGGCCAGAAAACCGGTGATTTACGCCGGCGGAGGCGTCATCCTTTCCAATGCCCATGAGGATCTGACCCAGCTGGCCAGAACCGCCGATATCCCGGTTACCATGACCCTGATGGGCCTCGGCGGCTTTCCCGGCACCGATCCGCTTTCCATGGGCATGCTGGGCATGCATGGCACCTATTATGCCAATATGGCGGTGGCCAACTGCGATCTGCTCATTGCCGTGGGCGCCCGCTTTGACGACAGGGTCACCGGCAGGGTAGACGCCTTTGCGCCCCATGCCAAGATCATCCATATTGATATTGATCCGACCTCCATCAGCAAAAACGTCAAGGTTCATATCCCGATTGTCGCGGACTGCAAGCATGCCCTGACCGCCATGAATACCTGGTTTGCCCGCAGCGAGGAGTTCAATGCCGGGGCCGAGAAGGAAAATCACGCGGCCTGGCTGCGGGAGATCAATGACTGGCGGGTGGCGCATCCCCTGGGTTATGTGGAGAAGCCGGATGTCATCAAGCCCCAGTTTGTCGTGCAGAAACTGCATGAACTGACCCATGGCGACGCCATCATCACCACCGAGGTCGGCCAGAACCAGATGTGGGCCGCCCAGTTTTATCATTTCAATCATCCCCGGGCCTTCATGACCTCCGGCGGTCTGGGGGTCATGGGTTATGGGTTCCCTGCGGCCATCGGCGCCCAGATGGCGGCCCCTGGCCGCACGGTCATCGATATTGCCGGCGACGGCAGCATCCAGATGAATATCCAGGAGATGGCCACTGCCATGCAGTATAAGCTGCCGGTAAAGATTGCCATCTTGAATAACGGGTTCCTCGGCATGGTCCGCCAGTGGCAGGAGTTGTTTTATGACAAGCAATATTCCGCCACGCCGCTTGATGTGGCGCCGGATTTTGTCGCCCTGGCCAGAGCTTATGGCGCAGTGGGTCTGCGGGCGACCAAACCCAGCGAGGTTGAGCCGGTCATCAAGGAGGCCCTGGCAACAAAAAATCTTGTGGTGATGGATTTTGTCATCGCGAGGGAAGAGGGGGTTTATCCGATGGTTCCCGCCGGAAAAGCGACAACTGAAATGCTTCTGGTTTAACACCGGAAATAGATAAGAAAGCAGGGTATCCTTATGAAACATACCATATCCGTACTATTGCAAAATAAACCCGGAGTTCTGTCTCGCGTCACTGGCCTGTTCAGTGGCCGGGGCTTCAACATTGAAAGCCTGTCCGTTGCCCCGACCCTGGAAGCGGATGTCTCCTGTCTGACCCTGGTGACCGTAGGCGATAACAACATTGTTGAGCAGATCACCAAGCAGCTGCATAAGCTCATCGATGTCATCAAGGTCACGGATATCAGTGAGTTTGAATTCGTCGAACGGGAAATGGCGCTTATCCGGGTAAAGGCCGAGCCGTCAACCCGGGCCGAGATCCTGAGAATCTGCGATATTTTCAGAGGCAAGGTGGTGGATGTCAGCGCCAAGAGCTATGCCCTTGAGGTGACCGGCACCTGTGACAAGGTACAGGCGATGATCGATATACTCCGTCCCATCGGCATTCAGGAGATCGTGCGGACCGGCACCATTGCCATGACCCGCGCCAGCAAAAAATATTAAGCGATTGAGGGTCTGTCCGCTGACGGGCAGACGGCAGCATTATTTCTTGGCAATAAACCGGTATCCCCCAGGATACCGGTTTATTGCGTCTCAGGAGAGATAGTCCGGCACACTTGCGGGCCAGGCGGAATTTATACATGAAAGAACAGCATATACCGGTGGCCAGGGAAGGTTATCCCTTTATTGGTTTCGCCGCCTTCGTGACCATGATTTTTGCCCTGCTCGGTTATGATATCATCGCCTTCTGGGCCATGCTGCTTACCGGTTTTGTCCTCTATTTCTTCCGGGACCCGAGCCGGGTTATCCCTGCCGCGCCGGATGCCCTGGTTTCTCCGGCTGACGGCAAAGTGATCCTGGTGGAGAAGGTCTTCGATGACCGGTTTGTCAATGAACAGGTCTACAAGGTCAGCATCTTCATGAACGTCTTTAATGTTCATGTGAACAGAGCGCCTTTCCCCGGCACGGTTCACACCATCACCTATTCACCCGGCCGGTTTTATTCGGCCGATACGGAACGGGGCGGCCTGGAAAACGAATTCTGCGCCGTCACCATGGCCACTGATTCAGGCCAGCGCTTTGCCGTTGTCCAGATTGCCGGACTCATTGCCCGCCGGATTGTCTGCTGGGCGGAGCAGGGTGATTCCCTCAGCCGCGGCCAGCGTTTCGGGCTGATCCGCTTCGGTTCCCGGGTGGACCTCTACCTGCCGCTAAAAACCCAGCTCGAGATAGCAACCGGCCAGAAGGTAAAGGCCGGCGAGACGGTGCTCGGGTACCTTTCCTGAAATTTTTCTGTTGCAATTAGAGTGCTTTGTCTTTGGGGTGAATTATTATAGTATTACATAATATTTTTTCCGCTGACATTGAGCTGTCAGCAGACCCGGACCGGTGCCGGGGTGTTGCGGTTTTTTTGGGGGACTGACGTGATGCGAAATTACAATCAGCTGGAAAATGGTCCGCGCGGTTCGGTATACCTGCTTCCCAATCTACTGCTCATTATGGTCGTTGCCACAGAGCCGCAGATCACTCTGTTTTTCATCGGTGTTCTCTCTATCCTATCCGGACCCCTGGCGGGGGTTTACCGGATGTTTGACAACCAGCAGAGAGAGGTAATCGAAAAAGAATCAGTTGGGTAAAGACAGCTTCCGCCTGGAATGGGCGGCTCGATAGAGGATAACATTATGACAAACGGTAACGTAGCAGCAGAGAGAGAGAAGGTTTTCATCTTTGACACCACCCTGCGGGACGGCGAGCAGTCCCCCGGGGCAAGCATGAACATGCAGGAGAAATTCCGCCTGGCCCAGCAGCTGGTGAAGTTGCAGGTTGACGTGATTGAGGCCGGTTTCCCCGTTGCCTCGGTGGGCGACTTCGACTGCGTCAAAAATATTGCCGACAATATCACCGGCGTGCAGGTGGCGGCCCTGGCCCGGGCCAATCAGAAGGATATCGATACGGCCTGGGAGGCCCTGAAGAAAGGGGATAACCCGCGCATCCACACCTTTCTCGCCACCTCGGACATCCATCTGAAACATAAACTGCGGATGAGCCGGGAGCAGATGCTTGAACTGGCGGTTGCCTCGGTGCGGCATGCGGCGAAATACACCGCCAATGTGGAGTTTTCCGCCGAAGATGCCTCCCGCAGCGATCTGGATTTCGTCTGCCGGGTATTTGAGGCGGTGATTGAGGCCGGCGCCACCACGGTGAACTTTCCGGATACCACCGGCTATGCCCTGCCGGATGAATTCGGCGCCAAGATCGCCTATCTGATGAAAAATATCGCCCAATATCCACAAGGCCGTGCTGAGCGTGCACTGCCATAATGATCTCGGTCTGGCCGTGGCCAACTCACTGGCCGCCATCAAGGCCGGGGCCCGCCAGGTGGAGGCACCATCAACGGCCTCGGCGAGCGGGCAGGCAACACGGCCATGGAAGAGGTGGTCATGGCGCTGCGCACCAGGGCCGATCAGATCAATGTGCGCACCGATATCGTCACCGAACACATCCATGCCTCCAGCCGCATGGTCAGCACCATCACCGGCATCATGGTGCAGCCCAACAAGGCCATTGTCGGCGCCAATGCCTTTGCCCATGAGTCAGGCATCCATCAGGACGGGATGCTCAAGGAAAGGACCACCTACGAGATCATGAATCCCTGCGATATCGGTCTCTCCACCGGCAATCTGGTGCTGGGCAAACACTCCGGCCGGCATGCCCTGAAGGAACGGATCAAGACCCTGGGCTACGATCATCTCACGGATGATGAGTTGAATCGCGTTTTCCACCGTTTCAAGGGGCTGGCTGACGTCAAGAAAGAGATGTTTGACGAGGATCTGGAGGCCATTCTGCTGGACGAGATCGTCCGCATTCCGGAGACCTATCAGCTGCTGTCCCTGGGGGCGATGAGCGGCAACAAGACCATGCCCACCGTCGGCGGTGAAACTGCTGGTGGAGGGCAAGGAGGTGCAGGATGCCGGCCTCGGGGTCGGCCCCATTGACAGCGCCTTCCGCACCATTGCCAAGCTCACCGGCACCACCAGCAAGCTGCTCTATTTCGCCGTCAGTTCCATTACCGGCGGCACCGATGCCCAGGGCGAGGTGATGGTCCGGGTTGAGGATGAAGGAAAGATCGTTATTGGGCAGGGTGCTGATCCGGATATCATCACCGCATGCGGCCAAGGCTTACTTGAACGCCCTGAACCGTTTGGTATATTTGAAAAAAAGAAAGAACTAAGTAAGGGTTGAAAAATGAGTCGATCAGAAGGGATATAATGTTGCGGTGGCCGGCGCCACCGGTGCCGTTGGCGGCGCCATGCTTGATGTATTGGCACGCAGGAATTTTCCGGTAAAGGAACTGCGGCTGCTTGCCTCCGAACGTTCGGTGGGCAAGAAGCTTGTTTTCAAGGGCCGGGAGATTGCCGTGCAGCTGCTGATCAAGGATGCCTTTACCGGTATCGATGTGGCCCTCTTTTCCGCCGGCGGCGTCCCGTTCCCTGGAATTTGCCCCGGCTGCGGCTGCGGCCGGGGCGGTGGTGGTCGACAACTCCAGCGCCTTCCGCATGGATCCCGATATCCCGCTGGTGGTGCCCGAGGTCAATCCCCAGGACATCGCCCTGTACAAGAACCGGGGCATCATCGCCAATCCGAACTGTTCCACCATCCAGATGCTGGTGGCCCTGAAACCGATCTACGACAAGGTCGGCATCAAGCGCATCGTGGTCTCCACCTACCAGGCGGTTTCCGGCACCGGCGCCAAGGCCATCGAAGAGCTGAAAAAACAGGTCCAGGCCTATGCGGCCGGCGAGCAGATCGAACATGAGGTCTATCCCCATCAGATTGCTCTTCAACTGTCTGCCCCATATCGACAGCTTCCTGGACAACGGCTACACCAAGGAAGAGATGAAGATGGTCAATGAGACGCGCAAGATCTTCGATGACCAGACCATCGGGGTCACGGCCACCACGGTTCGGGTGCCGGTGTTCTACGGCCATTCCGAAGCGGTGAATATCGAGACGAAAAAGAAGATCACCGCCGCCGAAGTGAAGGCCCTGCTGGCTGACGCCCCGGGCGTGAAGCTGGTGGACCAGCCGGATCTCTGCCAGTATCCGCTGGCCACTGACTGCCAGGGCAAATTCGAGACCCTGGTGGGCCGCATCCGCGAGGATGAGTCCATTGCCAACGGCATCAATCTGTGGGTGGTGTCGGATAACATTCTGAAGGGCGCGGCCCTGAATGCCGTGCAGATCGCCGAGGTGCTGATCGACAAATATATCGCCTGAAGAGGTAAGCTGATGAGTCTGCTAAGCTGTTAAGCAAAAGAAAACCGCGCCGCTCGAGTGTTGCGCAGCGGACCCAGCGGGACGAAGGTCCCGGTCGGCAAAAGTCTACAAGACAAGAATGCGTATTATCGCCGGAACGGCCAGGGGCCGCAGACTTTGTTCACCCGGCAGTGGTACGTTTGACATCCGGCCGACCTCGGACCGGGCCAGGGAGGCGCTTTTCAATATCCTGGCAGGAGAGGTCGCCGGAGCCAGGGTGCTTGATCTTTTTGCCGGAACAGGCGCCCTGGGTCTGGAGGCCTTGAGCCGCGGGGCTGCATCGGCGGTCTTTGTGGACAAGGGCCGTTCGGCCGCCGGCCTGATCGGCAAAAATATTCAATTGTGCGGCTTTTGGGAAAAATCCGTGGTGTTGCAAAGGGATTTGACCAGGAGCCTTTCTTTTTTGCAGCCCCATGCAACGACCGCCGGAGGGTTTTCCCTGGTTTTCATCGATCCTCCCTATAAGACAATGCTGGCGGAAACGATCATCCTGGAACTCGGCAAAAGGGAAATCGTCAGTCCCGGCGGGCTGCTGGTGGCGGAGTCGCGTTCCAGCGGGGAGCTGCCCGCAGAGATCTCCCACTTCTCCCTGGTGGATAAGCGGGTATATGGGGAGGCCGGTTTCTGGTTTTATAGAAAGATGAATTCGTGAAAACTGAAAATTTACCACAGAGCCCACAGAGCTAACTGACTGTAATAAAAAATATTTCTCTGGGATCTCCGTGTACTCCGTGGTGAAAAAAGACTTTTTATCAGTTCTCGAGAAAATGATATGGGAAAAGAGAGGGACATCTTGTGAGTGATTATCAGCCGTTTGTCGCACCTGAGGTGACGGAGACCATTGCCGTGTATCCCGGCACCTTCGATCCGATCACCATGGGGCATCTTGATATCATCCAGCGGGCCCTGCATCTGTTTGACAAGGTGGTCATCGCCGTTGCCGAAAATGCGGCGAAGAAGACCCTGTTTTCGCTGGAGGAGAGACTGGAGATGATCCGTGACTGTTTCCCGCCCGATGATAAGCGCATCGAGGTGGCGGCAGTGAAGGGCCTGCTGGTGGATTATGCCTATACCAAAGGGGCCCGGGTCATTGTCCGCGGTCTGCGGGCGGTTTCCGATTTTGACTATGAGTTTCAGCTGGCGCTGATGAACCGCCGCATTGAGCGCGAGGTGGAAACCGTTTTCCTCATGACGGGATTCCGCTGGATCTACATCAGTTCCAGCATCATTAAGGAGGCGGCCCGGCATGGCGGGGATGTCAGCGGTCTGGTGCCTGATCATGTCTGTGAAAAGCTGCGCCAGTGTTTTCTGGTAAAATAATGATGTGTCGGCAGGACCTGTTATGACATTGAAATATTCCCGCCGGTCGTTCGCAGAGTACGGAATTGGGCACCCTGGCCCTGCTGGCCGGTGGTCCTTCCTCCTTCTTTCTGCAGCAGGGCTTTGACCGGGGTGTATCGGATACCTCGCTGATGACCAGGAGCAGTAAGGATCCGGTCAGCGGCGTGCCGGGCATGCGGGTTAATTTTGTCCGTGCCGGCAAGGCCAGGGGTTAGCGCATGACAGAGCAGCGGAGGATTTTTCTGCGCAACGGCTGGGACTGGATTCGGCTTGCCGCCACCGCCGCCCTTTGTTACCCGCTGCTTCGTTTCGTCAAGTTCAAGGTGCCGAAGAAACCGCGCCTGGTCAAGGTGGAAAAACTGATGAAGGTCGGCGATGTTCATCTTGACCAGGAATTTGTCCTGTTTCATGATAAATCCGCTACCTGGGCGGTTTCCCGCATCTGCACCCACCTCGGCTGCCGGCTTAATTTCAGTGAAAAGGAACATCTGCTCATCTGCCCGTGTCATCAGAGTAAGTTTACCACCAGAGGGGTGAGGGTTTCCGGGCCGGCGGAGAGGAATCTGCCGCTCTTTGCCGTGGAAAAGATGAGCGGTGAAAATGCCAAGGGTTATATTGTCTCCCTGTAATGTCTGACTGACTATGAAACGACTTCTGCTGGAATCAAAATGGGGGGCCATGAGCCTGGTGGCGCTCTATGTCTCGATCCTGTCGGGTGTCGTCCTTGCCCTGCAGTATGACGAAGCCCACCCCTTCTACTCCGCCGCTTCCCTTGATCTGCTCATTCCCTTTGGTATTTTCTGGCGCTCCCTGCATTTTTATTCAAGCCAGATTTTTTTTCTGCTCTCCGTTGTCCATCTGGTCGTTATCCTTTATGGCCCGGCCGACCGGCTTGCCCTGGGCAAATGGATCTGGCTCATTGCCGGCATGCCGGTAGCCCTGCTGCTGCTGTTCACCGGTTATGTGCTGCGGGGTGACGCCACGGGTGAGTCTGCCGGGCTGATAGCGGAAAATATCTGTCTCTCCATCCCGGTCATCGGCAACATGCTCAATTCCCTGCTGTTTGCCATTACCGAGGAGGGGATGAAACGGGTCTATGCCAACCATATCATCGGCCTGGGAGTGCTGTGGGTCATTTTCACCTGGGATCATCTGCGCCGCTACCGGGTAACCGTTAACCAGCACGGCTGGTTTGTCCTGGGGATTATTGCCTTTTCTCTCGTTTTTTCTGCCCCGATGGAGCCCATGCAAATGGGGGTCTTTCATATTGCCGGGCCCTGGTTTTTTCTCGGGCTGCAGGAGCTGCTCCGCTATCTGCAGCCGTTTGTGGCCGGGGTCATGGTGCCCCTGGTGTTCATGGTTTCGCTGGGTTTTCTGCAGGCGAACCATGACTGGGGAAGAAGCGCCAGGTTTTTTGCCGGGGCCTGGTTGATTCTCTATGGCTGCATCACCCTGGTTGCCCTGGGCAGATGAAGCGGGGCGCAAACAGCTGAACCCGCCCGTTTAAGGCCGCCGCCTGCAGCCCGCCGCAGGATTTCGCCAAGGCCATGATTTCTTTTTGTAAAACCGCCCGCCCGCAGTTTCCCCCCCAGCAGCAGCTCATGAAAACCCCGTGACAGGCCGATGAGAGAAAAAAAGAATATACTTTTATCCGCCGTTGACAAATAATAATAACATGACATCAACTTGTTAACTGACTGCCGCTGCAGGCCGTGGCTGGTCCTGCAGGAACTATTTTCCGGAAACTCTATGAATTCTCTGGTGGGTATAGATGGGAAGCCTTCTTGAAGCGCAATTTAAAATTATCAGCGCCAGGGATTGCCCTTTGTACGCGGAGGGAGAAGAGTTCCGGCTGTCCGGGGTCGCCCTGCATCCCCCTGTTGGCAAGCCTGCCTGCCTTTTTCTGGCCCGGGAGATTACCGAGATCGTTGTTGAAAAGATGGGGGCGGATGCCGCTTCCGGCCCGAGTGAGAAAAAGGAAAAAAAGGACAAGAAGGAATTCAACTGCAGCGGCTGCAGCGGGCTGATCAAGTTTGCCTATGTGGAGGAGAGCAGATTCTACACCCCGCAGATGCGCATGCTGGCGGCGGCGGAAAATCGGGACCAGTCCCGGAAAATGGGTCCGCTTTTCAGTTTGATGAACACCTTTTCCTTTTTCCAGACCCTGGAAGAGGACAGTCTCAAGGAGATCTTTTCCTGTCTCACCATGAAGAACTTCCGGCCGGATGAATTGGTCCTGCACCGTGGTCATTCCGGCCGCTATCTCTATTTTATCGTCTCCGGCCGGGTGGCGGTCCTTGATGATAATAATATCACCATTGCCCTGCTCGGCCGGGGAGAAATTTTCGGGGAGATGAGCCTGTTCAGCGGTCAACCTGTCTGCGCCTCCATCAAGGCCGTGGAACCGGTAAAAATCCTCACCCTGTCCGGCAAGGATCTGAGCCAGATTCTGATCAGGCATCCTTTCCTGCAGATGTCCTTTACCCGTCTGCTGGTGCAGCGCCTGGCGGAAACCAATCTCAGCCACGCGGAAAAGATGTCCCTGGCCTTCACCGGACAGCTCATGGAACTGCCGCCTTCCGAGCTTTTCCAGATGCTCAATGAAAATGTCAAAACAGGCGTGGTGGAGCTTGACCTGGCTGACGGCCCTGCCACGGTCATCTTCAGCGATGGAGAGGTGGTGCGGGTTCGCTATAAAGGTCTGGAGGGTGCCGATGGCCTTTTATGCGATTCTCAAGGAGCAGCAGGGGCGTTTCAAGTTCTCTTCATCCATTTCGCTGGAAGAGATGGGGGCGCCGCCCATCGCCAGTTTCATGAAACTGCTGATGGACGGCCTGCGGAAAATCGACGAGGACTATCCTGTGGAAGAGGAAGAAGCAGGGGAGCAGTAGCGCCCCCCTGCTCTTTAGAGCTTGTTACGGGCAAGCTCTTATTCCAAGTTGCATTCAGACCAAGACCGCCGCAAGCAAGGCAAGCGAGCAGTGACGAGACAGTACATGGAGTACGGCGAGGAGCCGCACAGCGTAGCCTCGTCCCCCTGGACAAAGGTATTGGTTTGAAGGCGACTTGGAATCAGATGCTTTTGACTTTGATCTGGTAAGGTTTCACGGCAGAGGATTTGGGCAGATGGAGAGAGAGGACCCCATTGCTGAGTTCCGCCGCGGTTTTTTCCACATCAATGCCTTTCGGCAGGGTGAACACCCGGCGATAGTCCGTGGCGTCGAATTCCCGGCGTTGGCAGGTTCCGCTGAAGCCGGCGGAAAAAGCGGCTTCTATGGTCAGGGTATTGTTTTCCAGGTTGATTGACAGATCTTCCTTGCCAACCCCGGGCAAATCAGCCACCAGCAGTATTTCGTCATCATTGACAAAAATATCCACATCCGGGGTGTTGCTCTTGCCCGGTTTGAGAACTTCCGTTGCATTCTGGGCCGGTTTACTCATTTCACGTTCCGTACTCATTGCTGACCTCCTGTTACGCTGCCTGCACAACAATTTTTTTGGGTTTTGCCGCCTGGATCTTAACAAGTTTCACGGTCAAAATGCCGTTTTTCAAGCTGGCTGTGGTCCTTTCCGGATCAATTTCCACGGGCAGGGTGAAACTGCGGGAAAAGGGGGCTACGTTGCGTTCCTGACGCAGGATGGCGTAACCTTCCGGGGTGTTCTCTCTGCGTTCACCTTTAATGGTGAGCAGGTTGTTGTGGAGTTTGATATTGATTTCATCTTCGCTGACGCCGGGAAGTTCGCTGTAAACAAGGATATGATCGCCATCGTCATAGAAATTGGTTGGCGGCCATACGCCGCCCTGGGAAAGATTGCCCCGGCCGCTCTCAAAGTCTTCAAGAAACCTGTTCATCTGGTTTTTGAAGAAATCCATTGTCCCGAAAATTCTGTCAATGTCGTTGAGTCTTCTGATCATGCTTCATCCTCCGTCTGCCGGTTAATTTTCTTTTTATATCAATATGTTAAATTTGTCCTTAAAAGATAATTTCGCTTGTCTTTAAAGTCAAGGCAGCCACACGCTCGGCATTAACAATTTTTTGCAGTTTCACTGAACAGGTGCTTGGCGGGACCCCGGCCGGGGAGAAGCTGTTGAGCTGATGAGCTGTGGGGACACCCCGGGCCGTAAGAGGCGGTTTTCATAACACCTCAGGGTGCGTGTTCTTATAAACGGGACTTGATGGGGGCAACAGGGGCGGTTGCCGTACTGCCTGCGGCAAGGCGTCCGGCGGAGTGAAAGGTAGCACGGGCTTTAGGCAGCTGCCATCTTTGCTTTTCTCTTTGTTTCCGCCTTGCGGATTACCTCAAGGATTTCCCCCAGTTTGAAAGGCTTGGCCAGAAAATCAAATACTCCTTTGCTGAATGATTGCTTGGCCGTTTCCATGGTGGCAAACCCGGTGATGACGATCACCTCGGTTGAGGGAGAACGTCTCTTGGCCTCGGTCAGAAATTCCATGCCGTTGATGCCTTCCATCTTCAGGTCGGTGATGATGATGTCGAAATCCCTTTCCCGGATGCGGCTCATGGCATCAACGCTGCGGACAAAGGTCTCGACCTCATAGCCGTTTTTATCAAGTGATGGTTTCAGTCGTTTGCTGACAATCGGCTCATCGTCCAGGATGAGGATTGATGTCTTCTGTGGTATAGTCATGGGAGTCCCTCCGGATATCATTCATTGGTGTTTTTTTTAACCAGCATCTCAAAGCCTGAAACGAACTGGTTGATGTGCTGATCGCTGATCAGCAGAATGTCCAGCTGGCGGGTAAACCCCACCAGCAGACCAAGAAAGTTGATCTTTGCCTGCGATGTCGCCGGGTGGGCAGTTGCTTGATCCTGGCAATAACCAGATCATTGTGCACCTCAACCATGAAATCGTTTTCCGTTAAAATTTTTTCTAAAAACCTGGCCCTGCGTGAACGGCGGGTCAGATCGCTGACCCCGCCGGCAAAGCGGAAGTAAATATAGCTGTCATTTTGATTATCGGAAACATAGGCATCGATAATGGCTGAAGTGATAGCCCAGCCGCAGACTGATATTGGCGTATTCCTTGGAGATCACCGCCAGATTCTGCCCCATGTATTTGGGACTGGCGAGCTCGGTGGGAAGGGTCTTGGTCAGGCTGGACATGAAACTGGCCATATCAACGGAGAGCGGCTCATTGTTCCATGCCCCGGGGCTGCTCAGTCCGTGGACAAAAGCCCGCATGGGAATGGAGGCGATCCGCTCGATGTCGATGTCCATGACGCCGCCGGTTTCTGCCGGGATGATACCGCCGCCGATATCGATGAGGATCATGTCCAGGGGCAGATCCCAGCGCAGTTTGCCGGACAGGGCCAGGGGATCGTGCTGTTGGGTGTAATGGAGATTAATCAGTTCTTCCACCGCCTTTTCATGGACAAACCTGATAATGTCATGAAAACTCCGGCAGCCTTCCGGCGTGAAATTTTCTTCCGTGGGATCGACCAGGTAAAGCGGTTCGATTTTTTTCAGAATGCGGCGCAGCAGCCGGTACTCGTAGGTCTCTTCTATCCGTTCCGTGGTCAGGCCGTAAAAGCAGAGTTCGTCGATGGTTCCCCCGTAAACAATGTTTTCCTCGGCATCGATGGTGACATCCTGACCGGTGGTGAACACCTCGGTGGCATTGCCGGTATTGACGATGGTGGGTACCCGGAATTCCCTGGCAATGGTTGCCATGTGGCAGGTGGCTGAGCCCACATCGGTGATGATGCCGCGCGCCTTGCTCATCACCTTGGCGTAAAGGGGCGAGGCATATCTGGCCACCAGGATGGCGCCGCTGGGGAAATAATTGAGATCGGCGCTGTTGTTCACCACAAATATCTTGCCGGCGCCGATTCCTTTCTGGGCAATAACGCCTTTATCCTTCATGAGCACAGGGTATTTCCTGACGATGGCGGCGATGTCACAGAGCTGCTGCGAATTTTGCGGTGCCACGTTCAGGGGCCGGGCCTGCAGGATGACCAGTTGCCCCTGCCGGTCAATGCTGAATTCGATATCCATGTGGGATCGGAAAAACTGTTCGATCTCCAGGGCCGTGGTGGCCAGCTGGCTGATCTGATCGTTGGTCAGCGAGGCATTGCTTTTGCGGGAATCCTCCACCGCCTGCATCACTGTGCCGCCCTCCGGCTGCAGGATAAGCTGTTTCTCCTTGCGCACCAGGCTGACGGCTGAAATTCTGTGAGGTTTTTTTCTGCTGACGGTGTACTGATCGGCGCTGATTTCACCGGAAACCACCGGTTCCCCCAGCCCCCAGGCCGCGGAAATCATCAGATCGTCCTGCCGGGGCGAAGTGGGGGCGATGGTATAGATCACCCCGCTTAACCTGGCATCGATCATGGCCTGGCAGGCAACGGACATGGCCATCTCCTGGTCGCCGAAACCGTTCTGCCGCCGGTATTCCATGGCCGCGGGGGAAAAGGCGCTGGCAATCACCTCCTTGTAGCACTGAAACAGGTTTTCTTCGGCCACATTCAACATGCTCTTATACTGGCCGGCAAAGGAGAACTCGCTGTCCTCGCCCCAGGCGCTGCTGCGCACCGCCAGATGGAGGGTTTTATTTCCCGTCAGCTGGTGCAGTTGGGCAAGCTCAGCCTGCACCGCCTTTTTCACGTCAAGGGGAACAACGGCCTCGCTGATAAGGGCCATGATTTTTGTCGATGCCTGCTCACCGGTAAGACTGTTCAGGCGCCACTCCCCGGTGATGGCCTGCACCTTGGGCCAGAGTTCGTTGAGCTCCATGAAAGACTGAAACGAGCGGGCCGTGATGGCAAAGCCTGCCGGCACACGCAGACCGAGAACGTTTTTCATTTCTGCCAGCCGGGCGTTCTTGCCGCCCACCACACTGATATGTTCCCGGCTGATCCGTTCATAGGGCATGACGAAATCGGCGCCGGAAATCACCAGCCGTCTGGTCAGTTCTTCTTCGATATCGTAATTGATTTCTCTGAATACTTTAAAAAGCCCTGAGTATTTCTGCGGGGCCAAACCTTCAAGATTGTAGATCAGTTGATCGACGAGTTCCCTCAGTTCCTGGCAGAAAGAGCGGATATACTGCTGATCGAAAACATAGTGACCACCCAGTTTGTCGTTGGCCTCGGCAATGAGTTCCAGTGACCGGTTGTTCAGCGCCAGAATATTCTGGAATCTGCCGAACAGGGTGGCAAAAGGGACACGCTGAGCGGCTTTCGGTTCCGGATGGAAGGTGCGGTTGGCCCATGTAATGAACTTTTTCATTGTTCGTAAACTTCTGTCTTTAACCGGGGTCCGGTCGGCCACAGGGCGGTTTCCTTGACCCGTGGCATCCGGTAAGTCCCGCATAAGCGGATAAGGTAAATAAGTTTTGCTGATGGAAACCATGGTCATCTCTCCTCACGTGGGGGGCCGGTTAACAGACCGGCACCCCCTGCGTGATTTCAAACCTAACAATATGCCTTTTTAACAGATAGTGCAAGAGTGCAAACAGCCCTGCTTTAATGGGCACCACCCTTGCTCCTGAAGATCATGCTCGTGCCAAGGCCTGCGAAGATGGCGATGACCACGGACATGATGCCGTATACCAGGGAGCGGCCGAAGGCCATTGACGACAGGAAAGCGGGAAAGCCGATCTGGGTCAGCGTGAGCTGCTGGCTGCTGCCTTCCATGATCGTATTGCCGCTGACCGCGATCACGTCCACCTGATAGTCGCCCGCTTTCAGTCGCGGCGGCACATGAATGGTGGCGGTGTAGGATCTTCATGGCGCCATTGGTATTGGCGAACTGCACCGCATCAGGATTCAGTTTATACAGTTCCTCATGTTTCTTGAGTTTCATGAACTCCTTGAAGACCACTTCCTTGTCGTTGGTGGTGGGCATGACTTTCATATCCTGCTTGATCGCGTCAAAGCCCAGCCCCATGCTGTCCCACTTGTTGGAGTTATCGGAGGTCGCCATTTCCCCCAAAGCCTTTGAGGTGTATAACAGGTAGACCGAGGGCACATTTTCAAAAGTCACTTCGCCGATATTCATCCACAGCAGACCGCCGACCTTGCCCTTTTTCTTCAGGGTGACGTCATGACGGGTGCCGGTGAGACGGATAAGCAGCTCGGCATCTGCCGGCGCTTCGCCGGAAACTTTGACATCCGTGCCGTTGTAAAAGGCGCTGATGCTGATGCTGGTCGGGTCAAGGTTGAGGGTAACCGGCTGCTCCGCCCTCAGGGCAGGCGGCAGGCAGACAAGAGTTGCGAACAGGAAAAACAGGGTGATAACAATTTTCTGAGACATATTAGTGCCCCCCTTTGTATGATAAAAGTATGTCAGGCGTCAGCAGCAGATCGGCCATCATTTTCACGCAGACAATCAATACCAGCGATGCCAGCAGGATCTTCAGCTGATCGCCTTTCAGTTTTTTGCTGAGCGTGGTGCCGACCTGAGCGCCAATGGTTGATCCGAGCAGCAGCAGGAGCGCCAGCACGAAATCCACGGTGTGGTTGCTCCATGACTGCATGATTGTAACGTTTACACAGGTAAAGAGAATCTGAAACAGACTGGTGCCCACCACCACGTGCATGGGCATTCTCAGCAGATAGACCATTACCGGCACCATGATGAAACCGCCGCCCACGCCCATGATGGCTGCCAGCACGCCGACCAGCGTGCCGAGAATCAGCGGCAGCAGCAGGGAAATCTCAATTCCCGATTTGACGAATTTGGTCTGCATGGGCATTTTTTTCAGGAGCCGGGCGTAGGTGGACTCCTTTTTCGGCGCAGCTGTGGCTACCACCGCCGGGGCCTCTTTTTCTTAAGCGACTGGAGGGCCTCAAGGAACATGTAAGAACCCACACCGCCCAGCATCAGTACGTAGGTTACGGTGATGAGAAAATCTGCATTGCCCATCGCTCTCAGGATTTTGATGACCTGCACGCCCAGGGTGCCGCCCACCACGCCGCCGATGAGCAGCAGAAATCCCATTTTGAAATCGACATTGCCCAGCCGCCAGTGGGCCAGGGTGCCGGAAGTGGAGGCGCCGACAATCTGATTGGAATCAGATGCTGCCGCCACCGTGGCCGGGATACCGAACATGATCAGCAGAGGGGTCATGAGAAAACCACCGCCCACGCCAAAGATGCCGGACAGGAGGCCGACCGCCCCCCCCAGGCCGAAAATCGTTAGAATATTCACGCTGTTTCCTGCGATTGGAAGATACATGTGCCACATTAACGTACTCCTCTTTTTTGGTTGAATGTTAAACTTGTGCTGGATAACTTTTCTGATACGATCATGATCCGGCAGTTAATTTTTTGTTTGATGTTCATCAGCCTCTCCAGAAAGCGGCCTGCGTCCTCCTGATGGCCTGGGGCGGGAAAGCTGACGATCAGCAGGGAAATTTTGTTTTCCTGGACAAAATTGACAAGTTCCGATTCATACGGCCCGTTCCCCACATAGAAATTTACCTTCACCCCGTCCCTGCGGCTGCTGTCGCTGATGAGGGCTAGTAATTGTTTCTGTACGGTAAACTCATCATTGGTTTCTCCCTCCGTGGCGTCAATCCCCTCGCCATGGTGGTCGATCAGCAGAAAAGAGATTTGCGCCTGAATCCGTTGTGCCAGATTGAGGGCATAAACGGCGGCTGACACGCTGGGGTGTCCGGTCTCAACTGCTACCAGAATTCTGTTCATGTTTCATTCCACTGCTTCCTTGTCTTCTTTACCCGGGCGTTCAGCTGCTGGTTATGCCGGCGCACGCAAGCTTCAGGTTCCTTTTACCAGCTGGTATTATCAGGAACTGTGCCAGATCGCAGAAGAGTGCCGGCTGCGGCGAGAATTAGTGTATATATTGCCGGAATTATTGGTTTAATTTTATAGGCCGCAGGCGCGGATCAGGGAAAATCCGGCAGGGAGAGGCCTGCTCACTGCAGAGCAGGAAAGGGAACCGGCGGGGCCAACTGCTGTCCGGAGCCTGCCACGCGGGGCAACAGGGCGCGTGGGGCAGGGAAGTGAAGTGATTTTTCGACCGTTCGCATTTCATTTTGAAATGGCAGGGGTGGGGACGCGCAAATCCATGATGGGCAGGGGAATCAGCTCTTCGGCTGGCCGCCGGCGTTTCAATATGAAATTTTGGCTGGAAGGGGCGGGACGGATGGAAAAGAATGATGTGGCATGCAGCGGGAAGAGAGAGACCCCGCTGATGCGGCGTCTCTCAAGCTCCCGGACAGGCCGATAAACGGCAAACAATATTAGCGGTTGCGGCCACCACCGCCCCCTGTGCCCATCCCACCGCCGGACCCCATGCCGCCGCTTCCCATGCCCCGCCTCCGTGCCCATGCCGCTGCCGGCACCCATCCCTGCCCATACCCATGCCGCCTCCCTGCCGCCCCGCGGTCGGCGGTTCATCCGGCAGGGTGACTCCTTGTTCTCTGGCGCGCTCCTGCATCATCTGATGATGCTCCAAACGGTAAGCCTCGCGTTCCTCATTGGTCTGCAGGCTGCGCATTTTCGCCCGGTGCTCGGCCATTTCCTCGGGGGTCATCAACTGGCTGCCATAAATTTGTTCCTGTTTCGTTGCTGCATCTGGGTTTGCACCTGGGCGGGATCCTTATCCGCAGCCATGGAAACGGCAGGAAACAGTGATACAACGCCAGCCACAACTGAAAGAATTACGTACGCCTGATCATCTGGTTATCTCCTTGTCAAGTCATGAACGGATTGCTTTTCCCCAACCCGATGGGTGTTATCTGATTGCACTCATTTGCCGCGTCTGCCGGTGAGACTGCCGAACCGGCGGTGAACCTGCATGATATGGTCAGGCTATCACACGCCATGTGTAAAGGCAAGGGTGATGGAAGCTGCCGGGATCAGACGGTCTGCCCTTTGCCGTGGGCAGTAGCCGGCACGGCATAGTGTTTTTCCAGGTCATCGACCACGGACTTATAATGTTCGTGGATCATCTGCCGATCGAATTCCCGGAACTCGGCAAGCATTGCCTGGTCCTCTGCTTCGGTGAAGTAGGCCCGGGAGGCGGGGAAAAAGATTTTATCCTCTTTTTCGATATGCCTGGGATAGAAATCCACCAGGGTGCGCAGGCAGTTGCCAATGTCGGCCAGGGCCGAGGCCTCGCCGTTGCGATAGCGGCTGTTTGCCGCGACCAGTGCCCTGGTGGTGGTCCGTCCGAAGGCATGTTCTTCTATCAGTTCCCGCATGACTCTGCGGTCCGCATCCGACAGGTTTTTGCCCTGCAGGTTCCTGAACAGGATGTCTTCCTCCTTGCCGTGGTGGGTGCGGTCCGCATAGGTCCGGATAAAGTCAACGGCCTGGTCGACGAACACCGGGTCAATTTCCCGGGTTTTCTCTGTCTGGGTAAGCATCTGCTGGATCAAAGCGAGCATCCGTTCAATGAACCGGTGCTCGATCATCAGGGGGCCGCGTGCCTGCATCGCTGTTCTCCTTTATGTTTTCGCTGCCATGGTTCCCGGACATAAAAGCGGTCTTGTTTTTGCGTGGGTCGATGCCGCGCCTTACCGGGAAGATCACATTCTCCGGAAGCTGAGATCAAGATGGTCCCCATCCTGCCAGGCCATGCCGAGAGCCGGCATGAGCCGCTCGAACTCCTGCCAGTCCCCGGCGCGGATCGGCAGATCAGCGGCGCAATAGTTGCCGGCCAATGTGCCGTAACGGGTCTGCTGCAGGAGCAGCACGGCCAGCAGCATGGAGAGGGCGGTTTGCAACTGCACGGCGTTGATGCCATGCTCCTGCCAGGTCTGTCGGTGATCCGTCTGCCAGTAGAGGGTTTTTTGCCAGCCGGCCGCGGCGTCACTTACCCTGACCGCCACCCGTTCCAGTCCGCTGACCGGCACGCTGCCCGGCGGAACCTGCAAAACCTCGTGAGCCTCCTGGGGCGTGCGGGTCAGGGTGCCCATGACCTGGGGGTGCAGGCCGTAGACAAAACAGGCATCCCTGACTCCGTGGATCATGCCCAGGTTCCAGATATCCTCGTGGGCGACGATGCGGGAGGCAACGGCATCGCCCTGCCAGAAGGCCATGGCCCGGCGGGCTCCCCGGTTGCAACCTTCCCTGGGCCTGCCGTTTTTTATCTCCAGGGTGGGGAAAGACATCATCTCTTCAATAAAGGCGGACGGGCACCAGCCCACCGCGATCTTGTCCTGGAAATATGCCGCCTCAAGCTGGTCATGTTCAAAAACAGTAACATTGAGACCCTTCCCGGTCTGGGGGCTTTCCCGCATGATTCTGCGGGCCATGATCTCCACCAGGCCGGGGTTTATGCCCCAGCAGAGCCATTGGGGGCAGCGGCTGGCCACCGGAGTCAGGGCATACTCCATGAGGCGGCTGAACCGGTGCTCCCCGGGATTGGGGCCGGACCCGGCGCAGGAGTCCACATAGGCCAGGTCAAGGGGGGCCAGCATGTGCCGAATCCGCACATTGTCCACATCGGCGCAGAGATTGACCAGCAGTCCCTTGCCCTCCATGCTCTCCGTTATTTTGGCGAGTATCTGCCGGTCTTCCACCGAGCCGTGCAGAAAGCTGAAGCCGCGGTTGCGGAACCCGGCAAACCGGCCGGCATCAAGATCAACCAGGATCACCTTTTTAAAGGATGACAGCACCTTGCCGCCAAGGGTGATCATGCTGCTGCCGATTGCCCCCACTCCGGCCACGATCAGGGTATCGAAGTTTCTCTGCCCGGCGCGCAGATTCATGGCGTCACATCGGTAAACTGGGCATAGAATGCCGCCTGGTCATAGAGATGCTGGGGCGTCAGATTGTGGGCGGCCATGGATTGCCTGATCTCATCGAGATGGGACAGGACAATACCCACATGCAGCCGCATGAGCTGGCAATACTGGCGAAGACGTTCCCCGCTGCTGATTTGCGCCTGCACCGGGCAGCGGCCGCCGCAGTAATCATGCACCCCGCACTGGTAGCAGCCCAGGGGTTTTTTGTATGCCACCAGGCCCGTGAGATCAACGGGGCGGATATGCGGGTGGCCCTGGTCGTCGATATGGCCGATGGCCATCTCCGGCGGCAGATCGGCGCAGGAGTGGATCTTGCCGTCAAGCAGATCGAAATTATCAGCCACCTCCACCCCGCAGCCGGAAGAATCGCGGCGCAGGCCGGTGAGGGCGAAAATGATCAGCTCGTTTAGGTGGATCACCGGCAGGATCTTTCCCTCCCTGAGCCGGGCGAGATAGTGATCCATCACCATCACCAGGTCGGCTTCGTAGCGGGCGCAATAGTCCGCGAATTTTTCATAGGGCTGCTCCGTTTCCACCCAGTGCCAGAAAAAGAGATCCAGCAGCTGCTGCTCATGGAGATCAAGAAATTCGGCAAAACAGTCGGCCAGCGACTGGTTTTCCCGCAGGGTGGACCACATCAGCGTCTTGCCGGCGGCAACCCGGCGCAGGGCGCGCAGCCCCTGATGGATTCTCGGCAGATCCGTGCCGGGCCGCACCGCTTCATGCTGCGCCCTGCGGCCGTCAATGGAGATTGAGGTGAGCCAGAGATCCTTGAAGAAGCCGGGATGATCCGCCACCGCCTTCTCCAGCAGGCTGCCGTTGGTGTAGAGCATGTAGCGGACCGGCAGAGGGCAGCAGGCGTGATCGATGATCTCCTTGACCTTCATGATCTTTTCCATGGCCAGCAGGGGCTCGCCGCCGTAAAAACAGATAACCGCCTCTTGCTTGTCCGTCTCTGCCAGCAGATGGAGGATGCAGGCCGCATCCCGCTCCGGCACGGTGTCCTGGATCGGCGCGGCCACCCTGCGGTCATCGGTGAAGGAATTGGAGATGGTGGAATTGATGCAGCCCTTGCACCGGGCATTGCAGCGTCCGGTGACCGAAAGATGGATATAGGCGAGATCTTTCTCACAAAAGGGCGGGAGCTGCTTTCCAGAGGGAGCGGCAAGGGTAACGGCCTGGGGCCGGGTGAGATCGCCGAAGCGCGGGTGGGTTAGATTTAGAGGCAAACGGTTCTGAAGATGTTTAGCCGGTTCCATGGAGAGTCCCTTCTGGCGTGTATTAACGATTCTGTCAAGGGTTTGTATACACTATTTTTTTGGTTATGTACCACCGTCGCAAAAAGGATACTGCAAAAAAGAAACAAAGTGAAATTTTCTTGCCGGCCGCTGCACGGTTGGCAGTTAATTTCTTCGTTTTGAGCAGGTAGTTATCCTGTCCGGGCCGCTTACAAGTCCAGGTCAATCCAGGCCGGATCGTGGTCACTGCCGTCACCGCCGTGTTTGGTCCGCCGGTCGATGGTGGGATTGGCGAATCGTCCCGCCAGGGCGGGGCTCAGCCAGATCTGGTCAAAGAGCCGGTACTCGGGCAATGGGGGACCCGCTGGATTAAATCTGTGGGTCCAGGCCGTGGTCTGGGGCCCAGGCCCCTGGCCGGTTGATTCGGCCTTGGGCGGCCGGGTCTCGGCCGGATGTTGCAGGGCATTGATCAGCTGCTTGTTATCTGCGGTAAGCATGGGCAGCAGATACTGGGAATCCGGCCCGTCATTCATGTCCCCGGTGAGCACGAATCTGCTGCCCGGCCGTTCCATGCGGCTGATGATTGCCGAAATGGTCTCAGCCTGCCGCCTGCGCCGGTTATTGGCCTCCAGAGCCCCTTGTCCCTGGTTCTCCCAATACGGCACGTAGTGGCTTTTTAAATGGGTATTATAGAGGGTGAAAAGTTTTTCCCGGCTGTGGTCAAGGATCTCCACCTGCAGCAGATCCCGGCTGAAGACCCGCTCGTCCGGTTTTTCCGGATGGGTGGCTGTCTGGTGCGAGATGATGGTGCCGATGGGCAGCTTGGACATGATGCCCACATCAATGAGCCGTTGATCGTTGCCTTCCACCAGCACGATGTAAGGATAGAGGTTCCCCAGATACTCCCGGTTGAACTGTTTGAGGATTTCGATGTGCTCGACCTCCTGGACCGCCAGGACATCGGCCTGCATCACCTCGACAATTCGTCTGGCGATCGCAATGGTATCATCCTTATCCTTGGCCTTGACCAGCCGCCCCATGAAGGTGCGCACCTTAACTGCGGAGCTCTCAAAGGTCAGGGTGATGCCGCCGGGGTCCGCGCCGGGGATGGCATCAGTCTCGGCCTGGAAATTATAGCGGGAAAAGAGATTGTTGAGATTAAAGGTGCCTACTCTGATCATCATTTGTCTCCTGCCGGAAAGCTGGTGGATTACTTTTTCCCACCACAGAGCGCACAGAGATCACAGGGAACGTTTTTATTACAGTCAGTCAGCTCTGTGGGCTCTGTGCCTCCGTGGTAAATTTTGTTCCTTTATAACATCGCAGATCAGAGGCGCTGTCAAGGGCGTTATGCCTCCGCCTTGTCCGGCAGGCTGGTGATCCGGAAGCGTTGCAGATCCGCCAGGCCTTCCCATTGCGGCAGGCGCGGGATTGGTCCGTCGATCCGCACCAGCGGCGGCTCCCGATCCGCCAGGTGGTTGATCTTGGCCCACAGGGTGATGTCACCCCAGTATTGCGGCGGCGCATCCGCGGCTGCCACGGCGGAAAAGATCTCGGCCGGGGTCGCGCAGCCCCCGCGGATGGCCTGCAGGGCCAGGGACTCAAGCCGGCCCAGGCCGCTTGCCGGATCGGGCTGTTCGCAAAGCCAGCGGGCCACGGCAGGGGGAATCCAGGGCAGGGGGGCAGCGGTGCTGCCTGACAGTTGGGCAAAGAGCTTCTGGTCCTGAGTGGCAAAGGCCCGGTCCGCCAGCACGGCAAAGCGGAACTGGTCATCCGTGACCGGCCGCCGTTGGCCATAGAGCGAAGCGAGCTGGGATGGCCCAAGCTGGCCCAGCCCGTTGAAGGGCACGATGCCGGGAAAGGCATCCACGCAGAGAAGTTCAACTTGCCGGAGGCCCTGATGCAGCAGGCAGGCAAGGAGGTGGACCAGCATTGATTGATCAAACAGGCAGGCGTCAAACCACAGCACGATTTGCTCATATTCTCCAGCGGCTGCAATCTTGCGGTACTGGCTCTTTAAGGTGAGCAGAATATGCTCCCGGTCCAGGCCGCCGCGGGTTGCCTGGCCAAGGAACCAGGCCCGGGCAATAAGGGTATCATCCGTTGGCCAGCCGGGATTTCGGGGGCCGTCGTAGAGGATGTCGTGCCAGACAAACACCTCGCCGGCCAGGCCGGACTTGGCGAGATTGCCGCCGGCGATATCGCCGCTGGTGATATGAAGGGTGGTGTTCATGAATGCATCGTTCCTTGCAGAAAACACGGGTTTCCTTTGGCTTTAAGGGGGAACAGGACCATTTTCCCTTCGAGAGCATGTGTCTGGCATATAAACAATCGGTAATACCTGGCGGTTAGGTAAACGGCGCAATATCTCGATGGGCGGCTGAAACCCGGGTTAGCGACTTTGGGCATGATTTCACTCGGTCAGATTGCACCCTCTTGTTCCAAAATCTCCGTATGTCTTCACGAAGTGCGGGTTTCTTGTTTTCCACAACATCCCAGACGATCTCATAGTCAACGCCGAAATAGTCGTGGATAAGTCGATCTCGCATTCCCGCTATGACTTTCCAATTCACTCTTGGATATCGATTCCTCAGTTCAGGATGCCCTGTTCCTTGATAGCATCTTCACTGTATGGAAAGCTTTTGACGTCCATTTGTAAATTCGCCTCACCATAAAGTAAGCGGATGACGCCTCGTCGAATTAAGAAATTTTCATTTTCAATTTGTGCGTGTACTTCTGGAGCATAAATTCCTTTCTTAATGTGAACATCATCAAATTGATAACCGAGAGATTTACCCATTTCCAAGAGAAGGTTGGCTAATAGATCAACCCTTTTGTCTGCCCAGACAGGTTGATGCTTTTCATCATCTTTTGGGTAGTTACCAAGGTGATCTAGGTATGTTTTCCATGCGCTGGTTACTTTTTTGTATTTTTCCTCATGAAATTCCAAGTCAATCATGTTTAATGCTTGCACGTGCTCAGGAGAAACAGTCGCAGCGCGAGTTGCCATCAATTGTTTAAATATACGTAGTTTCCTTTCCCTTTTTTCTTTTATGCTTTCAAGATATTTCTGAACTTGTACGGCAACCAAGGGTGCAAGTAATACGGCAAGTATCATTACCCAGTCGCTGCTTGTCATGTTTCATCATCCTTTTCATATTTTTTGCGCATAATCGAGTATCAACCAAGTGTGGTCTCCCGAAGAGATGTCGAATTTTACGCCCTTGGGGAAGCATAAAAAGTTACATCCTGCAATTCTAACGGATAATATCACCCAGGGTGTTTTTTATCCAGCTTTTTTGCGTGCTCAAAGAATTCTTTTTAGTCGAACAGGCAACCACGTCGTCATTCCGGGCAAGCAAAGCGCGACCCGGAATCCACTGGATTTTTCCGGATTCCTCTCCAGCCATTCCCCTGTCCGTCAATCCTCCTTATTCATCCAGGACCTGGTCAGGGGGAGGTCGTTGCGAACTCCTGCGGAGAAAAGCAGCTGGAAGACATGCATCTTGCCATGCCAGAAGGAGGAGGAGCAGCCGGCCAGGTAGCAACGCCACATCCGGACAAAGCGCTTGTCGAACATCTTCACATTTGCTTTAAATTGATTTCGTTATGAAATTTTCCATCCACCACTTTAACAACCGCTTGACCGGCAATGACATTTTTCCCGTCAAAGGTCAGGGTCGGATTGCCGTATAGCTCCCAGCCGTCGTTAAGCTTGGCGCATACTCTTTTGCAGAATGTCTCATCATCTGGTCCGGTTAGGTAGGAGTAGAGTTTCATTGGTCACCTCTTGCGTGATAAAATATTTTATAATGGTTCGGTATGGCAGAGACGTGGGCTTTTAGCGGCCGGCGGTCCCGTCTGTGATTGCGTTTGTTGCGGCCATGCCGGGTGCTTGCCTGGGCAGCAGGAAAGCTGGATGTATCCATGGCCGTTCCTTCTTCATGGCGGACTTGGTGATCGAAATTGCAAAGGGCTTGCGGCCAGGCTTTATTCCTTATTTGCCGAGCCCGTATTTTTTCATGCGCCGCCACAGGGTGGTGAGGGGAATACCGAGAATCTCGCTGCTCAGTTTGCGGTTGTTGCCGGTAATATCCAGGACCTTGGAGATATGCTGCTTTTCCATGGTCTCGAGGGAGAGCAGGTCCTCGCCCTCGAAGGTGGTGAAGGCCAGTTTCCGGAGATCAGCCGGCAGGTCCCGGACCTGGATGCTTTCCCCCTCGGCCAGGGCCACCGCCCGCTGGATGATGTTTTCCAGTTCGCGGACATTGCCGGGGAAATGATAATGGAGCAGGATATCAAGGGCCTGGGGGGAGATCTGTCTGGTGTCCTTGCTGAAGGCCAGCCGGAATTTCTCGATAAAATGAGTAATCAGCAGCGGGATATCGTCTTTTCTCTCCGTGAGCTTGGGCAGGCGGATGGTGACCACGTTCAGGCGGTAAAAGAGGTCCTCCCGGAATGAACCTGCCTCAACCTCCTTTTTCAGGTCCTTGTTGGTGGCGGCGATGATGCGGATATCCAGATCAATGGCCTTGGTGCCGCCCACCCTGAAGATCTGCCTTTCCTGCAGCACATGGAGCAGTTTGACCTGCATGGACAGGGGCATCTCGCCGATCTCGTCTAAAAATACGGTGCCGCCGGCAGCGGATTCGAGCAGGCCGATTTTGGTGGCCGTGGCGCCGGTATAGGCGCCTTTCTCGTGGCCGAACAGTTCACTGGCGATGAGTTCCTCGGCAAATCCGCCGCAGTTGAAGGCGATGAAAGCATTATCTTTTCTGGGGCTGAGGGAATGGATGGCCCGGGCCGCCATCTGTTTGCCGGTGCCGGTCTCCGCCTGCAGCAGGACATTGCAGTTGACCATGGCGACCTTCTTGATCATGGCGAAGACCTCCTGCATGGCCGGACTGGAGCCGACGAAGCCGGTGATGGTGCCGCCCTGGCCCAGGGCCAGGCGGAGAGCACGGTTTTCCACCAGCAGGTCGATTTTTTTTCTGGCCTTGTTGGCCAGCAACCGCACGTCGTGACGTTTGAAGGGCTTGGTGATGTAGTGGTAGGCCCCGGCCTTGATGGCATCCACCGCCGTTTCGATTGAGGCGTGGCCGGTTATGATGATCGCCTCCGTATCTTCAAATCTTTTTTTGACCTGGGTGAGAATTTCCATGCCGTTCATGTCCGGCAGATGCAGATCGATAAAGACAATGGGAAAAGTCTCCCGGCTCAGTCTCTGCAGAAAGGAATGGCCGGTCAGGAAATATTCCACTTCAAACCCTTCCGCGTCAAGGACGCGTTTGATAAGGCGGCAGGCCATCTCCTCATCATCAATTATGGCGACTTTCATCTTGGTTTTCCCGCTGTGCTTCCTGGTATCCTACGGTGGGCAGATAGATTATGAATGTTGTGCCGACATTCACTTTACTCTTAACTTCCACATAGCCGCCATGTTTTTTGATAATACCGTAAACAATGGACAGGCCGAGGCCGGTGCCGGCGCCGACCTCCTTGGTGGTGTAAAAAGGATCGAAAATATGGCCGATGATCTCAGGCGGTATGCCCGGTCCCGTATCGTTGACGATGATCTTGAGGAAACCCTCGGATGCGACCTGGGCATCGACATAAATGAGACCGCCGCCCTGGGGCATGGCCTGGATGGAGTTGACGAACAGGTTGATGAACACCTGCTGCAGTTTCTGCAGATCACCCATGACCAGGGGAAGATCCTCGTGGATATAATTTTCAAACCAGATGGCATTGATCATCAGCTGGTTGGCGATCAGCTTGTGGGAGGCTTCCACCACATCCTTGATGCGGAGCGGCACGGAGGAGGGCGCCTTGTCCCGGGAAAAATCCAGCAGATTCTTGACCACCTCGGAGGCCCTTTCCGTCTGACTGATGATGTCGGCAATGATCTCCTTGGTCTCTGTTTCGGAGAGGGTATCATATTCTTCCATCAGGGTGTCCGCGGACAGGGAAATGTTGTTAAGGGGGTTGTTCAGTTCATGGGCAATGCCGGAGGAGAAGGTGCCGATGGCGGCCAGCTTGCGGGATTGCACCAGCTGTTCCTTCCGGGCCTCGATCTCGGCCACCATCTTGTTGAAGGCAATGATCAGCCCGGTGACCTCGTCCTGGATTTTGGCGTTATCGGCGATGGGGGTGAACTTGTCCTTGACCACGTCCCGGGTGGCTTTCTGGACAAAGGCAATGCGTTTGAGCACGTTTCTGACCTGCAGCTGAAAGATGAGGATGAGGGCAAAGAAAAGGGTGCCCGTGATGGCGACAAACCGGTAAAGGAGCAGTTCGAGGCTGCTGTTTAAGCGGTCATGCTTGCGTTTGACCAGATTTTCGGCGAACTCCACCATATCCCGGCCTGACTCCCTGATCTCCGTCGAGTCTACCTGGGCGGAGTAGCTGTATTTCCTGAATATTTCCTTGTAGTGATAGAAGGTGCCGAGAAAATCGTCATATTCCTGCCTGGCCGTGACTTCAAGGATGTCCTCTTCCAGGAGGGCGATATGGGATTGGATCTTGCCCAGGTAGACTAAAATAGGGGAGACGTTATCGGTGCCGATGCCGAAGAGGAAATTTTTCTCGTAGCGGCGTAACTCCAGGACATCGTCCAGGAAATTATGGAACTCCTCCAGGGCGATGAGTTTCTTTTTCAGGGAAAATATCTGCCAGGAGTAATCAGGCACCAGCAGGCCGCCGAACACCATAAACAGTATGGTGATGAAGATCAGCCTGCGCCTGATGGTATATCTCCCAACGAGACTTTCCATGATTTCTCTCCTGTCCGCTCCTATCTAACCGATGACGGCTTAACGTTTCAAGTTGAAATAACAGTGATAAACCATGTGGCCGGTAATTGCCAACAAGAAACTTTGTGTCAGGGGCATAAGAGGTCAGGCAGGGTAATCTGCGGGATTGACTGGGGCGATGGCTTGACGCGGGGATGCCTCTGCCGGTTGGCCGGCAGAGCCATCGGGCTGCTTGTTACCTGGCGAATTGCCCAAGCAGGTCGCCATTGCCCAGAAACTGCAGGGTCTTCGTCCAGCTCACCCTGCTCATTGTACAGGTTTAAGGCGTTGGGGCCGGCCAGGGATACCTTGCCGCAGCGGGTGATATAATCCGTAGTGCCTGCTGAGCGGAGAGCCTTGCGCAGGCAGAGATTGTCATTTCCGTCAATATTCCATTTATCTGTGGTGCGGATGTTGCCGGAGGGGTACAGGATGGTATATCTGCCGTCCCCGGCAAAATAGACATGGCTGTTTTGTCGGGCTTCCTCGCTATCCGTCATGGCGAAGGTTCGGTCGGACAGGATCTTGTTCAGTTCAGCGGCGGGAAGATACTGTTGCTGGGCGGAAACAGCCGGAATAAAGGACAGCAGGGAGATCAGCAGAAAGAATAGAAACAGCATGGTATGTTTCAGCATGGCTCTCCCCCCTGAGCAGGCTCATGGCAGGTTTTAAAAAAAAGGAATCGGGCTAAGGCGGATTATTTCCTTCCAGGATAAACCCGCCCCTGCCTGGCTGTCAAGAGGGAATAAGGGCAAATAGGGGTGAGGCACTGCCGTTCTAGGCGAGGATGGCCTTGCGCCAGCCCGCCTCTTTGAGGCGGTTGATCCGGTTGATGGCCCAGGCGTTGATTTCCTGCAGATACCTTGTGGGGTTCTCGTCTTTCCTGGCAATGATACGCTCCCTTTCCCCGGCAATATCCTCGGACTCCCCGGGATACATTTCCCGCCAGGTGGCATAGCCCTGATCAAAAATAAATTCGGGATTGATCTCCTCGGCTGACAGGCGGAGTTTGCTGAGACCATACATTCTGGCCAGGGTCATGTCATATTCGATGATCCAGCCGTTATCCCGGAGCATGGTTTCCCGGTTGATGGGGGTTTCTGTTGAGCAGGTCGGGCAGAATAGGCGGTCCAGCACCTTGGGGTTCATGATGTTGTCCCGCAGGTGAAACTGCACCTCTCTGCCGCCGCATTCACATTTTTTCTTTACTTCAATGCACATGATTTCCTCCACTCTTTCATGCGTTGATTTTTTTTAACAGCATAGCATGGCTGGAGGAAAATGCAAAGAAATAATAATTATTACTAAAAATCTCCCAGGAGTTCCAGGAGATCTTCCGCCCGCAATTTGTGGCTCATATCGCTGCCTTCAAGGAGGCTGTCCGCCAGTTCGCGTTTGTCATGATGCAATCTGAGGATTTTTTCCTCGATGGTGTTTTTGGTCACCAGCCGGTAAACCGTCACGGGATGGGTCTGGCCGATGCGATGAGCCCGGTCGGAGGCCTGATCCTCCACCGCCGGGTTCCACCATGGGTCCATGTGAATAACGTAATCGGCGGCGGTGAGATTAAGCCCCAGGCCGCCCGCCTTGAGACTGATGAGGAAGAGATCTCCGTCTCCCGCCTGGAACTCGGCCACCTGTTCCTGGCGTTTGAGGGCCGGGGTGGAGCCGTCCAGATATTTATAGGTGATATGGCGCTCGTCGAGAAAGGCGCGGAGAATGTGCAGGTGCCGGGCAAACTGGCTGAAAACCAGGGCCTTATGGCGGTTTTCGATAAGATCCATGACGACGGTGCCGAAAAGCTCGAGTTTGGAGCTTTGAATAGTCGTATCCGGCTGGACCAGCTTGGGATTGCAGCAGGCCTGCCGCAGTTTCATGATCTCGGCCAGGATCTGCATATGCCGGTGGGACGGCGAGGCATCAGAGCGGACGATTTTTTCCAGGGCGCGGAAGCGTAATGCTTCATAAAAGGCGGTCTCATCAGGGCTCATATCGACCTGGAGAATGACCTCTGTGCGCGGCGGCAGCTCCTCCAGGACCTGACTTTTCAAACGCCGCAGGATAAAGGGCTGGATCAGTTTTTTTAATTTTTTCCGGGCGTTCTTGTCCTTGTCTTTTTCAATGGCCAGGGCATAGCGCTGATTGAACTGCTCCAGGGAGCCGAGCAGGCCCGGGTTGATGAAGTTGAAAAGATTCCACAGTTCTCCCAGGTGGTTTTCGATGGGGGTGCCGGTGGTGATCATCTTGAAATTGCCATCGAGTTCCATGGCCGCCCTGGAGCGCTTGGTGGCAATGTTTTTGATGGCCTGGGCCTCGTCGAGCACGATGACCTGCCATTTTCTGGCGGAAAGGAGTTTGGTTTCCTGCTGCAGAAGACCGTAGCTGCAGATCAGCACGTCAAAGGGGGCAAGACCGTCGAGCAGCTGTTGCCGTTCTTTGCCGCCGAAGATCACCGCCTGCAGGGTGGGGGCGAAACGGCTGGATTTCCTCCTGCCAGTTCATGCAGACGGAGGTGGGGGCCACCACCAGGGAAGGGCCCTGGGGCGCCTCCTGCAGAATGATGCCCAGGCTCTGGACGGTTTTCCCCAGGCCCATATCGTCGGCCAGGCAGGCGCCTACTCCCCAGTGTTTGAGCCGGGCCAGCCATTTGAATCCCTCAATCTGGTACTCGCGCAGTTCGGCCTGCAGGGTGGTCGGCACCTCGCTGTGAAAGGAGCGTGATTCCCGGATGCGCTGCAGCTGTTCCTGCCAATGGCTGTCGGCGGTCAACTGAACGCCGCTTTCCGTGAAACCCTCCAGAGCGCAGCTTGCCAGGGGATGCATACGCCGTTTCTGGCCCAGGGGTTCGGTAAAGGAGGTTAATTCATCCAGCTGTTTCCGGAATTCCCGGGACAGGGCCAGAAACTCGCCTTTGCCCAGCGGAATGAATCTGCCGGAATTGGCCTGGGTCAGTTCCAGCAGGGTTTTCATCTCCATCACCTTTTCCTGGTCGATGGTGAGCTGTCCGTCCAGTTCAAACCAGTTCTGTTTCTGTCTGATATGCACATGAAAATCATGAAACGAGGCATGATGACGGATGGCAAGTTTTTCCCCTTCCGGCCACTCAATGATGACATGATCCCCCAGGTTCTGGATTTCCAGAGAGAACCTCCAGGCAATCCTGCAGATCTTCGATGAACCATTCGCCGTCCATCCTGCCCAGTCTGGCCAGGGTAGGGCATCTTTCTTCTATCTGCGCGCAGTTCTCTCTCTCCTGGTCAAGGTTGCGGCAGGTTTGCAGCCGTTTGCCGTGAATTTCGGCCATGACGTTCACCGCTCCCTCGCCGGGGTAGAGATAAGGCCCGCCGACGGCAAAGGGCTTTACCAGCATGGAGACCCTGAAGCCGTTGCCCACCGGCAGCAGCTGCATGATGATCTTGTCCGCGGCCCGGACCTCTTCGATCTCTCTGGAGGTGGCGCCGATATCAGAGTGAATGGTCAGGCAGGAGGAAAGATTGCCCAGTGTTTCAAGGGCCTGTTTTTTTGCGCCTTCCGGAACGATGAGGCCGTCGTCGCCGATGATTGCCGCAATTTTGCGGTGTTTTTCGGAGATCTCGATAATCCGGAAGCGGGTGGGGGTTTCCCGTATGGCCATCACTTTTTCATCGCCGATGGGAGATGAAAATTCCAGCAGCACCTTGTCATCTCTCTGGGTGGCATGCAGTTCCGGTTCACCTCTGGTGAATTCCACCGGCACGGAGGGATGTTCGCTGGAAAAGAGCAGGGGGTGGCCGACCAGGGCGGACAGGGTCTCATCCATGTCAAATTCAAAGGATGTTTCATGGCTGAACTCCTTTTTGCGTAAGGTTGCCCTGATTTTCTGGTCCTGCTCGGTGAGAAAGGAGAGATTTTCTCCGGCATACAGCCGCTTCAGGGCCACGGAGCGTCCCTGGCTCCATTTGCCGCTGGCGGTAAGTTTCTGTTCCCTGGGGTAAATGGTGACAAAGCCGTCCTTGAAGTTCACCAGCCAGACCATTCTGTACTGGAGCGGACCATTCTCTTCATTTTCCAGGCTGACGATATTTAAGGCCTTCAGTGCCCGTTGCCATGATTTTTCATGGGGCAGCACGGTGAGCAGAGAGGTGATGGCCGATGCCTGGCAGATGGACCGGCTGAATTCCTGATAAGACTCGATTTCGGTGGCTTGATAGAGCAGGGAAGCATATTCCATGGCCAGCCAGTTATAGCCGTTTTCTCTGGCCCGGGTGTAAAATTCATGCAGTTCATTGCGCTGGGCCGATTCCAGCGTGCCGTTGAGCCAGAAACTGGCAAGTCCCATGAACAGGGCCGTCACCGCGTCTTTTTCCCCCGGCTGCCATATCTGCGCCGTGGAGTCCAGCTTGAAGTTTTCCAGTTTTGCCTTGGTCACCTGCTGGAGAATCCTGTAGGCCGGGAGCAGGGGATTATTACCCTGCTCTGTTTCCACGGTGGAGATAAAGGAGGCAATGACCGGATACTTCCGGTAGTCTCCTGATTTCAGCAGAGACAGGATGAAGATGAGACCTTCCATGCCGATGAAAAAAACGTTTTTCGCACTCTTTTTTGAGGCGCAGCTCAATCAGATCCTCCTGGAAGCTGGCGATGGCCTCTGCATTGCGGCCCTCCAGGAATTCCAGCCAGCCGCGCAGACCGAAGGAGTCAATATGGGTTTTGGCTGCGGCGATTTTTTCGCGGGCTGCAGCAATATCGGCGCGCAGCAGCTGGTTGAGGATAAGCAGATAATAGACTGAGGGCCAGCCCTGCCGGGGGATCATCGTCAGGATGTTTTCAGCGGAGAGATAAGCAAGAGGCTGGGCAAAGGATTCAAGGTTGAGGAGACTTTTTCTGCTTATTTCATGCAGGCTGTGGAGCTGCAGGTGGGGCGGCAGGGTGCTGAACCACTGCGCCTCAAACGGGTTGTTGACGATCTCCACCAGCGGTGAGTGCTGTTCCGAGGTTTCCGGGCAGTCATAATAGTGCAGCAGATGCTCATTGAAATGATCGAAATCGTTCAGATACAGCCCGATGCGCATTTCCCGCAGATGGCGCTGGCTTTTCTGCAGCAGGGCATCGTACGCCTGCCCGTGGGCGGGAAGATCTTTGCGGATAATGCGGGCCATGCGGGCAAAGTTGCCTGCGCTCAGGGCCTTTCTGCTGATGATTTCCACAATCAGGGGGTTGCACTGGCAGCGCCAGGTCACGAGACCCTGTTCCTGCAGCTTACGAAGCGCGGCTGATTGGTGCCGCTCCTCTCCGGTCATACCTTCATCATCCTGCCTGCGGGTAAACTCCCGGAAACAGTTGAGGATGGCCGCAGCGCCGGCGGGTTCGAAAACAATTGACAGGAACTGCAGCAGTTCCTGCTCCTCCGGAGCCAGAGCTTCGTATTGTGAGAGGAGGTGAGTAATTTCCCGGGTGAATGAAAATTTTGCCATTTTGGTAGTATACCATATAATTGCTGTCTGACTTGCTCATTTTTATCAGACCGCATGGTGGCGGCCAGATTTTTTTGGCCCGGCTCCGCAACCACATGCCCTTGGCCGGATACACGCGGATCATCTTGTCCGGGTGTGCCGGCGGCCACATGCTTTTTAGCTGGACAAAGTTCTTTTTTTCAGTTTGTTCTGTATGTATGAAAGTTCAATTCCTAGGGGTTGGCGAGGCCTGTGATGAACGCTGTCCCAATACCTCGCTGCATGTGACAGCCGGAAACGGGCAGCGGTTCCTGCTCGACTGCGGTTTTACCACCCCGCATCTCTATTTTGCCGTGAGCCGCGACCCGGACGAGCTGGACGCTGTCTGGATTTCGCACTTTCATGGTGATCATTTTTTCGGCATGCCGCTGCTGCTGCTCAGATTCTGGGAAATGGGCCGGACCAAAAAGCTGGTAATTGCCGGGCAGCGGGGCACCCGGGAAAAGATTACGGCGGCCATGGAGCTCGCCTACCCGGGCTTTCTGCCGCGGCTCAGGTACCGCCTTGACTTTGTGGAAATAGAACCGGGACAGGTCCGGGAAATTGCCGGCACCAGCTGGCGGACGGCGGAAAATGTCCACTCCCAGCGTTGCCTGGCCTTGTGCATCGACGACAGCGGCCACCGGATTTTTTACAGCGGCGATGGCAGGCCCACCAGGGAGACTGAGAGCTCTGGCCCGGGGCTGCGAACTGATCGTGCATGAGGCCTTCCGGCTGGACGAGGAAGTGGAAAATCACGGCAGTGTCCGGGGTTGTCTCGAATTTGCCGGCCGGGCAGGGGGGAAACATCTTGCCCTGGTGCATGTGCAGCGAGACAGCAGAGAAAGCGCCAGGGAAAGAATTGCCGATCTGGCCCGTGACAGCGGGCTCCATGTTTTTCTGCCGGAGCCGGGGGATATCTTTCCCTTATGAAGATCTTCCGGAAAAATTGCCCCTGTCCAGCTTGACTCGACCCGCGCAGTTACTATATTAATGAGTGCAAAGCGATACGTCAGGTTTGCAAAAAAAACTCCAGAGGCGGCGCAGGGTTTGCGCGACCCGGAGTTTCAACCTTTTTTCACCTATTACGGAGGAGCAAGAAAATGTACGAAAATGGCTATAATAGAACGGTTACCGTTTCTCAGGCCGAAACCCAGGCCTCAACGGTTTTTCTGGCCAAGGTTTTCAACTGGATGGCCATCGGGCTGGGACTCACCGGACTGATGGCCTTTCTGGTGGCCAACTCGGAAACAGCCATGCAGATTTTTATCTTTAACCCCATGATGCGCTGGGGGCTCATTATTGCCGAGCTGGGGCTGGTTTTTTATCTGTCCGCCAGGGTGATGCGTCTCTCCGCCCCAGGTGGCAACCGCCCTCTTTCTCATCTACTCGGCCTTAAACGGCATCACCCTTTCCGTTATCCTGCATGTTTATACCGCCACCTCCGTGGCCGCCACCTTCTTTATCACCGCCGGCATGTTCGGCGCCATGGCCATTTACGGCCTGGTGACCAAGAAGGACCTCTCCGGCCTGGGCTCTTTCATGTTCATGGGGCTGATCGGCATGATCATTGCCTCGGTGGTCAATATCTTCCTGCAGAGCTCCATGATGGCCTGGATCGTCTCCGGCCTTGGCGTGATCATCTTCACCGGGCTCACCGCCTATGACGTGCAGAAAATCACCCAGATCGGCGCATCCGGCATCATGCGGGAGGGCGAGGCCGCCATCCGCAAGGGGGCGATCATGGGGGCCCTGGCCCTGTATCTTGATTTCATCAACCTGTTCCTGAGCCTGCTGCATTTCGTCGGCAACCGGGAATAAATTTTGTGCCCTCTGCAGGGAGAGATTCCTGAGAGGTTAGTGGGAGAGTCCGAAGTATAAAAAAAGGGGGAGTTGGCTGTTCGGCCAGCTCCCCCTTTTTTTATATTATTTCGTGGTGGGCAGGGATTGCTGCAATTTCAACAACGTTCAGTTCCCGTATAATTTTTCATACTTAGTCTGCAGCTGCAGAAGATTGTCCAGGTATTTGTCCTTGTCCTCCAGACCGGATGTCGCGGTCATTTCCTCGATAAGGCTGTTGATGGGATATCTGATATCAATGCCCAGGGGATTGGCGTTTTTCATGTTGGCCAGGTCCATGACCAGCACGCAGTAATACTTGACCAGGGTTCTGAAGGCAGGTTCACGGCGGAACAGATAGGCCTGGCCGCCGAGGGTATTGAGAAAGAAGGTGGAGTAGCTGTACATATCCTCCATGGGCAACTGGATCGGATAATGAATGTACTGGCACTCATCACGGTGCAGGATAAGAGAGTAAAAGTCAGCCAGTACCGGTTCTAATTGACCTTTTTCAAGGGCCATGATTTTTTTCAGAATAAGGATATTCTTTTCCCCCAGCACCCGATAAAAGTGGGCGGCATTCTGCAGTATTGACAGCAGATTGTCCGTTTCTCTGGTGATGGTAGGCTTGTTGGCCAGCAGCTTATTGATAATCGTGGTGAAGTATGCCTTTGAACCGCCTTCCAGGTTGAGGTTGATAATGTAATCCTCCTGGTCCAGTCTGGCAAAAAACGCATCAATTCCGGCTGTGGTGGATTTACAGGGATCCGTGGCAATGGCTTTGCCGGCTGTGCCTGGGTTATCGGCCTCGGCACCGGACTGGGCTTGCATGTCGGCAGATTCGCCCTGGCCGGCGGATTCGGATCCCTCCTGGGTGGAAAGTTCTTTGTCGAGAATATTCACCTTTTCCTGCAATTTCTGTTGCTGCTGCTCCAGGGAGATGGCCGTTTTCTTGTCCGCTTTCCTGTTGGCATTAACTATCAGCAATGCTGAAACAGCGGCAAGAGCGAGAAGAGCAAGGATAATAATTGTTTTGGTGGGGGGAGATTTTTTGGCATTTGACATGATTGTTCACTTCTTGTCATTTAAAGATTTTTTTTGATAATATGTGACGAAATAGGACTTCTGCATGGCTTGGAAGGATTTTATTTGTTATGCTGCATAGTTAATGTATCGTGCTTTGTTTATTCCGTCAAACAGAAATATTTTTTCTAATAATTCCCTGACATCAATCTGTAAATGGTCAGGGGGCAATAAAAAAAATACCAGCTCTTTCCTTGATTATGGCAAAGACATCTGTGAAAATTCTGGTGGTGGATGATTCAAGGGTAATGAGGCGGATTATCTCCTCATTCCTGGCAAAAATGGGATATGAGGAGATACTGGAGGCGTCTGACGCAGGTGGCGCCCTGAAGATTATTGCCGCAGAGCAGGTTGCGGTCGTCATTTCCGATTATTCCATGCCCGGTTTGAGTGGCCTTGAGCTGCTGAAGGCCATTCGCCGTGACCCCGTAAACAAGGACATGCCCTTTGTCATGGTAACAGCTGAGGCGCAACTCGGGCAGATAATCGCCGCATTCAGAGAAGGGGCGCAGCAGTATGTCACCAAACCTTTTACCTCCGAATATATGGAGTATATCATTAATAAGGTTGTGCGCTGATCATGACGGCAACAACAATGCTTGTATGGTCTTGCTATGATATCTTTTCTGAATAAGAAAAATACCAATAACTGGCTGGAGAGATGTCTTCCCTTTGTCTCAAAAAGTCCGGAAATGAAGATCAGGTGGCTGATCCGGGTCTTCAGAAAAGGAATTTTGTCTCAGGAAGAAATAACTCCTTATATCCGTTTGTTGCTGGCGGAAAAAAGCGGTGAAGAACAGGGACAGCTCAAGAAGGCGTTCAGTGAACTTGATGTGGAGATGCAGTATCATTTTCTGGAGGCGGCGGATATCTATGATACTCCGAAATTGTTTGCCTTATGCCCGAATCCGACCTTGAGACACGCGGAAATTGCCCTTTTGAAGAAAGTCCCGCCTTATGAGAAAAAAACTCAGCTCATTCTTGACAAGATTTTTTATGCCATATGTGACCATTCCAGGGGAATGCTTGAGCAGGCGGCTGAATTGCTGATCAAGGAAGGGAAAAGCTTCGGCGAATTTTGAGGAGAATTATGCAAGATTTCAGGAAATTCTGCAAGATGAGGAATTTCTTCTCTCCCTTTACCCCAATGCCAGGGGGTGACTGAGCAAAATGTTGGTGTAGTCCAAGTCTGCGGGCAACTGGATGCTGGCAGTACGGGCACCCAGTTGCGTAAAATCCGCTTGAACTATTTCTTTTTCCCGCCGCCTGAGGCCCTCTTTGCTGCTTTCAGAGGGTTGACCTTGATGGTGCTGACAACTATCTCAGGTTTTTTGTGGGTGGCGAAATTGCAGATGCCCAGACGCCATTTAGCATCGGGAAATGCAAATGTCTGACAATACTTGTTATTGTTTGCCTCTACGATTCTCTCGCAACCCTCACACTTGTCGATGATGGGATGAAAAAAACCGCTGCTTTGCAGTTCACTTGCTGTCGGTGCATTGCTAGCCATGACAGGACCCTCCTTGTATGAAAAATAAGAATATTTGTCTCAAAAGAAAAATAAATTTGTGTTTACGAAACATATCTATCTAAATGAAAGAGATGGCTCTGTCAACAGAAAAAAATGTCTTGGCATCTGTGCTGCCGGACCGTGGTCAGGTTTTTGCATCAGTTTGAAGGCTATAGAGAAAAAGTCCCTAAGAAATGGAAAACATTGTCAATAAAGTTGTATTTCCGGAAATCTTGATATAAAATTTATTTCTGGATGCCGGTCATCAGCCGCTTTGCGGTGGAAAAAACATTTCACTCTCAAGGGTGTCTCATCCTGTAACGAAACAAAAGGATAATTTCATGCCTGTATATGTCTGGAAGGGAGTTAATTCATACGGTGAGAAAAGAAAAGGAAAAATCGAGGCTCACAGTGAGGCTGCCGCGCTTTCCCAGTTAAAGAAGATCAGAATCAAGCCGGACGTTCTGAAGGAGGCGTCAAAAGATATTTTCAGCAACATTGCCATGTTCCAGCCGAAAGTGACCGGCAAGGATGTGGTGATTTTTACCCGGCAGCTTTCAACCATGATTGACGCCGGTCTTCCTCTGGTGCAAAGTCTGGATATTCTCGCGGCTCAGCAGGAAAATGTTACTTTTAAAAAAATCCTGACCGACATCCGTACTGATGTCGAGTCTGGTATGACCTTTGCCGACGGCATGAAAAAACACCCCAAGGTGTTTGACAATCTTTACTGCAACATGATTGATGCAGGTGAAGTCGGCGGTATTCTCGATACCATTCTTAACCGTCTTGCCAACTTTATGGAAAAAAGCATGGTTCTGAAAAAAAAGATCAAGGGAGCCATGACCTATCCGATGATCTGTCTCAGTATCGCCCTGGTCATCACTGCCGTCATTTTGATATTTGTCGTACCGGTTTTTGCCAAAATGTTTGCCGACTTCGGTTCGGCACTCCCGGTTCCCACCCAGATTGTGGTCGACGCCAGTAATTTTGTTAAAAGCAATTTTTTCTTCATGGGCGCAGCCATTGCCTTTATCGTTTTTGCCATCAAGAAAATCTATAACACGGAAAAGGGGCGGAAAAAAATCGACAAACTGCTCATTAACGCTCCTGTATTCGGACCGCTTATCCGCAAGGTGGCGGTGGCAAAATTCAGCAGAACGCTGGGTACCATGCTGCACAGCGGCGTTCCCATTCTGGATTCATTGACCGTGGTCGGCAAAACATCGGGCAACACGGTTATCGAGCAGGCCGTCTACAGGGTGGCGGACAGCATTACTGAGGGACGCTCCATTGCCGAACCCTTGGAAGAGACAGGGGTTTTTCCCAGTATGGTGGTGCAGATGATCAATGTTGGTGAGGCCACGGGTGCGCTTGACACCATGCTGGAGAAGATAGCGGATTTTTACGACGAAGAGGTTGATCAGGCGGTGGAGAACATGACCGCCATGATTGAGCCTTTTATGATGGTTTTTCTCGGCGGGCTCATCGGCGGACTTGTCATCGCCATGTATCTGCCGATTTTCAAGATGGCCAGCGTCATTGGTTAGGATGTCTTTTCCCCCTTTCCGGCAGGCCTGGCATCATTTTCCAGGCCATTTGCTTGTTTTAAAAAAGAAAATTACTTAGTAGTTGTTGACAAATCGCGAAGTTGAATTGATAATTGTGTAAGTGATTTCAGCAAGAAACAAGATGATGATTTGCATCGCTTGCACAGCAATAAAATTGAGGGAGAACTATAATGGGAGAAATTGTTGGCGTTATCGGCCGGGAAGTCATTGACTCACGGGGGAATCCGACGGTTGAAGTCGAGGTGCATCTTGAGACGGGTTTTATGGGCAGGGCCATTGTTCCTTCAGGGGCCTCAACCGGCACCCGTGAGGCCCTGGAGCTTCGTGATGTGCGCAAAAAACGTTTTATGGGCAAGGGCGTCCTGACCGCCGTTGCCAACGTCAATGACAAAATCGGCCCGGCCCTGATCGGATTTGAGTCAACTCTGCAGGTATTGCTCGATAAGACCATGCTCAAGCTCGATGGCACGGAAAACAAGAAGAAATTAGGCGCCAACGCCATTCTGGGCGTATCCCTGGCGGCAGCGAAAGCCTCTGCCATGGAGCTCGGTCTGCCCCTTTATTCGTATCTTGGCGGCGTCAACGCCAAGGTGCTGCCCGTGCCGATGATGAACGTGCTTAACGGCGGGGCGCATGCCGATAATAATGTCGATATCCAGGAGTTCATGATCATGCCGGCCGGGGCCGCCTCATTTGCCGAGGCCCTGCAGATGGGAGTGGAAACCTTTCATACCCTGAAGGGTGTGCTGAAAAAAGCCGGCCATCTGACCTCAGTCGGCGATGAGGGCGGATTTGCCCCGAATCTCCGTTCCAACGAGGAGGCCATGGAATCCCTGCTTGAGGCGATCACCAAGGCGGGTTATGCGCCGGGCAAGGATATCTTTATTGCCATTGATGTGGCTGCCAACGAAATATATGACGCGAACAAAAAAATGTATGTGCTGGCCGCTGAAAAGGACCCCGAGAAAAGCGCGGAACAGCTGATAGAGTTTTATGAGGGCTGGGTAAAGAAATATCCTCTGGTCTCCATAGAAGACGGTCTGAATGAGAGTGACTGGAAGGGCTGGAAAAAGCTGACCGATTGCCTGGGCGGGGAAATCCAGCTGGTCGGTGATGATATCTTTGTCACCAATACGAAAATTCTTGCCAAGGGAATTCAGGAGAACATAGCCAATTCGATTCTCGTCAAGCTGAACCAGATAGGTTCGGTCACCGAAACAATCGACGCGGTGGATATGGCCCATCGGGCCGGCTATACCGCGGTCATTTCCCATCGTTCCGGTGAAACCGAAGATACAACCATTGCTGATTTGAGTGTTGCCTTGAATACCGGTCAGATTAAAACAGGAGCACCCTCCCGTACTGACAGGGTGGCGAAATACAACCAGTTGTTGAGGATAGAAGAGGAACTCGGTGCTGCAGCTGAGTTTGCCGGGAAAAAAGGTATTCAAGCATTTAAAGTAAAAAACTATGTCCGGCCACAACCCTATGGTTCTACAAATGATGGAGGTTTAGCAACATGACCCTGACTAAGGCTGATTTGGTGCAGAAAATTTATCAAACTCACAATTTAACAAAGGCACAGGCAACCTCGATTGTTGAAACGTTCCTGAAAATCAGCAAGGATTGTCTGGCCAATGGAGATGATCTTCTGATAAGCGGTTTTGGCAAGTTCAACATTAAAGACAAAAATGCCAGAAGGGGACGTAATCCTCAGACCGGCAAGGAGTTGATCTTGACTGCCCGGAAGGTGGTTACCTTTAAGCCGTCAGGGATCCTGCGCGACAGAGTAAACGGGATTCTCTAACAGACATTCCGCCTATAGATACCAACAGGACGTTTGCTGTCGGTTTTGTCCTGTCAGACGGGTGCGTTTTTCAGAAATGGGAAACTGCCCGTTTTTTTTATTGTTCAGACGGGAATATCTGATAGATTAAACGCCGTGAGCAGAAAGATTGATTGGGGGATCTGAGGCGCATGATACCTTCAGAGGTATTGCAGATCCCGGACTGTAAAAACTAACGCAGAGCAGAACATGACGCAGGAAACACGAACGCTGGCGGAGCTTGCCGCCTTGGTTGAGGGAGAATTGCTCGGTGATCCGGAGGTAAGGATTGCAGCCTTTAACGATGTGGCCAATGCCTCTGCCGGGGAGATCACCTTCATTGTCCGGGGAAAATATGCTGACCAGCTGGAACGGAGCAGAGCCTCGGCGGTCATTGTGCCCCATGATATACAGGAAGTGCCCCTGCCGGCCATCCGGGTGAAGAATCCCTACCTGGCTGCCGCCATTATCCACAACCTTTTTTATCAAAGGCCTCTCCCGCCTCCGGGGATTGACGCGCATGCCGTGATCGGCGCGGATTGCCGCATTGCTGCTTCGGTGTCCATTGCGCCCCTGGCGGTTGTCGGCCGGCGGGTCAGTCTGGGGGAGAACGTGGTCATCGAGTCCGGAGTGGTTATCGGCGATGACGTGATCATCGGCGACGAGACAATTATCGAGGCAAATGTGGTGGTGCGGGCCGGCTGCAGAATCGGCAGCCGGGTGATTCTGTACAGCGGCGCGGTGATCGGCAGTGACGGCTTCGGCTATGCCACCAATTCCCGGGGCATCCATATCAAACGCCCCCAGGTCGGTAATGTGGTGATTGAAGATGATGTCGAGATCGGAGCAAATACCTGCATTGACCGGGCCACCTTCGGCAGCACGCTGATCAGCAAGGGGACGAAAATCGATAATCTGGTGCAGATCGGCCATAATGCGGAGGTCGGGGAGGGATGCCTGCTGGTTTCGCAAAGCGGACTTGCCGGCAGCAGCAAGCTGGGCAACGGCGTGGTGCTGGCCGGCCAATCCGGGGTCGGCGATCATGTGGAGGTCGGCGACGGGGTCATGGCAGCGGGCCGGAGCGGCATCAACAGCAATGTCAAGCCGGGCTCGGTGGTTGCCGGATTCCCGGCTATCGCCTATAAGGAATGGCTGCAGGCGGCCACGGCCTTTTCCCGGATTCCCCAGTTGTTGAAAGATGTTCGCCGCCTGCGCAAACAGGTGAGTGAACTGGCAGGTGATGATAAAAACAAGGAGACAGGAGATGAGTGAAGTCGTCACGCAATTTGATATAAATGAAATTTTAAAGCTGCTTCCCCACCGCTACCCCTTTATTCTGGTTGACCGGATTCTGGAGGTGACCCCCGGGGAAACGATCAAGGCATTGAAAAATGTCACCATCAATGAGCCTTTTTTTCAAGGGCATTTCCCCCTTGAGCCGATAATGCCCGGAGTGCTGGTGATGGAGGGGATGGCCCAGGCCGGGGCCATACTGGCCTACCTCACTGATAAAGAAAAGATCGGCAGGAATCTGGTCTATTTTGCCGGCATGGACGGGGTACGCTTCAGGAAAAAAATCGTTCCCGGTGATCAGATTATCTATGAACTGAATATCATGAAACGCAAGGCAAAACTTTTCAAAATTGCCGGCAAGGCCTTTGTGGATGGCCAGCTGGCTGCAGAGGCGGAACTGATGGCCACCTTTTCCTGATGCCTTTTGCCTGTTGCGGGAAAGGCTGGTAATTACAGGCCGTCTGTGTTAATAAGACAAGCTTTTCATTGTCTGTTCCCTCCCTGCGTTTTGTGAGACATGTCGGGAAGCGGCATGTATTTTAACATGTAATACTTAAACTTTTGTGCAAATATGACAATTCACCCTACAGCAATTATTGACCCGGGTGCTGAACTCGATTCCTCGGTTTCTATTGGACCCTATGCGATCATCGGCAAAGGGGTCAGGATCGATGCTGACACCCAGATAGGCCCCCATGCCTTTCTTTCCGGCCCCCTTATCATCGGTAAGTCCAATAACATCGGGGCCTTTTCCTGCGTCGGCGCCCCTCCCCAGGACATCAAATATAAAGGTGAGGAAACCTTACTGAAAATCGGTGACAGCAATATCATCAGGGAATACTGTTCCCTCCATCGCGGCAGTCCAAGCGGCCACGGGGTCACCACCATCGGCAGCAACTGCATGCTCATGGCCTATTCCCATGTGGCCCATGACTGTACGATCGGCAACAACGTCATTCTGGTCAATAATGCCACCCTGGGTGGGCACGTGGAGATCGGCGATCGGGTCACCGTGGGCGGCATGACGGCGGTCCATCAGTTCTCCCGCATCGGGGAATACTCTTTTATCGGCGGTATGTCCGGTATCAGCATGGATGTGCCGCCCTATGTGATTGTGGCCGGTATCCGCAATGACATGCAGGTGCGCGGCATTAACAAGATCGGGCTCAAGCGGGCCGGATTCAGCAATGACGATATCAGAAATCTCGGCAGGGCATTTACCTTGATATTCAAAACAAAGGAGTTGCTGCTCCAGGAAGCGCTGGAGAAGGTGAAGACGGAAATTCCCGACTCCGCCCCGGTGGCGAGGATGGTTGAATTTTTCAACGTTTCCAACCGCAATGTGGTCAGACTGAGCAGTGATGACGAGTAGGATCGGCATCATTGCCGGCGGGGGGCAGTTTCCCTATCTTTTTGCCGAAGCGGCGAAAAAAGCCGGCCGCGAGGTGGTCATTATCGGCCACAAAGGGGAGAGCCATCCGGATCTGGAGGCAATAGCGGATCATTTCTGCTGGGTCAAGCTCGGCCAGCTGGGTAAGATCATCAAGTTCTTTCAAAAAGAGCAGGTGGCGGAAGCGGTTTTTCTCGGCACCATCACCAAAACCCGTATTTTCCGTGACGTGCTGCCTGACCTGAAAGGGATCTCCCTGTGGAATAAAATTGACGTGCGCCAGGATGACGCCATTCTGCGGGCCTTTGCCGGGGAGCTGGAAAGGGAGGGGATCAAGGTGCTTGAGTCCACCCTTTATCTGCAGCATCTGCTTTTCCCGGCCGGCGTTCTCACCCGCAAAAAGCCGACTGCCGGCCAGAGGCGTGATATTGACTTCGGTTTTCAGATGGCCCGCGCCATCGGTAAACTTGATATCGGCCAGTGCGTGGTGGTCCGCGATATGGCGGTGGTGGCCGTGGAGGCCATCGAGGGGACGGATGCCGCCATTAAACGGGGCGGTGCCCTGGCCCGGGAAAACGCGGTGGTGGTCAAGGTGAAAAAGCCTGATCAGGATTTCCGCTTTGATCTGCCGGCCATTGGTCCGACCACCATTGAATCCATGCAGGAGGCCAAGGCCGCCGTATTGGCGGTCGAAGCCGGCCAGGCGCTTTTTTTTGATCGTGAGACGGTAATAAGCCAGGCCGATAAGGCCGGAATTGTGGTGGTCGGGGTGCAAGAGGGAGCAGACGGCAGATTGGAATTCTGATTCATCCCAAACCCCGAACTCTCAACTCTTTTTTTCACAATTCTTTTCATGAAAGCCATGATACTTGCCGCGGGTTTCGGCACCCGGCTGAGGCCCTATTCCCTGCTCAGGCCGAAACCTCTCTTTCCGGTGCTTGACCGCCCTCTGATACTGCGTCTTATCGCCCAGTTGCGGGAGGCGGGCTGTGACGCCATTCTGGTGAACTGCCATCATTTACGGGAACAGCTGGTCGATCTGCTCACCGGCCAGGATGGCATTTCTCTGCAGCAGGAGCCGATTGAGCTGGGAACCGGGGGCGGCCTGCGCATGGCCCGGGACTTTTTCGGATCAGAGCCGGTGCTGGTGACCAACGGCGATATCTTTCATACCATTGATCTGGCCCGGGTTTATCAGGACCACTGCAGCTCAGGGGCTGACGTCACCCTGGTTCTCCATGACTGCCCGCGCTTTAACAATGTCGCGGTGGATGATCAGCTGGACATTACCGCTTTTGGTGACAGCGCAGCCGGTAAGAAAATGGCCTTTACCGGCATCCATGTCCTTGACCCGAACCTGCTGTCAATGATTGCCCCGGGCGTTTTCTTTAATATCATCGATTGTTACCGCTACTGGATGGCGCGAGGCAAAAGGATTCGCGCCCATGTTGTCCGTGATCATTTCTGGACGGATATGGGCACCCCGGCGGATTATCTGAACCTGCATCGGGTGCTGTTGACCCAAGAGCCGTTTAAAGGGGCGTCGCCCTTCTATTACGGCAGCGCAGTGGCAATACCTGCTGATCTGCAGAGCAGGGACTGGCTGTGTGTTGGCGTCAGGTGCCCGCATCGGCCGCCACTGCCGTTTAAGCCGGGTGGTGGTCTGGGATGGCGCCCGGGTGCCGGATGAAGCGATACTGGAAGATGTGATTGTGGTCTGATGGCAGAAAATACCAGAGAAAAAGAGCTGATTACCCACCTGCTGCTGGCACAAGGTCTCCTGCCTGGCGGGGCGTTGCCGCAGCTGGACAAGATGAACGGCGACGGCTCGGATCGCTCCTTTTATCGCATCCGGATTGAGGGAGGGCGTTCCTTGATCGGCGTTTTCCCGTCGCCGACCCTGGCCAAGGGGAGGGAAGAGCAGGCCGCGGCCTTTCGCATCGGCGTCCATCTGCATGACAAGGGCGTACCGGTGCCGGAGATTGCCGGCTATGACCAAAAAAACGGCCTGCTGCTCTTTGCGGATCTGGGCAATCTCCATCTGCAGGCCGTTGTCCGCGAGTCCAAGTCATTTGCCGAGGTGGAACCGTTTTACCACCAGGCCATTGACGGCCTGATCCGTTTTCAACTCGCAGGCGCGCACAATTTTGATACCGGTTTCTGCTGGGATACCCCCCGTTATGACCTGGCGCTCATGCTCAGCCGGGAATCGGATTATTTCAGGTTTTCCTTTTGCCGGGATTACATGGGCAAAAGCGCCGATGATCCCCGGCTGCTGCTTGAACTGCAGCATATAGCCCGCCGGGCCGCCCGGGAACCGGCCCCCTATCTGCTGCATCGGGACTTTCAATCCCGTAATCTGCTGGTGCATGGCGGCAGAGTGCACATCATTGATTATCAGGGGGCCCGGCTCGGCCCCCTGGGCTATGATCTGGCCTCCCTGCTGCTTGATCCCTACGCGGGGCTGAGCCGTGAGTCGCAGGAGGTGCTGTATGGTTATTATTATGACCGCATAAGCCGCGAACTTACGCTTGAGCCGGAGAATTTCCGGGCCGGTTATCATTGTCTGGCCCTGCAGCGCAATCTGCAGATTCTGGGCGCCTTTGCCTTTTTAAGTAAGATAAGGGGCAAGATTTTTTTCAAGCAGTTTATCCTGCCGGGGCTCGCTTCACTCAAGGCACTTTTGCGTGATCCCCTGGGCCGGGAATACCCCTCCCTGGCCGGGCTTGCCGACGAGCTGGAAGAACAGCTCAAAAAGGCACAATTTTTTTAAAATGGATGATTAAAACTATGCAAAATTCCCGTTGCCCGCTGGTGGCCCTTGTCGGCCGACCCAACGTGGGCAAATCAACCCTGTTTAACCGGATTACCAAAGCGCGCAAGGCGATCGTCGATCCTACTCCGGGTGTCACCCGCGACCGCCATTATGAAAAGGTAACGGTAAACGACCGGCAGTTTATTCTCATCGATACCGGCGGCATAGAGCTTGGCCGGGACGAAAACATGAGCACCCTGATTCAGCAGCAGACCCAGCAGGCCATTGACGAGGCGGATATCATCGTCCTGCTGCTCGATGCCAGAGGAGGACTGCTGGCGGAAGATTATGAGGTGGTCAGCATGCTGCGGCGGGTGGATAAGCCGTTTTTCTATGTGGTTAATAAGATTGACGGGCCGGAACAGGAGCAGACCCTGCTTTCCCAGTTTTATGAGCTGGGTATTGACCATCTCTGGGGGGTTTCGGCAGAGCACGGCTACGGCGTGGCGTATTTCCTCGAAAATCTGGTGGCCAGCATGGCCCCGGCTGAGGAAGGGGAGGTCTTGCCGGACGACACCATCAAAATTGCCTGCATCGGCCGCCCCAATGTGGGCAAATCATCGCTGGTCAACCGTCTGCTCGGCGAGGAACGCATGGTGGTTTCGGAGATTCCCGGCACCACCCGGGACGCAGTGGACACCCTGCTTGAAAGAAATGGACGCAACTATCTGCTCATCGACACCGCCGGCATCCGGCGCAAGGGCAAGGTAACCGACAAGCTGGAAAAGTTCAGTGTCATGCGGGCCCTGTCCACCCTGGAGCGATGTGACATTGCCCTGCTGCTCATCGACGCCGGGGAGGGGATCACCGAACAGGACACCAAGGTGATCAGCTATGCCCTGGAGCGCGGCCGGGCGTGTCTGCTTCTGGTCAACAAGTGGGACCTGGTGAAAAATGAGAAAAAACAGCAGAAGAAAATTCTTGAAGAGGTGGCCATTGCCACCCGTTTCATGGAGTATGCCCCGGTGCTCAATATCTCGGCTCTTGACCGGCGCCGGCACCAACCGGATTTTCTCCGTGCTGGATGAGGTCTATAAGCAGTATATCACGGAATTTCCCACCAATATGATCAACAACATCCTCAAGAAGGCGATTGAAACCCATAACCCCCCGCTGCACAAGGGAAAACGGCTCAAATTCTATTATACCACCCAGGTGGGCATCAAGCCGCCCACCTTTATCATCTTTGTCAACTACCCGAAAGGGGTGCATTTTTCCTACCATCGTTTCCTGATCAATCAGTTCAGCGCCGGTCTCGGGCTGGATAAAATCCCGGTGAAAATCATCTTAAAGGAAAGGCAGCGCAAGAAGTACGACTGACAGGCCGGGAGGACCCGCCAAGGCGCTCCGGACAAGAAGCAGACCGTGGCAACCGTGGCAGCTGCCCATTTTCCGCATGCCGTAGGCGGGAATGAAGTGGCGATCAGCTCATTTATGGTAAAAGTGTCTCTCTTTGCCAACATTTTCCCCGCAGTTTCTCTATTTTTTTTGAGTGATTCTAATAAAATAGTTTATGAAACGCAAAAAAAGCATATAATGGTGTAATCACTTTGCCGTGTTTACTGACAAACGGATGAACCACGCGGCGCCGGTGATACATGAAAGGTGGCCTGAAGAAATTGACCATGATGGGACAGATATGGAGACCAAGATGACGTATCCTCAACAGAAGCAACGGAAGGGGACTCTGCTGCTGATTGCTGAAGATGACAGTTTCTCTCTGCAGTTACACAACGATCTGCTCGGCAACGGGTTTCTGGTGCGGAAAATAATCCTCGGAGGTCGAAGGAGAGGATTTACCGGAAATACTGAATGTGGATGCCGTTATTGTCTGTTCCTGCCAACCGGATCCATTGGACGGCATTTATCTGCTGGAGCAGTGCAAATCCCTTGGCCATGAGATGTCCATGTTCCTCGTTGCCCGCCATGGGTCGGAAAAAAAGGCCGTTGCCGCCCTCAGGTCCGGCGCCACCGATTATTTCTCCGGACCGGATGCCAGTGAAGAACTGACCCGTTGTATCAAGCATCATTTACATGACAGCGCCGCAGCCTTTGAGATGCCGGCAGCCGATAAATTAAAAGAGCAAAATGGCGAATCCGGACTGGTGGGCTCCAGCAGGCAGATACAGGAACTGCGGGATTATCTGCTGAAGGTGGCCAACCGGGACAGCATCGTGCTGGTTACCGGTGAGACGGGAACCGGCAAGGAGCTGACCGCGGATTATATCCATGCCCACAGCCGGCGGAAAAATATGCCGCTCGTCCGCATCAATTCCTCGGCCATGCCGGAACAACTGGTGGAAAGCGAGCTTTTCGGCTATGAAAAAGGGGCCTTCACCGGTGCCGTAAGCGCCAAACCGGGCAAATTCGAACAGGCCCACGGCGGCACGCTTTTTCTTGACGAAATCGGCGAGATGTCTTCCTTTGCCCAGGCAAAGATTCTGCGTATTCTGGAATGCGGACGGGTTCACCGCCTGGGCGGCAGTGTTGCCACGGACATTGATGTACGGATCATTGCCGCGACCAATCAGAACCTGGAGGATCTGGTGGAACAGGGACGGTTCAGAAAGGATCTGTTTTTCCGGTTGAATGTGGCCCGGGTGCATCTGCCTCCGCTGCGTGACCGCCGCGAGGATATCCCGGTGCTGCTGGGCAAGTTTGTCAAGGATTTCAATGCGCTCTTTGGCCTGCATACCAAAGGATTCAGCGAAAAGGCCTGGTTTTCCCTGTTGAAATATGATTGGCCAGGCAATATCCGCGAGCTGAGAAACGTCCTGGAGGCAACCTATATCAACGGCCCGTCCGATACGATCACCTTCCGGGATCTGCCCAAGCCTTTCCAGCAGATGTTTTACGGGGGGGATTTCCGGCCCAAGAGTGAACGTGATCAGGTGCTGTCCGCGCTTTTTGCCGCCAACTGGAATAAGAGCAAGGCTGCCGAGAAACTCAACTGGTCCCGTATGACCCTTTACCGGAAGATGGCCAAACATCAGATTGTCCAGCACCGCAGTATCCGTACGCCATTTTCTTTGATCCGCCAGTAAATTCACCGCAGAATCCGATGCCGGATAATCTTTTGAGATTACGTTAGGGCATCAGCATTCCTGCAATTGTCCGTCACCTGTCACATTACCGTGTGACGTCCATCTGTCACATTCTGCCCCGAGTCCGTCAGGCACCAGCCGGAAAGCTGAAAATCCCGGTCTGTTTCCCCCTGCTTTGCCGTTCCAATCTGTCCCTTGTCCGGCCACCTGTTACAGGTTTGCCGGGAAATGTTTTTGAGCGGCGTCAATCATTTTCCCTAACATATTGTTTTGTTTAGTTTATTTATTTGTCTATCCGGTGGCGCGGATTTTGATTAGCATAAAATCGCTGTTAATGGCTTTTATGCTTCATCCAAACGGGAAAATTTCCGCAAACTTTAAAAAAAGGCGGGCAACTGTGAGCAAAACAATTGAAGGCAGGTACGCAAATTATTTTGATATCGGGCATAACGCCTTTGAGTTTGTTATTGATTGCGGGCAGTATTTTCAGGAAAATAATGATGTCGTCTGTCATACCCGCATCATAACGAGTCCGGTTTATGCAGCGGCTCTGTTGCAAGTCCTGGCCGATGGCTTGAAAAGCTACCGGGAAAAGTACGGCGATATTCCGGAAATCGAGGAAACGCAGGTAAAGGGGTGGAGCATGCTCTGTTAGCTGTTTCTGCGCAGTACCTCTAAGACCCCTTGCATTTTTACGGGCTGCCATCTCTGCCCCTTTGACGACGAGGGATCTTATGCCCAAGGGGCTAACCTCCCACCGACAGCAGCCAGGCCGGGATAGTCTCCATTCATAACAGGATCAAAGCGAGAGCGTGAAGGCCATGACAACTGTTGAAGCTGCACTTGCCTGTGCAAAACTTATTATTGCCGCAGGCGGGATCGTGGAAAAACAAACCCCGCAGGGGATCAGGATTGCCGTTATCCTGCGTAATCGCTATGGCGAAGAATGGGCCTTGCCCAAGGGGAAGCAGGAAGAGGGTGAATCTCTTGAAGAGACGGCCCTGCGGGAAGTCAGTGAAGAGACCGGCTGCCAGGGGATGATCACCGGTTTTGCCGGCACCAGCTCTTATTATCATGGCAATACCCCGAAAGCGGTTTTTTTCTGGAAAATGCTTGCCACGGAGGACTGCCGGTTTACTCCCTCAGAAGAAATAAAAAAGCTGGAGTGGCTCACCCCCCTGGAGGCAATGCGCCGGCTGACCCATTATGAAGAAAAAAAATTGGTGGCCGGGACTTACGATAAAAAAGATGACATTGATGTTTACCTGCCCACCTTTGCCCGCTGGGGCAAAACCGCCAGCCTGATCTTGACCAGAACAACCTCCATGCATCGCTGGCGGAGATTGTCGGCCACCATCGATTCCTATGCCCTGGAACTCAATTGCCGGGAAAAAGTCTTTCACGCGCGGCAGACTTGCTGCGTGACCTGCCTTGAGGAGGCAAGACAGGCGCTGCACCAGGCGAGACAGGCTCTTGATTGCCATGGTGATATCGACAAAGGCTGGAAGTATCTGTTTGCCGCCCAGCGTATGGAGATATTGTCAATGGAGCAGGGTCAGCTCCAGAGTAAGGCCATTGTCCTGCTCAATGAATCGGAAAAATTGACCGGCTGGCGCAAGGACACGGTGCGCGATCTGCTCGGGGAGGTGGAGAGCGGGGCTGCCTTAACCGCGGAGAATGTTTTTCAGGCCGCCCTGATCATTGATGAACATTACATGAATCAGGCGTATAAAGACGGCTTGTTGCGGACCCATATTGTCAATCTGGCCCTGATCCTCCTCCTGCAGGTCGCTTTCATCTCTTGCTGTTTCAGCCAAATCAGGGGCGTCTTTTCCTCCACCACGGAACTTGCTTTGTCAGATAACTGGATGTTTGTTGCTGTGATGTTTTTCGGCCTGCTCGGCGGGACGGTGAGCGCTATTCTTTCCGCGCCGACCGCCACCAGGTCTACAAGAGTACCGGAGATGGCCCACACCATCCGGGTCACCTTGCTGCGCATTCTCATGGGTATGGTATCTGCTCTGCTCATCGTGATGATAATCAAATCAGGGGTCGGTGCCCAGCTGTTTAATAAAGTGATTTTTGAAAGTTTGGGAAAAACAAATTATTTTCTGCTGCTTGCGGCATTTGTCTCCGGTTTTTCCGAAAGACTGGTGCTCCGGTCAATCCGGCTTTTTGTGGATAAGAAGCCGTGATGGCGCCGGCTGGCAGCCGCAGTTCTTTCCGCAACGGTAAATGATGATGAACTTGTAAAAAGTCTTTTTTCACCACCGAGCACACCGAGATCGCAGAGAAATATTTTTTTATTACAGCTAGTTAGCTCTGTGGAGGCTTTGTGCTCTCTGTGGTAAATTTTCAGATGTTACGAGTCCATCAATGCTGATCAGTTGAAATCATAAAGAGGAGTCACATGATGCGATTAACGAAAAAACAGCAAGAGGCATCCGGGCGGCTGCTGACCGGCGGGGCGGAGAACAGAATCTTCTGGAGCGACAGCGGTAAAATCGCCAAGTTTATCATGGGCCGGCTCTCCGCCCCCTCAGGGGATGAACCGGAAACCATTGCCCGGGCCTTTATTGCGGATAACCGGGAACTTTTTGACCTGGCAGCGGATGTTGCCGAGCGGCTGGAGGTGTCATCCATTGAACGTGACAGCCAGGGCCATGCCCATGTCTGTCTGGCCCAGTTTATCCGGGAGGTGCCGGTGCATGAAGGTTCGATGCAGGTGCATATCAACAAGGACGGGGTGGTGATTGCCTACAAGGACAACCGGCTGGCCGAGGCGGATGTGGATTTCCAGCCGCAGCTTCAGTGAGGTGAATGCCGTGCATGCCGCCATGGCGGATATCGGGGAGGAGGGGGAGAAGCAGCAAAGTGGGCTCTGTCTTTACCGGCATACGGACGGCAAGGTGCATCTGGCCTGGCAGGTGGCAATCCTGGTCCAGCATGAGCATGGCGCCCGCTATTATTTCATCGATGCCCATGACGGCAGCATCCTCTACCGTTTTTCTGAAAGCAGGGCCATCATGGCGCGCAAGACCTACACGGCAAAGAATCAGCAGAACCTGCCCGGCACCCTGGTCATTCAGGATGAGCTGACCTCCACCGATGAGGTGGTGCAGGCGGCCCATAACAACGCCAGGGAGGTCTATGACTATTACCGGAAAACCTTCGGCCGCGACAGCTATGACAATCAGGGCTCGCCCCTGGTTGCCACGGTGCATTTCGGCCAGTCCTACAACAACGCCTACTGGAACAGCTACCGGAAGCAGATGGTCTACGGCGACGGTGACGGCAGGGAGTGGCTGCCGCTGGCCTATGCCCTGGACATCGTCGGCCATGAATTCACCCATGCCATCACCTCCTGTACCGCCCGCTTTGTCTATGCCGAGGAGTCGGGCGCCTTAGATGAGGCCTTTGCCGATTTTTTCGGGGTGATGATAGCCAACGACGGGGAGATTGTGGACTGGCAGATGGGTGAGGGAGTCTATACCCCGTACCGCAGCGGCGACGCCCTGCGCGACCTGGCAGATCCCTCTCGCTTCGGTCTGCCGGACCACATGGATTCCTTCATGCATCTGCGGCCCGACGAGCTGCCTGATGGGGAAAAAAATGACCTGGGCTGGCTTCACTATAACTGCGGCATTCCCTGCAAGGCGGCCTATCTCACCGTTGCCGGCGGCACCCACCACGGCATCACGGTGGAGGGCCTCGGCCGGGACAAGGCGGAGCAGATCTATTTTCTCGGACTGACGGAGTATATGCGCAGCTCCACCTTGAGCCGCTGGACCTTTGAGCAGGCGCGCTTTGCCGCGCTTAATGCCTGCCGCCAGCTTTACGGCGACAAGGGCAGGGAATATGCCGCCGTCAAGAATGCCTGGGCCGCGGTCGGGGTGGGGGAGCCGGCAAGCCAGTTCGCCGTGATCAGCAGGGAGATCAGCCCGTCGCTTGCCATCCCGGACAATGAGCCCCAGGGCGTCAGCAGCTCCATTCATATCGAGGAACAGGGGATCCTGCGGGAATTAACGGTGGTGGTCATGATCAACCACTCCTACATCAACGACCTGCGGGTGCGGCTGGTATCCCCCGGCGGCGAGGAGGTGGTGCTGCACGATCGCACCGGCATGGAGGAGGATGATATCATTGCGGAATACCGCCTTGACAGCACCCCTGATCTGGTGAGGTTTGTCGGGGATATGGTGCAGGGACAATGGCAGCTGATCGTGGCCGACGCCGCGCCGGCCGGCGAGGGCTGCACAAACACCGATCCAATTAGAGCCGCAAATATCAGGAGTGTGATCAGAATGTATCCTGAATGTTTCACTACCATTAAGTCACTCCTCTCAACTTTTCCAAACTACTGATTAAACATCTGACTATCCGTTACGATATAAAGTGCGCAAATTCCATATCAAACGAATATAAACGGGCACATTCTAACATTGCCTGCTGATGCGGTCAAAGGATTATGCTGAAAAACTGTTTCAGGCTTTTTTACAGGAGCGGCATCAGAGCCGGAAAACTATGTGCTTCTTCCAGTTCTCCGAGGGTGCGGGGAAGTCAGACCGGTAGTGGGCGCCCGCGGCTCTCCTCCCTCAGCAGCGCGGCCTCGGTCATGAGCCTGGCGTTGGTGACCATGGTGTTAAGCTCGTAGGACAGGCGGTCGGTGGGCACCGGCAGTATGCGGTTCCAGGCCGTGAGGGTGATGGCCGCCTGGTACAGCCCGTCGACGTCCCGAACGATGCCGACTTTATCCCACAGCATGGTCTGGAGGTTAGGCAGCGTCAGCGCGGGCGCATCCTTGTACGGCTCCCTTGACTGTAAATGGTAGGCGACCGGCCGACCTTGTCAATTCCACCGGCGCCATCTCTTCCAGCTCGGTCCTCTCGATGATTCTCTTGCTGAAGACCAGCACCTCCAACAGTGAGTTGGATGCCAGCCTGTTGGCCCCGTGCACACCTGTGCAGGCCGTTTCCCCGGCTGCGAACAGGCCGGGTATATTGGTTTCGCCCCAGGTATTCACCTTGACCCCGCCCATCAGGTAGTGGGCCGCCGGCGCAACGGGTATGGGCGTCCTGGTGATATCCAGGCCGTGGTCGAGACAGAAGCGGTAAATACGCGGAAAGCGCGTGGCAATCTTGGTGGCGGGCAAGTGTGTGACATCGAGGTAAACCCTGTCGCTGCCGGTCTTTCTCATCTCAAACAGCAGGCTCCTGGCCACGACGTCTCGCGGCGCCAGGTCGGCCATGGGAGAGTAATCCGGCATGAAGCGGTATCCATCCTTGTTTCTCAGCACGCCCCCCTCGCCGCGCACGGCCTCGCTGATGAGGAAGGGAGAGACGCCCGGCAGCCTCAGGGCCGTGGGGTGAAACTGGAAGAACTCCATGTCGACGATCTCGGCGCCCGATTGATAGGCCAGTGAAATGCCGTCGCCGGTGGCGGTGTCCCCGTTGGTCGTAAATTTGAAAAGCCTGCCTGCGCCCCCGCTTGCCAGGATGATGAATTTACAGCTGTATTCCTCGATCAGGCCGCTGCGAAAATCTATGGCCTTGATGCCTGCAACACGCCCGTCGCTGAGCAGTATCTCCGTGGCCAGGCAGTATTCCAGCACCTTGATCGGCGACATGCGCACCTGTTCACTCAGCGTGACTTCTATGTATTCCCCGGTGGCGTCGCCCCCGGCATGCAGTATGCGGGAAACCGGAGTGCGCCGCCTCGCGCGTCAGGGCCACCTCGCCTTCCAGCGTATCGAAGGGCACCCCGAAGCCGATCAGGTCGGCGATGCGGTCCGGGCGCCTCGTCGACCAGAATGCGCACCGCCTCCTCGTTGCACAGACCGTCGCCTGCCTCCATAGTGTCTTTGAAGTGAAGCTCGGCGGAGTCGTTCTTGCCGATGGCCGCGGCGATCCCGCCCTGGGCGTACCTGGTATTGCAGTCCTCGATGCCGCCCTTGGTGACGATCAGGACGCTGCCGTTTTCGATAGCCAGCAGGGCGCTGTAAAGTCCCGCGATACCGCTGCCGATGACGATGTAGTCATAATAATTCATATCATTCCTTCGGGCCGGGCTCGTTCGCGTTCATTATAACAGTTATAGCGGGCGTTCCCTGCAGGGCCCAGGGGCTGGCGGATGCGATACTGACTTCAACCAGTTGCCCGATGCAATCGCGGTCATCCCTGAAAAACACCAGCCTGTCGGTGCCGGTGCGGCCGTACCATTTCCCGGCCTTGGTCCCTTCGACCAGCACTTCGACGGTTGTCCCGATGAGTTCGGCGTTGATCCCGGCCTGGATACCTGCCTGCAGCTCCTCTATGGCGTGCAGCCTTTGCATCTTAACCTCGTGCGGCACATCGTCGGCGAACCTGGCGCTGGCGGCGGTGCCGGGCCTGGGTGAATAGACTGCGGCGTGCACCGTGTCGAAACGCAGGGTCTTTACCGCGTCATAGCTGCGATTAAACTGCTGCTCCGTTTCGCCCGGGAAACCGACGATTAAATCGGTGCTGATGGCTATGCCGGGGACGGCCTGCCGGACGCGGTCGACCAGCGATATATAATCGTCCCGTGTGTAGCCGCGGTTCATGTCTTTCAGTATCCCGTCATCACCGGCCTGCAGGGGCAGGCACACGTGGCGGCAGACCTTGGGCAGCTCGGCCATGGACCGCTGCAGGGCCGGGCTCATGTCCTTGGGATGGTTGGTCAGGAACCTTATCCTGTACAGTCCGCTGAGCTCGCTCAGCATGTGAAGAAGCTCGCTTAGATCGAGCGCCGGCTCAAGGTCGTGTCCGTAGGTATTGACGTTCTGGCCGAGCAGGACGATCTCCCTGGCGCCGCGGTCAACCAGGCCGGCCGCTTCGTCCAGTATCTGCTGCGCCGGGCGGCTCCTCTCGCGTCCCCGCCTGTACGGCACGATACAGTAGGAACAGAAATTGTTGCATCCCTGGATTATCGGTATATTGGCGCTGACCGGTGAAACCGGGGATATGGCGCTCCCGGAGACAGACCTCTCCCGCCCCAAAATATCGCTGCACAGCCAGTCCTCGAAATCCTGAAGCTGACCGGGCCCGAAGAAATGGTCGACGAAAGGGAAATCCTGCTTGAGCTCTTTGATATCCTGACTCCACGAAACACCCGGTCACGGCGATGCGCATGTGCGGCCTCTCGGACTTGATACCCTTGACGAAGCCCAGCATGCCTCTCACCTTGTCCTCCGCGGACTGCCTTACCACGCAGGTATTGAGCACCACGATGTCAGCCTCGCGGGCGCTGCGCACCATTTCAAGGCCCAGGGACTGCAATTTGCCGGAGAGGCCGGCGGACTCTGCCCTGTTCATCTGGCAGCCGATGGTCCAGTAAATTACACCGCCGAATATGCTTCTGCGATCTCTCAGTGAGAATGATGATGAAAGCTGGCGGAGGGAATGGGATTCGAACCCTTGACCCCGGTTTCCCGAGGCAACCGCTTAGCAGGCGGCCGCACTAGACCACTATGCGATCCCTCCAGCATGGATATTTCGGCCGGATGGCGACATGCAATATAGCATAGTTTGAATTATGGTTTCAAGCAAATCAGGTACGCACATGATTGTACAACCGGCGCCGAACTGCTAATATTTCGCCATGTCGCAGACCGCTCATACCGTAAATATCCGGTTGAAGAGGATGGAAGGCTGTTCGCTCAAGCGGGCCTGGCTGAGGGACACGGTGTTAGCCGTGCTGGCCGCCGAAAAAGTGGCCGGCGCCCTCGAGATAGACTGCATGCTGACGGACGATCAGACCATACGTGCCTTGAACAGGAAGTACCGGGGCATCGACGAGCCGACCGATGTACTTTCCTTCGCCCTGGACGAAGCCGGTCAGGCTGACAGTATTTTTACCGGGCCGCCCGGTCCCGCCGCCAGGATGGGGATACTGGTGGTTTCGTATCCCACGGCACAGGCACAGGCAGCGCGGAAAGGTGTCAGTGTGGAGGAGGAGATGCGCCTGCTGCTGACTCACGGCGTGCTGCACATACTCGGCTATGACCACGGCGGGCGCGCCGATACGCTGGTGATGCGCAGGCGGGAGAAGGAGATATTGGGATCGCTGGGACGGCCCGGCCGGCCTTAAATGCTGACAATCCTGGGATTTACACGGTGTTTCTCGGTTTTAATAATGGCGGCCACGGCTTCAGCGGTACGGTCCAGGTCGTTAGTGTGATTCACCACGCAGTAATCAAACAGGGGAAGGCACTTCAATTCATCTTCAGCTTTGCACATGCGCGTGCTCATCGCGACCTCGGAATCGGCGTTCCTGGCCTTCAGCCTGGCAAGCAGGTCATCGAGTGACGGGGTCAGCAGGAAGATGAATACGGCATCCGGTATCTTTGTCTTGAGCGTGGTCGCGCCCTGCACGTCCACCTTGATAATGACGTCCTGGCCACGCTGCAGGGCCTGACCTACCTCATCCCGTGGCACGCCGTAGAAGTTACCGTAAACCTCGGCGTGTTCAAGGAAATCGCCCGTCGTCTATCTTTTTTTCGAACTGCCGCCGGCCCAGGAAATGGTAATCAATACCGTCAACCTCGCCCGGCCGTTTCTCCCTGGTGGTAGCGGTGACCACGTAGTGGAACTTGACCCCGATTTCCTTTATCCTGGCGATTGTCGCGTCCTTGCCCACGCCGGACGGCCCTGACAAAACGATTACCAGGGGATGTCTGCTGCGATGGTGCACGGTTGGCATACAACAGTTTAATACGAATGATGCGAAAAATAAACAGACCCCTGCGGGTATCCTTGAACAAATAGCTGCGATTGGATATACTCAGGTTCGGGCGGAAGTCAACGGACCGGAGTTTGCCGTAAATATCCCGTTAAGGAGATAGACCGCATGAAGAAATCGATTCGTGACGTCGAAGTGACCGGCAAAAGGGTGCTGGTGAGGGTGGATTTCAATGTTCCGCTGGATCCCAGGAACAATGAGATTATGGACGACAGCCGCATAATCGCGGCGTTGCCTACCATCTGGTACCTGATAGGGCGCAAAGCTAAAATTATCCTGTGCTCGCACCTGGGACGTCCTGACGGCCAGGTGGTAGCGTCTTTGCGCATGACCCCCATTGCCGAGCGCCTCTCCCAGCTCACCAACCTGCCCATTTACACCGTCTCCGACTGCATCGGTCCCAAGGTCAAAAAGGCGGTGGACAAGCTGAAGAGTGGGGACATCCTGCTGCTGGAGAACCTGCGCTTCCATCCCGAGGAAGAGGCAAACGACCCCAAATTCGCGGCTGCAGCTGGCTGACCTGGCGGACATCTATGTCGATGATGCATTCGGCACAGCCCACCGGGCGCATGCCTCCACCTACGGAGTGGCCAAACTGCTTCCGGCCTACGCCGGATTCCTGCTGGAGAAGGAGCTGAGAGTGCTGGGCAACCTGCTGGACAATGCGCAGCATCCCTTTGCCGCGCTGCTGGGCGGGGCCAAGGTAAGCGATAAGATCAAGCTCATCAGCAATATGCTGGGCAAAATCGATATGCTATTGATCGGCGGCGGGATGGCGGCCACCTTCCTCAAGGCCCGTGGCTACGGCGTGGGGATTTCGGCGGTGGAGGAGGACAAGATCGCACTGGCAAATGACCTGGCGGCAAAGGCAGCCGCGGGGAATGTTGAGCTGGTATTGCCGCCCGACGTTATCGTGGCCGATGCCATTAACGACCTGGCCAAGTACGCTATCGCCCCGGTCACCATGATACCTCCCAATAAATACATAGTTGATATCGGCCCCCAGGCCAGGGAGCTGTTTACCGAGAAGCTCAAGCAGTGCCGGACCGTATTCTGGAACGGGCCGATGGGCGTCTACGAGATCGAGCAGTTCGGGAAGGGCACCAGGGCCATGGCGGAACTGCTGGCCAATCTGCATGCGACTACGGTGGTGGGAGGCGGCTCGACGGCTGAGATAGTCACGGAGATGCACCTGGGATTCAAAATGACGCACGTGTCCACGGGCGGAGGCGCCAGCATGAGCTTCCTGGAAGGGAAGGTCCTGCCGGGCGTAGAGGTATTGCTGGACGAATAATATGCGCAGACCTTTGATCGCAGGCAACTGGAAGATGAATACCACGGTCGAGGAGGCCGTATCGCTGGCGGCGGACATAGTGGCTGAACTGAAGGCCGGGTCGGCGGTGGATGTTGCCGTATGTCCCCCCTTCATCTCGCTGCACAGCGTCAGCGAGGTATTAAAGGGCACACCGGTCAAGCTGGGCGCCCAGAACATGTATTTCAGGGAGAAGGGCGCATTCACGGGCGAAATCTCGCCGCTCATGCTGAAAGGAATTTGCCGGTATGTGATCCTGGGACACTCCGAGCGGCGACAGATTTTCGGTGAGACGGACCGGATGGTAAATGAGAAGGTGAAAGCGGCCCTGGCCGCCGGAATTATCCCCATATTCTGCGTGGGAGAGACGCTGGAGGAGAATGAGGCGGGCAGGACAGGCGAGATACTTACGCAGGCAGGTGAGCGAGGGGCTGAAGGATGTGCCGGCAGGGAAAGAGATAGTCATCGCTTACGAGCCGATATGGGCCATCGGGACCGGCAGGGCGGCGGTCGGCGACCAGGCGGGGGAGACCATAGGTCTCATCCGGGATGTGGCGGCCGGCGTGATAGGTCAGGAAGCGGCGGAGGCCACCCGCATCCTGTACGGCGGCAGCGTCACCGCGGCCAACATAGCGGAATTCATCGTCCAGCCCCAGATCGACGGGGCGCTGGTCGGCGGGGCCAGCCTCAAAGCCGGCGACTTCGCGAGTATCGTGAAGCAGACGGCATCATTAAAAGCAATGCCATGAAGTGCCTGGTTGCTGTTGTAGGGCCCACGGCGGTCGGCAAGAGCAGGCTGGGCATGGCCATTGCACGGAACTTCAACGGCGAGATCGTCAATGCCGACAGCCGGCAGATCTATAAATACATGGACATAGGCACGGCCAAGCCGGGGAGGGAGGAAAGAGAGGAAGTGCCGCACCACATGCTTGACATAATAACACCGGACCAGCCATACAGCCTGGCTACCTTCCAGGAGGAGGCCTATAGATGTATTGCAGGCATACAGGAGGCGGGCAGGCTGCCGGTCCTGGTAGGGGGAAGCGGCCAGTATGTGTGGGCGCTGCTGGAGGGATGGAGCATACCGGCGGTCGCCCCGGATCCAATTTTTCGCGAGAGAATGATGCGCAGGGCGGAGTCGGAAGGGGTCGACAGCCTCTACCGCGAGCTTGAAAATATCGATCCCGCATCTGCCGCGGGGATGCTTCCCAACAACTTGAGGAGGATAATAAGGGCGTTAGAGATACACGCTAAGACAGGCAAATTAGCCTCGTCACTTCGCGAAAAGAAGGGGCTGCCGTACCCGGCGCTGATAATCGGCCTGACCGCCGGACGGGAACAGCTCTACGATCTCATAGACAGCCGGACCGACCGGATGATGGCAGCCGGATTCATGGGAGAGGTGCAAAATTTGCTGGACATGGGCTACCGCAGGGAGCTGCCTTCCATGTCCAGCCTCGGTTACGGGCAGATAGCGGACCACCTGGCGGGCCGCATGGGTTTGCAGGAGGCGGTGCAGAAGATAAAATACGAGACGCACCGTTTTGCCCGCAACCAGAACGCGTGGTTTCGATTGTCGGACGACAGGATACGCTGGTTTGAAACAGGAGTCGCGACTACAGACGAGGTAACGGAAGTCATAAGCCGGTTCATGCAGGCTGCCGGGAAGAGGTGAAGGCGGTTACGGGTCGGCAAGAATAATAAAAGGGGTGATAAATTGAAACTGGACGATATCAAGGCCTTGAAGTGGAGCGATTATTCGGAGAACTACCTGATAGACCATCCGGCGCTATCGCCGATACTGGCTGACCCGACTTTTACCTTTCCCGAGAACTCGCCCGACGGCCAATGGCATCTTTTTGCACACTCGATCTGGGGTATACAGCACTTCGTTTCCGGGGACGGCCTTAAGTGGAAGGGCCGGGGCGTGGCCATTGCCAATGCCATGAGGCCGTTCCTGTACCATGAAGCCGGGGTATACTACATGCTCTACGAGAAATATCCGCCGCTCTCGCTGATACTCTCTGCCATAAAGGGCAGGAAATGGTACTCGGAGATAGCCGTTTCACGCTCCACCGACCTGCGGAAATGGTCGTCGCCCCGTGTGCTGATCCGGCCGGAGCTGCCATGGCACACGGCTGACGGCAACAGGTCGGTCAGCAATCCCTGCCTGCTGAAGCAGGGTGATACGTACCTTCTCTATTACAGCGCCTCGCTGGTTTATATACCGGACTGCGGCTTTAACGAGCCTGATTCCATCGCGCTGGCCAGGTCGGCCAATATCATGGGCCCGTATGAGCTGCAGGATAAGCCGATTATCGAGGTCAACAAAAGCGATCCCTGGTGCAACCTGAGCTGCGGATCGATAAAGGTCATAAAGTGCGATGACGGCTTCGCGGGTTTCGAGAACGGTATCTACTGGGACGAAGATAAGAAGCAGAGCGGCTCCGCCATTATCACGCTCAGATCCTCCGACGGTGTGAAATGGGGAAGGATGCTGCAGGAGCCCATTCTCAGGCCCACCACCGGATGGCGCAAGAGCCACATCTATGCCTGCGATGTAAAGTACCGCGAGTCGGACAGGACATGGTACATGTATTACAACGCCAGGAACGGCTGGCCCGTGTCCGACGGCCAGGAGAGGATAGGCCTGCTGATCGGGAAAAGCGGGTAAACGGGCCGGAAATAGGTCTTTGATTTGCCTGATGATATATACTATTTAAACCTTTCTGTCATTGCGAGGAGCATAGCGACGAAGCAATCTGGTGCTCGCATACGCAGCCTGGATTGCTTCGCTTTGCTCGCAGTGACGTGTTAATTTGAGAGGAATGACTATGAATCTATCGAAGCGCATGGACAGGATACCGCCTTACCTGTTTGTTGAGATAAACAGGAAGATCGCCGAAAAGCGTGCCAGGGGCGAAGACGTCATCAGCTTTGCCATCGGCGACCCCGACATACCGACCCCCGGGCACATAATAGACAGCCTGTGCCGGGCGGCGCATGACCCGGTGAACCACCGCTACCCGGAGACCTACGGTATGCCCGAGCTGTGCAAAGCCATTGCCGGCTGGTATAAGTCGCGTTTCGGCGTTTCCCTGGAATGGGAGCCCACCAGCGAGGTGCTGCCCCTGATAGGCTCCAAGGAGGGGATAGGGCACATGTCCTTCTGCCTGCTGGACCCGGGAGACGTGGCCCTGGTGCCCGACCCCGGGTATCCCGTTTATTCGGTCAGCACGCTGCTGGCCGGCGGGGATGTCCACTACATGCCGCTTGCTGGAAAGCAACGCATTCCTGCCGGACCTGGATGCCATTCCTGCGGACGTGCTTCGTAAAGCGAAGGTGCTGTGGATATGCTATCCCAATAACCCCACGGGGGCCGTGGCCGAGCCCGCCTTCTTTGAGAAGGTGGTTAAGTTCGCCCAAAAGAACAATATCGCAGTCTGCCACGATGCCCCGTATACGGAGGTGGCCTTTGACGGCTACCGGCCGCACAGCTTCCTGGAGACACCGGGCGCCAAGGAAGTGGGGGTTGAATTCCACTCGCTGTCCAAGACCTATAACATGACCGGCTGGCGCATCGGCATGGCCGTGGGCAACCGCAAGATGATAGATGCCCTTTTCCGCTTCAAGTCCAATCTTGATTCGGGCATACCCCAGGCCATCCAGGTAGCGGCCATCGAAGCGCTGACCGGAGACCAGGGCGATATCGCGCCGCGCAACGGAAAACTGCAGGCCAGGCGGGACAAGATTGTGGACGCATTGCAGAGCATAGGTTTGAAGGTCAGCAGGCCGAAGGCCGGGTTCTATATCTGGGCCCGCATACCGCAGGGCTACACCTCGGTGCAGTACGTGGCCGAACTGCTGGACAGGATCGCGGTGGCGGTTACGCCGGGCACCGGGTACGGCAAGACCGGCGAGGGCTATGTCCGGCTGTCTATTACACAGCCCGATGACCGCTTCGACGAGGGAGTCCGGCGGCTGTTGACGCTCAAGAAGAAATAGCGGGCGCTCAAACTCATTTATGACCAAAACTACCTACAGCACACAGGAGAAAAGGGAGCGTGCTGTGCTCGTGGGCGTGGAGTCGGGCAGACAGCGGGACGGCTGGTCCATCGACAGCTCGCTGGACGAGTTGGACCAGTTAGCCAGGACGGCAGGGGCGGATGTGGTGGGGAGGCTGACGCAGAAGATGGAGAGGCCGTCATCGACACACTATATCGGCTCGGGCAAGATGCAGGAGTTGATCGAGCTCAAGCAGGAGCTGAATTACGACACCGTCGTTATCAACGATGAGCTAGCCCCCAGGCAGCAGCGCAACCTCGAGGAGGCGCTTGAGGTAAAGGTCATCGACCGGACGGCCCTCATACTGGACATCTTCGCAGCCAGTGCAAAAACGCGCGAGGGCAAGCTCCAGGTTGAGCTGGCCCAGCATGAATACCTGCTGCCCAGGCTGGAAGGGCAATGGAGCCATCTGGAAAGGCTGGGTGGCGGCATAGGCACCAGGGGACCGGGTGAATCGCAGATCGAGACGGACCGCAGGCTGATCAGGAAGCGCATCAACACTATCGAAAAGCAGATCGAGGCGGTCAGGCGGCACCGCGAGCTTTACCGCAGGCAGAGGAAGAAGTCCAACACGCCGCTGGTGGCGCTGGTGGGTTATACCAATGCCGGAAAAAGCACGCTGCTGAATGCCATCTGCCGGGCTGAAGTGGTAACCGAGAACAAGCTCTTTTCCACGCTGGACCCGGTTACCAGGAGGCTGAGGCTGCCCGGAGGGAGGACCATACTGCTGACCGACACGGTCGGCTTCATACATAAACTGCCGCCCCTGATCGTGGCGGCCTTCCATGCCACGCTGGAGGAGCTCGACGAGGCAGATCTTCTGTTGCATGTTGTTGACATAACAAGTCCGGAGGCGGTCAACCAGAGCGAGACCGTGGAGTCCATTTTACGCAAGCTGAGGCTGGATCAGAAGCCCAGGATCACGGTTATCAACAAGATGGACCGTGTGGTGGACGACATTGAAGAGGCGCAGAGCGTGTACTTCGAGGTGAAATCGCGAGCCGGAATCGACCATAGCGGTATCCGCTATTAAGGGCTGGAACCTGGATAAGCTGATCGGAATGATGGAGAGATTTCTGGCGGATTCAAACCCGGTCGATTGAGGGGGAGCAGACCTATTAAGCTGTTTCGTTTCGGTCCCGTAGAACACGAGAAACCGGGAATCGTCGACGGCGCAGGCGTTCTGCGCGACCTGTCCGGCATAATACCGGATTGGGACAGGGCGACCATAGCCGACAGCGCTGTAATGGAGAAACTGAGCAAGTTGGACCCGGGAGACTTGCCTGCGGTGGCTGTCGGCCAGCGCCTGGGCGCGCCGGTCGCGGTTACGGGCAAGCTCATCTGCATCGGTTACAATTCACGGCTTCATGCCAGGCAGATGGGGGAGCAGCTGACGGAGAAATCGGAGCCCGTGGTGTTTTTAAAGGCCAACAGCTCGGTCTGCGGCCCTAATGACCCCATTTTACATAACCGTTATACTCCGAAAATCGACTGGGAAGGGGAGCTGGCGCTGGTCATCGGCAGAAAGGGTAAATATATTGCTCCGGAAGACGCCGGCGGATATATTCTGGGCTACATGTGCGGCCAGGATATCTCGGAGCGGTACTGGCAGTTCGAGACCAATGACAAACAGTACACCAAGGGGAAGAGTTTCGACAATTTTGCGCCGCTGGGGCCGTTTTTAGTGACGTCGGACGAGGTCCGCGACCCTTCGGACCTGCATGCGGTATTAACGGTTAATGGAGTAGTGAGGCAGGATTTTAACACCAGCGACTATATCCATAGCCCGGCGGAAATCGTCAGTTACCTGTCCAAATTCTTCACGTTTTACCCGGGAGACGTGGTTTTACTAGGGTCACCGCCGGGAAACGCAAAATCCTGGGGCGATAATTTCTGGTTAAAGCCGGGGGACAGGGTGGAGTTCGAAATCAGCGGACTGGGGAAGCAATGCCAGGACGTGGTCAACGAAGAGAATGTTGTATAGCAGGTCGCCGGTTGCTATTAAAACGCGTTGCCATGTCGGACACTGTACCTTTTACGACATAGAGTGATTGTATTATAATTGAGATCATGAGCGTTTCAAGCAGCCCTGACCTGCGCCGTCTGATCGATGATTTCCTTGAATACCTGGTTGTTGAAAAATCGCTGTCCGTTTTAACGGTGCGCAATTACCGTCATTATCTTGCGCGTTTCCTGTCATGGATGGAGGAAAATTCCGTTCCCCTATCGCCTTCAAATATTGATATGGAGTTAGCCGGACGCTTCCGGCTTTTTCTCGCCAACTACCAGGACAAGAATGGTTCCGTCCTCAAGAAGTCCACCCAGACTTACCATGTGATTGCCATACGTTCCTTTTTACGCTACCTTGCCACCCGCCGGGACCTGACCGTGCTTAACCCTGATAAAATCGACCTGCCTAAAACCGAGTCCCGCGTCATCGAGTTTCTTAACGCCGATCAGTTGGCCCGTCTGCTAAACAGTCCGGAGATCTCCAACGAGATAGGTTTGCGGGACAAGGTCATACTCGAACTGTTTTTCAGCACGGGCCTGCGTGTTTCCGAGCTTACAAAGTTGAACCGTGACCAGATAAACCTGGATACGCAGGAGTTCAGCGTAAAGGGCAAAGGCAATATGCAGTCCCGTCTGATTCAGTCCCAAGGCGGGGCTATTCAAGTCTGCGAATCCAGCGTACACGTCGTACCGTTTGAACTGGTCTGCTGGCCGGAAGCAATCGTGGCGAAAAGAAAGGAAGCCGTAGAATTGGCGCAAAAAAACAACGAGAAGAAATACCCCGTTAGAAAATGAGATTGGGTGGCGGTGGATCCTCGCGGAGCAGAAACTGGCGACGGTGCGCATGGACTTACCTCAAACGCATGCACAATATCTCAACCCGAGAGCGCTTGTCAGCCTTTTTTCGTGGGCGCGAAGAACTATATTGACTCGCCAGCAGCGAAGACTTTTCCATAAGGATGGGAACTTGTTCAACAATTTCAACGTTGAAGCCCTGCAACGCCGGAACGTGCGTCGGCGTGTTCGTCAGTAGACGAATCTTACGGATTTTCAGATCGGAAAGAATTTGGCCGCCCAGGCTGGAGCACGCTCCACAGCCCGTTGGCTGCCAGAGCGACCCCCTTCTCGACGTACCTGATCGGAGCGTGCATCGACTTCTCCTTGAGTAACGGCCCGGCGGCGTCGCGGGCAGCGCCGGCGCGGACCGGCCTGATTCCAGCCATCGAATCTCCGGCATCATACCGTCTGGTTTCTGGCCCTGAATCAATCATTCCGTATGGATGGGCCGGCCCCGCGGGGCAAGCGGGCAATACACACAGCGACCTGGATAGGCGACCGAAATGGTCCGGTCGCTGTAATCCGAACTGACGCACAGGGATCGGGGGCTTCGCAGAGGGATCGGAACTAACGCAGAGGGATCGGAACTGACGCAGAGGCAGATCCAAGATGCCTCTTCCCGGCCTCCCGATTACTCACCGAAGAATCCGATTACTCATCGAAGTCTACCAATCCCTCTGCGAAGCCCCCGATTCCTCATCGCAGCCCCCGATTCCTCATCGCAGTCCGATTCCTCATCGTCAGTTCCGATTCCTCATCGTCAGTTCCCACCCCCGATTCCTGGTAGATAAACACCGATTCCTCATCGCAGCCCCCGATTCCTCCGCGTCAGTTCCGATTCCTCTGCGAAGCTCCCGGATTCAGGCTTCCGTGCCGTCAGGTACAATGGCCGTCGATGTCCATTTGTGATGTTCTGATCGTCGGCGCCGGGCCGTCCGGCCTTGCGGCGGCGATCGCCTGCCAGCGGCGCGGCCTCGCGTACGACGTGGTCGAGCGGGGAGTGGTGGTCGAGGCGATCTTCATCTTCCCCTCAACATGGTGTTCTTCACGACGCCCGAACTGCTCGAGATCGGCGGACTGCCGTTCGTGACCCCGCTCGAGAAGCCCACGCCGCCTGGAGGCCCTCAAGTACTACCCGCCGCGTCGGCGACACCTTTCGAGCTGCAGCCTCGTCGTCCGGTGAGGACCGTGCAGACGGGATCGCCGCCGCGACGAGCCCGACGGACGGTTCGTTCGACGTCGCGGTCGCGCCTGGCCGGCGTCCGTGGCGCGACCGCGCGCGCGCCGGGCGGTCATTTCCACCGGGTCCTGCAATAGCCGAACCGGCTGGACGTGCCCGGTGAAGACCTGCCTCACGTCTCGCACTTGCTACAGGAAGCACCCCACGTGGTTACCGCCACCGGGTCGTCATCGTCGGCGGCTACAACTCCGCGGCGGAGACCGCGCTCGAGCTGTACCGGGCCGGCGCGAAGGTGACGCTGGTCCATCGCCGGGACGCACGTGCTGGCGCGACCAATCGAGTACTGGGTGCTACCGGACATCGAGAACCGGATTAAGAAGGCGCCATCGCGGCGCGATTCGAACACCGGTGGTCCGCGCGATCGAAGCGCCCGGACGCGGTGCACGTGATGGGCCCGACGGCGCGCGCGCGGCGGTCGCGGCGGACCCGTGCTCCTGATCACGGGCTACCACCCGGACCGGGAACTGCTCCGCGTGCTGCGAGGAGTCACCTTCAACGACGAACAGCAGGTACGCCACCTACGACGCCGAGACGAGGAAACCGCGGTGCCGACCTGTTCCTGGCCGGCGGCGTCGTGGTCGGGACAAGACGGCGCCCGTCTTCATCGAAAACGGCCGACTGCACGGCGAGAAGGTGGTGGCCCTGATCGCCGAGCGACTCGGGCGATGAGCGCATCGCGGCTGTCCGACGTCGAGGTCTGGCTGGACCGGCTCTACATCGCGGCCGAGGGTGCGGGGCTTCGCGACGAGGACCGCCGCAAGGCTCGCGAGGTGGCCGCCATGCTCGACGAGATCGAGCGCGCCGCCAGC
>CAVSQR010000056.1:0-100348 GCA_963729825.1 uncultured delta proteobacterium | reverse complement strand
GGTGCAGGCGTCGTGTCGCCTCGGCCTCGCCCAGCTCGACACAGTAGGTCGTCTCATCTACGGCCTGCAGCCCTTCGAACAGACTGGGGGTGATCCATTTTTCAAGCACCAGCCAGCCGCCGAGATTAACACCGCGAAGTTTCCGGATGACGGGCGTGGTGTCGTTTTTATAATCCGTTGCGTCAGCCATGGGATGTCTCCAAGAGAAAAAAGGTTTTAGGGGCCGTTACGAAATAGCCATTACATTTCCAATCATTTCGTTACGGCCCCTTATGCCGCTTATGATTTGAGAATGTAACAGTTATTCATTTACAACGGCTTACAGGGCTAAGCTGCGTGAGTAGAAAGAGGCGCTGTTGGGCATATGGGAAATCGCGAGCAGCGTGGCATCGGGGAGTTGCTCACGGATCAGGCGAAGCATCCGTTCCTCTTCCTGAGGCTCCAGGGAGCCGAAGGCCTCCTGCAGGAATATCCATTCCGGCCGGTTGAGCAGCAGTCGTACCATACCCAATCGTTGTTGTTCTTCCCTCGCCAGAGTATGGACCCATTTATCCTTCTGATCGAGTTGGTCGATCAGATATTCAAGGCCCGCCGCCCGCAATGCCTGCTCGATCTGTTCTTTGGAAAAGATCCGGCGGGAGGAGGGATAACAGATGGCGTGACGGAGGATGCCGGTGGGAAGATGCGGCCGGTCCGGCATGAAGAAAAGACGGCCCTTGCTGGGGAGCTCGATGACGCCGCTGCCCCAGGGCCGGATTCCGGCGATGGCGCGAAGCAGCTTTGCCCCGGTGGCTGTATTGCCGGTGATCAGCACATGTTCGCCCTTGCCGATCTCCATGTTGATATCCTGGGCCAATACCCGCCCGCCGTATTTGGTGATAGTGAGATTGCGAAAGGCCAATATCGGTTGATCGCCGGTCTTTACCTTGATCCAATGATCCGGACGGGCAAGCTCTTTCTCTAAAGTATCCAACACATGTAACAGACTCAAGACACGTTCCACCGAGGCGCGCCATTCGGCGATCCCACCCGCGGCGTTGACCGGCCAGGAAAGGGCGCCGCTCATTTGCTGAAAGGCTTGGGCGGATTGCATCAGGTCGCCCAGCGTAATTTGCCCCAGGATATAGCGGGGAGCGGAAATCAGGATTGGAAAGGCCAGGTTGATGCCGCCATAACAGGAGCCGAACAGCAGGACATTTCTCCACACCTTGGTTTGAATGTCCCACACCACCCGTATCTTGCGGAAGAGCTCATGGAAATGATGCCGTTCGTATGGCTCGGCATGAATCAGCGCAATGGCCTGGCTGTTCTCGTGCGCTTCCACGCAGACCGGCGCGAAATCGGGCTTCCGCCGTCTGCTTGGCATCGGTTGTTCTGGTAATGGGCCGGTTTACCAGCCAGCCAAGACAGGAAGCCAACGCCGTGTAGATGATTGCGATCCAGACCAGATGCCCATAGATGGGGATCTGGGCGAATCCCAGGTCGAGTGTCACCACCCCGGAACGGGACCAGAGCACCTGCGTAAAGCCGATCAGCAGAAGAATAGCGTAAAAAAGCGAGTGGCCCAAGGAGATCGCAGACTCGGTTGCGATCCGGCAGTCCTCGGCGATCCGGCCATCCGGATTGTCGTGCTCGCCCGGCAGGAAGGAAATCAAATATTGATTGCCGGCCTTCATCCAGCGGGAATATACATATTCCGTCAGCCAGTCGCGCCAATAAAACGTCAGATTTCTTTTTACGACCAGATGCGTTGAGGTCAGGAACATGTCGATGACAAGGAGGATCCCCAGCATCCCGACTTGAGTCATGAGACCTCTCATCGAATGCTGCTCCAGGGCGTTGAACAGCCCCGCACTCCACTTTGTAAGAACCACGGCCATGATCATTTGCCCGATGGTCAGGATCGCCAGGAAGAATGTGCTGCCCCGAATTTTCAGCTTTCGGTTCGAACACCAGAAAAGCTTTGCCAGGCGAAGAAATTCAATAAAAAAATGTTTTGATTCAATCATTTGGATTCATGATTCCAAGAGTGGAGTGACGTCAGGTTCAGCTTCTTCAAGGACCTTGCACACATGTTTGCCAGCATCTACACTGAGCTCAGCCATCGGTGTCTCCTCCCGTTCTGTGAAGAGGTTTATCCGTGCCTTGTAAATCTCGTCTATAACATATAAATCTTTACATTTCCACGCCGGAAAAAGTAGTGTAATCTCCATCATAAGCAGTGACTCGCGCAATGCTGTTCTTCGTTCTGCCTGGTTTCCTTGTGGCCGCATATCCATCCCGCGTCTTGTTGAACGAGAAATTTCAAATACGGTAAAAGGTTGAGAGCTCGACATCCAATAGGGTAAAATAGGCCGGTACGGCTCTGCGGCCGTGACGCTTATCATGTAATGGTTATTTCGTAACGGCCCCTAAATCAAAAAATTGTAAGGAGTTGCTCCCATGACCATTCCAGCATATAAAAACCCGGCGCTGACCGTTTCGGAGCGTATCGAAGATCTGCTCGGCCGCATGACCTTGAAAGAAAAAGCCGGGCAACTGAATCAGTGGTTCAATCTCGGTCCGGAACATTATGACATGGTTCGCAAGGGTGAGATCGGTTCCGATCTTCTGGCCGGCAGCCCCACGGCCGGCAATACCCCCCAGGAACGGATTCTTGCCAGGCGCAACAACGAAGTCCAGAAGATTGCGGTCACCGAATCCCGATTGGGAATCCCGTTGATCTTCGGACGGGATGTGATTCACGGCTATCGCACCGTCGCCCCTATTCCTCTCGGGATGGCCGCCGCCTGGTCGCCCGAGCTGGTTCAGGCCGCCAACACCATTGCCGCCAAAGAAGCGCGGGCCGATGGTATCCATTGGGCCTTTTCGCCCATGCTGGATATCGCCCGTGACCCGCGCTGGGGGCGGGTCGCCGAGGGCTTCGGCGAAGACCCTTATCTCGCGGGGAAACTGGCCGCAGCCGCGGTGAGGGGTTTTCAAGGCAACGATCAGGACGCGATCCCCGAGCGGTTTCCTGCCGATCGCGTCGTTGCCTGCGCCAAGCATTTTGTCGGCTACGGAGCGGCGGAAGGCGGGCGCGATTACAACACCACCGAAATCACCCGGCAGACGCTGCACAACGTCTATCTGGCAACCTTCAAAGCGGCGATACAATCCGGGTGCGGCACCGTGATGAGCGCCTTTCATGATATCGGCGGCATCCCGCTCTCCGCCCATCGGTATCTGCTCACCGAAGTGCTGAAAGAACAATGGGGGTTCGGCGGCTTTGTCGTTTCCGACTGGGGTGCGATAGGGGAATTGATCAATCATGGTATCGCCGCCGACGCCAGACATGCCGCCGAATTGGGCTGCGGAGCCGGGGTGGATATGGACATGTGCTCGATGGTGTACCTGAACAACCTTCCCGACCTGGTCCAGTCCGGCAAATTCTCCGAGGAACGTCTGGACGATGCCGTTCGCCGGGTGCTGCGGATAAAGTTCGCCCTCGGTCTCTTCGAGAGCCCGTATGTTGATCCGGATGCATCACAGGCTGTCCACCTCTTGCCCGAATCGCTTGCCGTTATGCGCCGATTGGCCGCCGACAGCATGGTCCTGTTAAAAAATAACGGCGTCCTGCCGCTCCGCTCCGACAATCTGACCATCTGCCTGAGTGGGCCGCTTGCAGACAGGCGCAAGGAGCTCTTCGGCTGCTGGACTATCGACGGGCGGGATGAAGAGGTGACGACACTGAAAGAGGCCATCACCGGCCGACTGGGGGCCGAAACCTGGCTCCACCATTATGAATTGGTCGACGATGCCGTGAAACTGGCGCGGGCAAGCGATGTGATGATCCTCGCTATCGGCGAATCGGCGGGCCGCTCCGGCGAGGATAACTGCACGACCACCATCGATCTGCCCGCCGGCCAGGAGGCGCTGGTAGAGTCGGCCCGCCGTATGGAAATCCCGATAGTCGCCGTTGTGTTCGGTGGCCGGCCGCTGAATCTCACCCGGGTGATGGACTGGGCCGACGCCGTCCTGTTCGCGTGGCATCCGGGCATTACCGGCGGTCTGGGGGTGGCCGACGTCCTTTTCGGGGATGTGAATCCGTCCGGGCGGCTGCCGATCACCTTTCCGCGGTCTACCGGGCAGATCCCACTTTATTACAACCATCGTTCCACCGGCAGACCGATGCCTCGGGGCAGCCGTCGTCATTCCCGTTACGTTGACTCACTCGATTCCCCGCTGTTCCCGTTCGGCTTCGGATTGTCGTATACGACCTTCAAATACGGCAATCTGGGTGCGACTGCGGATCCGCAAATACCGGAAATCGTCGTGACCGCCCAGGTGACGAACACCGGCGACAGGGCCGGGACAACCGTCGCCCAATGTTACGTGCGGGATGTCGTCGCCAGTGTCGCGCGCCCTGTCCGGGAACTGAAAGGATTCGAGCGCGTCTCTCTTGAGGCCGGCCAGATCAAAACCATTCTGTTCAGACTCGGCCCGAAGGAAGTTTCTTATCTGGATGACAATGGTCATGAGGTCCTTGAGCCCGGCCGTTTCCAGGTCTGGGTCGGCGGCGACAGCAATACCGATCTGGGCGCGGACTTCGAGATCACCCCGGACGGCAGGTGGGTAGTGATCGATAAAGGAGAGTAGGGGGGTGATAATGTAAGTGAATATAATGAATATCTATTCAATGGAACGGGATTTATTGAAGGATTCTGGAAACGGCTACACCCTTTATCAAGCGCTTCGACCGGACCGGCCGCAAAGGCAAGATCCACGTGAGGATTTTGCCCAGTTGGCCGGCCGCAACCGGGAAACCAAATACCGCTCCAGCATGGAGCAGCTCACCGGCCTGGTTGAGTCCTACTGCACCTTCCCGGCCTTGGAAAAGGTGAAGCTCCTGCGTCTGACCTTGTTCAGCTTTCTGGTGGGAAATGAGGACATGCACCTGAAAAATTTTTCCATTATCCGCAAGAAGGATGTTATCTCCCTGGCCCCGGCCTATGATCTCCTGAACACCACCATCGTCCTGCCGCGAGTGGAAGAGGAACTGGCCCTGCCCCTAAATGCCAGGAAGAATAAACTCAGGCGCGAGGATTTTCTGGACTATTTCGCCAGGGGCAGGTTGGGGCTGACGGAGCGGGTGATCGGCAAAATGCTGGCCGAGTTTCGCAGAGTGCAGCCGGAGTGGCGGGCATTGGTCGGGATAAGCTTTTTGTCCGGTGAGATGAAGGATAAATACCTCAATATCCTCGATGAACGTTTTGCCATGATTTTCGGCTGAAAAAATACCCCGAGTTTGCAGCGAGGAGATGCTTCGCACAGATGAAAAACGGATTCCGGTTATCCATAAGTTCAGACATCCTGACCTCGATACGAAAAAACATGCTGTATGGAAAAAGGAAGGCTACCCAATCAATAAAGAAATCAAGGGTCGACTTTATGCCTACCCATACCAATTAAAGGCTTGGCGCTTGCCAAAAATAAAAATTCTTCATTATTATCCCCCCAATAACCACCTTTTCGCCACTTCGATAAATAGATATCGAATTAATATCATTGTTTTTTTCTTTGAAATTTCCTTTAACTTGTGAAATAAGTCCGTCAGGTAAATCGGATATACGGGCGGAAACCGGTAATAAAACCGGATAACAGCCTCCTGTGGTAATTGTGATTCAGGATGAAATTCTCCGGCTTTCCCGGAGTTGTTAACCAACACAAAGGAGAAAAAATTATGGCAACGGAATCTGTTATGAAAACGATAGCTAAAGACTCGGAAATCTCTCTCAAAAAGGCAAAGATTGCAGCAAATTCCCTCTGTGCAGGTATCAACCATTGTCTTGAAAATGCTATATTTACCTTGGATTGGGGCATGGAAAATAAAGGGTGGTCAGCAGGACAAGAATTTATACTTGCTGGACGCCGAGCGGCAATAAGAGTTGTAGATATTGGGCATGGTGAACTTTCGATTGTTGTTGGAGTTCCATCCCGAAGTTGCAACAATCCTTTTGCTTTTCTTTACCGAAATGCAGGCTTGCGTGATGGATATGATTTACTCTGCACAGGTTGGCTGGAAAGGAAAACAGGCAAATTTCTGCAAGGAGTTCTTACCTGCAACACAAAAAATCAAGATTGGAATAATGGCCTTGCGGAGTTGCCTATCGAACCTGTTGGTTATGCGGTATCAAATAGATTTTTCCCGTGATGTGTGGGGTAAGGCAATGCTTGTGTGACAAAATTATTATTGCGTGCTACTGAACAGTTTAAACGATTTTTCTGATAATAATGACCAATATGACCGCGGGGCGGTGACAGCCGCCCCGACATCTTTGAGGAATCCACATGCAGACACTAACAGCTTACAGGGCGAACCCGTGAACAGATTGATGAGGCAAGAGAGCAAGTCCGGACATGGGATCTCGTGCCCATCAAGGAGCTGCTTTTTGACTCAGCACTCCTGCTGCATGGTGCCGCCCTTGCTGCTGTGCAAATGGCCAGCATGTCCGCAGGTTTTCCGGCCAAAAATGTCGATACCGCACTCAGGGCCGTTGAAGCCTGCCGAGAAATTTTCATGACCCTGGCTGAACATTCGGACACAAACCGGCTGTCAACCATAGCAAGCAATGTGTTTCAGGATAACCTGGAAAGGATCATGGCCTACATCGCCCGGAAGGGCGGCAAGGTTTATCGCTACGAGCTGTTGACCTCCCGCGTGATCCAGGCAACGCTATCGACTATGACAAACACCTTGCCGCCCTTATTGATGCGGGGTACCTTTCAGAAACCAACACCGGCCGGCGGAAGGAAACCACATATTTTTTGACCATTCCAAGCGCGCCGGCATTGATAGAGGTCTTTGAGGATGATAGGGGTGAGTGATTAATAAGCTGAAGGATAAGCGGCTTCTTCCTTCGTTGTGGAAATTATTTGCCTATCAATTTTTCCTTGCGCGCTGTTATTGTGTTGGGTAGGGTTGATTGAATTAATAGGGGGATTGTACCCTATGCCCTCTGGGAAAAAAATAATAAAGGCGGCGGAAACAACAAAGAGGTGAACAATGAAAAAATTGCTTTTGGCGGGATTAGCAATTGCATTTATGGTGCTTGGATTGACCGAGATGGCTTTTGCAATCAATGAAATAGGTGCTGAAATGCTAAGGTCCTATGTAATCAAGCAGGGTTTATCCTGCCCAAGAATTGTGGGTGCTGAAGAAGTAGGCACACAAGGGACTTTTTTTATAACTTGCACAGGATCTGATGGTGCGTCATTAAATTATGAACTATTTATACAAGACGACAAGTTGAGAATAGTAAAAAGTGACCATCAGATTAGAGGTTTTATTCCAAGCAACTAATTTGTAAATTACTCACGGGATATACAGGGTTATTTGCAGCCCCCAAACCCCCCAGCATCAGTTGGGGTTAATCGATTTTTTATTTTCTGGTTGTCCAATTAGGTTCAGGGTATCCCCAACTGCCTTCGTACCTGCCGATATTCCTTTGCGTGTTTCTTCTTGTCCGCGACATCTTTCTGGCATAACGAAATCATTTTCAGGCTTGCATGGTATTCCATAAAAGCTCTGAGCAGAGCACAGACCATATTTATAGCCGAGATCATAACAACTCTCTTCCGCTTGTAGAGAATTAGCGTTCAAAACACAATAAGTGCAAATTCCAAAAAGAAACATAGCCAATTTTTTCATGAAAATTACCCTGCCTATAAATGAACAGCCCATGTTGATATCCTTATCATAAAAAACTAGCCAACTACAAGAATATTTTGAAAAGCAACCCGCGCCCTGGCCCACCCTTGCAAGTAAGGTACAAAGCGTTGTAGCAACGCTTTACTGATCGAATACCAGCCGGTCATGCCTTTTGCCTGTTATGTTTTGTTCGCTGAACTGCGCTCACCGCATAATCTATCCTATGTTTAATGCCCAAAAGCAGGGCATTAGAACATAAGATGGGATTATGCGACATAACCGCAAAAGTCCTGCCAGGCTTCGAAACGCCCCCACCATCCCCCGTGAGGGGGATCAAGCATTCCTTATTTTACTTTGTTTCAATATAAAACCGCCTACCCGGCAAGGCCCTTCGGGATGCTACGCAGTGGGCGGCCTTGCCAAGTCTTATGCTGGCCGGTCTGCTCTCAATCTGTCATTCCCAGCCTTTCAGCAGTTCCCCGCCTCCGGCTCTTGGAAATGGGCGTCATCGCCATCAATGCAGTAAGGGGCGCAGGGTGACCGGTTCAGCCGGTGATTGCGCTGGAAGGGGTAAGGAGTTTTTCGCCCAAGTGTGGGGCCAGCGCGCTTCAGTACAGGCTGATGGGGTGTAACTGACTCCCGCGATTTGACCGAATTTGTCACTTTCTGAAAATTTGGAAATTTTCAGAGAGGGGGTTATTCGCCACAGGGGAAATGCTTGACCAGAAAAGAGGTATGCGTCATCGAAGAAAGTCATACGCCTTTACCAGATGACTGACCCTATGGCGACCCTATATAGAAATAAAACAAAAAGCCGTTAACTCGTATTGAGTTAACGGCTTGATGTTATACTGGTGCGCCCGGCCCGATTCGAACGGGCGACCCACGGATTCGAAGTCCGGTACTCTATCCAGCTGAGCTACGGGCGCATTGGGTCAAAACGGGAAAATGTTCCTGTCCTTTTTGTCGGGTTTTGCCGGTCGGCAATCTGCCCGGGACAGGAAAGACGGAATTTCCGTTAAATAGCCAAATCAGCGGGTTTTGGCAAGGTAATTCTGTTTTGAGGGCGGGCAACCGGCGTTATGCCAGTCAGGGAGATGCCCGCTGATTTTTCAGTTCGCAGCAAAAGTCCCGGCAGAGGCGCGCGTGCTGCATAAAAAGCTGTTTGGATTTTTTCTTCCGTGGCCGCCTTTTTTGTGTTATGACTGAGGTCTGAAGAGAGGACAGGCCACGGGCCATGCTCTGTTTTTTTGGTTTGCCGCACCCCGGCCTGACGGCCGCTGGTTGCCGGCAGATTGCAGGGCCGAATCCGGCTTCCCTGGCCAATACCCATCCCAGTTCTGAAACTACTTTTCCCTGACCCAGACAGAGTGGAAACCTTCCGTTACCCTTGATGATTGCGATGCTTCGAGAAAACAGGTTGGCGCGGGGCTGTTACCGGTGGCCGGCAGCCGGGCCGCAACCACCGGTCCGGACGTGTTTTCCGCCTTACCAGTTCCTGCCGTTTCTTGCCAATGCCCGCCGTGAGGACCAGCGATGAGTCTTTTGTGGTGGCGCAGAGGTATTGTCAGGAGACGGACGCCGGCGGATGCCTTTGGCGCCCTGTTCAATCATTTCCGCCGGGTGGTGACCATCAACAACCAGATTCTGGAAAAGATCGCTGATCTGGAACGGGTCCTGGGCGGCGAATACATCTATGATATCATCTTCCTGCAGAATGCGGTGACCGATATTGTGGAAAAGGGCCGGCATGTCATTTACCACCTCAATGCCATGTCCGATGACCGCTACCACCTGCTTTACGAACGCTATACCACCACCGGCGATCAACTGGCCGACATCCTGGCCGGCGGGCCTGGCCCGTATGGCCCGATGCTGGTCCTGGAGTGGGAAGTCCTCCATCGCGACCTGCGGCATCTGGCCGGCGGCAAGGGCGCCAGCCTGGGCGAGGTGGTGAACAGCCTTGAGCTGCCCTGCCCGGTGGGCTTTGTGGTGAGCACCACCGGCTACCGGCGTTTTATGGAGGCCAATGACCTCTTTAACCGCATCAACGACGTTCTCCGGCAGTCTGCCGATCCCTCGGTGCAGGCCGACCGCATCAGTGAACTGTTTGCCAGGGCCAGGATGCCCAATGATCTTGCCTCGGCCATCAGCCACGCCTTGAAAAAGGTGCGCTCCGGGCCGCAGCATCCGGAGCGGTTTGCCGTGCGCAGCAGCGGGGTGGATGAGGACGGGGAACGCAGTTTCGCCGGTCAGTTTCAATCCTTTCTCGATGTGCCGGCCGGTGAGGTGGCTTCAGCCTGCCTGCGGGTCATGGCCTCCCGTTTTTCCAAGCGGGTCTGCCGCTATCTGGAGCATGGCACCCCGGCCGAGGCGGCGCCCATGGCGGTGCTGGTGCAGCCCATGGTTACGGCCCGGTCCAGCGGCGTCCTGTATACCCGTGATCCGAATAATCCCGAGGCGGAGACCATGGTGCTCTCTGCGGTTGCGGGGCACGGCGAAAATCTGGTGGCCGGCCGGGACAGCGGCGACCGTTTTGTGATCGACCGCAATCACCCCTTTACCCTGCGGGCCAGCAATATCGGCATTCCCAGGCCGGCCGCCAAGGAGGCAGTCCCGGACCCCATGGCCAGGATGCCCAGCGGCCTGCGCCGGGGCTCGGGGGTGGTGGACGTGGCCCACCTCCGGCAGCTCGCCGAATACGGGATTCTGCTGGAAAAACGCCTCGAGTCGCCCCAGGATATCGAATGGTGCCTCGATGCCGCAGGGAAATATCTGGATTCTGCAGTCCCGGCCTCTCCGGCTGCCGGCCGCCAAAGAGACCCGCACCCCGGACCAGCTGGCAGCTGAGCTGGCGAAACTGCCCGTGCTCATGGCCGACCGGGGGCATATCTGCCAGCTGGGTCTGGCGGGCGGCAAGGTGGTGCTGGTAAACGAGGACACCCCGGTGGAGAATTTTCCGGTGGGCGGGGTGGCGGTCAGCCATTATGCCAGCCCCCGGCTGGCCGAGATTGTCCGGCGGGCCGCGGCGATCATCACCGATATCGGCAGTCCGACCAGCCATCTGGCAACCATTGCCAGGGAATACCGCACCCCGGCCCTGTTCGGGGCGGAAAAGGCCACCACCCTGCTGCCGGACGGGGTGTTCGTCATGGTGGATGTGGAGGAGCAGACCGTTTACGAAGGAAAGGTGGAATTGCCGATTGATCTGCCCCGGGCCGCAGGCCTGCTGCCCCTGATCAACAACCGGGAGGAATCAATGCTGCGCAGCCTGCTGCGCCTTATTTCCCCGCTCAACCTGACCAATCCGGCCTCTTCCGCCTTTCGCATGGAGAACTGCCGCACCGTCCATGATTTTCTCCGTTTCTGCCACGAACGGGCGGTGGCCGAACTGATCAGCTTCCACACCTCGGGCAAACTGGTGTCAGGAGGCGGGGCGCCCCTGCTGAAGACCGATCTGCCCATCAGGCTGCGCATCATCGATATCGGCCGCGGCCTGGATAATCCCGCCAACGATAAACGGGTGACCCTGGAGCAGGTGACCAGCATGCCCTTTCGTTTTCTCCTGCAGGGGGTGCTGGATGCCCGTTTCTGGGACCAGGAACCGGCCCAATTCGGCTTCCGGGATTTTTTTTCCGGCCTCACCCGGCCCCTGTCCATGCTGACCAATGCCCCGCCCTACAGCGGGGAAAATCTGGCGATCATTGCCGATAATTACTGCAATCTGAGCCTGCGTCTCGGGTATCATTTCAACATCATCGACTGCTATCTCTCCGATGAATCGGACGACAACCATGTCTACTTCCGTTTTGTCGGGGGCTTTGCCGAGGCAGGCAAGCGGGAGAGGCGGGCGGTGATGATCTCCCAGGTGCTGGCCGGCCTGCATTTCAAGGTGGAGGTCAAGGGCGATCTGGTGCTGGGCAAGGTGAAGATGCTCGAACGGGCCCACCTGGAAAGTATTCTGGTGCATCTGGGTGAGCTGGTGGCCTTCACCCGGCAGCTGGATGTGAAAATGGTGGATGACGCGGCGGTTGAACATTTTTTCAGCGAGTTCATCAACCGCGTCGGCAAGGTGCCCGATGCAGGAGGGGAGTGATATGCTGCGCGAATGGCTCTTTCATCCCCTGGCCACCCTGCGGGGGCTGCAGCAGCAAAGGCGCAACGAGCAGCTGGCGCGGCTGCGGGCCCGCTATCAGGTATTCCGTATCCTGCTGGATGACAACCACCGGGCGGTGGAGCTCATCACCGAGCTGGGCGCCTCCCTGCGTTCCCCGGTTTTCTGGCCCGGGGTGCTGACCGGCGCCATCCATGAACTGCTGGGGGTCACGGCCGATCTGGTGGAGAAACTGGATCACCTGGCCGACGGCGGCTATGCCGGGCTGATCCGCCGGCAGGCCCAGCTGGGGGAAGCGATCCGGCAGGATCTTGGCCGGCTGCCCCGGGAGGAGCGCTTTCCCTTCTGCCTGTCCCTTGACGAAGTGGAATCGACCATGAGCCGCGCCGTGGGAGGCAAGGCCGCCAATCTCGCCAAACTGCGCCGGGTCGGGCTGTTTTCGGTGCCGGCCGGTTTTGCCATCCCGGTGTCCGTCTGCCGTCTTTTTCTTGACCAGGAAAATCTCTACCTGCGGATTGTCGCCCGGCTGCGGGCCGGTGAACAGGCCGGGGACGGCCTGCCTGACCAGGAAAGTGTCGCTGCCGTGCAGGAGATGATCATGGCAACCCCGCTGCCCGCTGAGCTCACCAGCGCCATGGAGGCCGCCGCCGCCCCCATCTTCGCCGGGGGGCAGGGGCTTGCGGTGCGCAGCAGCGCCGTGAGCGAGGACAGTAAGGCCCATTCCTTTGCCGGGCAGTATATCTCCATTCTCAATGTGAAAACCGGGCACAGCTGGAGGACGCCGTCAAAAAGGTGGTGACCAGCGCCTTTAATGTCCGCAACCTCGCCTACCGGCGGCATGCCGGGCTTCCCCCCTACGAGTTTGATCTGGCCATCCTCTGCCTGGAGATGGTGGATGTGCGCTCAGCCGGCATCCTGTTTACCCGGGATCCCAATTTCGGGGCCAGCAACCGGATGCTGATCACGGCGGTCTACGGGCTTGGTGAACTGGCGGTGGGCGGCAGTGCGGCGGCGGATGTTTATCATCCGTTCCGGGACGGGTCCGGACCGGGGGAAAGTCAGGTGGTGCGCAAAACCAGGCGGCTGGTCAGCGCCGGCCAGGGCGGGGTGGTGGAGGAGCAGCTGGGGGCTGAGGCCGGCGATGCCCCGGTGCTGGATGAGAGTGAAATCATGACCATGGTGCGGCTCGGCATGGCTGCGGAGGAGCAGCTGGGCGGTCCGCAGGATATTGAGTGGGCGGTGGACCGGCAGGGCCAGGTCATCTTTCTCCAGTCGCGGCCGCTCAAGGTGAACCTCGGCAGCCCGGCGGAGATTGAGGCCCGGGACAGCAGGCAGCCCCTGCTGGCCGCCGGCCAGGTCGCCTCACCCGGCCGGGTGGCCGGCCAGGTCCGCATCATCGGCAACCGGCAGGATCTGGAAGGGCTGACCAGTCCGCCCTATGTGCTGGTCATGCATCAGAGCATGGTGGAGGCGGTCAGCGCCCTGCCCCAGACCGCGGCCATTCTGGTGGAACTGGGCAACCCGGCCGATCATCTCTCCTGTGTGGCCCGTGAGTACGGGGTACCCATGCTCACCGGCCTGGAGCACGTCACCCGGAAACTGCACGACGGGCAAGCGCTGCTGGTTGATGGCGAGCGGGGTCTGATTTATGCTGCCACTGAGCAGGAAATCGCCCGGCACCGGGAGCGCCATCAGCGGAAAATCGCCACCTGGCAGGACCGGGTGCCCCGGCCTGAAGATCCGGTGGCCGCCGCCCTCTATGACCGCATTGTCCCGCTGAACCTGACCGACGCCTATGGACCCACCTTTTCCATTGCCGAATGCAAGACCATGCATGATCTGGTGCGCTATGCCCATGAAAAGGCGGTTCTGGCCATGTTCGAGGCCGGCGACGAGGCGGTTGAACAGGCATCCGGGGTCATTTTCCACCTGGACAGCGAGGTGCCCTTCATGGTTTCCCTCATCGATCTGGGCGGCGGCCTGCTGCCCGGCAGCGCCCGCCGGGTGCCGCCAAAACAGGTGCTGTCCCGGCCGTTTACCGCCCTCTGGCAGGGGGTCACCACCCCGGGGATCAACTGGGGCCCGGCCGGCGGGGTGGCCGTTGGTTCGGTTGTCTCCCGCTTTCTCACCGACCACCGTTCCGCCCGTCCCATCGGCCTGCCCAACTATGCCCTGGTAACCCGTGATTTTTTGAATCTCAACGCCCGCATGGATTTCCATTTCACCATGGTGGATGCCATCTGCGGCATCGACTCCCGGCTTAATTACATCAAATTCCGTTTCAAGGGCGGCGGAACCGGTCCGGAGCAGCGCAACCGCCGGGTCCGCTGCCTGGCGGAGATTCTCACCGCTGCCGGTTTCTTCTGCGACCAGCGCGACGACCTGCTGACCGCGGCCATCCAGGGCGGGGCCGCCGAGGTGATTGAGGAGAAGCTGAAGGTGATCGGCCGTATCCTGGGCTTTTCCCGGCTGCTGGATGCGGTCATGCGCCGGGATGAGCTGGTGCCCAGGGTGGCCCAGGCCTTTCTCGACGGGGATTACCAGTTGGCGGGGCTGAAGGAGGAGATTGACGGCGGGAAGTGACCGTCAGCTCTCAGGCGTGGAAAAAAATCTCATCCGGCAATTGGATGGCGGTGAGGAGATTGTCGTACATGGCGCCGGTATCGATGCCTATTTTGGTGGCAGTGACGAACGGCAGCTCGAAAGGGGTGTGGCCGAAGATGACCTTTTTGCCGAAATCATGGTCAAGGGCCAGGAAGGTGTCACGCACCTCGCAGAGGGTGGTCAGGTCATTGGCGGCCAGGGGGATATTCGGTTCAAGGCCGGCGTGGACAAAGATGTAATGAGGGCTTTCCCAGTATGGCACCAGGGCCAGCAGAAAGTCCAGGTGTTCCTTGGGGCAGAAAACTCAAGGTCTGCAGATTGACGTTGCGGTCCGGCCCATAGCTGTTCAGGGTTGCGTCGAGACCCATGCCCCGCAGGTAGGGCAGCAGTATCGGGTCGCCGCTGCGGTAATACTCAAGCAGCAGGTACTCGTGATTGCCGAGCAGGGTGACGAGGTTGGCGTCGCGTTCTTTCAGTTCGCAGAGAAGGTCCAGGACCTTGGCCGAATCCGGTCCCCGGTCAAGGTAGTCGCCGAGGAAGACCAGACGGTCCCGGCCCGGGGTGTAGGGCAGGCGGTCCAGCAGATCACGCAGCTTGTGAAAGGAGCCGTGGATATCCCCGATCGCAAATATCTTGCCGTTTTCTGAGGCCATGATGCTTTCCCCCTGGTTCTCGCTGACCTGCCGCGGAATCTGGAAGCGGTCAGCAGTTCTGTCCGGTTATGTTTTTTTTGAGATTAAAGATCCCTTGCCGGCAGGGCTGGCCTGCCGGCAAGGGTCATGTTGTCGCGCCCAACAGGCAATCTTATGCCCGGTCTACTACTTCCGCGACGATATGCAGTTTGGTCTCTTTCCTGTCGGCAATCATTCCTTTTACCATGGCCCCTGTGCTGATCAGACCGGCAACGGCAAGGGCGGCAACCAGGGCCCAGAAGCTCACACTCTCCAGGAATGCCGCGGTGGACGGGGTAATCTGGCCAACGAGCCCGAATTTGGCAAGATAACCGGGAAGCAAGGCCCCGCGGCTGACCGCGACGATGAGCATGGTGGCTGCCATGGTGATCTTGATAATGTAGTCCTTGACATACGTGGTGCCGAGGGCGCCAACCTGAACGCCGATCAGGGAGGTGGCCAGGAGCAGGACGGACAGACGGATATCGATAAGACCGCTCAGGCCCCACTGGATGGAACCCCACAGCCCCATGACGAAGGCGATGCCCAGCTCGGTGGCGCTGGCCACCATGGCCGAGGCGCCGATCACATAGATCATGCCGGGGACCCCGATAAAGCCGCCCACGGCAATGGTGGCCGCCAGCATACCTGTAGCCAGACCCACCGGGATGGTTACCCAGGCGGAGATCCGCACCTTGGCCACCTTGAAATTCATCATCGGCGGGAGATTAATCTTCTGCATGGCCATGGCCAGGGTCGAGGCCTGTTCGGGGCCATCTTTACCGCCCTTGGAAAGTTTGTAGGCGTCATAAGCGACATAGCCGCCGACCAGGACCAGGACGATCACAAACATCGCGCTCACATAGAGGTTTGAACCATCATTGCCCCATTGATTGAGGATGTACTTTTGAATCATGACGCCGATCTGGACGCCGACGATGGCGGTGGCGGACATGGTGACGGCCAGTTTTATGTCAACCTGCCCATATTTCCAGCGTTTGTAGGTGCCGATCATGGCCTTGGGAAACTTGTGGCACATGTTGCTGGCCACGGCCACGGCGCCGGGGGCGCCCAGGGACATCATGGCCGGGGTGAGGACAAAGGCGCCGCCCGATCCGATAAAACCGCTCAGGATGCCGCCCACCAGGCCGACCGTCAAGAGGGCAAGCAGTTTCTGCAGGGTCATATCCATGAACATGATGGACACATCCTTGATCACGTTCTCGCCGGCATCATGGTCCAGGCTGACCAGCACCTTTTTACCAAGGCGGAGAGTCTCCGGTTTGACTTTCTCACCAATGATCAGGCTCTTCAGCTCAGTTGTGCCATCCTTCTGCAGAACAGCGGTATGGGCCGCCTCGTTGATCTCGGTGAACACGCCCTTCAGCATGCTCTTGTCGGGACCGGCCCCGCCGGCGGCAAAAACAGCGCTTGCCAGCGGCAGCAGAAACAGTGAAAACAGTACGGCTATAACTAACCTCTTCATTGAATTAACTCCTCGAATATAGATAATAATTGCTTACAGGTGCGGGTTATTTCTTTTTGGCCTCTATGCCGAGCAGGCTCAGCAGGTTGCTGGCAAACGCCCCATGGATAAAGGAAAAAAGGAAGACTGTTCCTATGGGATACAGCGTGTAGATGCCTCCCTTGGTAAAGGTATCGGTGACCAGTTTCTCATTGGTGAACAGCAGGACATAAAATGAGATGGAAATCGCCCCGAAGATAACAGTGCTCAGAAACATTTTTGTTTTGCTTTGTTGTGTTGCCATTGAATAATCTTACCCCACTTCTCAAATTTGAATAATACCGTCCATACCGGGACGCTCTATTTGCATAAAAGACCAGCTGACCGTGCGGGCGGGCAAGTTGAATCTTTCGTCAGCGCGGCGGTACGACCATGAAAGTCAAAGCCGGGCGGACAGTTGCGATCTTCAAGCCCCATATTTCCCACCCCCTCCATGCACTGGGCCGATGACCTGTCTGCCGGAAGTCGCGTTGCAGTGTAAACCCGTCTAATTTCTTCAAAGGATACGGTGACTGTTGACTTCTCAAAGGTGCTGGGAAGCTTGCCAATTTTGCAGGCTTTATTATGCATCTAGCGTGCCATTTGATGAGATTTTTTCTTGGGGCGACCTGGGGAATGCTGGTCGCGTAGGTATTCCGGCTGAATCGTGCAGAGAAGATTTTGTATTTTGGTATGTAATATCAATAAATTATGCGGTTGTCCCCAGTGATTTGATCTGTGCAGATATGAGCCTGCGATCAGACTAAAACAGTTTCCCCTGACTTACTGAATACCGATAACAGGAAGGCACAGCAAAACGATAGTGTTGTAATGTGCAATGATATTTTGTTGCTGTATGCAACAGTGATGTCTTGATAGGTAGTAGACTGCGTTGCAATATGCATCTGTGGTTCTTGCGAATAGAAAATAAGACGAATAAACAAGGAATTAGTGGCATATAACAGAAAAGCCAAATTTGTTGCACATTGCAACAATAAAAAAGAAGACAAGTGATAAGTGGGTTGATTCCGGTCTTTTAATTGGTTAGAAAATACGCCTTCTCTTGCAATTTTTCCCGGATCTGGGCGGATTTTGCTGCCCGCGACATCTGCCCATGCTGCAGGGGAAAGGGGGCAGGCAAACTGAACAAACCCGGTTCCGGCCCCAGTGCACCTTCAGATACCGTAGAGCAGGGAGATGGTTGTCAGCAGGACCAGGAGGAAAACGATGGTCATGCCGCTTCCCGCTTTGAAATAATCCATGGTTTGGTAGCCGCCGGGCTGCTGGACCAGGGAATTCACCTGATGTGTCGGCAGGATAAAGTTGTTTGAGCAGGCAATGGCCACAACCAGGGCCGCCATACGCGGATCAGCGCCGCAGATGACTGCCAAGTTCATGGCCAGTGGGATCATCAGGATGGCGGTGACGATATTGGAAACGACCAGGGTGAAAAAGGAGGTGAGAATGACGAAAACGGTCAGCAGCAGGAGAGGGGAGACCGGGCCTGATACGCCGATGAGGGTTTCGGCGATGAATCTGGCCGCCCCGGTTTTTTCAAAGGCTATGCCCAGGGGAATGATACCGCCCAGGAGAAAGACGGTCATCCAGTCCACGGATTCGTATGCTTCATCGATGCTGAGCACATTGGTCAGGACCATGCAGAGCGCGCCGGTAAGCAGGGCAATGGCGAGCTGTACATCGAAGGCGAGAATGAGGACAAGGGAAAGAAGTATGCAGCCGATGGCATATTTCAGCTTGTCGGTCTTGAGAATTGCACCGTGCACCTCCTCGGTAAAGACCAGGTCAAGCTGTTCCTTGAGGAAATGGAATTTATCCCAGCGGCCCTGCAGCAGAAGCGTATCCCCGGTCTGCAGGATAATGTCGGAGATGCCGCCGACAAAGGTCTTGTTGCCCCGGCGGACAGCCAGCGGGTTAACCCCGTACTTTTTACGAAAGCAAAAGGAGCGCAGAGTATTGCGCGCCATTTCCGAGCGGGGAGAAATAACCGCCTCCACGATCCCGGCATTGGCCGGGGAGAGATCTTCGGCAAACACCGACAGATCGTCTTTGATCTCCCATTTGTAGGCGGCCGCCAGTTTTTTTACCAGTTCAGGGGGGCCTTCCACGGCGATGATGTCCCCGGCGCGCAGTTCGGTATCGATGTCAGGGGCAAAATTTTTGGTCCCACCCTTGGGGGCGACCCCAATGACAGTGGTAAAATAATAGGCCCTGATTTCCAGATCCATCAAGGTCTTCGGGCCGGCAAAGGATGGGGGAATATACAGCTCAAAAAGATTGCCGATATCATGGTAGGTCCGCTGCAGGGTTGCGGACATGGGGCCGTTTGCCCCTGCTGCCTGATGGCTCGCGGGCAGGATAAATCTGCCGAACAGCAACAGGTAGAGAAGAAAGGAAACAATCAGGGCAAGGCCAATGGGAGTCACGGCAAACAAACCGAAGGGTTCGGCATCCGGACGGGTGATTTTCATGACATCGTTGAGCAGGATCAGGGGACTTGAGCCGATAAGCGTGATGCAGCCGCCGATAATGGCGCTGAATCCCATGGGCATCAGTATCCTGGAGACCGGCACATTAGCCTGACGGCAGATTCGTTTCGCCGCGGGCATAAACAGCGCCGCCGCGGCGATATTCTGCATGAAGCTGGAGATAAAGGCCACCGTGGCCGAGATGAGCAGCATGACCCTGGTCTCACTGCGGCCGACAAATTTCAACAGAATTCCGGCCAGGGAATTCATGGCGCCGGTTTTTTCGAGCCCTGCGCCGAAGATGATAATCGCCACGATGATCACCACCGCATTGCTGGACAGTCCGCTGATCGCCTCCTGCGGCGTAATCAGGCCAAGTAACGGCAGCAGGACCATCATAATGATACCCACCACATCAACCCGGACAAACTCAAAGATAAAGAGCAGGATGGCAACTACAATTACGGCGAGTACTAAAATTATTGGCAGTGTCATTTCATTCCTCACTTGCAATGCCCGAAAACATCATGCAAATCCTCAATTATCCATGGTGAGATTATCAGCAGGGGGCTTGGAGGCCTTTGGCGTGGTGTGATGGCAGAGCCACATCGTCATTTTGTAACCTTTTGCTTGGCGAAAAGGAAACGTAACATATCGAAAAAAATGGGTGCTACGTAATAAAAGCGTTTTATTTAACACAGCAACCTTTATGCCATGACGTTTTTGCCTGACGCGCCGATATTCTCAGCATCGGCCAGGACTCGCCAGGTGCGTTCCGTGATTTCGTCAATCTCGGCAATGGTGGTTGAGATGGGCAGCCACAGGTAGACAATATTGCCCAAAGGGCGCAGAATCAGGCCCTGCTCCAGACCTTTGAGGTAGATTTTCCATCCCACCCGCTCCGCAAAGGTGAACTCTTCCTTGGTCTGTTTATTTTTGACCAGTTCAACGGCGGCAATCATGCCCAGGCAGCGTACGTCTCCCACCCAGGGCAGATCAAGAAAACGCGCCATTTTGCTGTGCAGGTGGGCAACGGTCGCCCCCAGCCGCGCAAAAGGCTTTTCTTCGGCAAAGACCTGCAAGGAACCCAGCGCCGCGGCCGCAGCCAGCGGACTGCCGGTAAAGGTGTGGCCGTGGTAGAAGGTCCGGTTCTCCGTATATTCTCCGTAGAAGGCCTGATAAATCTCATCCGTGGTTATGGTCGCGGCCATGGGCAGCATGCCTGCCGTCAGTGCCTTGGACAGGCAGAGAAAGTCCGGCGTCACCCCGGCATGCTCCAGGGCGAACATCCTGCCGGTGCGGCCGAATCCCGTGGCCACTTCATCAAAAATCAGATGGACTCCGTAGTTGTCGAACCAGCTGGGCAAGCCGCTTGAGATAACGGGCCGGATAGATGCGCATGCCGCCTGCCGCCTGAATAAGCGGTTCGACAATCATGGCCGCGATATTTTCACCTTCTTTTTCCAGCAGGTCCTGCAGCGGCTGCAGGCATTGCAGCTGGCAGGTTTCGGGATTCTGCGCCATGGGGCAGCGGTAGCAGTAAGGGGAGGGCACGGTAAAGGAGGCAAAGAGGATCTCAGCGAATTCCTTATGAAAATCAGGGACCCCGCCCAGGCTCATGGTGCCGATGGTGTCGCCGTGATAGCCCCGTTCCAGGCCGATAAAACGTTTCCGCCCTGCGTTGGCCGCTATGCCGCCAGTACTGCAGGCTCATCTTCAGGGCCACCTCGCAGGCGGTTGAGCCGTTATCGGAATAAAAGACCTTGCTGAGGCCTTCCGGGGTGATATTGATGAGTTTTTCCGCAAGCCTGATGGCGGCTTCGTGGCTCGTGCCGGCCAGCAGGACATGATCGAGTCGGTCGAGCTGGCGGTGCATGAAATTTTTGATGGTGGGATGATTGTGGCCGTGCAGGATGCACCACCAGGACGAGATGGTGTCGAAATAGCCCCTGCCCTGGGAATCATAGAGCATGAGGCCGTCCGCCCGGTCGATGATGAGCAGATCCCGGCTGGCATAATCGTGCATCTGGGTGTAAGGGTGCCAGAGGAATTTTTTGTCGATTTCCTGCAGGGTGGATTTCATAACTCATGAACTCTTGGCGCAACAGTTGAGCAACGGCTCGCCAGCATGTCTTTTTAAGGCTGAGTCGGATTTTCCAGATGAAAGACATCCGGCAGGTTTCTGTACTGCTCGGCAAAATCCAGTCCGTAACCGACCAGGAAGCCCTCGGCCACCACAAACCCGGCATAGTCGGGGTGTACTTCCACCTCGCGCCGTTCTTTTTTGTCGATCAGGGCGCAGATATGCACACTGGCCGCGCCAAGCCGGAGAAAATGCTGCTGCAGGCGGGCAATGGTGCGGCCGGTGTCGACAATATCCTCCACCAGCATGATTTTTTTGCCGGCCACCGGCCGTTCCACGTCCTTGGTAAAGGTAATCGTGCCCGAGGACGAAGCTGCCGCTGCCATAGCTGGCCACCCGGATGAAATCAATCTCGATGGGCAGGTCGATTTCCCGGGCCAGATCGGCGGTAAAGATAAAAGCGCCGTTCAGCACGCCGATGAGCAGGAGGTCGTCATGGGCAAAGTCGCGGCTGATCCTCTGGCCCGAGTTCCCTAACTCTTTTTCGCAATTTCCTGGCGGGAAAGCACAATTTTCTTCATGGTCTACCTGTGCCTTAGGTGGATTTTTTGCGTTGACTGACAAGCTTTCTTCCTGATAATGTTTACGGGAGTTTTCCGATTATGTCAATGTGCGCCTATGGGTAGTCAACTGATTCCAGGAGAAAAATTATGAAAAAATATCGTTGTACAGTATGCGGTTATGTTTATGATCCCGCCAAGGGCGATCCTGATGGCGGCATTGCTGCCGGTACAGCCTTTGAAGATCTGCCGGATGACTGGAGTTGCCCGGTGTGCGGGGCGCAGAAAAGTGACTTTGAGCCGGAGAATTAGCCGGTCAGCCCCATCTGTCCGGCCCTGTTTCATTATCATCCGGCAGGGGCTCTCTCATCAGGGGGGATATGGCCTATTCGAACATGCACCATGGTCATTGCGGGCAAGCGAAGCGTGAACAGGATCATGGATTTTCTGGATTCCTCCCCCACGAAGGTGGGGGCGGGAATGACATGATCCTGGGATCTTGCTTGCAAACTTGCCTTACGTGAGCGGAAGAGAAGACATATCTCCCCACATTCGCTCCATCTCAACCTTAAATGCCCGTATAAAACTGTCCACATTGACATCAATGAAAGGACGATGCTGTTCCTGCAGGATAATCCAGCCAAAAGCGGTAGAGATTGATGGAGTAGGCCCTTCCGCCTTGCCCATGATCATTCCCTTGTCCTTGACAAACAGGTCGGCCAGATGGATAAGGGCGGTGAGCAGGACATTTTCCTTGGCCTTTTCCGGGGTGTGGTGCATCAGCATGACATCGAGATATGGTTTGGGCAGCCCCATTTTTTCCCCCAGCCAGCATCCGGCCTGAGCGTGATCGATGCCGATGTACTCCTGCTCGGACGTGCAGACGTCCTTTTCAATAAAATCAGGCCGCAGCAGCTGGGGATAAAAGAGCGGCTGCTGGCGGTCCAGCGCCAGTTTGCCCAGGTCATGAAAAAGCCCGGCCAGATAGACATCCTCGGATAGGTTGATTCTGATCGTGTCCCGCAGGAGTTCCGCAACGCGGCCCACCGCCACCGAGTGCTGCCAGAAATTGCCGGCCAGCTGGCCAAATCCCCCGAAAAGCTCTTCCTCCCTGAATACCTTGATCGTTTCTTTGGCGATAACTTCCTGCACATTCTTGATGCCCATGGTCACCATGGCGTGTGGAACGGAATTCACCGTGGTAGTCCGCCGGTAAAATGATGAGTTGGCCTGCAGGATGACCTTGGCGGCCAGCATGGGGTCGCAGGAAATCAGTTCAGCGAATTTTCGGGTATCCTCGCAATCGCCGACCAGAAAGGACGAAAGGCGGGCGGACACCGACGGATTTACGGCAAGTTCCAGGTTGCTCTGGATTCTTCTCTTTATTTTTTCCTTGGCCACCGCCATCAGCTTCGGCGCCGGCGGTAGTTCCGAGACATTCACCTCTGTTTTTCGGGGGGGGGCCAGGGGTGTCTGAGCCGGCTGGGGACGAGGGGGCGGGGCCGTTTCTTTTTTCTGCTGTACCCCCTGCGGTGCCGGTGGCGGGTCGCGGCGTGGCTTGTTTGCTTGCGGAAGATTCAGCCGGCCTGCGTGGAGAGATCGCCCATGCGTTTATTGGCGGCAATCAACCTTGTTACCAGGATTTCACAGAAGCGCCGGTAGAATTTCAGCTGCAGAAAAACAGAGGCCTGGTTGAGGATGTCCGGTTCCACCATCAGGATATAAGATTCACTGGTCGTCTTGACGCCGGCGGTTCTTCTGGTCTCTGAAACAAGGGCCATTTCGCCGAAGGTGTCGCCGGTGGCAAGCTTGGTCAGCTCAATGGTCTGGCCCTGTTCAACCGTGATGAAAACCGTGACACTGCCTTTTACCAGAATGTAAAAGACCTTCTCCAGGGTGTCCTCCTTGATGATCAGGGTGCCGGCGGGTATCTTCAGCCAGCGGCTGACGGCCAGGAGCTGTTTGAGTTCATGATCATCGAAGTCCTGAAAAAAAGAGATCTTTTTCAGAAAGTTCACCTGCTGGTCAAAGGCGGTATTGCTTTCTTGTTTCTGCTTCATGTTCTATTTTCCTATGCAGAATTGCTCAAATATCAGGTCCAGAATATCGTCTGTGGTTGTTTCTCCGGTAATGTCGCCCAGGTGATCGAGTGCGCTCTGCAGTTCAATGGCCAGCAGATCAGGGGGCAGATCCGAGGTGAGCCCGTCGGCAACCCTTATGGCCGCGCTCAGCGATTTTTCAAGAGAGGTCCTCTGTCTGACATTGGGAACGCAGGCGTAACCCGGATCCCAATCCGACCCGCCGGTGACCAGGGTAAACAGGGCGTTTTCCAGATCAGTGATGCCCGCATGGGTCCTGGCGGAAATAAAAACCCGGGGAATGGCGGGAAAGGCTGCCGCAAAGACTGCGTCATCCTGGCAGGCCAGATCAATTTTGTTGACCACCAGCAGGATTTTTTTGTCCCCCACGGACTCATAAAGTCTGGCGTCGGCATCTGTGGGCGGTTGGGTGCCGTCGACGATCAAGAGCACCAGATCAGCTTCGGCCAGTTTTTTGCGTGCCCGGACGATGCCCATCTCCTCCACCTCTTCCGCATTGTCGCGAATGCCGGCAGTATCAATGATGCGCACCGGCATTCCTTTGATGTCAAGGAATTCCTCGATGGTGTCCCGGGTGGTGCCGGGGATGGCCGTGACAATGGCCCTTTCTTCCCGCAACAGGGCATTGAGCAGGCTTGATTTGCCGACATTGGGGTGGCCGAGGATAATAACCGAGATGCCGTCACGGAAGATTTTCCCCTGCTTGGCGGATCTGATGAGCTCCTGCAGGGGAACGATGATTTCGCGGTCAAGCTTTTCACCCATGACCCGGGCGTTGATGATCTCAACGTCATCGTCGGGAAAATCGATGGCGACTTCAATAATGGCGCGCAGCGAGATGAGAGCGGTACGGATGCTGCTGACCACGGCGCCCAGGCGGCCCTGCAGCTGGGACATGGCCAGGCCGAGGCCTTCCCTGGTTTTGGCCTGCAGCAGTTCGATAACCGCCTCAGCCTGGGTGAGGTCGATACGACCGTTTAGAAAGGCCCGTTTGGTGAATTCTCCCGGTTCGGCCAGGGCGGCGCCGAGAGTGATGACCTGGCTCAGGATGTCCTGCAGGACCAGATAGCTGCCGTGACATTGAATTTCGACGATATCCTCCCTGGTGTATGTTTTGGGAGCCTGCATGAAAACAGCCATCACCTCGTCAATGGGCTGTTTTGTCTGCGGATCTTTAATCCAGCCGTAATAGAGCCGATGGCTGCGGTATTCGGTGGTTCCGCAGTTCGGGGAAAAAAGGGAGGTCAGAATGGGCAGGGCCTGGCTGCCGCTGATCCGGATGATACCGATGCCGCCGGGGCCGGGAGGAGTGGCGATGGCGGCTATGGTTGTTTCAACGTTGCGGGGGACGGATGTGTCGGAAGTGGTATCGGCCATTTCGAGGAAAAAGACAATTTTATAATAGTTTTCAACATCCTGTCAGAGGTTGCCACTATTATCAAATATCATTCCGCAATTGTCAATTTTTCCTTCTTCCCTTTTCTGCGTTGCGGTTTTTTGCGGATGCGGCCCTTGCCGGGCAGATAAATGAGAATTTTCTTGAAAAGGCCGTCACCCACGCTGCGGCTGCGGATGGTTTTATCATCCTGCAGAATGAGATGAACAACGCGCCGTTCCGCCGGATTCAAGGGAGGGATGGTCCTTGTTTTTTCCGTCTCTTTCACTTCCTGAGCCAGTTTCAGCGCCAGTTCCTCCAGCTCCACTTTGCGTTTTTCCCGGAATTCACCGGCATCGATGGAAAACATGATTTTCTGGGGGAATTTCTTGCTGATGATTTTGCGCATCAGATACTGAATGCTGTCCAGCGCCTGGCCGTCTTTGGTGATCAGTTCCTCGATATGCTCCCCAGAAGATTTTCACCTGGGCCTTATTGTTTTTTTCTTCCACCACGATTTCTGCCGGAAAGCCCATAAGGGTCAGCATCTGTTCCAGATCGCCTTTGATCTGCGCCAGGACTTCGGGAGTCAGGGGAACCACCGGTTCCTGGGGACGCTCAACCGGCGGGCGTTTCTTTTTAGGTTCCTCCGCAGGCAGGGCTTCAACCGCAGGGGGGGCTTGTTCTGCAACGAGGCGGTCTTGCTCTGCAACCGGCCGTTTACGGCTTCGGCAACGGGTTGGGGTGCGGCGGCGGGCGGTTTCTCCTGCTTGGTTGGACTTGCCATGGGTTCGCGTGGCCTGCACCGGGTGAAGTTCTGTTTCTAATACTTTTTTTGGCGGCACGGATAATTGCCTGTTTGCGGCAGAGGCCAAAAATTCCGGAAGAACCGGTTGAAAGGATTTCAATTGTAAGATCTTCCCGGGAGACGCCAAGTTTGTCACAGGCCATGGTAATGGCTTCGTCAACGTCTTTTCCCTTAAATTGCTGCTTTGCGCCCATATTTATCTCCAAATTGAATGACGGTGGTACACTTTCGGCATTTGAGGTGAGAATTACCGCAGCCTGCTGTCAATCCGCCTTGTTAATGACATACTGTTGGGCCATGGCTAAAAGATTGTTGACAAACCAGTAGAGAACCAGTCCCGAGGCAAAATTGATGAACATGAAGGTAAAGACAACCGGCAGAAACATCATGATCCTGGCCTGGGTTGGGTCCGAGGTGGAGGGTGTCATTTTCTGCTGGAGAAACATGGATGCGCCCATCAGCAGAGTCAACACCGGAATGCCGTGCAGCACCGGAATATCAAAGCCGATATAAAGCCGGTCAGGGGCGGACAGATCGGTGATCCACAGCATGAACGGGGCGTGGCGCAGCTCGATGGTCTGCAGCAGAACCTTGTACAGGGCGAAAAAGACGGGAATCTGCAGAACCATGGGCAGGCAGCCGCCCATGGGATTCACCTTGTAGGTCTGGTAGAGCTGAATCATCTCCTTGTTCAGCCTCTCTTTGTCGTTGGCATATTTTTCCCGCAGTTTTGCCATTTTCGGCTGCAGTTTCTGCAGGGTTTTCATGGATTTCATGCCCTTGTGGGCAATGGGCCAGAAAAGGGCCTTGATGATGATGGTGACCAGGATGATGGCCAGTCCGTAATTGTGCAGGAAGCCATAGAGAAAATTGAGCAGATACAGCATTGGTTTGGCCAGCAGATCAAACCAGCCGAAATTGACGATCTTGTCCAGGTCGTGTCCTGCCGTTTTCAGGGTGCGAAGCTCCTTGGGGCCGAAATAGATGGTGTAGGAATAGCGCTTCTGGCTCTGGGGGGGCAACATGACGACGTCTCCTCCCACTACGGTTGCAACGGTATCGTCGCCAGCTATGGCGAAATGCACGCTTTCCTGGCTGCCGGCTTCGGGAATGATGCAGGTCATGAAGTAGGTGTCTTCATAGGCAACCCATGTCAGATTGCCTTTGCGGGTCTGGTCGCCTTTTTTCAAGTCATCGGTTTTGATCTCTTCCAGCGCGCCGTTTTTATACAGAGCCGGTCCCTTGAAAATGAATTTGTTGGCATCGTTTGCGGTGAACGGTTTGTTGGTCATGGCCAGAAACGGGGCGCCCTGCAGTTGATGTTCACTTGAGGTGTTGCGAACATCCACCGTCAGGTTGATCAGGTAGCTGTCTTCGGAAAAAGTCATGGTTCTGGTCAGTTCCAGGCCTGACGGCATCTGGCTCTGCAAGGTAATGGATTTTCCCGTACCGCTGACCTGCAGCTTGTCTTTGTCCGCCTGATAAACCGGGACTCCGGCTTTCTCCGGTTCCACTCCCCAGGAGAAAAAGAGCGGCAGTTCCTGGGGGGAGACCGTTTTGATCAACTCCTTGAGGTCTGATTGCGGGTTAAGGTCTTCTCTGTATTTTTTCAGCTTGAAGCTCTTGATACCACCGCCTGTTTCGGAAATCACCCCTGAGTAAAGATTTGTCTCAACAGTGATATCGCGGCCCTGGCGCCCGTTATCACTAACAAGCGGTTTTTCCACCGGAGCCGCGGTGATTGCTTTGACCGGTGCGGTTGCAGGGAGAGGTCACACCTGTATCAACGGCGGGCTGCTGAACCTCCTGGGCCATCTCCTGGGATGGCGGAGGCGCGAAAAAATACTGATAGCCGAGCAGTATGGCGAGCGATAGCACGATGGCTATGAAGGCTCTCTGGGTATCCATGTCACATTCCTTTTATTTTTTTACGGGGTCGTAGCCGCCGCGGCAAAACGGCTGGCAGCGCAGAATGCGGTAGCTAGCCAGCAAGGATCCCTTCAGGGAGCCATGTTGTTTGATTGCCTCGATTGCGTAATGGGAACAGCTCGGAGTAAAACGGCATGCCTGAGGCAACAGAGGTGACAGTATCGTCTGATAGCCTCGGATAAGAAAAAGGAGTAGTTTTTTCATACTCATCTGCTCTCATTGCCTATTATGGCCGGGTATGATGATGAAACCGGCCAGGTGAAATAACTATCAGGCTGTTGAAAAACTACTACACTTGCTGAGACGGTGACAAAATTCGTCTCATTTTCCCTTGTCTCAGCAGAGGCATAAACCCTTTAGGGTGCTCGCTACATTTTTCGACAACCTGCAGAGCTGCATCGGGATTATGCCGGAAGGAGGTTGTGCAGGAGCGGCCTGACGGCACGTTCCACTTCCTGGGGGGAATCGGGGGGGAAATCTTTGCGGACAGCGATGACGATATCTGACGAAGGAGAGATAAACTGTCTGTTTAGCCGATAGAATTCTCTGATGATTCGTTTGATTCTGTTGCGCGCAACAGCCCTCTTAACACCATGGACACTGATGCCCAGCCTGTTTGTGTGCAAACCGTTGGGCATGAAAATGAGGCTGAATTCTTTCCCGCGAAGCCGTTTGCCATTTCGATAAACAGCCTGAAATTCCTTTGGCTTACTAAGCAGAGCCACCTTGGGCAGCGTCTGCCTGGCCTTTCCCTTATCTGGCATAGTTGCCGGGCTTATGCTGAGAGGCGGACGCGACCCTTGGCGCGACGGCGGGAGATAACGGCCCGCCCTGCTTTTGTTTTCATCCGGGCCCGGAATCCATGGGTGCGGCTGCGTTTGATATTGCTGGGTTGGAAAGTACGTTTACTCATAACAATTGTCCTCGGAAAAAATTATTTTGCCAGCCATAGGCGGTCTGTTTGAAAGCCAAGGGAAGCCCATGAACCGTTTCTTCTGTTCCAAACTAGTGGAACTATGAGCGCTGCCCTCTATGGAATAATATTAAAAATGAATTGGGTAAAATAGCATTGTGCGGACATCTTGTCAAGAATGTCTTATTCCTCTTTTTCCGGTTCAAGGTCCAGGCCGAAAATTTTTCTCGTGAAATCGAGTTTGAGACGTTTGTCCTCGTGGCTATGGCCCTCTTTGAGAAAGAGAATCGGATCATGCAGGATCTTGTTGATAATTGCCCCTGCCATTTTCTCGATGGACTTGATGTCCCTGGCGCCCAGGTTGCCGCAATGAGAGATGGTCTTGGCAAGTTCGGCCTGGGCGATGGTGTCGGCTTTCCGGCGCAGGGCGGCAATGGTGGGGGTGAGCTGCATGTCTTCAATCCACTGAAGAAATTTCAGCGTCTCCTCGGTGACGATACGTTCCGCCCGCAGCGCCTCCTGTTCCCTTTCAGCCTTGTTCCCCTCAACCACCTGGCTGAGATCGTCAACATCGTAGAGATAGATGTTATCCAGGTCGTTGAGCTTGGGATCAAGATCCCGCGGCACCGCTATATCAATGAGAAAGAGCGGGCGGTTCTTCCGCTGTTTCATGATGGGTTTGACGTCTTCCTGGTGCAGGATCAGGCCGCTTGCGCCGGTCGAGCTGACCATGATATCAACAAGCTCCATCTGGGCGTGCAATTCAGCCAGTCCCACCGCCTTGCCGTTGAAGCGTTTGGCCAGATTGACGGCCCGCTCCAGGGTGCGGTTGGCGACAATCACTTCGGAAATGCCCTGGTTGACGAGATGTTCGGCGGCAAGCTCCGCCATCTCGCCGGCTCCCACCAGCAGCACCTTTTTGCCCTCGAGATTACCGAAAATTTTCTTGGCCAGCTCCACGGCGGCATAACTGATGGAAACCGCGCTGCCGCCGATATTTGTTTCGGTACGGATGCGTTTGGCCACGGAAAACGCCTTGTGCAGGAGACGGTTTAAGATGACGCCGGTGCATTCCCTGATCGGCGGAATCGCGGTAGGCGTCCTTGAGCTGGCCCAGGATCTGCGGTTCACCGACCACCATGGAATCGAGGCTTGCCGCCACGCGGTAAAGATGGGTGATGGCGTCCGCGCCGCGGTGCAGGTAAATGAAGTTGTCAATATCATCTTCCTTGATATTGCTGGTGGCAAAAAGAAATTTTTTGATGGAGCGGATGGTTTCCGTCTGGTGGGGGCTGGTAAAGATCACCTCGACCCTGTTGCAGGTTGACAGAAAACAGAATTCCGAACAGCCGGGGATTTCTCTCAGTTTTTTGAATGGCCTTTCCGGGTCACTGGTAAAGGCGAGCTGCTCGCGAACCTCCACAGGTGCGGTCTTGTGGTTTACTCCCAGAATCAAAATGGAATCAACGGACATATGAGTGGACTCCCGGCAGCAGAAAGGTCACACCCCACAGGGTGAACAAAACGGCAATGAAACCGATGATGGCCAGAATGGCGGCCCTTTTTCCGCGCCATCCCGCGATAAAGCGCTGATGCAGCATGGCGGCGTAAAGAAACCAGGTGATCAGCGACCAGGTCTCCTTTGGATCCCAGTGCCAGTATGCCCCCCATGCCTGTTTGGCCCATAAGGAGCCGGTGATGATGCCCAGCGTCAGCAGCGGAAAGCCCACGGTCAGGCAGTGCTGGATGAGATTATCCAGGGCCTCCAGGGAAGGCAGGCGGCTGTAAAAGACGCCGAATCTCTTTTTTTTCAGTTCCCGCTCCTGCAGGAGATACATCAGGCCGCTGCAGAAGCCCATGGCCATAAAGCCGTCGGCAATGATGGCGATGCTGGCGTGAACCGGCAGCCAGGCGCTTTGCAGGGCGGGCGGCAATTCCGCGATGGTCTGGGACGAGAGGGCGCCGATGGTCATGAGGGCCGAAATGACCAGGGAGACAAAGGTGCCGAAATTTTTCACCTGATAACGCCAGCGGAAGGAGAGAAAGGCCCAGGTCATGGACCAGGCAAAAAAGGAAACCGTGTCAAAGTGGGTGGTGAGCGGTGTGTGGCCTGCCAGGAAATAACGGCTGATGATAGTCACCGTGTGCAGCACCCCGGCCCCGAAGAGCAGACAGCGGGCCGCCGACCGGATTTTCTTTTTCTGGGTGACGAAAAAGATAATATAGGTGGTGGTGGATAAATAATATCCGATGAGCGAAAGTGAAAAAAGCATGCAGAAATTCTCCGTTGAGTCTTACGCTGCCTTCATTGTCCAGCGTGTCCGACAAGCTCGTCCAGGGAAATATCCTTGCCCAGGATAGAGCGGATGTGATCCGTCAGGGCCTGCCAGTCTTGCCTGTGCAGCCAGTCAATCATATCCCTGTGGAGCAGATTTTCAAAAATAATTTTGTTTTTTTCGTGGGGCAGGCCCAGGTCAAGCACCATGGGCCGCAACCTGCCGAGAACCTGGAGCAGCAGATCATAATCATCCGTGTATTCTTTTTCCAGGTTTTTCCGCAACTGTTTGGCCAGGGCCGGACTTTTGCCCGCGGTTGACACGGAAATGGTCAGATCCCCCCGCCGCACCGTGGCCGGCAGGATGAAGTTGCACCATTTGGGCACATCGGCAACGTTTACCAGGAGATTGTTTGCCTCAGCCTCCCGGTAAACCTCCTGCTGCACGGCGACGTCATCGGTGGCGGCAATGACCAGGAAGGCGCCGGCCAGGTCGCCCTGCCGGTAGCCGCGCTTGAGCCAGGTGATGGAGTTATCCTGGGCAAGGGGGGCCAGTTCCCCGTCAAGCTCGGGGCTGATCACCGTTACCTCGCCATGGCTGGCCAGCAGTGCCTTTGCCTTGCGTGCCGCCACCTTGCCGCCGCCGATGACGATGCAGCGGCGGGAGCGGATATTCAGGCTGATGGGAAAATAATTCACGTTAATTACTTTTTCCGGGGAATGTGGACTTTTATTTTATTGACAAGTTTTGCGGCAAAACGTTCCGCGTCGGATTGCTCGCCGACAATGGAGCCGAAATGCATGGGCACCGCAACCTTGGGGTTAATCGTCAAGGGCCGCCTGCGCCGCCTCGTCTGCGGTCATGACATAGGTGCCGGAGACGGGCAGCAGGGCGATATCGGCCTGGTAGTTAGCCATCTCCGGGATGTGGTCGGTATCTCCGGCATGATAAATACGCACGCCCTCGACCGTAACGATAAAGCCGAGCCAGTTGTTGGCCTGCGGGTGAAATTTTTTGTTGGTGTTATAGGCGCGGACCGCCTCGATGGTAAAAGGACCCGAGGTGACAGATTGTCCGGGCTGCATGGCTTTGACGTTGCCGGAGAGCTTGGCCGCCGCTTCCGGTACGGTGATGATAAGGGTTGATTCCTGCCTGATTTTTTCTATGTCATCCGGAGAGAAGTGATCATAATGCATATGGCTCACCAGAATAAGGTCGGCCGGAGGAAGATCGCCGGAAAGCTGAAACGGGTCAAAATAGACGACCTGCCCTGCGGCGCGCAGACGGAAACAGTCATGCCCCAGCCAGTCAAGATTGCTCAGTATTTTGTCAATCATAACATCCCCCTTGCCCGCGCGTTGCGGAATCTCTGTCAAAATTTATTTGCACTGCTATAATCAATTTGACTTCCTGCGTCATCCACAATATGGGTACCTTATTGATTTTGATATACATTATACATACTTGACTGTCTCGTAAAAACCCGCTCGACAGCCGTACAGTGCATGATAAGTTGTTGATTTATCGTCACGGTATTCGGCGCCGAGACTTTTTACCCTCATGGGGTATAAATAGGAAGCCATCATATTTCGCGGAGGAAAATATGCAAAAAGGAACAATCTCGGTGTCCACGGCAAACTCGATGGAGTTAGTCGATATCACTGCTAGGATAGAAAAAGAAATCGCAAAAAGCAAGATAACTGATGGCCTCTGCTATCTTTATAATCCCCATACCACCGCCGGGCTCACCATTAATGAAGGGGCGGATCCGGCGGTGCAGGAGCGATATCATCAAGGCGGTGCGGAAGATCATTCCTTTCGGGCTGGATTACAGCCATCTGGAGGGCAACTCGCCATCCCATGTGCTGGCTTCCCTGTTCGGCTCATCGGTTACCATCTTTGTGGAAAACGGCAGACTGCAGCTCGGGACCTGGCAGAAGATATTTTTCTGCGAGTTTGATGGACCGAGGACCAGGAAGGTGCACTGGCGGGTGGGCTGAGAGACTATTACTCCTGGAGGCCTTTGCGCAGCAGGGCCAGTTCCCGCTGGCGGATATATTTCATGATCCGTTCCTCTTCCGGTCTGTCCGGGGAAAACCGTACCCCCAGGCAGAACAGGCGCAATTTGCTGTTGGCAAAGGCGCGAACCACCTCCCCCTCTTTGATTTTAAAGCGCAGGACCCCGTTATCCGCCCCGGCTACGGCATCGTCCGAGGGTATGGTGATGATGATGTTTTTTATGGTATGATGCTGTTGCGGCAGGTCTTTGGGGTTCTTGGCGCTGAGCAGCATGCCGCCGGCGCTGAGATCCTGCATATTAAGCTTGCACTTTTTCTGGTTATACAGGAAAGTAGCCAGGCTTCCCTCGGGGAGATTGATCCGGTAGTGCTGCCGGCGCTGGAGGATGAATAATTCTTCCGGCCGTTTGAGAACCAGAGAGTCTGCCGAGGCGGACAGCAGTTCACCGGGGAAGTGGCTCCACAGTTTTGCCGCATTGCGGAAGATCACCCTGAAGCTGGTATGGGTTGCGGGCCAGTCTTTCGGTTTGTCGACCACGACTTTCTGCTGGTCGGCATCAACGATAATTGTGCCGCCTGACTGATACCCTTTGTGCAGCAGACTGACGAAGACCCGTTTCGCCTGAAGCCAGTTCAGCGTATTGCTGATGATATCCTCGGATCTGGTATAGTCATAGCCCGCCTGCTGGGCAACCCAGCCCGAGGAGGCAGGGTCATTTTTTTTGGCTGATGTCATGTTAATCATTTGTTACTAGTTGAAATAAATATTAAATATCATAACAGATGAAGGGGCTGCAATCCATGGAAAGATCACTTCTCCAAAAAAAAATCGATCCGGCTGAAATGTGTTTCGGCCTCAACCGGGAGACCGATGAGCGTTCCCTTGCCGCTTTTCTGCAGTTGTTTTCCGCGCCTGCCATGCTGGAGGCGCTTATTCCCCGCCTGGCCGATGCAGATATCGAGGCAACCGTTGATTTTTTGACCAGGCTCATGAAGAAGCATCTGCAGGAAGAAGAATATCATACCCTTTTTCTGAACGAGGATAAGTAGTGCATTACCCGATTATCAAAGATCTTCGCTCCTATCTCAATGTTTTGCGCCAGGAGGCAGACCTGCTGGAAATAGACGTGGAGGTTGATCCGCATCTGGAAATTGCCGAGATTCATCGACGGGTGATCGCCCAGGGTGGGCCGGCCCTGCTTTTCAACAAAGTAAAGGGCAGCCGTTTTCCCGTGGCCACCAATCTGTTCGGCACGGCACGGCGCATGGAGATATCCTTCGGCCACCGGGCCCAGCAGTTTGTTGCAGACCTGGTGCGGGCCGTTGAGCAGCTCATGCCGCCAAGTTTCGGTAAAATCTGGTCAATGCGCGGCCTGGTGCCGCAGGCGGCCAGGATCGGCACCAAAATAGTGAAAACCGGCCCCATTCTGGACAACTGCCATGCGGCCTGCCCGTTTGACCGAACTGCCCATGCTTACCTCCTGGAAAACGGACGGGGGTGCCTTTGTGACCCTGCCCCTGGTGTACACCGAGCATCCCGGCGGCCGGGGCCACAATCTCGGCATGTACCGCATCCAGCGTTATGATGACGAGACCACCGGCATCCACTGGCAGATCCATAAAGGCGGCGGTTATCACTACCATGCGGCGGAGGCCCGCAATGAAAGTCTGCCCATGACCCTGTTCATCGGCGGTCCGCCGGCCCTGATCATGGCCGCCATTGCCCCGTTGCCGGAAAATCTGCCTGAACTGATGCTGGCCTCGCTGCTGCTTGGCGAGAAGCTGCCCATGGTGAAAGACCCACTGGGCGGCCACAATCTGGTCGCCAATGTCGAGTTTGCCGCCAAGGGCGTTGTGCCGCCCCATATGCGCCGCCCGGAGGGCCCCTTTGGCGATCATTACGGCTACAACTCCCTGACCCATGACTACCCGGTCTTTCAGGTTGACCGGCTCTATCATCGCCAGGACGCCATCTATCCGGCCACGGTGGTGGGCCGTCCCAAGCAGGAGGATTTTTATATCGGCGATTTTCTCCAGGACCTGCTGTCGCCGCTTTTCCCCATGGTGATGAGCGGGGTGAAACAGCTCAAGACCTTTGGCGAGACGGGTTTCCACTGCCTGGCCGCCGCCCGGGTCACCGATCGCTATCCCCGGGAGGCCTTTGCCTCCGGGCTGCGCATCCTGGGGGAAGGCCAGCTGTCACTGACGAAATTTCTCATCATAACGGACGGGGATATTGATATCGACAATTTCGCCACCCTGTGGGTGCATGTGCTGGAAAGGGTGAACTGGCAGCAGGATCTCTTTGTTTTTGCCAATGTCTCCCAGGATACCCTGGATTATACCGGCCCTTCGGTCAATAACGGCTCCAAGGCGCTGCTGATGGGGCTTGGTCGTGAAGCCAAAAACGTGTTGCCCCGCTCTTTTCACGGGGAGTTGCCCTTCGGCTGCACGGCTGCCAGGGCCTTTTTGCCCGGCACCCTGGTGGTCGAGTGTGCGGGATATGAAACGGAAAAGTCTCTGCCGCAGAGGGTTGCCGCGGAGAGAGCCTTTGCCGAATGGCCGGTGGTGCTGCTGGTGGATAATCTCGAGGAGGCGACGGTCAGCCTGCAGGAGTTTGTCTGGACCTTTTTCACCCGCTTTGAACCGGCTGCGGATATTTATTGCGCCAGCCAGAGTGTCCGCCGCTTTCATGTGGGGCTTGTCCCCCCCATTGTCTTTGATTGCCGCTTAAAGCCCTGGTATCCCCAGGTGCTCGAGGTGGATCCCGCTACCAAAAAGCAGGTTGATGCGAAAATTGACTCCCTGCTGCCGAAGAAGCTGCGCTGATCTTTTATCGGACATAAAAAGAGCTGTTGTTTCAGAATAAGAAACAACAGCTCTTTTTGCTTAGGAGCCGTTACGAAATAACTTGTCCATTTTTTGAATTTCGTTACGGCTCCTTATGCCGTTCCGGAATTTCTCCGGTCAAGTTATTCTTTGACAACGGCTTAAGTAGCTTGGCCGGGTATGGAAAATTACTGCTGATTGCCCTTTCTGCGCAGGGAGACGATGCCGACCAAGCCACTGCCGAGCAGCCACACCGCGCCGGGAACGGGAACCGGGTTGGGGGTCGCGCATTTCACGGTTATCAGGCCGGTTTCCCTGTTATTAACGATCAACTGCAACCCCTGATATGTTCCCCCGTCATAAACCGTAAAAGGGGTATCCGTGCCGCTGATGGCAAAGGATATTTTCACCTCTCTGTCCTGGCCCAGAAATGAATCGCCGGCATCCAGGATCTGGTCATAGCTGGCAAAATAACCGCTTGCAGCGGCAAGGACATAAACCGGAGTGAAAACAGGATATGTTTCCGTTGTTATGGCGAATTGCAGCGGATCATTTTCCCCTCCGACAAACATCATGCCATCTGCAACCGGGTCATATACCGAGAATCCCAAGCCGTAATTGCAAACGACTGTCCATGTCCCGTCGAACTCGGGCGGGGTGGTGATGATGTTTGCCATCGCTGTTTGCGCGGACATGGTGAGCAGGCAGGTAAAGACAACAGTGAGAATTTTGCTTGTTTTCATTTGTTACTCCTTGGGTTTTGGCGTCTATTTCCCGGAATAAAATTTTGCAGGTAGTATTTTGTCAGGACGAGAGCAACAGGAAGTGCAAGGTGCGATGCTGCTTTCTGTTTCCTATCTAAAGCAATACCCATTCCACGCGAGGAAATATTAATTTTTATTTATTGATTAACGGTAGTTATCTTCATGGAGCTGCTAGATCGCTTATCTTGATTTGTCCAAAATAACGGAAAAATATGATTAATTATTCCGATAAAATGAATTTTGTTGGTTTGTTTTAGCGGAAAAAAGAGTGGGCTGCCGGAAAAAATGGCCACTATTTGACTGTTTGAGCTGCTGTTCTTTTATTAAAGAATTTGTTTTTTTTGCCGATATGTTATATTGAGGCTATGGTAAACAGGAAAATGAAAGCAGGAGAAAGCAAGCGCGGTGATCCTCAGTGGAGGCACGATATGAAGATAACGAATTTGCAGGGAATACAAAATAGCGGCCAGTCCGACCAGAAAAGGTCAAAACCCATATCCGGGGCTGATTTTAAAGATCTGCTGGAAGCAGAGCTGCTGTCCGTCACCTCCTCTGCTGCTTCCGGTTTCGCCGCCAGCGTCTCTTCCGCCGGTCAGGTTACCCCTGGATTGCGTATTGAGAGTCTCTCCGTGGCTGAGGCGACGATTAACAGTCTGGAGTCGTTTGGTAGCGCTTTAAATAATCTTACGTCTGCCGGCAGAGGATCTTGAACCGTTGGTTGAGGCCCTGGAGGAAGATACCGGCTCTATTCTTGGTCTGAAGGAAAAACTTCCGGCCGAAGACCCTCTTGCCAAACTTCTTGACCGGGTTGCCACGGTTTCCTACGTTGAGGCGGCCAAGTATCGGAGAGGGGATTATCAATAGGCTGCATTGTTGTTTTCCATACCCGCTCCGGTAAATGAAAGAGCGCCTGCAGAAAATTCTTGCCCGGTCAGGAGCCGGTTCCCGTCGCACGGCTGAACAGTATATCAGCGATGGGAGAGTCTCCATCGACGGCAAGGTTGTCACCGACATGGGGATCAAGGTTGATCCCGCTGATCACGAGATTTGCCTGAACGGCAAGCCCATTCATTGCTCTGAAGAAAAAATCTATATTCTGCTCAATAAGCCTACCGGCTACGTCACCACCCTGAGTGATCCCCAGGGGCGTCCCATTGTCACCTCGCTGCTTACGGGTGGTCAGCCAGCGGGTATTCCCGGTGGGCAGGCTTGATCTTGATACGGAAGGGGCATTGCTGCTCACCAATGATGGGGAGCTTGCCCAGCACATCCTGCATCCAAGTTTTGAAATCACGAAAACCTATGTGGCAAAAGTTACCGGCCGTCCGTCCGTTGACGCCATAGGACGCCTGGCTCAAGGTATAGAGCTGGAAGGACGCCGCACCTCTCCGGCCAAACTCAAGGTAATCCGGGAAACCGCCCGGTTCGCTGTCGTCGAAATTACCATCCATGAGGGGAGAAAGCGCCAGGTGCGAAAAATGTTCGCCGCCATCGGCCATCCTGTCCTGGAGCTAAAACGCATCGCCTATGGCAGACTGAAGCTTGGCTCTTTGCCTAGCGGAAAATTCAGAATCATCGGCAGAAAGGATATCGAAAAGATCCTTGCCGGCAGCTCGATTTCCCCCTCTTTTCAGTAAAAATTGTATTTTTTTTGCAAAATGCCTTTACATTCCGACATTTATCTGTATAAGATATTTTCGTTAGTTTGGAAAAAAGGAGCAATGTCAGGAGGTTAGAGATTTGGCCTGAGATGTTGCGCAAATTAGCTTTTATGGATTATTTTTAGTAAAAGCGTGCTGTTACATGTTTCGTTTAGAAGGTGTAACATTGTTTATAACTGATACGTTCGGGAGACCAAGATGAACAAATCAGAATTGATTGAGGCCATTGCCCAGCAGGAAAATCTGCCTCATAGAGAAGCCAGCTCAATCACCAATACCATTCTGGAGACCATGATTGACACCTTGGCATCCGGTGAGAGTATCGAGATCAGGGGCTTTGGCAGTTTTGTCATCAAGGAGTATGAATCATATCAGGGGCGCAATCCCAAAACAGGGGAGAAAATTGAGGTCCCGCCGAAAAAACTTCCTTTCTTCAAGGTGGGGAAGGAACTGAAGGAGCGGGTGAACCAAAGCTCCTAACCTTCGGTCAGCCCTTATTGCCTTCTGCGTATCGCTCCCCCGCCCCTCTTGCAAAGACGGGAGGGGGAGATAACCTATGCGTCCTGTGATGCGCCGGCAATCAACCCCACCAGATCATAGGGATGCGCTTCCGTAATCTTGACCATGACAATTTCTCCTGCTGCACACTGACCATCAGTGATGTAAACGCATCCGTCTATTTCAGGCGCCTGTGACTGCGTTCTTCCTTCCAGCAGCAAATCCGTCTCCTGGCTTAATCCTTCCACCAGCACCGGCAATGTCCTGCCGATGAGCTCTCGGTTTTTTTCCAGCGAAATCTGCGCTTGCATTTCCATCAGATAATCGTGACGTTGTTGTTTGATTTCCTCCGTACACTGATCGGCAAAATGCTCTGCGGCACACCCTTCTTCATTGGCGTAGGTGAAAATGCCCACGTTGTTCAGCCGGTATGTTTTGAGAAATTCGGCAAGCTCTTCCACGTCCTGGTCCGTTTCCCCCGGAAAGCCGACGATGAAGGTTGTGCGGATGGCGGCCTCCGGCACCTTGCTGCGGATGCGTTCCAGCAGCTCATGGACCTGGCGGCTGGTGAAGGGCCGATTCATTTTTTTGAGCACCCTGCTGCTGATGTGCTGCAATGGGATATCCAGGTAGTTGAGCAGGCGGTCCTCCTCCGCCATGAGCGAAAGGAGTTCATGGCTGATGCGGTTGGGGTAGAGGTAAAGAAGCCGAAGCCAGTCGGCAGTGCATGCGTCTAAAATGGTGGTGATCAGTGCCGGCAGGGTTGATTTTTTCCCGCCGAGATCGATGCCGTAGGCAGTCACGTCCTGGCCGACCAGGGTGAGTTCCCGTACGCCTGCTCCAGTCAATCTCGCCGCCTCACTTGCCAGGTCAGCCATGGGCCGGCTGCGCAGGGGACCGCGGATGGAAGGTATAAGGCAGTATGAGCAGCGGTTTGAGCAGCCTTCGGAAATTTTCAGATAGGCCCGGTGCGGCGGGGTGGACACCTTTCGGGGCATGGTCGAGTTCATGAGAAAGCGCTGGGCGGGAATAATAAGGCGGTTCTGTTGTTTATCCGGATCAGCCACCAGGGCTGCTATGCTGTGGAAGCCATCCACCCCGATAAAGAGATCAACCTCAGGAAATTCCTTTGGCAATTCCTTGCCGTAGCGCTGGACCAGGCAGCCTGTCACCACGAGTTTGACCCCCGGTTTTTTATCCTTGTATTGCCCGAGCAGGATAATTTCATCAATGGCCTCTTCCACCGCCGGCTGGATAAAGCCGCAGGTGTTGACCAGCAACAGATCGGCCTGATCCGGATCCTGGCAGATCTGATAGCCGTCAGCTGCCAGCAGGGCAAGCATGATCTCTGAATCAACAAGGTTTTTCGGGCAGCCAAGGCTGACCATATACAGATTTTTTGCCATATTCTTTTAAGCGGTGTCTTGGACCGGTTCTTGTGAAGGAAGAGGTGATGCTGCTGTCTGGGTAAACATTGCTGGCGAATTTTCCGTTGCAGCAGGGGATGCGGTCAATCACGTATAGCCAATACATACTGTTGATCAGGCAGCATTGCAAGCAAACCTTGACAGGGCGAGGAAGATTTCCAGACTCTTCTTTTTAAATGATTTACTCATATAAATCGGTCGCCATGCCGGATGATACAGTTCGTCCGATACAAGCATGGCGGCAGCCAGATTTACGGACCGGTATGCGGCAACCGTGCAGAGGGCGGAAAACTCCATGTCCACTGCCATAATGCCCTGGCTGCCGTATTCCTGCACCTTTTGCCGCATTTCGCGATAGGGGGCATCTGTGGTCCAGATCGGGCCTGCCTGCACAGAATATTCTTGTTGCTGAAGGAAGTCGGCAAGTCGCCGGTGCATACCCTCGTGGGCGGCCGGGCGGATTGCAAGAGGATAGTGGGCGGATGTCCCTTCTTCGCTCAGTGCCCAGGTGGGTAGAAAAACATCACCGGCCTTTAAGCCGGGCACCAGAGAACCGCACCAGCCATGCACGATAACGTTTTTGCAGCCAAGGGCAATAAGTTTTTCAAGAACCATCACCGCAGCCGGTGCCCCAAGGGCTGGACCTGCCCAGAAGCATGCCGGTTGGCCGGGAATTTCGAACAGGTTGCTGTGAAAGAGGAAATGCTTCTTGGCGTTGCGTCTGCGTGCTTCACTGATTATGGGGGCCGCATCCCCGGGATTAACAAAAAAGAGAACAGGTGCGGTGATGCTTGCTTCACCTTGCTGGCGGGATGGTTTGATTACGGTATCAGGCATGCGGGCGGCGGTACAATAAAAAAAGGCCGCAGAATAATCTGCGGCCTTTTGCCTTCTTACAAACAGCTTTGACGGATATTAACCGAGCAGCGGATTTGCATAGAGAAGAATCAGGGCGATAACCAGACCGTAAATGGTCAGAGACTCGATAAGAGCCAGACCGAGGATCATGGTAACGGTGATTTTACCGGAAACTTCAGGATTTCTTGCAACACCTGTACAGGCGTTACCAGCAGCAGTACCCATACCAATACCACAACCACAAGCAGCAACGCCAACGGCTACTGCGGCAGCCAGACAAACCAGCGCCAGGTTGACGCCGCCGAGCTGCATGTATTTTTCCAGCGGACCGCCAGCTGCCATGGCAGCGTTTGCTACTCCCATGAAGCCACCTGCTACCATCAATGCTACAAGTACCTTTTTCATTTTACTTCCTCCTTAAGAAACGTGTTATTTTGGCCTTCTTTGTTATGTGAAAGATTTCAATCTCTTAATATATTAATGAGCATGCTCCATGGCGCCCTGGCAGTAAAGAATGGACAGCAGAACAAAAACCATGGTCTGCACAACGGAAACCAGAACACCGAGGCAGAGAATCGGCAGCGGGCCGAAAAAGGCGCCGTACAGCATGAAGAGAATGGCGAGCAGGGTCTCTTTAGCCATGATGTTACCGAAAAGCCTGATGGACAGGGAGAGAATACGGGCCAGGTTACTGATAATCTCGATGGGCAGCATCAGCGGGATAAGCCGCCACCATGGGACCGGTGAAGTGTTTGATGTATTTGATGCCATGATACTTGAGTCCGAGAATATGATGGGTTACCCAGACAATGAGGGTCATGCCGAGGGTGATATTCAGATTGGAGGTGGGAGACATGAAACCCGGCATAAGACCCATCAGATTTGCCACCAGAATGTAAAAGGCAAAGGTGGCAATCATCGGAAACATCATGGCCGCCCGCTCGGGGCCCATCTGGTCGGTCATGTAAGTTTCCAGACCGCCGACGCATACTTCCCAGAAATTCTGTTTGCCATTGGGTACCAGTTCCAGTTTCCCCAGGGTAAGCTTTGGCATGATAATCAAAAAGGCCATTACCAGCCAGGTATAGGTCAGATGCGGGGACACGAGTTTGGCGAGCAGCGTCTCGCCGACCAGTGTATGGGGAACTGGGAGCCCCAGCGCCTGCAGAATCACTGAAATAAACAGTATTGGATGTTCCATGATTTTCTCCTAAGCCTCTTTGGCCGTGAAATAAAACTTTCTAACTACGCTTGCCATGGTGATGCCTATGCTGATAACCACCACGGACAAGCCCATTAATAAGCCTAATGGATGAACTATATGCCGGCTGACCAGAATGTACAGAACAAGAGCGAGAGCGATCAATCTGGCATAGTATTTCAGATAAAACTTCAATTTGGCGGTTTGCATCTTACCGCTGTGTAACAGCTTTCCCTGAAGGAAATCTTTCAGGTCTTTTTTAAGATAAAAATAGCTGATATTTGCCACCAGGCCGCCAATTAATACACTTTTTGCAATTATAACCGGGTAATAGATCCAGGCAATCCCTGCAAAAAAGAGCGCAATCACCCAGTTCAGTATGTCAACCCGATGAATCGGGAATTCGTTGTGACCCTCTGCGGGAACGCTTTTCATCACAGATCCTTGCGTTTGGATAACTGGTAGAGGTTTTTAAAGCCTGCAACGATACCGAAAGCTAAAAATATCAGGGTCAGCCATGGACTTGTCTTATCGTCGAAAACCTTGTGGTCCAGATAATAGCCGATACCCACTCCGATGAAAATGCTGGAACACATATGGAGGCCGATGGTGCCGAACACACTCATCAGCTTCATCCACTCTTTGTGGTTTCCACCCATGTCAATTCCTTAAGAAGCCCTTAGCCAGCTTGAATCTGCAATTAGCACGGTTTTAGACCAAAGTCAACGATTTTCAAATTAATTTTGTATTTTTTTGAATGACCATTCAGTCATTTCGAGCGTCTTTGCCAGATCCTCGCTGGTGTGGGCTGCGGAGAGAAACATGCCCTCAAACTGGGAGGGGGCCAGGTAGATTCCCTGGTCCAGCATCAGCCGGTAAAATTTTGCATATTTGCCCGCATCAGCCTTCATGGCGGAATCGAAGTCGGTGATCGGACCCGGGCCAAAGAACAGGGTCATGACCGATCCCTGTCTGTTGAGTGTTGCCTCACCCAGATATCTGTCGGCCAGTTGCTGCAGATTTTCGGCAAACTCGGCCGCCTTCCGGTCCAGTTTTTCATAAAATCCGGGTTCTTTCAGGGTCTTCAGGGTGGCTGCTCCGGCGGCCATGGCCAGCGGGTTGCCGGATAAGGTGCCCGCCTGGTAGACCGGACCCACCGGGGAAATCAGCGACATGATTTCCTTTTTGCCGCCGTAGGCGCCGACCGGCAGACCGCCGCCGATGATTTTGCCCAGACAGGTGAGATCCGGCATGATGCCGAATTTCTGCTGGGCTCCGCCATAGCTGACCCGGAAGCCGGTAATAACCTCATCAAAGATGAGCACGATGCCGAGTTCGCTGGTCAGGGCCCGGAGTTTCTCGAGAAATCCCGGGGCGGGCAGCACCACACCCATATTGCCGGCCACCGGTTCGACAATGACGCAGGCGATGTCCAGCGAGCTGTCCCGCAGGGTTTTTTCAAGAATTTCTGCATTATTGTAAGGAATGGAGATGGTGTTTTTGACGATGTCATCCGGCACCCCGGGACTGCCGGGAATACCGAGGGTGATGATGCCGGAGCCGGCTTTGACCAGAAATGAATCGGCATGGCCATGATAGCAGCCGTCAAATTTGACGATCACCTTTTTGCCGGTATAGCCCCGGGCAAGACGCACGGCACTCATGGTGGCCTCGGTCCCGGAACTGACAAAACGGACCATGTCCACGGAGGGCAGGGCGTCGGTGACCAGTCTGGCCAGCTCCACCTCCAGCGGGCAAGGGGCGCCGAAACTGGTGCCGTTGGCCATGGCCTGCTGGATGGCCTCCATGACAGCCGGATAATTATGGCCGAGAATCATGGGACCCCATGAGCCGATAAAGTCGATATATTCGTTGCCGTCGGCATCATAAATTTTTGAACCGGCGGCACGCTGGATGAAGCGGGGATCGCAGCCCACGGACTTACAGGCCCGCACCGGGCTGTTTACACCACCGGGGATGAGGCGCTGGGCTTCTGCAAACAAAGATTGCGATGTCGTTGTTTTCATGGGCTCTCCTTCTTTAGGAAATCTCGTTGAAATCGTTGTCGATTACTAATGGTTTGAGCGTATGAATCAGTGGCGGGCACTATAGCATGCATCCGCCCGGTGTGTCAAAGTGTTAAAGGCGCTGATTGTTCACAGTGCTTGCAGAGTTTCAAATTGCCATATATAGTACGGAGATCATGGGGAAATGGAAACAATTTATTGCGGGCAGTATGGTTAGTTGTCTGCTTGGCGGCTGCACCTCTCTGGTGGTCAGTCGGATGATTGAGCCGACCGTTGACAACCTGCAGAAGCAGACCGATCTGGAACTGGTCTGTGAAGGCGCTCCGGCCTATCTGCTGATGATTGACAGCCTGCTGGCCGACAATCCGGAAAACAGAGGGCTGCTTCTGACCGCAACCCAGTCCTACAGCTCCTATACCATGGCCCTGGCCGCCTGCGGCAGGATGGAGAGGGCTGTTCAGCTTAGTAATAAGGCAAAAGACTATGGCTTAATCCTGTTGGCCGAATGCCTGCATCTTGATGACGGAGAAAAAGGATACTCGCTGGATGAGCTGCACGTAGCCCTGGCCTCCTGCCGCAGAAGCGAGGTGGCCGCTCTTTTCTGGGGGGGATATGGCTGGGCTCTGTGGCTGCAATATCAGTCAGGGTCGCCGGCCTCCCTGACCGCTCTGGCCAAGGTTGAGAAGATCATGGAGAGAGTTCTGCAGCTTGATGAGGGATATTACCACGGGGCGGCCCATCTTTTCCTCGGTTCCTATTACGGGTCAAGGTCGGCGATGCTCGGCGGCAACCCGGTAGAGAGCCGGGCGCATTTTGAACGGGCACTGGCCATCGGCGATCATCAGTTCCTGCCGGCCCAGGTGGCATTTGCCGAAACCTATGCCAGAACCGTTTTTGACCGGGACCTCTTTGAAAAGTTGCTGCGGGAGGTCCTTGATTTTCCGCTTGCATCCAGGCCTGACTTCGCCCTGGCCAATCAGGTGGCTAAAAAAAGGGCCGGCCAGCTGCTGGCCGAAGTTGACCGTTATTTCTGATGACCGCATCAGCCGAGAGCGCGACCATCATTTACTGTTTTTTACTAATTCGCCGCACCCGCAGGAGCTTTTGCATGCCTCGTTTACTCGGAATTGTCCAGGTTTTCATACTGATTATTGCTGGGTTCTGCGCATCAGCCCCGCAGGCCGTTGCCGGCCCGAAATATCTGTTCAAGGTGGCGTCGCTGGCGCCTGAAGGCAGCGTCTGGACCAAGCGGTTCCGGGAGTTCGCCCAGGAGGTGGAGGACCAGAGCAACGGCGAGGTGGGGTTCAAGATTTACGCCGGCGGGGTCATGGGGGATGATCTGGCCATGTATCGCAAGATGCGGGTCGGGCAGCTCAATGGCGGCGGATTTACCATGACCGGTATCGGCTCGGTGGTCCCTGACTTCCGGGTTCTGGGCATTCCTTTTCTGATGCATTCCTATGAAGAGGTGGACCAGGTCAAGCAGGGGCTCGATGAATATTTCCACAAGGCCTTTGCGGAAAACGGCCTGGAGCTCATTGCCCTGACCGAGGTCGGGTTCATCTACACCATGTCCACCGCGCCGATTGCCACGGTGGCGGAGCTGCAAAAGAGCACCTGCTGGGCGCCTGATAATGACCCGCTCAGTGCCGGCTTCCTGGAAACCCTGGGGACCACGCCAACCCCCCTCTCCATTCCCGATGTGCTCACCTCATTGCAGACCGGTCTGGTCAGTACGGTTTTTAATTCACTTTACGGCTCCATTGTGCTGCAATGGTACACCAAGGCCAAATATATCACCGACATGCCCTTTGGTTATGCCTACGGCGCTTTTCTGCTGGATCGCCAACAGTTCACCCGGCTGCCGGAAAAGTATGGCGCGCTGATTAAAACTGCCGCGGCAAAGCATTTCGGCATTCTGCTGGAGGACACCAGGAAAAGCAATGAAGAGGCCCGGACCGTGTTGCAGGACAACGGGGTCACCCTGGTGAATATCGAACCTGGTGCCTTGACGGAACTGGAAATGGTTCGGGACAAGACGGTGGCTCGGTTGAAAGGCAAGGCCTTTTCCGAGGAGATTTATGCGGAGACCATGCGGCTGCTCACCCAGTACCGCAGCCGCTGATTTTTTTATGGCGCTCGCAGCTGAAAAAACGCCGGCGGGAAGCAAAGAAAATATTTTTTTTAAACCATGATGGCAATCACAATTTTTGCTGATGAATGCTGACCTATGAATGCTTTAGGCAAATGGGTGGCCGGTCTGCGCCGCTTTGGGCAGCGGCTGGAGGAGACCTTTCTCTGTCTGCTGCTGGCCGGCATGATCTTGCTGGCCTGTCTGCAGATTGCCCTGCGGGATGTTTTTTCCGGGGGCCTGCTCTGGGCCGACCCGCTGCTCCGTTATCTGGTGCTGTGGTCCGGCATGTTCGGGGCGGCCGTGGCCACCCGGATGGGCAAACATATCGGCCTTGATCTGGTCTCCTATCTGGTGCCGGCCGGCATGAAGCCATGGCTTAAGCTGCTGATTCATCTTTTTTCCACCCTGGTGTCTGCTGCCCTGACCTGGGCGGCCGTCAGCTTTGTCCGCAATGAAGCCGAGTTCGGCGGCACCTCCCTGCTCTCCATTCCTTCCTGGGCCTGGAATCTCGTTTTCCCGCTGGCCTTCGGTCTGATGACTTTCCGTTTTTTCTCAGCCGGCGTGGCGGATCTCCTGGCAATTGCCGGCAAATCTTCCGCCCGCCCATCCTGATGGTCTCCCCGCCGTGATTCTCTGCAGATATTTTACCTTGCTCATGGCGCTGCTTGGCACGCCGCTGTTTATCATCATCGCGGCGCTGGCCCTGCTCTCCTTTTACAGTGTGGGCATTGATATTTCCGTGGTCATTATCGAGATGTCCCGTCTGGCGGATACCCCGCTGCTGGTCTCGCTGCCGCTCTTTATTTTTGCCGGTACCCTGCTGTCTGCAAGCGGGACGCCCCGGCGGATGCTCAACCTCTCCCGGCTGCTGCTCGGTTGGATGCCGGGCGGGCTGGCAGTGGTGGCCCTGGTGGTGTGCGCCGTCTTTACCGCCTTTACCGGGGCGTCCGGCGTGACGATTTTTGCCCTGGGAGGCCTCCTGTACCCAGCCCTGGTCAAGGATCAGTATACCGAAAAGTTTTCCCTGGGGCTCATCACCACATCCGGCAGTCTTGGCCTGCTGTTTCCTCCCAGTCTGCCGCTGATCCTCTACGGGGTTATTGCCGAGGTGCGGATAGATCAGCTCTTTCTGGCCGGCATCGTGCCGGGACTGGTGATGCTTACCCTGATCGGCGGCTACAGTATACAAAAAAGCCCGCCGGTTCGCAGGCGCGGCGCTGCCCCCTCCCGGGCCGAGGTCAACGGCCGGGATCAAAGAGGCAGCCTGGGAGCTGCCCCTGCCGGTGATTATCCTGGGAGGAATTTACGGTGGATTTTTTGTGGCCGGGGAGGCGGCGGCGGTAACGGCCCTCTATGTGCTGGTCGTGGAGGTCTTTATCTATCGCGACATCACTCTTTCCCGCCTGCCTGCCATCATGGTGCAGAGCATGATGTTCTTCGGCGGCATCCTGGTGATTCTGGCCGCCTCCATGGCCTCCACCAACTTCCTGGTGGACCGGGAGGTGCCCATGCGCCTTTTTGAGATCATCCAGCATTATATCAGCAGCAAATACACCTTTCTGCTGCTCTTGAACATCTTCCTGCTGATTGTCGGCTGCATGCTCGATATCTTCTCGGCCCTGGTGCTGGTGGTGCCGCTCATCGTGCCGATCGCCCAGGGCTATGGGGTGGATCTCATTCATCTGGGCATCATTTTTCTGGCCAATCTGCAGATCGGCTACTCCACCCCGCCGGTGGGCCTTGATCTGTTTCTGGCCAGCTATCGCTTTGAAAAGCCGATGATAACGGTGTATAAGGCCACACTGCCGTTCATCATTCTGCAGATGGCCGCCCTCGCCCTGATTACCTATCTGCCCCTGTTAAGCCTGTTCCTTGTGCACCGGTGGGGATGAACTTCTGCCGCGTAGCAGATAGATAAAGGAAATGAATTTATCCTGTTCAAAATGGCCCACCATCTCCTCCTTCATGGTCAGCACTGCCTTGAAGGGGTCTCTGGCGTCTGCGTAAGATCTTTTCGTGGTCAGCGCATCATAGACATCGGCAATGGCTGCGATTTTGGCAAAGTCGGAAATCCTGTCTCCCTGCAGCCCGCGGGGATAACCTTTGCCGTCATGTTTTTCATGGTGATGGAGAATGACATCAAGGGAGATGGCCGGGACTGCCCCAATCATCAGCTTGTAGCCGTATTGCGGATGCTTTTTCATCACCGCGAACTCGTCCTCGGTCAGTTTACCCGGCTTATTGAGGATGGCATCGTCAATCCGGCTCTTGCCGATATCATGCAGAATGCAGCCCAGGGCAAATTCCCGCAGACAATCCTGTCTGGCCGGGTAAATGGCCTGCCACAGGCCTATGCTGAAAACAGCCACATTGAGGCAGTGGGTGAAGGTGTAATAATCATGGGAGCTGAGTTGCAGCAGACTGGGAATGGATGCCTGGTCGCTTAAGGCAAAATTGATGATATTGCCGGTAATGTTTTCCGTCCGCTTTAAATTGTCCCCGCTTCTGGGATCGGAGAAAATATCCTTCAGGACATTGGCGGCACAGTTGTAGATAAGGTTTGATTTTTCCTTGAGAGGGATGAGGGGATCATCGATCATCATGCCGATGAAATTTTCTATGAGATGATGGAGTTTGCCCTGATCCTCTTTCCGGATGTAGAAGTTCTCAAAACCGCTGGCCGCAATGAGATCCCTGACATTGGTCAGCATGGAATTTTTATGCACCAGCAGCACCGGTTCCTGCCCTTGCTGCTGGCTCCGGGGGATCGTATACAGATCAAAGGTGATCTCCCCGTACATCTTCATCAGGCAATGCTTGCTGACCGGAAAATAATTAATCAGCGCAGGGGGCGGATTTTCGTTCATACCTTATCACCGGTAACGATATTTTTTCGGATTGACTGATCATTCCATAACAAAGGACGCAATGCCGGTTAAGCATCTGCGAAATTCCAGCCGTGCGGCGCTATTCAGGCAATGGGTTCATGAAGCGCAGGCATGCGGCAGTGCGGCATCAGCAGACAAATGGCTGCCACTTCCGGCCCTGGGATTCAGCCACCTCCCGGTTGCGGATTTCCCCGTCGTGGACATTAATGCCCCGTCTGAGTGCGTTGTTGTCAGCCGCCGCAGTGAAAAGCCCTTTGTCGGCTATTTCCAGGGCAAAGGGCAGGGTGGCGTTGGTCAGGGCAAAGGTGGAGGTGCGGGGAACCGCGCCGGGCATATTGGCCACGCAGTAATGGATGATGCCATCCACCATGAAAACCGGGTCTGAATGGGTGGTGGGCCGCGACGTTTCAATGCAGCCGCCCTGATCGATGGCCACATCGACAATAACCGCCCCCTTCTGCATCAGGGAGAGCATCTCCCTGCTAACCAGTTTCGGGGCACTGCTGCCGGGAATCAGCACGGCGCCCACCAGCAGGTCGCAGATGCGCAGTTCCTGCTCCAGATTGTGGATATTGGACATCAGGGTGTTAATGCGGCCGGCGAAGATGTCGTCAAGATAGGCGAGCCGGTGCAGATCCGTGTCCAGCACGGTAACGGTGGCGCCAAGGGCGGTGGCCACCCGGGCGGCATAACTGCCGACTGTGCCGCCGCCGATGATGGTGACGTGGCCATGGTCAACGCCGGGTACGCCGCCAAGCAGGATACCCCGCCCCCCTTCCTCTTTTTCCAGAAAATGGGCGCCGACCTGGATCGACATACGGCCTGCCACCTCGCTCATCGGGGCCAGCAGAGGGAGATAGCCGTTATCCAGCCGCACCGTTTCATAGCCGATGGCCGTTACCCCTCTTTGCCGCAGCTGTTCGGTCAATTCCGGCAGGGGGGCAAGATGGAGATAGGTATAGAGGATCATGCCCGGCCGCAGGAAGGGATACTCCTGGGGCAATGGTTCCTTGACCTTCACGATCAGCTCGGCCTGCCCGTAAAGCTCTTCTGCTGCCGGGACAATCTCCGCCCCGGCGCGGACATATTCGCTGTCAGAGATATCGCTGCCGCTGCCCGCGTCCTTCTCAATAAGAACCTTGTGTCCGGCGGCAGTCAGGGTTTTCACCCCGGCAGGGACGATGCCAACCCGGAATTCCCTGTTCTTTATTTCTTTCGGCACACCGATAATCATGTCGTGACCATCCTTTTTTCATGCACACCTGTGATGTTTACAGTATGTCTGAAAATAAAGCTAAACTCTATAATTTTATCATGAAAACGTTTATATTGGTTAGACGGGGGAAAGGGAGAGATCAGGTCGGGATAAAGGTCTGCGAATTTTTTGGCAGTGGGCGGGATGCTTTCCTGAAGCTCCTTGACGTTCCGAATACGCCTGGCCTATAATCAACTAATGGATGATATTGCGATGAGGGTTATGTCTGTGACCGCCGATGAGCCGCCTGATAGAGGAGGCAGGATTTTCATTGCCAGGCAGCCGATATTCCGTCGCAATGGCAGGGTATTCGGCTATGAACTTCTGTTCCGGTCAGGGCTTGATAATTTTTTCGATGAAGGCCAGGACGGCGAGCAGGCAACCTCCAGGGTCATCACCAATACCTTCTCCCTGATCGGCATCAGCAAAATCACGCAGGGGAGAAAGGCCTTTATCAATTTCACCGGGGATATGCTCGTCAAAGAGTATCCTGCGCTGTTTCCGCCGCGAATTACCGTCGCCGAGGTACTGGAAAATGTGGAAGTAACCCCGGAAGTTATCAATGCCTGCAGAAATCTGGTGGCAAAGGGTTATATTCTTGCCCTGGATGATTTTGTTTTTACCGAGGAATTTCTGCCGCTGGTTGAATTGGCCCACATCATCAAATTTGATGTCCAGGCCATGACCGTGGACGAATTAAGCCGTAATCTGCAGCAGGTTGCCCCCTACAACGTCAAGCTGCTGGCTGAAAAGGTTGAAACGATTGAGGAATTTGATGTCTTAAAGGGCATGGGCTTTTCTTTTTTCCAGGGCTATTTTTTCAGTAAACCCAAAATCGTCCAGGGCAGGGATATTCCCGGCTCAAAATTGCAGTATCTGAAGATCATCCGCGTCCTCCAGGATGAAAATTACAGCTTTAAAAAGATTGCGGAATTTATTGCCCGCGACGTATCGCTTTCCTATAAGCTGCTGCGCTACGTCAACTCTGCCGCCATGCGCCGGAGAATGGAGGTGACTTCGCTGCAGAGCGCGGTGGCCCTGATCGGCGAACTGACTCTGCGCAAATGGCTCAGCCTGATGATGCTCTCCTATATGGCCGATGATAAGCCCCAGGAGCTGCTGCGCCTGACCCTGCTGCGGGCCAGGTTCTGTGAACAGATCGGCGAGACGATGGGCAAGGGGCGGGATTTTACCCTGACCTGCTATACCGTGGGCATGTTTTCTCTGCTGGATGTTTTGCTTGACCAGCCCATGGAAAACGTTTTACGGCAACTCAGCCTGACCCACGACATCGTTGCCACATTGATTGGCGAGGAGACAACCCAGTATGCTGGTATTCTCAAGCTCGTCAAGGCCTATGAAAGGGGAGACTGGCAGGAGGTGATCAGGCTGGCAGGCCGCATCAAAAACGTTTATGACCACCTGCCCCTTTTCTATGAAAATGCCCTGGATGATGTGCGAAGTTTTTATGTCGCGGCCTGAGCGGCAAAGTTTTACTCATTACCCGTCAGGGTATACATTTTGGAGAAGTCGCCGATGCGCAGAAAGAGTTGGGCAATGGCGGCCAGCAGCGACAGCCGGTTTTTTCTGAGCCGGGCATCCTCGCTCATCACCATGACGGTGTCGAAAAAGGCGTCAACCGGCTCTTTCATCTCCAGAATTTTCTCCAGGGCCTGGCCGTAGTCTTTTCCCCTGACCAGCGGCTCCACCTGGTCCCGCACCTCAAGGTATACCCCGTACAGTCTCTTTTCCGCCTCTTCCTGCAGGAGGGTGGAAGAGACTTCATAATCGGCGTGATCTTTAATGATATTAATGACCCGTTTGAAGGCACCGGCCAGCAGGGTGAAGGTTTCCCGTGAGCTGATGCTGATCAGCGCATCGATCCGTCTCCGGCAGTCAACGATATCATCAAAGGAGGTGGAAAGCACGGCCTCAACCGCCTCCTGGGCCAAGCCTTTGGCGATGAGATCATTCGTGTAGCGTCCCCTGATGAAGTCAAGCATGGCCTTGGCGGTCTTCTGCCGGTCCTCGGTCAGCCTGTCACCGTAAAGGCCAAGCGCTTCACTGATGCATTCGGACAGGGACAGGGGGAATGAGCGGTCGGCGATAATATGCAGCAAAGCCAGGGCATGACGCCGCAGTCCGTAGGGATCGGTGGTGCCGGTGGGAATCTTGCCGATGCCGAAACAGCCGGCGATGGTGTCCAGCCGGTCGGCGATGCTGACCAGGGCGCCGGGGATATTTTCCGGCAGGGCGCTGTCTGCCCTGACCGGCAGGTAATGATCCTGAATGGCCTCGGCAACCTCTGCGGTTTCCCCTTCATGCAGCGCGTAATATTTACCCATCACCCCCTGCAGGGTGGGGAATTCGCCCACCATGTTCGTCACCAGGTCCGCTTTGGCCAGCCGGGCGGCACGTACGGCGGTAGCGAGCAGGTTTGGTGCGATTTGCTGGCACAGAAAGGCGGTCAGTTTTTCCAGCCGCTCGGTTTTTTCCAGCATGGAGCCGAGCTGGGCCTGGAAAACGACCCCGGACAGATCCTGCAGGCAACCTTCCAGACTGCGCTGCTTGTCCTCCTTGAAGAAAAAAAGCGCATCCTCCAGCCGGGCGCGCAACACCCTTTCATGACCTGCGGCCGCCATGGCCGTATCTTCGATTTTCGTGTTGTTCACGGCCACGAAGTTGGGCATCAGGTTCCCGCTCTGGTCTGCCACGGTGAAATATTTCTGGTGTACCCGCATGGAGGTGATGAGCACCTCCCGGGGCAGGGCCAGAAATTTGTCGTCAAAACTGCCTTTGACCCCCACGGGAAGCTCCACCAGATTGGTGATCGTGTCGAGCAGGCCGCTGTCGGCAACGATTTCACCCCCGGCCGCGGAGGCTGCCAGGACCACCTCGCTTTTCACCATGCCGCGCCGCTCTTCCATGTCGGCAAAAACATAATGCTTGCGCAGCACGTCCAGGTAATCGGCAAAATCTTTGACCGGCACGACCTGGGGCGCCATGAAGCGATGGCCGCGGGTGGTGTTGCCGGAGGAGAGATCATTGATGGCAAAGTCAACCACCTTGCCGGCAAACAGGGCGAGCAGCCACTGGATGGGCCGGGCAAAACTGACCCGGAAAACGCCCCAGCGCATGGACTTGGGAAAGGGGATGGAGAGAATGAACTCCGGCAGCAGGCGGGAAAGAATCTCAGCTGTCTGCTCGCCTTTGTGCTCCTGGACCAGCATCAGGTATTCACCTTTGGCCGTACTGGCAATCCGGATGTCCTCCAGGGCCGCCCCGCGTGATTTGGCAAAGCCGATAGCGGCCTTGGTGGGCTTGTTGTCACTGTCAAAAGCCGCTTTTTTCGGGGGGCCGAGCACCTCTTCTCTGCGGTCGGGCTGGCAGGCGCTGAGCCCCTGGACGCAGAGAGTCAGCCGGCGCGGCGTGGCGGCGGCGGTGATGGCGTCAAAGGAGAGAGACAGTTCCTGCAGTTTTCTGCCCATGGTTGACTTCATGAAATCCAGGGCCGGCTCAATGTAGCCTGCCGGTATTTCTTCCGTGCCGATTTCCAGTAAAAATTCGTGATTCATAGGATTTACTATTTTAATGTATGCGGTTGTGATTGGAGTTCATGTCCTCTTCCGGCCATTCAATGGTGGCAAAGGTGCTGAAGCCTTGGGAGAGATTCTCAACGGTGATGGAACACCAGCTGATGTCAGGATGGCCGGCAAGTTTGACGGCCAGATCCTTGGCAATTTTTTCCACGGAGAGGGTACGGTTGGGAGGTTTGACTGATGCGGCGGACCACTGCAGGTCATGGGTGGTTACGGCTTCGACCATTTCAATCAGCTCTTCCATCCAGATGAAACGCTTAAAGCGGAGACAGATATTGGCCACTCCCCAGTGACCAAGGGATTCGGGCAGGCCGGAGCTGGTCTGCACCGGCGCCGGCGGAGAGATGGGCACGGCGATTTCCAGGGTAAGGTCATCTGTCCGGTCAAGTGAACCGTGCATTTTACAAAGGTATTCAGCCAGTTCCATCTTGTTGGCCGCCGGCGATTTTTTTTTGAGGAAAAAGGGAAATTCAATTTCCATATGTGCTGCCTCGGCCTGCAGTTTTGTTTTTGTCTCTTCCAGAATGAGCCGGAAACTACGCAGATTGATGTCGCCGTGGAAGTGGTTGAGAATCTCGATGAAGCGGCTCATGTGGGTGCCCTTGAACTGGTGGGGCAGGTTGACGTACATATTCACCCTGGCCACGGTCCGCTGCACCTTGTTGGCGCGGTCAAGCACGGAGATCGGGTAGGAAATATCCTTGACCCCGACTTTTTTGATGTTGATACGCCGGTGATCGCGCAGGCTCTGGATGTCCTTCATTGCGGGTTGCTGCCACCGGTTGCTCAGGACAGATATTTACGGACGGCGCTTTTTAGTTCGTCCAGATTGGATGATTTGACAATGTAGTCATCCGAGGCCCATGAGGCGAGATCCTGTTTGAATTCCTGGTAGGCGGAGCTGAGAATAACCGGCATGGCCTGGTTGATTTCCTTCATGCGGCGCAGCACATCAATGCCGTTCATGCCCGGCATGTTGATGTCAAGTATGACGAGATCCGGTTCTATAATATGCAGTTTTTCCAGGGCCTCTTCGCCGGAAAGAGCGGAGTGCACTTCATAGCCTTCTTCTTCGAGTTCCTCCCGGTAGAGCAGATGGATGCTTTCTTCATCGTCAACGAGTAATATCTTTTTCATGAGCCACCTGTTTTATAAAGTTCAATCACACTTTCGCTTCCTTAAGGAATTTCGCGGCATCCTCGGGCGGGGTCGGATTAATATAAAAACCTGATCCCCATTCAAAACCGGCAATCTGGGTCAATTTGGGCATGATCTCAAAATGCCAGTGAAAATATTCCAACGGTTCGGAGCGCAAAGGTGAGGCATGCAGGACAAAATTGTAAGGGACATTGGGAATACAGGCATTCAATCGCCGCATGCTTTCCGAAAAAATTGCCGCCAGGGCCTGGAAAGAGGTGTGGTCCTGACTGATGAAGGACGAGGCGTGCCTTTTGGGCAGAATCCACATTTCAAAAGGAGAACGAGGGGCATAGGGGGCGATGGCGAGAAAATAATCGTTCTGGCAGACGACCCTGTCTTCCGTTTTGATTTCCTGGTGGATCATGTCGCAGTAGACACAGCGCTCCTTGTACTTGTAATAGGAGAGGCTGCCGGACATTTCCGAGACGATTCTGCCCCGGCACGATGGGCAGGGCAATCAGCTGGGAATGGGAATGCTCCAGGGAGGCGCCCGCCGCTTTGCCGAAATTTTTGAAGACCATGACATACTTGAAGCGGGGGTCGCGGCCGAGATCGATGATGCGGTCACGGAAAGCGAGAAAGACATCAAGCATTCTGTGCTGGGGAAGATCGGAAAAGGCTTCGTCATGGTTCGGCGATTCGATGATGACTTCATGGGCGCCGATGCCGTTCATTTTGTCGTACAGGCCTTCCCCTTCCTTGTTCAGCTCGCCCTCAATGATCAGGGCCGGGTATTTATTCGGCACCACCCGCAACGTCCAGCCCGGGGTGTTGGGCTGATGGTTGATGTCGCCGTAGCTGAGAACCTCCGGCGGCGTGGTCTTTTCATTGCCAGGGCAAAGCGGACAAAATCCCCCTTTGCTGACACTATGTTCAACAATAAAGTCTGTCGGGCGCTTTCCCCGTTCCTTGGCAATAATAATCCAGCGGCCGAGGATAGGGTCTTTTCTTAGTTCGGGCATGGCTTAGTCTATTGTAAGAGGGGAATCTTTGTGCATCGGCGGCAGATTAACTGGACTTTGCCTTTTCATAATCTTCCTGTTTTGTCTTGCACTGGATGCAGAGGGTGGTGACAGGACGGGCCTCAAGCCGGGCAACGCCGATATCTTCTCCGCAATCCTCGCAGACGCCATATGCATCGTTTTCAATCCGCTCAAGCGCTTCCTTGACCTTGGCCAGCAGCTTGCGTTCGCGGTCGCGGATGCGAAGTTCGAAATTGCGGTCGGACTCGGCGGTGGCCCTGTCCGTGGGATCAGGATAATTGCCGCTGCTGTCTGTCATTTCCGTAATCGTTCTATTGGCTTCAGACAAGAGCTCTTCGCTCATATGCTGTAATTTCAATTTAAAATACGCCAGTTGTTCGTCTGTCATCGCTTAGATCTCCACATGATTCAGCGTTGCTTTCCCGTGTTGCAGAAATTTACTGATTTATTTCAGGTCATTGCGGACGTAAGTGCCGCTTTTCCCACCTGATTTGGATAAGAGCCTGATGTGGTCTATCACCATGCCCTTATCCACTGCCTTGCACATGTCATATATTGTTAAAGCAGCTATGGATACGGCGGTAAGCGCTTCCATCTCCACGCCGGTTTTGCCGGTCATTCCCACGGTAGCAGTTATCTCTATACAGCTTTTTTCCGCATCCAGGCTGAAATCGATGTCCGCTTTGGTGATGGGCAGCGGATGGGTAAGCGGAATGAGTTCATCCACCTTTTTCGCTGCCATGATGCCGGCCAGTCGCGCCACTCCCAACACATCTCCCTTGGCAATGGAGGCGTTGCTTACCAGTTGCAGGCACTCCGGCGACATATGGATGACACCGCCGGCCACGGCCTGCCGGACCGTGTCGCTTTTCTGGCTGACATCGACCATTCTGGCTTTTCCCGCCTGGTCAAAGTGGCTGAACTCTTTTGTCTGCGCCATTTTTTCCATTTCCGGAGAGTTCATGCTCCCAGGTTGCCTGAAAAAAGTTTTTTGAAAAATCCTTCACTGTGGTGTTCGTCATCGGCTGATTCCAGGCTGACGAATTCCTGCAGGAGTTCTTCCTGCCGCTTGCTCAGTTTCTTTGGAATAACCACCTTGACCTCAACTACCATATCACCTTTACCCTGGCCGCGTAAACTCGGCACTCCTTCGCCGGGCAGGCGGAAGGTCTGGCCTGGCTGGGTTCCCTTGGGAATTTTCAGATTTTTTTCCCCATGGATGGTCGGCACATCCAGTTTACATCCCAGGGCCGCCTGGGTCATGGACAGCGGCAGCTCGCAATAGATGAGATCTCCGTCGCGCTGGAAAAAATTGTGGGACTCAACATGGATAATCACGTAAAGGTCACCGCTTGGGCCGCCTTTGCGTCCTCCCTCGCCTTCCCCCCGCAATCGCATTCTGGCCCCGGTATCCACCCCGGCCGGAATTTTCAGCGAAACCTTCTTCTTCTTGGTGATCAGACCGGCGCCGTGACATTCATTGCAGGGATCGGTAATGATTTCACCCTGGCCCTGGCATTCCGGACAAGGGGTGCGGATGCTGAAAAAGCCCTGTGATCTGGTTACCTGCCCTGCGCCCTGACAGTAAGCGCAGGTCTTATTTTTGTGGCCCGGCCGTATCCCGCTTCCTTCGCAGGTCCAGCAGGTGTCACGCTTGTTGATTTCAATCTCTTTTTCCACGCCGTGAACCGCATCAAGGAAGGAAACGGTTAAATCATAGCGCAGGTCATTACCGGGTATCGGTCCCTGGCTGCGCCGACGGTTGCCGGCGCCGCTGAAGCCGAACAGGTCTCCGAAAATGTCGCCAAAGCTTGAAAAAATATCCTCAAAATTGCCGGGGCCGCTGTAACCACTGTTGCGTAAGCCTTCTGCGCCATATCTGTCGTAAATCTTACGTTTTTCGATATCCCGCAACACCTCATACGCTTCAGCCGCCACTTTGAATTTTTCTTCTGCCTCCTGGTCGCCCGGATTCCTGTCAGGATGATATTGCATGGCAAGCTTGCGGTAAGCCTTTTTTATCTCATCCGCTGTGGCGGTTCTGGCGACACCAAGAATGTTGTAGTAATCTTTGTCCATCGGCTACGATTTTTCCTGGGGCTCAGCTCAAATAAATTATCTGTACGGATTGGAGTTTGTTACTCATTCTTGCCGAATGTTATGAAACAACTTCAGTGGCGCTGTTGCGTCGGCGACAGTCTTTTTTTCAGGAGCTTTGTTGAAATTTTTAATATTTTCAAAAGTGATCCTGCCGGCGGCGATTTCCCGTAGGGACATAACCACTTCCTTGTTTTTCCCTTTGATAAGAAACGGTTGCCCGTTACGGTGCTGTTTGACCCTGGCAACAGCAAGGTGAATCAACATAAAGCGATTTTCATTACCTATCTGCTCCAAGCAATCTTCTACGGTTATACGTGCCATTAAACAGCGTCTCCTTGTAAGTTTGCTGATTCTTATAATTTAAACCTGTTAAATATAATCTCTTTCTCCCTTTTGGCAAGAATTTTTAATTGCAGTGGCGGCCGGGAAGGCAATAATCCGGGATGACTCGCTGGTTGCGGCTCCCCTCTGGAACCTGCAATAAAAGGGGGTTACGTTCCTTCCTGAGAATATTCCGCTTGCAGGGATATTTTTCTGGGGAAGGCGGGTTTTCTGTTGGCGAACAAGCAATTCATCTGCCAGGATGAGTGGCCAGAGGCACGGGAAATGCAATATTGGTTCATTGAATTTGCTGGGGATAGAGAAAAAGGACGGAAAAATTTTTCTGTCTGCAGGTTGCTTTCTGGGCAATGGAGCTACGCTCCAAGGAAATAGCGCATAGAGATTTTCCCAGGTGCCAAGGGCTTGCCGGTAGGTAATTTTTTCCCGGTGGCGGCAGGGGAAATGATTTTTTTGCCACCCTGGGACAATTGCCTGTGTGGCAGATGTTGGATAACTGACTTTATGATCATTTTTTTGGCTGACGGGGATTAGGAAATGAAAATAATGGTGATCGGCTTGTGTCTGGTTTGCCTTACCGGCTGCTCCGCTGTGACGGAAATGAGTTCGCGGGTCAACGCGGAAATTGATTCCTATCTGGCCCAAAAAGAAAAAGCAGACTATGTGCAGGTGGTTTATCCTGCGGAACTGCGCCGCTACCAGGGGGATCGGGAAGACACATCCTCTCCCGCCTATTGGCAGAACAGCAGCGATGAATATGCTGACTATCAATCTGAACAGTGAAGCATGGTTGCTGCCTGGCAGATGGGATGATGGCAAAAAAAAATTGAGGCGGAAAATGAGATACGCATCCAGTGTTATGGCTATGGTGTTCGGTTTTATTGCCCTTGGCGCAGCAGGCAATGCCGCTGCCGGTAATGAGTACTCGACGACCACGGGATACGGCTACGACTATCCCCATAGAGTCCCGGCTGATTATGTGTATCGCACCGGCAGAGTTTTCACCCCAAAGGAAGAGACGTCAACCTGGTGGCCGGACCTGCAGAATGTCTTTATGAGAAAAAAACTGCCGGTCCAGGCTGAACTGGCCATGGAATTGAAACTCAAAGTACGGGAGCTGGCCCAGCAGCTGATCGACCATGCCCGGGAACCCATAAGCGATCAGTACCGGGTTATTGTCACCACCTTTGTCAATCTGAATCATCTCTATAAGACCTCGGGTCTGGGCCGGGCCATGGGCGAGCAGATGATCAGCGAATTTCAGCGGGCGGGCATTGAGGTGGTTGACGTGCGGATGACGCCGGCCGTGCAGATCGTGGAAGGCTATGGCGAGTACGGTATGTCCAGAGACATGGAACAGCTCAGTTATGTGCAGGAGGCCCAGGCCGTGGTGGTGGGGACCTATACCATCAGTGATGGACAGGTTATGGTCAATGCCAGGCTGCTGCAGCAGGGAAACGGTCTGGTGCTGTCCAGCGGCTCGATTGTCTTTGAGGCAAATAAGCTTGTGCAGGGTTTTTTGCTGGATGAGGCCATGCCCCCAAGAAGGGGAACGGTCGTGGAGCTGCATAATTTTGCCGAGATTGCGCCAAAAGAATAAGCGGGTCGGGAGAAAAGCGATGTTGCGGAAAAAAGCAGGCGTGACTGCCGGAAAAGAGCACGGGGCAGGGTGGCGCTATGATGTTTTGTCGCTCCTGGTAAAAGGACGCGGCCTTGTTGCCCTGGCGGGCATGGCGGCCCTGTTGGTTGCGGGGGGCCTGTCGTGCACGCCCAGGGAATATTCTCAGGAGCCTCCCGGGAAAACTGCCGGCTTGCAGGCCCTGGACGAATATGCCTGGCGCTGCTACGGGCTGGGGCTTGACTACATGGACCAGTCCCGCTATGAACTGGCCAGGCAGCAGTTCTCCCTTGCCGCCTCCTCGGCGGTTTCCAAGACATTGCATGAAGATGCCCTTGATGCCATGCACCGCGCCGAGCAGAGCATCCGCCAGCAGCGTTGATCCCGGCGCGGATGCAGATTGGCGCCGCACTGAATGTTATTGCGGCCTGGCCTGGCGATGCGGCCTTGGTTAAGCCGTTGTTAAAGAAATAAAGTTACATCAGGATACTGTTACCGGCATAAGGGGCTGTAACGAAAGGTTTGGAAAGGTAATGGTTATTTCGTAACGGCCCTTTAACCAGGAATAAGGAAAAGAGATGAACATGACAACCTGCCGCCTTGTGAAGGTTTTTTTTGTCCTCATGACCGCCGTCGTGCTGCTGGCCGGGTGCTCCGGCGCCAGACGCGGCGGCACCGTCTCGGTTCTCAGCCCCGATTTTTTCGGTTTCGGCGACGACCTGGCCAGGCAGCTGGTGGCCAACCGGCAGGACGGCAGGAAGAGCGGTGAGCGGCTCATTCTCACCACCTTTGTCAACCTGGACGACCTCTATGAAACATCCGGCTTCGGCCGCACCCTGACCGAAGCGCTTTCCACCAGCCTGTTCAAGCAGGGGTTCGGCGTGGCCGAGATCAGGAAGGCCCCCGGCCTCTTTGTGAAAAGTGACAGCGGCGAACTGACCCTGACCAGGGACGCCTCCCTTATCGCCCAGCAGCAGGAGGCCCAGGCGATTATCGCCGGCACGTACTCGCTCACCCCGACCACGGTCATCGTCAATGTCAGGATGATCGATGCCGGCTCGTCGGATGTGCTATCGGTCGGCGCCCTTGAGCTGCAGCGCAGCGCCAATATCAACTATCTGCTGGCGGAAAGAAAAGGGGCCGCGGCCGGGCCGATGTCGGCCTATGAACGGTGAAATGGTTCCAGTCCGCGGGGCTCTGGTCATGATGTTCAGAAATTACCAAGAGGAGAGGCTATGCTGCGCTATTTCATGATTTTTTTACTGCTTTTATCCGGTTGTGCCGGTCATTCCCCAGCACCGCCGGAGGTTGAAACCGGTTCACCGGTGGTCTATATCCATCCCCTGGTGACCGCGGCCGCGGATTTGGGCCGGGCCTCGGTGGCGGTGCTGCCTTTTATCGTGCCGGACGGCATGGAGGCTGGGCAGGGCGAGAGGGTGGCTGCCCTTTTCCAGGATGTGCTGCTGGGCAAACAGGCCTTTCAAACGGTAAAAATGGTCAACAGCCATTACGGCTCGCTGGCTGAGGCCACGGCCATTGCCGGTAAGGCCGGTACGGAGCTGGTATTGGCCGGCCGGATCAAGTATATGCTCTCCGGCACAAGTCTGGGCGGCTCCAGGGTGGAGCTGAGCGTACGGGTCATTGACGTGCAGAGCGGTGATACGGTCTGGTATATGGAGCAGGCCATGGACCAGAAGATGGACCATCCCGATGTTTCCCTGGCCCACCGGCTTGGTTCCGTCTTCTCCACCCCGCCGGTCCGTGACTCGGCCGGGGCGCCGGTGGCGGACAACATGCTGGTGCACATTGCCGTTGATATGGCCGATGTCATGGCCGGGGCGCGTTACGTGGCCAAGAAGTAAGTCGTTCTCCACCGCAGAGCACACAGAGATCACAGAGAAAAACCCTTTATTATTACAATTAGTTAACTCTGTGGGCTCTGTGCTCTCAGTGGTGAATTTTTAGTTGTACAGCCTCATCATGCAAAAGGATTTTGCAGCAGCAGGGTCTCCGCCCGGTCAGGTCCGACGGAGACAAGCATCACCGGTGTTTCGGTGAGATCCTCGATCCTCTTCACATAATCCCGGGCACTCTGCGGCAGGTCTGCAAGGCTGCGCACCGCGGAGATGTCTTCCTGCCAGCCGGGAATCTCTTCATAAGCAGGTTTTAATTGCTGGGCCGTGCGGATATTGCCGGGCATGGCGGTGAACGTTCTGCCCTCCGCCTCATAGGAGGTGGCGATTTTCAGGGTTTTGTGGCCGCTCAGCACGTCAAGCTTGGTGATGGCCAGGCCGGTAATGCCGTTTAAACGGACCGCCTCGTTGGCCACCACCGCGTCAAGCCAGCCGCAGCGTCTTTTCCTGCCCGTGGTTGCCCCGAATTCACCCCCTGTTTTCTGCAGGGCATCCCCGGTTTCGTCAAAAAGCTCGCTGGGGAAGGGGCCTTCGCCCACCCGGGTGGTGTAGGCCTTGAGAATGCCGATCACCGCATCGATGTGGGTCGGCCCGAATCCCGAACCGGTGCAGGCATTGCCCGCCACCACGTTTGAGGAGGTGACAAAGGGGTAGGTGCCGTGGTCAATGTCAAGCTGGGTGCCCTGGGCCCCTTCAAAGAGGATATTCTTGCCGGCCTTGCGGCCCTGGTCAAGTTTGACGGAAACATTGTCAATATACGGGGCAAGTTTTTCCGTATAGCCCTGAAACTCAGCGTAGATTTCCTCAAAAGAGACGGGATCGCCGTGGTAGTGGTCGGTGAGGATGCGGTTCTTTTCCTCGATATTGGCCCGCAGTTTGTCGCGGAAGAGGTCGACGTCGAGCAGGTCGCCGGCCTTGATGCCGCAGCGCAGGACCTTGTCCCCGTAACAGGGGCCGATGCCCCGGCCGGTGGTGCCGATTTTCGCCCCTTTCTTTTTGGCTGCCTCGCTGCCGAGATCGAGCAGCTTGTGATAGGGCATGATCAGATGGGCCCGTTCGCTGATGGTCAGCCTGGCAGGGGTGACGTGACGGCCGCCTGCCGCCAGTTTGTCCATTTCTTCCAGCAGCACGCCGGGATCGATCACCACGCCGTTGCCGATGAAGCAATGTTTGTCCTCGTACAGTATGCCGGACGGGATCAGGTGGAAAATAAATTTTTTGCCGTCAACCACCAATGTGTGGCCGGCGTTGTTGCCGCCCTGAAATCGGACAATATAATCCGCGTACTGCGTAAGCAGGTCAACAATCTTGCCTTTCCCTTCATCGCCCCACTGGGTGCCCACCACCACAACATTGGCCATTGATCTTACTCCTTGATATGGTAATAATTTTCTTGCCTCGTTTATAAGTGACGGTGAACTTTAGCCAAAGAGTCCCGAAAAGTCAATGCGCCAAGCTGCTTGACACTAAAAATCAAATACCGTAGATTGGCATTGGCGTCATGCTTGTCAACAGGAGAGAGGACGTCATCTGAAATCCACATGTTTTCCAGGCAAAAGAGTCAGTGCCTGAGTTTGTTATTCTCGCCTTTAGCGTAAATCTTAACCTTATCATCTGCTATGTTCGGCATCGGTCTCCCTGAATTTATTCTTGATCCTGGCCCTGGCCCTGATTGTCGTCGGTCCGGAAAAATTGCCGGATCTCGCCAAAACTCTGGCCAAACAGCTCATGGAGTTGAAAAAGACGGCAAATGCCCTGCAAGACTCTTTGAAAGAAGAGTTGAAGGAGGCTGAACGGGCCTCGGAGGAGGGCGGGCAGCCCAAGGACGGCAAGGTTGCCGCATTGCCCGAGGGGGAAAAGGACGAGGCCGGAAAAATGGAAGACGGCCATCCGGTGATTGATGTCGAGGCCCGTCCCGGCGAGGACGTATACCGGGAGGCGGTCAAGGCTGCCGCCCCGGAGCCCGATGAGGCAGCAGCACAGGCGGCAAAGAAGAGCTGATGAGCCCCCTGGCCGACCATTTCGGTGATCATCTCAAGGAGTTGCGGCGCCGGGTCAGCATCGCCTTTGCCGCGGTGGCCCTCTGTTCATGCGCCGCCTATTTTTTTTCCAGTCAGCTTGCCAGGTTCCTGGTAATGCCGCTTTTTCAGGCCAGCCCCGATCTCTCCACGCTGGTCTATACCAATCTCACCGAAGCCTTTGTCAGTTATCTGAAGATTTCCATACTGGTCGGGCTGATTGCCGCCTTCCCGGTCATGCTCTATGAGGCCTGGGCCTTTATCTCTCCCGGGCTGCATAAACAGGAAAAGAAGGTCGCCCTTGCCGTGGTTTTCTGGGCTACGCTGCTTTTTGGTTTCGGCGTCTGCTTTGCCTATTTTGTCGTCATGCCCCAGGCTCTCAAGTTTTTAATGAGTTTTGCCGGCGCCAATCTGCAGGCCCTGCCTAAACTTGATTCCTACCTGACCTTTGTTATCCGCGCATCGCTGGCCTTCGGCCTGTCCTTTGAGATTCCGTTTCTCATGGTTGCCGCAGGCAAGACCGGGCTGGTAGCGCGGACCTATTTCTCCAGGCAGCGCAAATATTTTTACGTGGCTATTCTGGTTCTCGCCTTTCTGCTGGCCGCAGGAGATATGGTCTCCACCTTGCTGCTTGCCCTGCCGCTTTTCGTCCTCTATGAAACCGGCATCCTGGTGATGCGGATATTCAGCCGCCAGGCAAAAGGCGCAGGGCAAAAGGAATAAGGGCAAAAAGCGTCAGTCGTTTCCCATCTCCTGTTTCAAAAGACAGCAGGAAATGCGGTAAAGAGGGTTTCCCTGGTCATCATAGCGGATGTTGCCCGGCTGCAGCAGTTTGTTCATCACGCAGCCCTCGGGGATATCAAGGGTGAAGAACCGGTCTTCGGTCAGTCCCGTATTTTTGACCAGCCGGTTGTCTTCGATGGTAAAGGCGTGCACCGGGAAATCCTCGCACAGAGGGCACTGGTAAACCCGGCCGTTGGGAAAGATAAAGTAGTTTTCCGCCACCCGCCCGGCGCAGGCGAATTCTTCCCCTGGAGCCAGGAAGACCTTGGGGAAAATGACATGGATACCCAGGGCGGCGGCTTTTTGCGCCACCGCGGGAATCACGGACAGCCATTCTTCCGGGGTGAGCTGCAGATTGTCCCTGGTGAAGCCGGCTGACTTGCCTCTGATGCCGATGACCTGGATAAAAAAACGTCTGACGCCGAGGTCTTTGAGCAGCGCCGGCATCAGGTGCAGGTGCTCGATATTCATCCGGCTCACCGTGTAGATAAGGCTGACGTCAAACCCCATGGCCACCGCCTTGCTGATATTGGCGGTGCAGACGGCAAACACCCCTTGGCCGCGGATGGGATCATTGATCTTCGGCTGTCGGGCCGTCCAGGCTGAAGCTGATGACCGCCTCATCCGGGGATGATGTGCTCCAGCAGGTCATGGAATAAAAAGCCGTTGCTGTCCACGGTCACGCTCCGGTAGCCCAGCTGTCTGGCCGTTTTGATGCCTGCGGCGAGATCCGGGTGCAGGGTAGGCTCGCCGCCTAAAAAAATCAGGTTGGTCTCCCTGGCCGGATCCAAAAAAAGACGCAGCCAGTTCTCCATGGTTTCCAGGGAGAGGGTGGCGGTGCCATGCTGTGCCGGATTGATGTAACAGTGGCGGCAGGAGAGGTTGCAGGCGGTGAGGATATGAAAAAATACATTCCGCTCCCTGGGCTTGAAGCCGACTGTCCTGGCGGTTAAATTGGTCATGGCGCGTCCTTCTGTAGCTTTAGGGGTAATTTTTCCCGGATTAAACTCATAATGCGATATCTTTTCAAGTCATATTGTGCAGGTCCGGGCCGGATGACAACCGGACGGCGATAGTATTTTATTACAACGGCTTAGCCTTTTGGGTTGAGAGTTTTGGCTGGCGGGTATAGGGTGATAAAAGAAAGACTCGGAAATCAGAGAGCCGCTCAACCCAACATGAAAGACACCTTTGCCACAAAGATCTGCAGCCTGCTGTTTATTTTTCTGCTGCTGGCCATCCGGCCGGAGACAGCCCCAGCGCTGACCGGCCGGATCAACCTCAACACCGCATCCGTGCAGCAGCTGCAGGAACTCCCCTATATCGGGGAAAAACGCGCCCAGGCCATTGTCGCCTATCGCCGGAGCCACGGGCCTTTCCACAGCCTGGACCAACTCGTCGAGGTGGCCGATATCGGGGAAAAATCCCTTGAGGCGATCAAACCCTACCTCGCGCTTGATAGCAGCGCCACCCTGGAAAACAGCCCGAGCGCCGTCACTGTTCACCAAAAAATCACCACCGCTCCCGGCGATATCATTGTCCTGCCGGACGGGAAATACTTCCCCACCCTGGTTGATTACCTCAAAACCGCTGAGCATTCCATTGACATGACCATGTTTCTTTTCAAGGCAACCGCCTCCCCCGGCAACAAACCGGCCTTACTGCTCAAAGAGCTTATCGACGCCCGGAAAAAAGGGGTCGATGTCCGGCTTGTCCTGGAAAATTCCGGCTATGATGAATCCCTCAACAAGGCAAACGAGAGTGTTGCCCGGAAACTCCGCAAAAACAACATCCCTGTTGTCTTTGACTCGCCGGACACCACCACCCATGCCAAGATTGTGGTCATTGACCGGCGCTATTCATTTATCGGCAGCCACAACCTGAGCCATTCCGCCCTGGCCTATAACCATGAAGTTTCACTGCTGATTGACAACAGCGATCTGGCGGCCCAGCTCACCGCCTATATGGATACCCTGCATTAGCAGGGAGATGAAACAAGGCGGCGGGAGTAAAAACCAGGCCGCCCCATTACCGGCAATCTGGCCGGACGACTTTCCAGCAGGCACTTTCAGCTCGGTTGGCTTTCCCGGCAACAGGAGGAAGCAATGCCTGACCTTACCCGTTTCACGCAAGTCCCCACCCCCTCACCCGAGCTGGCCAGCTACCATTACAACCTGGGTGTTCGCCATTTCTCCCAAGGAAACTTTGCCCAGGCAGCCCTCTCCTACCTGCAGGCCGGAACAATCAATCCCGAAGATCCCGATATCTTTTTCAATCTGGCCCTGACCATGAAAAAGATGGGGTATCTGGAAGAGGCAAAAGGGTATTATGAAAAAGTGCTGTCCCTCACCCCGGATGATACGGACACCCACTATAATCTCGGCGTCCTGCTCAAGGAGATGGCAGCTCCGGAGCAGGCCATCAGCTCCTTTGAAAAGGTCATCGCCCTTGACCCCTGTTATCTTTCCGCCCACAAGTATCTGGCCGGACTCTACCAGCAGATGGGGCGCAAAGACCAGGCTCTGGCCAGCTATCGCAAGGTAATTGAACTGCATCCTGCCAGTGAATCAGCCCAGCATATGCTGGAGGCCCAAGAGGGCAAGACCACCGCCACCTGCCCTCTGGGCTACGCCAGGGAACTTTTCGACCAGTTCTCCGACCATTTTGACGACGACATGCTGACCAGACTGGCATGCACCATCCCAGCCCAGCTGCGGCTGGTGATGGATGATCATGCCGGAGAGACTTTTTTTGCCCATGGCCTGGACATGGGATGCGGGACCGGATTATCAGGAGTTGCCTTCAAAGACTGTGTGACTCATTTTACCGGGATCGACCTGTCGGGGAAAATGCTGGCCAAGGCGCGGGAAAAGGAAGTTTATGCGGCCCTGGACGAAAATGATATTCTCTCGTTTTTAGATAACACAACAGAGACATTCGACTTCTTTCTCGCTGCCGATGTTTTCATCTATCTCGCCGACCTCACGCCGATTTTCGGGCTGATCAGGAAAAAGGCGCGAAGTCATGCCTCTTTTCTTTTTTCCACCGAGATATGCGCGGCGGATTACTGTCTGCAGACCACCGGACGTTACGCCCAGGCCGAAAGCTACATCAATGCCCTGGCGGACAACTGTGATTTCAAGGTGTATTGCCGCCACAGGGTCAATCTGCGCAAAGAAAAAAACAAATGGATCAAGGGCAACCTCTTTCTGCTGACCGCTTGAACTAGCCTTTTTTCCTGCGGACCAGCACCTTTTTTCTGCCGGGACCGCCGCTGCTTCCTGTTGGGCGGCGCACCAGGATCTTTTTCCTGGCAGGCTGCACAGCTTCGGCGCCCGCGCCCTCCATCTGCTCACCGCCAAGGGCCTGCCGGTAACTGCAGCCGGCCCGGGGACACAGGAGCACCGTCCCGCCCGCTGCCGTCTTTTTCTCCACCAGAAAGGGGGAACCGCAGCCCGGACAGGTTACGGCATGAGGCCGGGACCAGGCCATGAATTCACACCCCTCTCCGGGGCAGACATAGAGCTTTTTGCCGGTGGGGGTCCGTTTGACGACAAGGGATTGCCTTCCGCAGAGCGGACAGGGCAGATCCATTTTCTGCGGCCCGCTCTCACAGGATTCGGCGTGACGGCAGGCCGGATAGTCCGAACAGACCCAGTACCTGCCGAAACGATCACTTTTCAACCTGAGCGGTCTGCCGCAATCCGGGCAGGATCGCCCCGGCTGGGCCTCAGCCGGTGGCAGCGCAGCAAGGGCCTCATCTGCCCGCATACGCCCGGCAACCTTCTGCGCGCTCTCTTCCGCAGCCGGCAGCGGCTCCTCAAAAACAGTCTCCGGCGCAGCCTCCTGGATCTCCGGCATGTCGCTTGCCACAGCTTCCACAGCCGGCGCGGCAACCGTTTCCCCTTCAACGTTCAAGCGATCAGAGGTTTCGGCGTTTGCCCGAGCGGCCATATCAGCATGCCCGGCAACCTCCTCCCGGACCGGGACGTCTTCATTGCCGGTCATCTCCTGCGCCGCGCTGATTTCCCCCTTGGCGATATCCTCTGCCTCTTCCCGCGGCTGGTCGGCAGCCAGCGCCGCATCCGCCGTCATCGGCTCCGCCTGCCCGGGTGATTCAACCATCCCCTCCCCAGCTTCCATGGCCGGGGCTCCTGTTTCCGCGGCAGCTTTCGCTGCCGGGTCCTGCTGTGCTGCCGCCGTCGGCCCTGGGGTGCGACTCTCCGGCTCAAGGCTTTTAATGATGTTCTTTGATTTGCTCTCCCGGACCGGGACTGCCCTGGGTACCTGGATTCTGACCAGGGGCACCCCATGCATGACGAAGTTCTGCTCAAACTGTTTCAGCGCGAAGTCAAGGGATTTGCGGCCGCTGACCACCTCACCCACCGTCTGCTCAAAATAGGCCGAAAGGCTGATGCCCTTCATGGCCGGGAAGGCCCGGTTCAGGGTGGCCACCACCCTGCCGGTATTGCCCTCGATATGCAAGCCGCCTCTGGCATCAAGGGCAAGGTATTTCTTATCAAGCATCTCCTGCAGGATACGGATCAGAACCGACTCCAGGGGCAGGGAAAACTCGGCGAGATCCTCACAGAGAGAATCAAAGGTATAGTATTCCGCCGTGACGCCGGTGCACTGTTCCGGGATGACCTGCTCCACGGTGAGTTCCCGGCCGGCCTGTAAATCCTGCAGGGGACAGTCCGGCAACAGGTAAGGATCATAGCCTTTGGCAAATGCCTTGAGAAAACCCTTTTCCGTCAGCAAGGGGGTCCGCCCCTGGAACAGGCAGCCGCCCGCAGTACATTCCAGCAACAGATTGCGGCCGACAGCCTCGGGCATCTGACTGGCCAGGGCCCGCTGCCGGATCAGATCATACAGCTGCCGCTCATCGGCGGACAGGATATCCTGCAGATGATCGCCGGTAAGGCCGGGAAGCAGGGGAAGAATGACATGGCCGGCTGGCTGCCGTTCAATCAGTTCCCCGCTGCCAAAAATGGTTGCCACCTCTTTTCTGATGCGGGACAAGGTGACCTGATGGTGCAAGGGGATCACGGCAAAAGGCGCGGAAATGAGGCCGGTCTGTTTGCCATCAAGCGGGAGACCGGCATGGAACCTCTGCAGGGCCTGCAGCACCTTTGCCGGCCCCATGCCGAGATGGACATAACCGTCATGCAGCAACTCGGCGAGACGGTACGGCATGGGCGGTTCCATGGTAAAATCAGACCCCGCCACATCTTTGACCGCCAGGGGCCGCCCGGCAAAAAGGGCCAGGGCCTTTTTCACCTCGCCCTGATCTCGGAAAAAGCCATCATCCGTTATTCCATAGGCCTCCTGCAGCCTTACCTTGACAGCCCCGGCCGGGGTTGACAGCCGGGCGGCAATCTGCCATTTCGCCGGAGCGGCAAAGGCATCGACTTCCGCTTCCCTTTCTTCCAGCAGGAAAAGGGCGGTGAGTGCGGCAAAATTCAGCGGCAGCCCGCCCGGACCGTGCACGGTACCGAGCAAACGCTGCAGATGGCGTAACAGACTGCTGTCAAAAAGGGAGCGGATATAAAATGCCGCGGCGGCACTGTCCTGCACCGGCTCAACCAGCCGGAATGCCTCCGCCAGCTCCTCCTCCCCAAAACCTGAGACATGGACCCGCCTGATCCCTTTTTCCCCCTTGGAAGCGGCAAAAACGAATTTGCTCAGCATCCAGCTCCAGTACTCTCCCTGCTGATCACTCTCCAGGGCCACATAAATATCCTTATGCAGATTGGTCAGCAGGTCCCTGGCAAAGCCCCTTTCCGCTTCCGTGGGCACAAACTGAAATCCTGTTTCACCGGTGTATAATCTGGCGGCGTTGGGCTGATGGCCGACCTTCATGGGTGCTGAGCGCAGCAGCAATGTTTCATGCGCGCCACCGGACTGCTCAGCGAGAGCCTTTGCCTTTGCCTCTGATTCGACTATTACCAAAGATGTCATTTCATGCGGCTCCTGCCGGAAAAAGTAATGATAACAATGGGAACGCAATTTATTGTAGCGACTATCCGTTAGAAAAGCAAAATATAGATTTTTCCCCTGCCCTTCTGTATGCTGAAAGGAGAAAAATCGCGAAAACATCGCTTTGCCGTACCGGCATCTCCCGGCAACTCCAGCTAACCGAACAAGCGCCGCAGATCATTCCAGGCAGCGGGACATAGCATGGCATTAATCACACATCAGGGCATTTCTGCAGCCATCGCCAACCTCCGGCCCAATCCCGCCACCCTCAAGGGCCGCCTCATCAGCCTCATCCACTCCTATTGCCCCACTGACGAAAGACTGGCGGAGATCGACGCCATCCCCGCCGAGGATCTCATCAGGCAACTGTGGGAGGTTGATGATCCTGCAGTTATTCACCAGAAGAAGAAAAACCTGAGCAGCCTCAAATCCTCCATAAACAAGGACCTGAAAAAACTGGCCCAGCAGGGCAAAAATCCGGAAGGCCTGATCATCGGCCGCGATAACGTTTTCACCATCTCCGATGAACATAAAGACGACCTTTTGCAGAAGCTGGGACTGAGCAGCGCCCTCGACCCCAAGGACATTCTCACCCTGATGCGCGGCATTCTTGACAGCGTCATGCAGGGCGACGGCCCGAAAGAAGCCGCCCTCGCTGCTCAAGGAGCTTGATAAGACCAGAGAGATGATCGCCAGGGCCGCCGGCATGGGTGATGCTCCGCAGCACTTGGCCCCCGGCACGGGAATCGGGGATGCTGCCGCAGGCAGTAAGGCGGACGGGGCAGCTGTTGCAGAAACGGTGACGGCTGAAGATGGGGGGGAGCGCAGTTCCTGCGATTCTGGCCGGGGACGGGCTGGCCGGCGCGGGAACGGACACAGGGGCTGAAGGGGCTGGCGGCGCTGAAGCTGGGCCTGCTCCCCTGGAACTCCTCGACCAGGAAGAGGTCGAGCTGCTCGATGAGGCCGAGATCCTGGAACAGGAAACAGAAATCGTCGATGACATCATTGGCGGACCGGATGACGGCCTGGCCGGGAGCGAGTTGGCGGGCACGGGAACGGACACAGGGGCTGAGGGGGCCGGCGGCACTGAAGACGGACCGGCTATTGATGAATGGCTTGCCGATGAAGAGTTTGAGCTGCTCGATGAGGCCGAGGTCCTGGAACAGGAAACCGAAATCGCCGATGACATCATTGGCGGACCGGCTGACGGCCTGGCCGGGGGCGGGCTGGCGGGCACGGGAACGGACACAGGGGCTGAAGGGGCCGGCGGCGCTGAAGACGGGCCGGCTATTGATGAATGGCTTGCCGATGAAGAGTTTGACCTGCTCGATGAGGCCGAGGTCCTGGAACAGGAAACCGAAATTGCCGGTGAGACCATAAGCGCTCCGGCTGACGGCGGGCTGGCCGGCACGGGAACCGACGCAGGGGATGAGGCTGCCCGGCGGCGCTGAAGACGGACCGGCTGCCCTGGAACTCCTCGACCAGGAAGAGGTCGAGCTGCTCGATGAGGCCGAGGTCCTGGAACAGGAAACCGAAATTGTCGATGACATCATTGGCGGACCGGATGACGGCCTGGCCGGGGGCGGGCTGGCGGGCACGGGAACGGACACAGGGGCTGAGGCGGCCGGCGGCGCTGAAGACGGACCGGCTGCCCTGGAACTCCTCGACCAGGAAGAGGTCGAGCTGCTTGATGAGGCCGAGATCCTGGAACAGGAAACCGAGATCGTCGATGACATCATTGGCGGACCGGATGACGGCCTGGCCGGGAGCGGGCTGGCGGGCACGGGAACGGACGCAGGAGCTGAGGGGGCCGGCGGCAGCTGAAGACGGGCCGGCTATTGATGAATGGCTTGCCGATGAAGAGTTTGACCTGCTCGATGAGGCCGAGGTCCTGGAACAGGAAACCGAGATTGCTGGTGACATAATTGGCGGACCGGCTGACGGCCTGGCCGGGGGCGGGCTGGCGGGCACGGGAACGGACACAGGGGCTGAGCTGCCGGGCGGCGCTGAAGCCGGACCGGCTGCCCTGGAACTCCTCGACCAGGAAGAGGTCGAGCTGCTCGATGAGGCCGAGGTCCTGGAACAGGAAACAGAGATTGCCGATGACATAATTGGCGGACCGGCTGACGGTCTGGCCGGGGGCGAGTTGGCGGGCGCGGGAACGGACGCAGGGGCTGAGCTGCCGGCGGCCTGAAGCGGACCGGCTATTGATGAATGGCTTGCAGATGAAGAGTTTGAGCTGCTCGATGAGGCCGAGATCCTGGAACAGGAAACAGAGATTGCCGACGACATAATTGGCGGACCGGCTGACGGCCTGGCCGGAGGCGGGCTGGCGGGCACGGGAACGAACACAGGGGCTGAGCTGCCCGGCGGCGCTGAAGACGGGCCGGCTGCCCAGGAACTCCTCGACCAGGAAGAGGTCGAGCTGCTCGATGAGGCCGAGATCCTGGAACAGGAAACAGAGATTATTGATGAAGAGGAAACCACCACGGTTGGCGAAATTGGGGCAACAGATGCTGGGCAGCGAGATGCAGCCCGCCCGCTGGACCTCAGTCACTATATTGAACCGGATGAGGCCCTGGCCTCCCCGCCGGAAACCCTGACGGAAAGCCATGATGATTACATCGCCCAGATCCTTGAGCGGTTCATGCCGAAATTTATCAAGATACCCGCCGGCTACTATCTGACAGGGCGTGATCAGCCGGCTTACAATGAACGGCCGACCCGGAAGATCTTTCTACAAAGTTTTTACATCGCTCAGCTGCCGGTGACCAACGATCTTTTTGATTTTTTTGTCCGCGAGACCGGCTATGAAACCGATGCCGAGCGGGCCGGTTTCGGCAATGTGGTGGAAGGACGGATCAGCAACAGAATCGATCCGGATACCGGCCGTAACGTGCTTTTTCATCAACCGCGGCACCCGTTCACAGAAAGACACAGGGGGCAAACTGGCGTCATCCTGCGGGCCCGGGCAGCTCCCTGGAAAACAAGGGGAACCATCCGGTGGTGCAGGTGAGCCGCCATGACGCCCTGGCCTTTGCCGCCTGGGCGGGCAAGAGGCTGCCCGGCGAGGACGAATGGGAAGCGGCGGCCCGTGGCCCGGCTGGCCTTCTCTTTCCCTGGGGAAATGAATGGCGGGGGGAACTGGCCAATACTGAAGCAGCGCTTACCGGCGACACCACCCCGGTTATCCGCCATGGCAAACCGTCCATGAGTCCATTTGGCATCTATGATCTGCTGGGCAACGTCTTTGAATGGACGGCATCGGTGCATACTCCATCCCGGCCTGTCAGCAACCGCACGCCCCCTGTTTATGTGCTCAAGGGCGGCTGCTGGACCTCCAAAGCAGGCATTACCATGGCGGCCCGTCTGCTGGAACCTGACACCTGGTCAAACATCATCGGCTTCCGCTGCGCGGTGTGAATGGGAAGGCAAAAGTGCAGAGTAGGCAGTAAGGGATAAAACATCAACTGCGAACCCCGTCTTCTGCCTCTCCTACTGCCTCATGACCAAAGCCTGATCAATCAGTTCTTCCGCCACATCATCGGTAATGGTCACCTGGCCGATGCGGGTCGGCAGCACGAAAAAGGGACGGCCTGCCACCGCCTTCTTGTCGGTCTTTAAAAATGATTTCATCAGGTTATGGTCGAGCTCCGGCGGAATTGCCACCGGCAGCCCAAAGCCGGCAATCACCTGGCTGATCCGTTCCGCCTCCGGTGCCAAAAGAAGGGCCTTGCCCTGCGCCAGCTTATTGGCGGCCACCATGCCCATTGCCACGGCCATGCCATGGGCAATGGAGAAATCCGATGCCGCCTCCACGGCATGGCCCAGGGTATGACCGTAATTAAGGATGCGGCGCAGGTCCGCCTCCTTCTCGTCCGCAGCCACCACGGCGGCCTTGATCTGACAGCAGCGGACAATCACCTCTTCGATGACCGGCAGCTGCAGCTGCAGGATCTGCTCCCGGTTGGCAGCCAGAAAATCAAAAAAATCCCGGTCATAGATGACGCCGTACTTGATCACCTCCGCCAGGCCGTTTAACAGCTCATCCGGGGGAAGCGAGGTGAGAACCCGACTGTCGATATAAACGGCGCGCGGCTGATAAAATGCCCCGACCAGATTCTTGCCTTCAGGAATATCAACACCGGTCTTGCCTCCCACCGAGCTGTCAACCTGGGCCAGCAATGTGGTCGGCACCTGGACAAAGGCAATACCCCGCATGTAGATGGCGGCGACAAAACCGGTGATATCACCGGTGACCCCGCCGCCCAGGGCAATCAGGCAATCCTTGCGATCAACACCGAGCTGGGCCAGGGAGCTGGCCAAACGGGCAATGGTTGTCATGTTCTTGCTGGCTTCACCGCGGGGAAAAACAAGCAGGTCACAGCTGATTCCCTGACCCGTCAAAGACTCGATCAGCGTCTTGCCGTAGAGCCCGGCCACCCGGTCATCGGCGATCACCACATAACGCTTGGCCACCGCCCGCTGCAGCAAATCCTGACCGATTTCCCCGAGCAATCCGGCCGCCACCATGATCGGGTACGACCGCTTACCCAACCCGACATCAATTATTTTCATCAGCAGATCCTCTGTCATTTTTCAGGTTTTATTGCTGCACCATACAAACTTTAACAGCCATTTCAAGTCGCTTGACAATAAAATCAGTTCCGCTAGAGTATTACCATATAACGTGGAAGTTCTGATGATTTTTCTAGCATGGAGGAGTCCAAATGAGTGAAAAAAAAGAGACGAAAACCGATGCATCTGTCGAAAACAAATTAATTCATGCCGGCCAGGAAGTGGGCAAGGTTATTGCCCGTTCCACCTTCCAGGCGGAACAAACCGGCAAAAAAATAAAAAAGAAGGTGGAAGAGACAGTTTCGCGGCTGGGCAGCAGCAAAAATAATAAAGAAACAAAAAAGGTAAAATCTCCTTTCAACGACAAGGGAGATTTTGCCCTCGTTGACAGGATGGGCTTTGTGGCCGGCGAAATTTTCGAGCATCTCAGCCAGCATGGCGAGATGGCGACAGAAAAGCTGGTCAAGGCGATCATGGGTCGCAAAAACTCCAACGCCATGGTCTTCTGTGCCATAGGCTGGCTTGCCAGGGAAGGGAAAATCAATTGTTCAGCGGATGGGGCACTGATTTCACTCCGGCCGGAATGAATGGGAGACAAAACAACGAGCAGCGATTGCCAGTAAAAAAAGCAATAAAAAAAAGGAGGTGCTTCACAGCACCTCCTTTTTTCTACTATGCGAAAAGATAAACTACTTCTTTATTTCATTGCGGATCCGGAAGCGGCTTTCTGCATCTTGACCTCAACCTTCTCGGTGAGGCCTTCATAGTATGCACGCAGGAGAACGAGAACCTCTTCACGGCCGAAATGATCAGGAACCTCAGCACCCTCGGACAGAGCTTTACGCAGCTTCGTTCCGGAGAGGATAACGCGGCTTGCTTTGTCATGCGGACAGGTGCGCAGAGAAGCCATGCCATCGCATTTGGAGCAGTAGAAGGTCCAGTCGATTTTCATCGGTCTGCACTGCAGATCTTTGCCTGCATCGCCGGTTTTCGGCATGGTTTCAAAAATTTCCTGGGCCTCGAACAGACCGTAGAAGTCACCAACGCCGGCATGGTCACGGCCGATCAGCATGTTGTTGACGCCGAAGTTCTGACGGAAGGTGGCATGGAGAAGAGCTTCGCGGGGACCGGCATAGCGCATATCCATCGGGTAACCGGCCTGGATGACGTTGTCTTTTACAAAGTGATTATCACACAGGATGTTGATGGCCTTAACGCGAACGTCGGCAGGAATATCGCCGGCTTTCAGGGAACCGATCAGTGAATGGATCAGAACGCCGTCACATACCTCGATGGCGATCTTGGCCAGGTACTCGTGGGAACGATGCATCGGGTTACGCAGCTGCAGAGCGGCAACGTTGGCCCAGCCTCTTTCCTCGAACAAGGCGCGAACCTCGGCCGGGTGCATATAAACACCTTTGTACTCGACAGGATATTGACTCTCGGACAGAACTTTAACAGGACCGGCGATGTTGACTGCTTTCTGAGCCATAACCATCTGGACGCCAGGATGATCTTCCATGGCAACTGTCCAGAATTTGTCATCAGCACTGTCTGCGCCTTTGCCCTTGAAAACTTTCTCGCATTCAAATTTCTTTTCAGCTTCGGTCATCTCATATTTTTCGGTGACCTTCATGGTGGCAATGATCTCGTTGTTACGCTCAAGCGCGATCTCTTCGCCTACTTTGATAGCATCGGCATCAGCCTTGTCAATATCAAGGGTGATCGGTACGGGCCAGAAGGTGCCGTCAGCCAGCTGCATTTTCTCGCAAACGCCTTTCCAGTCGGCTTTGGTCATGAAACCTGTGAGAGGGCTGAAGCCACCAATACCCATCATGATCAAGTCACCTTTGGCGCGGCTGGTAACTTGAATTTTTTTCAGACCAGCGGCTTTATCTTTCTCAGCAGCCAGCTCACTGCCATGCAGCAGTGCGCATACAAGACCTTTACCACCATGCGGCGCAACTAATTTTGCCATTTGATTCCGTCTCCTTTAATAAAGTTACAGTCAGAATATGTCCTCTCTAACAGATAATGAACCGTTATTCATTTCCGAGAGTTGTATATAAATGGGGAATGGCAAATTGTCAAGGGAAAAAATATGGCGGGGAAGGGAGGAAGGGCTCAGGGGCTGACGGCGCAAGGCGCACGACGGCGCTGACGATCCGGTAAATCGCCGCTGTTTTTTTTACGAAATAAATAAGGGGCTACTCAGACTTTTTCGTCAAAGAGCAGGCCAACGAGATCCTGGAGTTTCTCTCTCAATTTGAGGACCTCATCAGAGGGAAACTGCTTGATGATCTCGTCTGTCTTTTTGTCACGCAGCTGGGCGACAATACTATCCGTCTCGCGATTCTTATAAAGACCAAACTTAAAACTGCTGCCCATTGACTGAAAACGCTGCTGGATTTCCTCAACAGCATCCTCAAGCTCCTTCTGGGAAAGCTTTCCCTGGCTGCGTGCATCTTCTTGCGCTGACTTACCCTGCCGGGCCTGATTATTGAGCTTGACCGTATCACTTTCACTGCTTTGAGGGACCGGTTGAACAGGAGGCTTGACAGCATCCTCACGCTCAACATTAGTCGGCACCACCGACACATTGGCGCCCTTCATATCCGTAGCGATATTGACATCCATGACAACCTCCGCTTGTAACTGATGGTAAAAATTGACTCCGGTTCAGGGAGAACCCCACCTCAGTCAACCTTTGTTGCTTAAATATTTCGGTCTGGGGCTTCCGCCCTGATAGACACTGTAGCCTTTCAAGGCCTGTTTCCCTTTACGCATGACACGCAGACTTCCTTGTAATCTATCACGCTGCGCTCCAGCCAATTCCACAAGCTGCTTTTCATTTTCCAGAATCCTGCCCAGTTCATTTAATAACCGTTGCCGAACCGCCTCATCGCAATCGGCAAGGCCGGCAACCCGGTCAAGCACCTGCCTGAGCCGCCTGAAGGCCTGCTCCCGCTGTTGTCTCCAGCTCATCAGGTTTTTCAACCTGTTTTCCGCCAGACAAGCGGCATGGTCCTGCTGGACTGAGGCAAATTCAGCCAGCAGATCAAAAAGTTGGCTGGTCAGCTGCTGCGGTTCCTGATAAACTCTTTGATTCATCATAGCTAAGCCGTTGTCAAAAAACAACCGTTACCTCGCAATAAAGTGACCGGCATAAAAGTCCGTAACGAAAGGGTTGGGAATTCACCTGTTATTCCGTAACGGCCCCTAAGCCGTTGTAAAAAAATAACATGGCCAGAGAAATGCGCCCCAACGGCACTCTTTTCAGTACCCCCTTGAGGGGTATAAGGAGCCGTAACGAAATTGAAAAAATGGCCATGTTATTTCGTAACGGCTCCTAAATCGAAAAAGATACGCCAGGGGAAACTGCAACCCTTGGGGCGGTGTTACCTTTTGTTTCAAAAACCGCAGGGGATTCGCCATTTTCATTTTTCCGCGCGTCCAACCCTTCCTGCATTTCCTTCAATGCCGTCTGTTCCCAGATCTCTTTCAACCGCTCGATATACTTTCTCGTCTGCTGCAGAATCTCCACATCGCCGGATATGGACACCTTGGGCAATTCCACCAGGATGGCGCCGTAGAGTCCGCGCAGAAACACCGCGCCATCGGAATCGTCCCCCTCCTTCACCGAGGTATAGAGTTCCGTGATGATGGCGATGGCCTTACCTAAATGTTCCCCCCGCTTCTGCGGCTTCTTCTCCATAACGCCCTCTTCCGCCATCTGCAGGTGAACAAGTACTCTTTCATACATCATGGCAATCAGCTTTACGGGATGAATTTTTGCCTTTACTCCGGAATGACGGTAGGCGAGGCAGGCCTGTGTTGAATTCATTGCTTTCTCCTTGTATAAAATAAATACGATCGGGGCTAGTTGCTTCCGCCACTACCGCCCCAGGCATTTGAGATGCTGTCAAACTGGCTTCCCAGATAGTTTGACAGCGATGTCATCTGATTCATATATCGGTCTAATTCAATAAATTGTTTAGTCATTAATTCATATTTTTTGTCCAGCCGCGCGTTTTCCGCCGCAACCTTTGCTTCAATCTCAGTGATCCTGTCCTGGGCCGACTGCTTCTCCCCATCAATCTGCCCCTGGCTACTCGTCATGGTCCGCATCTGCTCATTGACCATATCGGCAAAGCCTTGAATGTCCCGGTCCGAATCGCCGAGAAAGAAAGCGCTTACCGCATCGGGATTGTCCGCCAGGGCGGCATCAACAGTCTCTTCATTGAGTGATATGGTTCCATCCCGGTTAAATTCCAGGCCCAGATCAAAAAGTGTGGTGACCGTGCCGGTTGAGTCACCATTGTACGTTGCAGTCATGAGGTTGCTCAACGTGTTGGGAAGATCGCGCAGCGTTGTGCCGAACAGACTGCCGAATTCGCCTGTCTCGGCGTCATAGGAGGAATTTGTCCGCACTTCCTGGACCGCGTCATTGTATGCGGTAACCAGTCCCTTAATCATGTCTTTGACGCTTGCATTATTATTGCTGACGGTGATGGTGCTTGTGCCGTCACCCGCCAGGGTGATGGTCACCCCGGAAAGAACATCGGAAAAAGAGTTCGTCTTGCGCTGGTAATTAATGCCGTCCACGGCAAACTGGGAATTGAGCGATGCCCCTCCGGCCCCCTGCTGCTCATTCAGGGTCATATCGGCCAGCTGGGTCAGAAAAGTGATGCGCCCATCCTCGCCGATGGTGTGCGACTGCAGGCTCAGACGGTAGGGAGTGGCGGCATCACCGTCGTTGATCAACGTTGCCGTGACGCCGGGATTATCCTCAGCATCATTAATGAGCGCGGCAAGCCCGGTCACGGTCGTATCGGCCGCAACGGTAATGGCAACAGGATCACCTGTGCCGACCTGGAAGGAAAAAGTGGCATCAGGCGCGGCAAAGTCGATAGCGGCAAAATCCTCGTTAACCGCCACCCGGTTGCTCTCCCCCGTGCCGGCAGCCAGATCGCTTCTGATGCGCAGGAATGTCTCCCCTCCCACAGCATAGGTTTCCGCGGTTACCTGCCGTCCGTTATCACCGGCGCCCACATTATCCACATGGGTATTGATCGCCGTCACCAGATCATCCATGGTCATATCACCGGCCACATTCAGGATGAGCTGATCGCTCTCGCCAAAGTCGATGAGCATGGATTCTCCGGCATGGGCAACCACCGTTGTGCCGCTGTCAGCCACACCGGTTGTCGATTGAACGCTCACCGGCACATACACACTGGTGTCGGCTGCGGCCGTACCCGAGGCGGACAACCAGGAGCTTTTGGCGGCAAGACGGGTCACATCAAGCTGGAAACTCTGCTCCGCGATGCCGTCTGCAACCGTGGCCGTGGCCACGGTTTCGTCGGAACTGGCCACAGCCCGGCCCAGAAAGTTACTGGACAGGGAAAGATTCAGGGCCGCGCTTTTCAAGGTCAACAGCTTATTGTTGACAGTGGTGAATTCCGCCAGCTGATCCTGGAACCCCTTGATCGTGTCTTTTTTTGTGTCAACGACCTGCTGATCAATCTCCCGCAGCTGTTCGAGCATGCCCTGCAGATCGATGCTCGACCCGATGCCCAATGTACTGATTGTCCCGGCCATATCCGTCACTCACCCCGGTCGAAAGAAAGAATCCCGCTAATCTCAGGAATTTTCGACCACATTTCATTTTGATGAAATCGTAAAAACTGAAAAATTCACCACAGAGAGCACAAAGCCCACAGAGCTAACTGACTGTAATAAAAAATATTTCTCTCTTATCTCTGTGTGCTCCATGGTGAAAAAAGACTTTTACGGATTCATCCATTTTGATCCGCGCACAAATTTTTACTCATAATTACTTTATCGTCATCAGCGCGGAAAACTTAAGCTATTTCTTGTCATGATCCTCTTGGCCATGGCACCACTCGCCATCACCAATCCGGTGTTCGGCCTGCAGGATCAGCGGTGCGGCAAAAAAAAGGGTAACAGCCGCTAAGGACCGTTACCCTGTTAAGATTTATCTTCACCTCTCAGCCTGCTTGAACCATCAGGCTGCAGCCGTCAAGGCTGACGCACTAGCCGCTGTTACTGCAGCAGGCTCAGAACGTTCTGGGAGCTTGCGTTGGCCTGGGCCATGGCAAAGGTGCCTGCCTGGCTCAGAATCTGCATCTTGGAGAAGTTTGCAGATTCCTCGGCAAAGTCAACGTCGCGGATGGACGATTCCGCCGCCGTTACGTTAACCTTGGTGACCGACAGGTTGGAAATGGTCGAGGTCAACTGGTTCTGAACAGAACCGAGATCACTCCGCACCTTATCCAGGTTCTTCAAGGCCGCATCAGCCACCGAGATGGCGATCTGCGCCCCTTCCTGGGTCGTGACATCTACATCGGACAGCCGATAGGCCTTGGCCTCGGAGGTGATGGACTCCGCGTTCTCAGATTTGGCCGCAGCGCTATCAGCAAGAAGGGTTCCGGCCATAAGGATAGAACCGCTCTTGATGGTCATATCATCCCCCAAAGTGATGCCTGATGCGGTAAGGATGTCACGATCCAAGGTGGTACCTTTAACGAAGAGAGCCCCGCCGCTTTGCTCCTGGATATCAGTAGTCAGAACCGTCCCGGCCTTCAGGAGGCTACCACTCATGAGGACCGTCCCCTTTCCCAGCACCATGTCTTTGGGGCCCACGACCTCATCGTCAACCAGGCCAATGATGCCGTCAGCACCGGTACCGGCATCGGTGGAAAGGGTGGAGCCATTGGCTATTGTTGATTTATCGGCGATTATGGAACCAGCGGTCATGGTCATATCGCCGGTAACCGTCCCTTTACCACTGAATACGGCCCCTTGCAAGGACGACCCCGTGGTCAGAGTGCTGCCACTGACAATTGTCGTAGCTGAACCATTTTTCGTAATCATGGTGGAATCCAGGGTTGCTTTCCCTTTTACCAAAATGCCACCACCCTCAATCTTAGAGCCAATATTCAGAATCGAACCGGAGGCAAGCACAGCGTCTGCAGAGAGTGTGGCCCCGGCGGTCAGGGTCATGCCTCCTGCCTTGACTACAACTGCGGTCGCGCCACCGCTGATAAAGGTCTGACCGTCTCTGAATATGACCTCTCCGTCAGCAGCCCCACTGAGAAACGCGGTGACATCGCCATCAAAGACTGCCCCAGAGGCAAATGTAGTGCCTGAGGCCAGATAAGTCCCGGCCGTCAGAATACTATCTTTAGTACCACCAGTGGTCCCTGAGCTTACAGTAACTCTACCGGTAATCGTGGTTCCAGAGCCAATTATAGAACCGCTGTTCAAGATTGAACCAGCAGCGATGATGGATCCGCCCGACACGACAGCATCGGTGCCAGTTGTCTTGAATGTGCCCTGCAATACCGTTCCCGAGCCAAATGTCGTACCCGACTTCAGTACCGACCCGGCGGTAATGAGCATGGCTTGAAGACTAGTCGTCATCCCTGAGACCTTGATCGAACCGTCCGCGGCGGAGACGGTAACTCCGGTCACCGCGTTCACGTCGCTAACCGTGATGGCACCGGTGCCGGTCTGAGTCATCTGGATCTTACCCAGGGTGGACATGTCGGTGCCGCTCAGGACTGCGTCGGTATTGCTGTCCTGGGTAACCTTGATGGCCCGGCCGTCGTTCGCGGTCAGGGTCAGTGTACCATCAGAACCCACCGCAGCGTAAACCCCGTGCTGTGAGGTCTTGCCGTTGATGGCGGCCACCAGGGCACCGGTGGAGTCGCCATCCGCCACCGCCACCTCACCGATATTGACGCCGTTGATGGCAAAGGAGGCGTCGGTGGTACCGGCCGCAACACTGCCGGCGGTGGTGGAGCTGACGCTGGCCTTGGCGGTTATGCCCAGGACATCGCTCAACTTATTGATGGCATCGGCCACCGCGGCGATGCCGTGCTCCGGGTTATTGTCATACTTGACCTCGATGGCGTTCAACGAGTAGGACTTGTTCTGCACGTTGCTGTACAGACTCAACTGGGTAACACCTTCACCGCCAAAGGTCAGATCGGTGGTGGAGACATGGCCCACCTTGGTAGACTCGGCGGAACCAATGGAGATATTAACTGTTTCACCGGAATAGGCGCCAACCTGGAACTTCTTATTCATAAAGTTACCAGACAAAAGCTTCTGGCCGTTGAAGGCCGTGGTCTTGGCAATGGTATCCAACTCTTCCATCAGTTTGCTGATGTCGGCCTGGATGGCTTTACGGGATTCTGTGGTCTGGCCGTCCTGGGCCGATTGAATCGACTTGGTTTTAATGGTGTTGACGATATTGATGGATTCTTCCAAGGCGCCGTCCGCGGTCTGCACGATGTTAATACCATCGTTGGCGTTACGAACGGCTTGGCCGAGGCCGAGGGCCTGGGACTTCAGAGAATCGGCGATGGCCATGCCGGAAGCATCATCCGCGGCCTTGTTGATTCTTAATCCTGACGACAACTTCTCCAACGATGCGGAGAGGCTGTTGTCGTTTTTGATCATGTTTTTGTGAGCGGTTAAAGCGGCGATATTGGTATTAATACGTAAAGACATAGTCATTCCTCCATGATATTATTTGGTCCGGGAGAATCCATTCTCCCGATGCTTAAAAAATCCAACCGTGCTCTGCTGAACATATTGTCCCGTGCCGTTATCACCTCCTGAGAGTATTTGGTGAAGGTTTTTTTGGTTTAAACTGACACCATGCCTATTTTTTTTATTATTCATCAAACGTATCGGCGGTAACAGAAAAAGCTTAAATTTTTTTTAGGGGCGGGTCATTCCGCAGGATTTGTCCCGGCAGCCAGGGCCTTTTGCTGATAAAACCGGTATGCCTCCCGCGCCGCCTCCAGCTGCTCCAGGGCGAGGTAGCAATCGCCGATCTTTTTCAGCAGATGGAACTGTTCCGGCTGCGTAGCGAAACACTGTTCATAGGCGGCCAGGGCATCGGCGGGTTGTTGCGAGGTCAGGAGCAAGTCGCCGAGCTCCTCCCAGTGTCTGGCCAGGGAGTGATCCAGGTCCACCGCCCTGGTAAGGGCCATGGCTCCAAGATCAAAGCGGCCGAGGTTAAAGGCGGCCTCAAAGATGGCCACCTGGATAAGGGCGTCCCGGGGAGTCAGGGCGGCCGCCTCTTGATAACCGGCCAGGGCGCCGCTGAAATCCCCCTGGCCGAACAGAAACTGTCCCTGGGCAAAATGGATGGCCGCCGCCTGTTGGGTAGTGAGCAAGGCGGCCAGGTTGGGGTTGCTGTGCAGGTTTTCGTGCCAGAATCGCGCCAGATCGGCGGCTTCCTTAAACCTGGAGGCCTGGACAGGGTCATTTTGCTGGCCATCGACGTGCGCCAGGGCGGCGGACATCAGGGCCAGGTCTTGAGCCACCGCTGCCATGATCTGTTTGCGCACACCTTCGTGCCGGCAGTCATACCGCAGCCCCTTCAGCAACATTTTTCTGCCCGTCAGGTTGTCCCGGTAAAAAGTCAGATACTCGGCGGCGCATTCGTGGCGAAAGACGTCAATTTCCGCCTCCAGCAAGGGAGACAAGCGTTGGGCCTCGGCAAAGAAGCGATCCGCGGCGGCAAAATCAACCTGCAGGGCAGCGATCTTGCCGAGTAAAAAGTGAATTTCCGCCGAGTCATGGTGATCGGACAGCATTTCTTCAAGCACCGGGCGAGCCAGGCGGATATCACCGTTTGCCATGTACAGCCGGGCAAGAGCCAGGCTGCTTTGCAAAGCGGAGCCGGTCTTGCCGCAAGAGGGCCTGTTCGGACTCGAAGTTCTCAATGGTTTGGGAAATTTTCGCAAGAAAATCGGTCAGCACCCGGCGCCTGACCTTGTTGACCTCAAGCAACCGCTCCAGGCTTTTCCGCAGCCAAAGCAGATATCGGGCCGGATCGCCCTCAAGCTGCTCAATTGCCACCTTCATCCGCTCCGTGTCCCGCAGCCCCTCGGTGGTCACATCCTGCAACAGATCCCAGACCTGATCCCGATCTATCTTCCCATGGAGTTCGTCGTTTTTCCGCAGCCGCTTTTGCAACTCCTTGGGCAGCCGATCAAAGCAGGTAAACATAGCGGCCCGGCGCTCCAACTTGGTGACGTCCACGAGAATCCGGCCGCCCAGTTCATCGGACTGGCTGATATACTTCAACTGAACCTGACCGCGCTGGAGAGTTGCCCTGAATTCCTTGACCACGGCTGCCATATCGGGCGGCGTAGTTTGCCCCAGCTTTTCTGTGATTCGCGCGGCGACCGTCGTTGACCCGGGCCGACAGAATTCGGCCAGCACCTCCTGCAGGGGCATCACCCGTGTGCCTTCGATATGCGCTCCGCCCTCGGTGGCATTGATGTACGTATTGGGGTTGGACCGGATGGTATCCTCAACGGTTTTTTTCATGCTCAGAAAGGAACGGTCAGTGGCCACGGTGCCGCCCAGGGTGCCGGGGACATAATGCAACTCCTTTTTTGCGGCCAGCATTTTCTGTACCTTTTGTTGACCGGACAAGACGATATTTTCGGCATGACTCCGATCATCGCTGAAGGCAAAATCCTGGCCGACAAAAATAATCGGCGAACACCCCAGAAGAATCGCGGCATAGAGATTGAGCTGGGCCACGGTGCCGGCTCCGGGAAAGGTCACCCCCCCCCCAACCGGCTGTGCAGCCATTTCTCCATATTGTTTTGCGAAAACAGCCAAAATACCCGTTCCACATTTAAATATTTGGACACTTTCGGGGTAACCCAAGGTGCACAGACAAGCGACACCTCGGCAAGGTCACCGGCGTGAGCGCCATATTTTTCATAGGTCAGGGGCTGCATATCGATGGAACCCACAAAATCCGGTTTGACGCCCTGGACCAGCAGGGGGGGGATGGCGGCATCCACCGCGATAATGACTGCCAGGCCTTTGGCCTGCGGTAAAAGATGGATATTTTTATTGAGCGACGGCCCGCCGGCCACCAGGATGGCGGGAACCCCGGCAAAGGCGCCCTGGAGCGAATCAAGAAAATAGTCATGCCCAATACCGGAGAGCTGCCGGAAGCGATTTGCCACAAAAGTTTTCCCGTACGCCGTCACGGTACTGCCGCCGATATTCATGGTATTGGCAAACTGGAAAAAATCATCCTTCAATTTGCGGTAGCCATCCCGATCAAGACCGAAAACGGCAAAATGTTCCAGGGTATAAATCGACTCCATGGTGAGCGCGGCCATGAAACCGCCAAGATTTTTGGCAATATCAGGATGAGCCCCAACCAGCAAAGTCACCCTGGGATTTTTGATCAGCGCAGCCAGATCCATAGCTTGCAAGGCCTGCCAGAATATTCCTTCATCCAGCTCAAAAATTACCAACCGGTTGATATTGGGCCGCTCCTGCAGCAAGGCCAGGGGGGCATAGCCCAGACCCATACCCAAAAAAACCACAAACCCGGTGGCGTCAGGGGGGACCAGCTTAAGGAATTGCGGAATCTCGGCGGCAGGATCATTTTCCTGATGCAAGGTAAAGGCCTTGCCGTCTGCATTCCGCACCAAAAGATTGGGGCCGCCCGCTGGCGAAAACACTATCTCGCCAGTGGGCTGGGGCGGATTTTCCCGAAACCTTTGCCACAGCTGGGGGTAATGTATTTTCAGCAGGGCGAAATTTGTCTTGAAAAATTCCTGATCGGACGCGCTCATTTTGTCTCTCCACTCCATTGGACGCCTCGGTGTTGCTACTTTTCTCAACTTAGGAGCCGTTACGAAATAACATGGCCATTTTTTCAATTTCGTTACGGCTCTTTAGGCCGTCTCTGACTATCCGGTGACGACATTAATTTTGCCAACGGTTCCTACTTCATTATTTTTTCCAACAGAAACATGGTGTCCATTTTGCCATCATCCTTCTTTCTAATCAGCCGCTCTTCCTTGACCAGCCGCAAATCGGGGAACGTGTCAAGATACAGCTTGGCAAAATTCGTTTTCCACAAAAGACCGTCATGCCCCCGATACGCCACCTCTTCGTAACTTTCCGCAAAGTACTCAATCCCCCAGATATACTTCCTGGAGCACCGATATATCTCTTTCAACACCTCCGCGATGTCGTCCGGGGAGATATGAATCAGAACTCCGGCAGTGTAAACGAGATCAAAAAAACCATCCTTAAAGGGAATATCAAACGCCGACCCTTGAATAACATTGAGCCCCTTGTGGCGTTTTTTTGATATCTCAACGGCATAGGACTGGAGCTCAATACCGTAAAGACGACTGAAGCCCAACCGTTGCAGGCGCGCCAGTTTATCACCGACATTGGTGCCCACTTCCAGCACCATGCTCTCCCGGTCAAGGTGACCGAGAAAACTCTCATACAACTCCATTCGATCACGCCCAACTTCCTCGCGATACAGGGCATCAACCTCCTCAATGGTCATCGCATTCCTGTCGGTGTAGCTGCTCCCGAACTCCCCACCCCATACCTCCATCTGTCTCGTTCGCTTTCCCATAATTACCCTTGCCCTCATTTCCCGTTATTAAAAATGCCCTGATCGCCGCCCAGAAACTCCAACGTCTCATACGACAGCAACGAATTCCTTTTTATGTCACACTTGCAGACAGCACCGACAACCAGTCCCTCATCAAATGGATCAATCCCCGTCCCCGGCCGCAGATAAGCCAGGTCTGCAGCGTTTATCCGGTGACCGGCCGGCAAATCCCTCGCCGCGACAATGGACCGCCGGCCAAACTTTACTCCCGTGGCCTCACATGCCAGAATCTTTTTTCGTGAGGTCCCCAAGGCCTTGTAGAGGGCACGGCATTGGGCGGCCAACATGGCGAATTCCGCGCCAGTGGCTGAGAACCAGTGATCCGGCCCCATGGCCTGCTGGTCATAGGTGACGTGTTTTTCAATAACCAGCGCCCCAAGGGCCACAGCCCCCAGCGCACAGATCACCCCCTCGGTATGGTCGGAAAAGCCCAGCACAGCTTCGGGAAACTGGGCGGCATACCCTTGCAGCACCCTGAGGTTGGCTTCATCAACCGGAGCCGGATAGGCGGCGACGCAGTGCATGACACAAAGGTCTCCCCCTCCCTGTTCAAGAACTTCCACGGCCCGGACCAACTCTCCCAAGGTGCATTTACCTCCGGAGATCAGGACAGGCATGCCGGTTGCGGCTATGGCCGCCAACAAATTTTTATAGTTAACATCCCCGGAACTGACCTTGCACAAACGCTGCCCGAGGTTTAAAACAAAATCAAGGTCAACAGGGTCGAAAACCGTGGCGAACGGCTCCAAGCCGCGCTCGCGGCAATGGGCGAACACCTCTGGAAATGCATCCCGCGGCAGAGCGATCCGGTCAAACATTTCTCCAACCCGCTCCTGCTGCTGCCGCCCCGGCCTGCCCCAGCGCACCATCCGATCATAATCGGCAACCAGCTGCGCGGCAGTGTACAGTTGAAACTTTGCCGCATCAGCGCCGGCGTCCGCCATTTCATCGATCAAACGATGCGCCTTTTCGGGTGACCCGTCATGGTTTGCACCAATTTCCGCCACCATGAAGGGGCCTTTTTCAACCTGATCTCGCAGCATATCCGCCCCCCAAGTTTGTCATCATCCCCCGGCCTCACCCAATCCTGCCGCGCTGCCACACACAGTTAAACGCTTCCGCCGCAGTAAAACCAACGGAGGAACCACGCCACTCTGCCAACGCCCTGATTCTTTCAGGACAACGGGGATGGGGAGCCTTCTGAACCTCGCCGGCATAAACGGCAAGCGCTGCAAGTTTTGCCGAGATGGTAGACGAAATATCGATAAAATAGTTTGGTAAAAAACCGATCCGCCCTCCCCCCCACTCGGTATTGGAAGGAACTTCAAAGGTAAACAGCCCCTCTGCCTTGTTTGCAGGAAGAGGCCGGAATGCCGCGGTCACCGCCCGGTTGGTCAATACGTTATCCACATTGAGGTCGCATGCCGAGTGGGTATAAACGATGACAGGATCGAACTCCTTTTTTACCGCCTCCACCGCCTTAATGATATCCAACAGGTCAACGGTGTCGAATCGGTTGTCCGGCAAGCCAAGCATAATCGGCTTATTATGACCGAGAATGGCGGCTGCCTTTTCACACTGTTGCCTCAATGAAAGCAGCTCATTGCCTCTTTTTTGCGGATCCCGCCGCTCATCCCGCGCGGTCACTCCTTCACCGAGGATAAGGGTCAGCACCTCATCCCCCGCCTTTACATGAGCGGCAATGGTACCGCCGCACGCCAACACCTCGTCAGCCGGGTGAGCCGCAACAACCAAAACCTTCCGCATCTCATTTCCTCCCGCAGGTCAAATGAATTGTATCCGCCCTGAGCCCAAGACGCAGAGTCTCCAGCCCGATAATCTCCTCTGGAGCGACGTTGGCGAGATTGACATGAGGGCCGAACATATTGATGAAGTATACCTGTTGACTTTTCTTCGGCACCTCAAAAAACAGGGAATCCTTCTCCACATGATTACAAATTTCCTCAAGCAGATTCAAACGGACTCCTTCATTGCTGAAATAAATCCCGACATTGCCGCTTTCCCGCGACTCGGTGATGACTTTCCAGGCCCCAGCGGCAAGATCAGCCTTAATTTCGTCAATCCACTCATGAGGAGAGCAGACGACGCTCGCATCCTTGCTGCCCACTTCGGAAAGCACCCTTAAATTCTTGCCGAAAAACTCGATGCACCTGCTCTTCTCCGCCCTCGGTATCGCAATTGCCCCATCGGAGACCTCTACACAGGTCAAGCCGAGATCCTGTATAAAATGGAGGTATTCCTGCAACTTGTTTTGGGCATAGCAAATTTCAAAAAAAGTGCCTCCCAGATAGACAGTCACGTCATATTTTCTGTACAATTCGACCTTTCGGCGGAGGTCTTGCGACACATAGGCGGTTCCCCAACCGAGTTTAACGAAATCGATATAGGCCGCGGCATTCTCCATAATCCCCTCCGCCACCACAAAAGGCAAGCCCTTGTCCAAAACCATGGTCAAACCGTTTGAACGGGGCTTAACCGGCCGCTCAACCGTATCGAGAAACTTTTCCATAAGCACTCCGTCCACCCTGTTTCTGCCTAACGGACAGCTATCCGTATGAATTTCACAGCCTTTTCCGCCTGTCGAACCGCGCCAGGCAAATCCTTACCGCGAGCTATCACCACCACGTATCTATGGGTACTGTGCTTAACCGATTCCACCATATCGCCGGGCCGCAAAAAACATTCGGCCCGTACCACTCCATCGACCTCGCCGGCCTCATCAACCCCGCTCACCGCCTTTACCTCGCCCACGGGGATGTTCGCATCGTTTGTGGTCAAAAAACGAACACATAATGCCGGAAACTGCGGATAGCGCTGCAACTCCGCCAATGCCCCAAGAGCCCCCACCGATTGCAGAAGAGCCACGTCAACCAAATCAACGCCGCTGGCATAAAGCGCCACCTCACGCATGTAACCGCCCGGGATCCTCGCCGCAATCTCGACCAGGAAGGCCCCCTCACTGTTGACAATTATCTGCGGGTAGGCAATGCCGTTCTTCATATGCAGAGCGACTACCGCCTCATTTGTGCAGCGAACGACCCACTCCTCTTCTTCCCGGCTCAACTGCGCAGGGAAATAATGCGCATAGGCGACCCCGAAAACGGGCCAGGGATAGATCTTCCGGTCGGAAAGACTGAGGATGTGGACAACCCCGCCAATCACGACCGCAGTCACATTGATCTCGCGCCCCTCCTTGTATTGCTCGCAAAGCAGAATTCCGTCAGGTGCGTACCGCGCGGCCTCTGCAACGGCCTGCTCTAACTGCGACGGCTGCCGGACCAAAGTGATTCCCCGCTGCCCGGAATTAATCGAGGGCTTCACCACCAGGGGGTAACCGATGTGGTCCGCTTTTGCCGCCGCGTCTGCCGCATCCTCAATGACGGCGAATAACGGCTGGGAGACACCGGAGTCCCGAAAATGACGGCGCATTGCAACTTTGTCCGTCGCCCAGCGGACAGTGTCGGCAGACAAGCCCGGCAACCCCAAGGCCCTTGCAATCTCGGCCACTACCGGAACGGCCGTTTCAGAAATCAGGGTCATCACCCCGTCGATGGCGTGCTGTCTGACCACAGCCAAATTACCCTCAACGTCGGTGGTGCTGACCACAAAGACATGATCGGCAAAAGCAAAGCCAGGGGCTGCAGGATTACGGTCCGAGGCAAAAACCTCGAATCCCATTTCCCGAGCCCTGACAATGGCAGAAACCTGCTCACGGCCGGCGCCGATAACCAAAATGCGTTTTTTTCTCATATTTTTTTATGATTATCCCCCGCCTTGAACGAGAACGCATCTCTCAATCGGCAACGAATATTTTCTTCCCATCAAATACCGGCACAGTCGAGGAGACGTTCAAACGAGAACAGAAGTCCACATCTTCGCCGAATCCTTTCTCCACCAAGCGTTTGCCGTGCTCGCATGCCATTACCGCAGCCCTCACCACATTCTTGTTTTCCAGGAAAAGAGCCAAAACCTTTTCCGCGTTGCCATCAAGCGAACAATCACCTTTTTCCAACAGGTGGGAAACAATGGCTCCGGCGGCTAAATTATCTTCAAAGCACTCGGATCCCCTCCTTCCGGCACAAAAAATCCGCACGTTTCCGTCGCCGGCGGCGATCGCCCCGGCTACCGCCGCAGCATTGCGCAAAGCACCGACCAACACCCGCCGATGGCCGGTTATACGCCGCAGCAAACGGGTGCCATTGGTGGTCGTCAGGACAATCTTTTTGCCCCGCACTCTCTCTGCCGTAAATTCCAGGGGTGAATTCCCCAAATCAAATCCCTCGGGACGCCAGGAGTTCCGCTCGCCAGCCAGTAATGCATCCCCGGCTTCCCGCCTCAATCTGATCGCCTCACCCTCTCCATCAGCCGGAATAATTTCCCGCGCGCCGTTCTCCATGGCGGCAACGATCGTCGTCGTAGCACGCAAAACGTCCAGCGCAACAGCGGTTCCGTCCCCATTACCGGAAACGGCAGAGGTTAAGACTACTTCCACACAACGCACAACACCCTCCGCTTGGCTATCAAGGCATTAACCGCCATCAGGCTGCTCATGACAAAAGTTCCCTGGCCACCCGCTCGGCTCCCTGCGCGTCGAGTCACGGCCAAAGCCGCCTCGGACATAGTCCGAACAAGCGCTGGAGACTCCAGTAAAGAAACAAGACATTCCGCCAACCGGGAAACCGGCAGAGACTCGACCGGCCCGAGATACCTCGATGTTTTCAGGTTGTTCCAGGCAGCAGCATTTGCCTCCTGGTTATCGGCGATAGAAATTATCACACTGGGGCACCGTAACACCGCGGTTTCATAAACAACGGTTCCCCCTGCCGTTATCGCCAGATCAGCATTGGCAATCCTGGCCGCCACATCAGCAGCGTCGACCGTGAGCTGCGCCTTAATGGTCGCGCCATTCCGCGCCACCCATTCATTAATGCCAGCGAGATTGGGATTGACACTGCCGCTGATTATTTCCCAGCGAACATCCTGGCGCAGAGATTCCGGTAACGCCTCCACCGCCTTAAGGGTCAAACCTATTGCCCCGCGGTCACAGCCCCCCCCCATGAGGATCAACACCTGGCGCACCGAGCCGTCTCTTTCTCTGAGCAATGCCGGGTTACTGAACTGCGGCGACAAAATCACGTATCGCGGCCCCAGCAGGAGTCGCGCCCCTTGCTTACGGACGATTTGACGATATTTTTCATGGCTTGAGGCAGGGCTTGGACTGACCACCCAGTCCGCCCAGATCGGCTCTTTGGCCGCCCAGTCGAACTGCAGCCAGCGCACCCCGGCATTGAGGAGTATTGACTGGTAGGTCTGATCGACCCGATAGTGATCCAACACAACGACGGCATCACCCTCCCTTACTGCCCGAACAAGGATCTCTGCATCAGTTGCTCTATCCGTTTCCCAATCCAGCAAAGACAGACCACACTCCAAACCTGAAAAGGCCCCTTCCACATCATATCCCTGGGCTCGACACAAAACCTTCACCCGGGCTCCAAGCCCAGCAAGACTGCTGGCCAAACTATGGCAGCGCCGCAGATGGCCGATGCCGACGTTCGGACTCACGTCAAATCGGAGAATGACTTTTTTGCCTTGCATGATACGCAACTCGTTTGCAGGGAGCGTTTAAAGGGAAATCCCCTATAGCCTGCCGCCCAATTCATGACAGTTTTTTCGCATGATGCAGCACTTGATACATCAATTCGGCATAGGCCCAGTCTTCCAGGGTGTCAATATCCTGAACAAAATAGCGAGGCAACTTGCAGGGTACGGCCCCCTCCATGTAAAACTTCCTCTCGGCCAAAAACCTGTCGGCATCGGCCCAATAAAACTGCCCGGCATCGTGATACGCCTCGGGCAAATCCTGCGAACGCACCCTATAGTACTCCGGCCACAAGAGCTTGAGCCGCCCTTCCTCTCCCACCGTAAACGCCCGGAAGATCGGCGAAGGAAAAGTGGCAACGGAAACCAGAGAAGGCGCCTTGCTTTCCATCAACAGGGCATAGCCGGCCCGCAGGTTCTCGGCAGTGACAAGCGGGGTGGTTGCATAAATGCAGCAGATGGCGTCAATCTGTTCGCCCTCCTTCCGCAACCAGTCGAGGGCATGCCATACCACTTCCCCGGTTCCAGTGAAATCATCGGACAACCTTGCCGGCCGCAAAAAAGGCGATTTCTGCCCCGAATTCACGGGCCACAGCAGCGACATCCTCGGAGTCGGTGGAAACAATAATCCGCGAAAACAGCCCAGACTTCCTGGCAGCTTCAATGGGATAGGCGATAATCGGCTTGCCGGCAAAGGGGCGGATATTTTTGCAGGGTATGCGCTTGCTGCCGCTACGGGCGGGAATGATAACCACACGATTCATTGTTTCACTTCATTCGGGTTTTGGTTAACTTCCAGGGGCCAGAAACAGGCGAAATGCCCCATCATGACACCAATTCAGCTATCAGCACGATCTCTCTGCCGATGCCGACCTCGGCAAATGCGTCATACAACTTCCGCTGGATGGCCGCCAAACCGGCCTTATGGAGATTTTGCTCAAACGCCTTCCGCCGACCATGGCAAACCCTCCCCAACTCATTATTGCCAATGTAGTTATCGCCCATGAGCAAAAACATATCAATTGGAAAGGTAGCCTGCCGCCGCAGAGTCCGGAAGCCATGCTTCGTCAACAACTCTTCCAGGGAGGTGAAGTCAAAATAGTTGATATGATGGGGCGGACTGACCCACCAGGGCTTGAAACCGCAGACCTCGCGCAACGCCTGCTGAAAAGGATTGTAATCGTTGGGGACAACCAGACAAACCAACCCGGCGGGAAGCAGAAGCTTTTTTATCAGTCCGAGCAAGGATTGCGGCTGGGGAATATGTTCAAGGACATGCCCCAGGTGCACGACGTCAAACTCGCCAAGACCGGCCACGGAGTGCTCTCCCAGAAAATCCTCGACCACATCCAGCCCCAGTTCTCTGCTGTAAGCCACTGACTGCATGGAAGGTTCGACACCTTTACATTGCCAGCCGCGCTTCTTCCCCTGTAACAAGAAATATCCCGGCCCGGAACCTATATCGAGAATGCGACGCCGCGACGCACCCAGCACCTCTTCTAAAAACTCGTATTGATCGTCATACACCAGGTTCCACCAGTCGAGGTCTTCGCGAAATCTCTCAAAATTCTGCGGCTTTTCCTTGGAGTAATAATCCTGCCTGTACACTTCCTCCAATTCTTTCGGACTTGGAATCGGAACGATATGACGAAACCCGCAGGCCGTACACTCGATCACATCGAAACCTTTCACGGAGTCCATGACCTTGCCGCTATGCCCCTGCCAATCCATGCTTTTGTCCATAAAAACTATCCGGAGGTTGCGACGTCAACGCCGCAAGTCTAAGCCGTTGTAAAAAAATAACATGGCCAGAGAAATGCGCCCCAACGGCACTCTTTTCAGTACCCCCTTGAGGGGTATAAGGAGCCGTAACGAAATTGAAAAAATGGCCATGTTATTTCGTAACGGCTCCTAAATTCCGCCTTAAAGAATCAACAACCCTTGCCAAGTCACCGTCACTCATCCCCTGATAAATGGGGAGCGAAAGGATTTTCCCATAGGCATTCTCGGCCCCGGGGCAAACACACTCCCCGGCGATCTGCCGCATCCGGTAATAAGGGTGCATATAGACAGGCATGTAATGAACGTTGACCCCGATATTTTCGCTCCGCATCCGCTCAAACAGGGTATCCCTGTCGACGCCTGACTTTTCGGCGTCAATGCGGATGACATAGAGGTGATAGGCATGTTTTGCCCATGCAGCCTTCTCCAGGGGGAGAACCGGCAGGCCGGCCAAGGCCTGATCATAACCCGCAGCGATCTCATGCCGCCGCTTGAGCCACTCGGGAAGCTTGCGGAGTTGACTGACCCCAAGGGCGCATTGCAGGTCGGATAGCCGGTAGTTGAACCCCAGTTCTCTCATCTCGTAGTACCAGGTTCTCTGTTTCTCCCGCTCCCGGTGATCTGTGGCAATGCCGTGATTGCGGAAATGTTTCATCTTTTCCGCCAGCTCCGCCTGATCGGTCACCACCATGCCGCCTTCGCCGGTGGTGATATGCTTCACCGGATGAAAACTGAACACGGTGAGATCGGCGATTTCCGCCACCCTGCGGCCCCGGTACTCCGCCCCGAGGCTGTGGCAGCTGTCAGACACCAGGTAGAGATGGTGCTCGTCGGCGATCTGCCGCAGGCTGTCATAATCACAGGGCTGGCCGGCATAATCCACAGCGATAATGGCCCTGGTTTTGGCAGTGATCCTCTGCCGCACCTCCTCCGGATCGATAAGCAGGGTCGCCTCCTCCACATCGGCGAAAACAGGGGTGCCGCCCTGGTACACCACGCAGTTGGCCGTGGCGACAAAGGTAATGGCCGGCACAATCACCTCATCTCCGGGGCCGATACCGATGGCCTGCATGGCGGCGTGCAGGGCCGCCGTGCCGCTGCTGACCGCCACCCCGTAACGGGCCCCGGCAAAAGCGGCCACCGCCTCTTCAAAGCGGCCCGACCTGCGGCCCGGTGGTGAGCCAGTCGGAGCGCAGCACCTCGACCACCGCCTGGATATCATCCTCATCGACCTGCTGGCGGCCGTAAGGGATAAAAGGGATTTTCTCCGCGTCTTTTTCCATGGAAAGCCCCATCAGGCCACGGCCTTGACGTGTGTTTTCGGGGAAGAGGATTTCTCCTCGCCATAGACGATGCGGTGCAACTCATCCACGCCCAGCCAGGCATCATTGGTATCGCTGGTGTAGACGAAGTTTTCCGGCAGTTTCTCTCCATCCTTGTAATTCTTACTCTTCCACCAGCTCATGTTGGGCAGGATCACGTACATGCCCTTATAGCGGATGGTGTTTCTGCCCTCATCCTCGCCGGTCGAGCGCCTCATGGAGCTTCTCGCCGGGCCTGATGCCGATGATCTCCACCTTGCAGTCCGGGGCAACGGCGCGGGCCAGATCGGTGATGCGCATGCTGGGAATCCTGGGCACGAAGATCTCGCCGCCCTCCATGTAATAAAAGGCCTTGATGACCAGTTCCACCGCCTCATCCAGGGTGATCCAGAAACGGGTCATTCTGTCGTCGGTAATGGTAATGGTGCCGCTTTCTTTTTGCTGGAGAAACAGGGGGATGACGCTGCCGCGGCTGCCGATGACATTGCCGTAACGCACGCAGGCAAAGCGGGTTCCCTTCTTGCCGGCATAGGCATTGCCCTGGGTGAACAGTTTGTCGGAGCAGAGCTTGGTCGCGCCATACAGGTTGACCGGATTGACCGCCTTATCCGTGGAGAGGGCAATGACCTTGCGCACCCCGGTATCGATGGCGGCATCGATGACATTCTGGGCGCCATGCACATTGGTCTTCACCGCCTCAAAGGGGTTGTATTCACAGGCCGGCACCTGTTTCAGGGCCGCGGCATGGACCACCATGGTGGCCCCTTCCATGGCGCGCTGCAGACGCTTGCCGTCACGCACATCGCCGATGAAAAACCGCAGCCGCGGATCATCCTTGAACGCGATGCGCATTTCATGCTGTTTCAGCTCGTCCCTGCTGTAGATACGGATGACCTTGGGATGATATTTTTCCAGCATCAACCGGCAGAAATGCTTGCCAAAGGAGCCGGTGCCGCCGGTGAGCAGAATGGTCTGTTCCGACCAGTCAATCCCTTCCTCCGGCCGGCCTTTGGTGCCAAGCAGCTCCTTGGTCTGGCCGATGGACTGTTTCTGCTGGTAAACCAATTCCTTGATCCGCCCCAGCACCTCGATATCCTTGTCATCATATCTGCGCTGGCCGCCATTGCTTCTTTCAGGGGTGACAAACTCGGCAAACTCCTGCTGCCAGTAACGAATGGTTGAAACCGGAAGATCCAGTTTCTGGCTTACCTGCTTGATTCTGAATTTCATTTTTTTCACCTGCATTTTTTTTTGATCCATCTCAGGGCGACACTCAGAATGATATGTTCAACTGACTTATCGTCCCCAAAACAAAAAGCTTAAGTGAACTTTATGTTTAACTTGCCCCAGCAAATTGCATGCCGCAAAATGCCTGGATGCTTTAACAAGTGAAATCAACGGATTATTGGATTATACAGCAGGAAAAACAAAAAAAGAAAGGGGGAAAATATTTCTTACTCTGCAGCGGAAAGGGGAAAAAATGACAGTGCAGGCGGGAGGGGACGTGCAAACGCTTAAATTTGAGATGCACGGCAACGTCTGGGAATGGTGCTGCGACTGTTATGGTGATTATCCAAAAGGCACTATAGTTGACCCAAAAGGCCCAGAAAGCGGCAATAGCCGTTTAAGGCGGGGTGGTTCCTGGGATAGCTTTGGGAAAAACATCCGCTCTGCCACTCGCTGTAGTGGATGGGCAGCCTACCAAGGGAGCGACACTGGGTTCCGTCTTGCCAGGGGAGAGTAAAAGAGCTTGAAAATAGGCATAAAATAGAGTTTAATCTGTCGCATAAACAAACCAAACATCCCACAGGAGAACTTTTAATGACAAAAGCAGAACTGATAGCGAAGATCGCAGAAGGCGCGGAACTGACTAAGGCTCAAGCCGGAAAAGCACTCGATACCTTTATTGCTGCAACCACAGAGGCTATCAAGGCAGGTGACAAAGTCGCCCTGGTCGGCTTTGGGACATTCAGTGCGATAACCCGTGCTGCAAGGAAAGGCCGGAATCCTCAGACCGGTGAACAAATGGATATCGCAGCCAAAACAAGCGGAAAATTTTCACCAGGAAAAGAGCTAAAAAATCTAGATGCAAAGCCGGTTAAAGCTACTGAAACAAAAAAAGCCCCCGCCAAGGCTGCACCAAAAGCAAAGGCACCAGCAAAAAAGAAATAAAATCCGAACGGCATCTGAATCTTCCCTTGGTTTCTCCACCATGGGAGATTCAGAGCACAAAATAGGTTCAACTTTACATGATCCAAGCCAATTCTTATTATCAAAGAACAGAATCGTTCGTTCAAGCGACACTTGATAATTTGGACTTACAGATACTGGCATTGATTGATCAAAATAAATCGGCTTGGCTGATGCAACTCGGCTTGCCTGGTCAGGAGCGACCGGCCTGCTCAGCATTCTCCCGCGGTTGTCGATAACGGTAATATGGTCCGGGTCCATCCCCTCAACCGAGGATGCCACCAGATGAATGACCCCCTGGACTTCATTTTCACTGAGAACGCGGCCGGACTTCATCTTGAGAACCACTGAAGCGGTGGGAGCCTTTTCGTTTTCCTTAAAGAGCGTCTGTTCCGGGAGAGCCAGGTGGACCCTGGCCTGCTCCACTCCGGACAACTGGGCGATGGTGCGCGACAGTTCCCCCTGCATTGCCCGCTGATAGTTGATCTTCTGGACGAACTCGGTCATGCCGAAGTTCTTCCGGTCAAATATCTCAAAACCAACTCCGCCTCCCTGGGGCAGACCATCCGATGCCAGAGACATGCGCAGTTCATAAACCTTCGATGCAGGGACAAGAATCGTCTTGCCGTCGTCGGAAATCTGAGTCGGAACCTTCTGCTCCTTGAGCTTGTTCATGATCTCGCCGGCATCTTCATTCCCCAGGTTTGAATATAGAGGTTTATATTCGGTCCGGTTCGCGGTTACTATCAGGATGCCGAAGAAAATGGCCGAGAGAACGACTATCCCCAGCATCAACCATCGCTTGGCCGGGGGAAGAGCAATTACGGGCTCGATAAGTTTTCTTATTCCTTCAGGCATATATACTCCATTAAATCAGATAAGCGGCCGGTCGTCAGCAGCCGGCAGGCTGGCATGTTCAGACCTGCATTCTCATTACATCCTGGTAGGCTTCTATTGCCTTGTTCCGCACCTGGGTCAGAAACTGGAATGATATGTTCGCCTTTTCTACGGCTATCATCACCTCGTGCAACTCCCTGGACTCTCCGGTGACCATGTTTTTTATCTTATTGTCCGCCTGGGTCTGAAGGTCATTGACCTTGCCGACCAGTTCCTTGAAAAAATTCCCCGGATCAGCCGATGATGTCGCGGCCTTT
>CAVSQR010000055.1:0-12473 GCA_963729825.1 uncultured delta proteobacterium | reverse complement strand
AAGCCATCATCTTTGGTTCGACCATAGATTATATGGCAATAAGGGAGAGTTGAGGGCAATTACTTTTACTACTCAGGTCTCCTGCATTTCTGCTCTACCTATTTTTTATGGAAGGGGTCAAGGGACAGGGGGCAAGTCTGCCGTTGACTTTTCTGATACAAAAAGGCTAATCAAAAGCCAAAAGGCCAGGGAAATCGTTACGCCCATAAAATTATAACATTATGATATTGACGCGGATGATATTGTTGAGAAACAACAGCACGGGTCTCCTATACCTATGATGCGGTCGGCAATGTGTCCTGGCCAATGGGCTATTTACTCCGTGAGAGGTTAGGGTGTTTCAGAAGGCCCTGGTTTTGTCCGGCCACAGGATCCTGTGCAGCTGGAGCTGCAGGCGCACCTGCAGCCCGTCATCCAGCAGCCATTGGGCGAGCTCTGCCGGGGCAAGTTTTTCCGTCACCGGCGAAAACAGGATCTTGACCCGGTTTCTGATGGCGGACGGATCGGCCAGGGCCGGGATGTGGGTGCGCAGCATGGCCACCGCCCAGTCGTAATCCCGGCGTGAGCTGATGACGCATTTCAGCTCATCGGCCGGGGTCAGCAGCTTGAAGTTGGCCAGATCCATCTGGTCGGACATGCCGCTGTCAGGGCATTTGAGGTCCATGATTTTCACCACCTTCGGCGGCACCCGGCGCAGGCTGATGCTGCCGTTGGTTTCCAGCAGCACCAGTCTTTCTTCCCACATGAGCTCTTCCAGCAGAAAGTAGACCTGTTCCTGCGCCAGGGGCTCGCCGCCGGTTATCTGCACCAGGGCGGCCGGATGCAGCCGGGTGAAGGCGAGCAGCTGCTCCACCGCCATCAGGCGATGTTTTTCTTCATAGGTATAGCGTGCGTCGCAGTACGAGCAGCGCAGATTGCAGCCGGCCAGCCGGATAAAGGCGCAGGGATAGCCGGCAAAGGTGGACTCCCCCTGGATGGAGTAAAAGAGTTCGGAAACCTGCAGCGGTTCCGCAATGCAATCAGGCCTGAGTTTTGCCACGGTAAATCACCCCGGTATTGTCCGTCTCACCCACCATGATGGCATGCAGATGGTAACGCTCTGTGGAGAGATCCTTTTCCAGGGCATGGAAAATATAGGCGGCGATGTTCTCCGATGAGGGGTTTTTGTCCAGGAAGGCGGGATGCTCGTTGAGATCCCGGTGGTCCAGCTCGTCCATGACTATATTGACCGCGTTCTTCAGGGTGCGGAAATCAATGCCCATGCCGAGCTCGTCGAGCTCCGCGGCCCGCACGGTGACCTGCACATTCCAGTTGTGGCCGTGGGGTTTTTCACAGTTGCCGGGATAGTTGCGCAGGTGGTGTCCGGCGGAAAAATGGGTCTTGATGAAAACATCGATCATGTCTGGTTCTCCTGGTATTGTTTAAGCGATTACCGGGTGGTATCGCCTTTTGGTTGTATGATGCGCTTGCGGGTCTCCGGCAATGCAGCAGCAAGGCACGATCATCCCGTTACGAGACAGGCGGGGAGACGTTTGCGGCAGATTGCTGAGCCCTGAGAGGCGGATAAAACAAGGTGAAAGTCTGCTGGAATTCGGTCAGTGCAAGGTAGACTTTCAAAAAAAAATATGCTATTGCACTTTAAACGCAAAATGCGCGATACGCAAAGATAAAATACTTAGGAGCCGTTACGAAATAACATTGCCATTTTTTCAATTTCGTTACGGCTCCTTCCTCAGGGGGTACTGAAAAGAGTGCCGTTCCCGCATTTCACGGCTTAGGCCGTTACGAAATAACCTCTACATTTTTGCGCATTTCGTTACGGTTCCTTATGCCGCTCACGGCATTGGGATGTTACAGTTATTTTTGATTCAACTTTCTGAGTTGTGGTGACATGTTGAAATTAAATAGATATTTTCAGGTTGCCCGAAGCTTGTTTCCAGAGAATTCAGAAGACAGGAGTCAGGAGCCAGAATAAAACGTAATAAAATCAATCGTTCTGAATTCTGTCTCCTGTCTTCTGAATTCCCATGACGGAGATCAGAGCGGCAACTATGTCACAAAAAATACCGTTATTTCGACAAAATAGATCAAGTCAGAAAGTTGAGTTTTAGACAACGGCTTATCCTGCTTGAAGGAGAATTTGTTTTATGGCAAAGATTGTGCCCTTCCGCGGTCTGCGTTACAACCCGGAAAAGATAGATCGCCTGGAAGATGTGGTTACCCCCCCCTACGATGTGATTGATGAAAAGGCCCAGGTCGCCCTGCTGGCCAAGAACCCTTACAATATGATCCAGCTTGATCTCACCAAGCATGCCGGGGTGGCCCCTGCGGCGGGGAGATACGAGGGGGCGAAGATGCTGTTTGACCGCTGGCAGGAGGAGTGCGTCCTTATCCGCGACAGGGAGCCGGCAATCTATCTTTACCATATCCGGTACAACCTGCCCAACGGCCGCACCTTCACCCGCAAGGGGCTGGTCTGTCTGGTGGGTCTGGCCGAATTCGACGAAGGCATTGTCAAGCCCCATGAAAAGACCTTCCGCAGCGTCACCGATGACCGGTTGAAGCTGATTGATACCTGCCAGGCCCAGTTCAGCCAGGTCTTCTCCCTCTATGCCGACGGAAACGGCGAGATCATGGCGGCCCTTGAAGGCGGGCTGCCCGCCGGAGCCGCTGTACTCGGTGGAGGACCAGGACGGCTGCCGGCATACCTTGTGGGCGGTAACCGACCGGCAGGTGCTGGCCGGGATCAGCGCCGCCTTCCGGGACAAGTCCCTCTATATCGCCGACGGCCATCACCGCTATACCACGGCCCTGCAGCTGCGGGAGCTGATGGCGAAAAGACAGGGCAGCGTGGCGGAGGACAGCCCTTACAACCATGTCATGATGTATCTCTGTCCCATGGAGGACCCCGGCCTGTCCGTGCTGCCCACCCACCGGCTGGTCTATCTGCCGGGAAATAGCGGCGCAGACGAGCTGGTCGCCAGGATGCGCGATTACTTCGACATCGAGGAAGTGGGCGGCGGCAGCCGGGAAACCCTCATTGAGCAGGTGCTGGGCCGGATGGAAGAAAAGCCGGGGCAGCAGAGCGTGTTCGGCATGTATGAGCCCAAGGCGGACCGCTGTTTTCTGCTGTCGCTCAAACCGGGCGTGATGGCCGGGGCGGTTGGCCACGAGCTGGCGCCCGCCCTGCAGGAGCTTGACGTGGTGGTGCTGTCCGAGCTGGTGGTCGAGCGGCTGCTGGGGCTCTGCCATGAGCGCTGCGATAGTGAAGGGCTGATCGCCTATTACAGCGACCCGGATGACGCCCTGGACCAGGCGGTGAAGGTGGCGGCCGAAAACGGTGACCGGAGCCCCGTTCTCTTTCTGATGAACCACACCCCGGTGGCCCAGGTCAAAAAAATCGCCGATGAAAACCTGATCATGCCCCATAAATCCACCTATTTTTATCCCAAGATCCTGACCGGGCTGCTGATCAACCGGCTGGTGGCGGACGAAACCGTGGCCTAGCCCGCGGACTGCCCGCCGGATGGCCATGTGCCCGCAGATCACCGAGGACACCCTTTTTTCCGGGCGGCTCCACTGCGCGCAGCACACGGACGGCTACCGCTTTTCCGTGGACGCCGTGCTGCTGGCCCATTTTCTCCGGCCCCGGCCCGGCGACCGTATTCTGGACCTGGGCGCGGGCTGCGGGGTGATCTCGCTGATTGCGAGCTACCGCCGGCCCCAGGTCACCATCACCGCCCTTGAGCTGCAGCCCCCGCTGGCAGAGCTCATCTCCTATAACATCGAGCGCAATCATCTCCACGACCGCATCAGCCTGCTGCAGGGCGACCTGCGCGCAGATGAACACCCTTTTCCCGCCGGAATCCTTTGACTGGGTGGTGTGCAACCCGCCCTACGGCAAGCTTGCCACGGGCAGGGTAAATCCTCAGGATGAACAGGCGGTGTGCCGCCACGAAATCGAGGCGGACCTTGCCGACATCATCCGGGCCATCTCCTACAGCCTGAAAAACCGTGGCCGGACCGCCCTCATCTATCCGGCCAACCGGGCCGCCGTGCTGCTGGCCGGCCTGAAAGCGGCCGCCTTGGAACCCAAGCGGCTGCAGATCATCCACAGCTACCCCGGCAGCCAAGGCAAACTGGTGCTGATCGAGGCCATGAAAAACGGCGGTGAGGAACTGGTCATCCTGCCGCCGTTTTTCATCTATGAGGAAGCGGGCGGGAAGTACTCGGCGGCAATGGCCCGGTTGTATGAGCCGATTCCCATAATCTTTGGAGAAATGATCGTGAAAACATCAATGATGCTAATCTTGCCGGCACTCTTTTTTGGACTGGAGACTGCTGCGCTGGCCGACGACGATGACCGGCGCTTTGGGGGAAAACGCTGGTGGAGCGAGGAGCGGAATGAAGAGTACCAGGATGGTCCCTGTAAGGTAAAAATTGAAGCAAAGGGCGGGGAGTTCAAGCGGGAGATAAAGTGCAAGGATGGCATCGGCGCCAACTGGAGCGGCGAGTGGAAAAGGGAGTTCTGGGACGGTCCCTGCAAGGTCAAGCAGGAGGCCAAGCATGATGAGTTCAAGGAAGAAGTGAAGTGTAAGTAGGAAGACGCAAGATCGTAACCGGACAACACCGAGGCTAATTGAGAGAAGACTTATCCCTGAGGTTGAAATAACCGCTTGCCCCCAAACGCAAGGCCGCCTTAGCAAAATCAGATCCTGCCCACATGTTCGCTGTTGGAGATCTTCTGCAGCTGCTGGGTGAGCATATTTTTCAGCTGTTGTTCAGCGACCGTTCCCCGGCCGCCCTCACCTCGGGTTACTTCCGTGAAGAAGGCATTGCAGGTGCTGAGGTCGCCGGAACTCCAGTGGGCGGTATAGCCGAGGCGGGCAGGTTCGGTCTTGCGCTTCGCCCGGCCGGCCTCGTAGTCTCGGCGGCCATGGGCCCAGTTGATGATGTGGGAATAATAGATCAGGCTGCGGTCCAGCAGGATATAGAGAAACTGGATGTTTTTCACCGGGCCGATCTGCATTTCCCGCTCGCCTAAAGGGATGCCCAGCACCTTGGTCTCCGCCAGGCCTTTGCCGCCCAATGCCGCCCACGTGGCGCCGGCCAGACCCCCCAGCACGGAAAACAGCCCGAAGCTGGTGCCGAGGGTTGCCGCATCCAGGGCTGCCGCGATGCCGGCCCCGCCGAGGCCCGCCACGGCGATCTGCTGATTGCGGCTCAGGCCGAGAAATTTCCAGGTGCTGTCGCTGAACAGATCCTCATGCAGGATGGACTGCGGGGGCAGATCAAAATTAAAGATGTTGTGCTTGAACAGGCTCCTGATCTGCAGGTAAGCCCGGGACTCGATCTTTCTGATATTTTTTTCGTAGGCTTGCCGCATGTCAACCTGCAGGCGATTTTCATCGGCAGCGTCGGCAAGATTTTTGACAATGGTATAAGACAGGCATTCCGCCAGCATGTCGGTAATGATCCCGGCACAGGACAGGTTGCGCTGGGCCCAGTCTGTCTTGAAGGCTGAGATGACCGTGTCCAGGGTTGCCTGCCGGTCCTGGTCAATATGCTTCAGCCCCTCCAGCAGGGCGATGCGTTCCGCATAGGTGGCCCGGTGCGCGTTGAACACCCGGAAGACATTGAAGGTCTTGCGGAATTCCTCTTTCCACTGCTCGAGGTAATCGGTATCAGGGTCCTTGCTGTTTAAGATGGCCATGCGGGGCAGACCGGTGAGCCGGAGAATCTCCATTTCCGCCCGGTCGACGCTGCGCACCGGCCTGGAGCCGTCCACCACGTAAATAATCCCGGCGCCCTGGGTCAGGGGGAGCAGCAGTTCCATGTCCTGTCTGAACTCAGGATTATCGGCGTTTTTTTCCCGGAAGGCGCTGATGATATTGCCCGTCTCCGCCTGGAGGCCCTGCAGCTGGTGCAGTATCTCCCTGGGATGCTGGAAACCCGGCGTATCGACGAAGCGGATGATCTCCCGGCCGTCAATGACCACGGGAAATGACTGACACACCACGGTTTCGCCGGGGGTGGGGCTTACCCGGACACTGTCATCCTCCGCCAGGGTGGAGAGCACGGAGGATTTCCCCTCATTGGGGTGGCCGACAATGGCGAATTCCGGAACCGTATCAGGCCGCATGGGTTACCAGTCCTTCCAGGTAGATGCCGGGATCGCCCATGGCGGTGATTTTCTGTGCCCAGATCTTTTGGTTTTCCTCTTTTACCGGGGTGAAAACAGTGTCCGGCCGCGGCTTGCCGATCAGCCCGATCCTGATACAGGGGCCATGGCCCACGGCCTGGCGCAGCTGTTTGATGAAATCGATAGACTCCATGATGGGCGGCTGCCAGGCCTCCTGGATAATCAGGATATCCGTTTGCCCCATGCGGGGACGGTTTCCCATGTCGGCAAGCATTTGCCGGTCCGCTGCATAATCCTGATTGATGCGGATGATTTCCTGCGTGGCATAGGCAGACCCCCTGTTCACCACCGGCTGGATTTCTTCCCGCATGCAGGCGGCATAGATCTCGTCCGGGATCATGACCAGCAGATTCTTGCCGGTAGTGATCTTGCCGTCCGCTGCGGATTGCTGCGGGGTAAGGGGCGCCGGTTCGGGTTGATTTGCCGCAACGCCTGCATTATCTGCCGTCTGGCCGCGGGTGGTCACCAGGGGGGTGGTCATGCGCTGCAGCAGCTGTTCATAGTTCCCCTGTCTGAAATCAAGCGAGCCGAGATATCTGCGCTGGGCCCAAGCGGCCCCCAGAAAAAGAACAAGCCGGGGCAGCAGCCCGTAAAACAGCACGGCGAGACAGAGGAACGGCCACCAGGAAACCAGGTTCGGGGTGGACAGGTGGTAGATGCCTTCTTTAAGGATAATGCGGCTGCCTTCAATCTGGGCCAGAGTGGGAAAGGCCATGTCACCCGGCACGGCCCAGGACCAGGGCAAGGCGATTTTCCGCACCAGGGCGTGCAGTGCCGCCGGGCTCAGCTGGACGGTGGATTGCCAGCCAAAGGCGATGTCGGCAGTCACCACCTTAAATAAGGTTGCGCTGAGCAGACCAAGGTTGCAGCCCAGGGCAAAAAGCTGGGTCACAATAAAGACCGGCAGGAAAAAAAGCATACCATAGCTGCGGGTTTTACTGACCATGGCGCCAAAGACGGATTCCGCCTGCAGGCGCTGGTCCGCCGACATTTTTTGCGCCACCCGGTTTCTCGCCGAGAGCAGCATCCTGAGCATGAATCTGCTGATGAGCGAAGTACAGCGGCGAGGAGGTGAGCGGCGATCGCCGGTACAGCCGGTAGGTGGAAAGAGCAAACAGAAGCAGCAGCAGAAAAAGCTGAAAAATGACGAAAACAGAGAGATAGACCAGGACGTTTACCGGGCTGGCGCCGGTGTAGATGAGAAAAGAGGCCCCTGACGCTGCGCCGAACACCAGGCCTGCCGCCAGAAAAATAAAGCGCAATGTTGCGAAGAGGCTTTCAACCCCCTCGCCGGGCAGCACCGCGGTCTGGGTGTTTTCCGCCTCCCGCCGCCGGTTCAGCCAGGTCTTGATGATGAATTGCCGATCCGGGGTTTCCGCTGCCTTGATGGCGGGCATGACCGAGTCGAGGAATATATGGCGGTCCCGCTCATGCAGATATTTTTTATTCTCGACGGATTGAGAAACAGCATCCTGGTAAAAGAAGAATTCAAGATCGATGATGTCCCTGATGCGCCACTTCATCACTTGTGTCAATCCCATTGCTGCCTGTTCATCATCTGACTGCATTGTCCGGCTTGAAAAACATGCAATAACTCTAAGCACTGCAATCATATTTGCTTGAAAATATTCGTTTTACTTTATCAGCTCTCAGTAAAGCTGGCAAGCTGTAAGCTGCCAGGCCCGCAAGTCTGCCTGCCTCTGCTGATGAATTGCGCGGAAGGCTGGGCCGGGCCTGGTCATGCCTTATCTTTTTTGGGTTGACTTTCCGGACAGGGAGGATGATAAAATAGGCATTGCTGCATGGGTTTGACATGCCGTTGGTCCTGCATCCTTCCGCTTTTCCCTGCCTGATGCGATCAGACGGGTTAATGATCGGTTCTCTGCCCATCAGCGGGCTCATTCAAGCCTGTCGGCAGGAAGGTAATCCTCGGAATCCGTGGATAAATTTTATCAAACCTGGGCGAAAGATCCCGGCTTGGCAGCCAAAAAAGTGTCGCGTCGCAACCGGCAAAGGGGGGATGAGCGTGAAGCGGAGTAAATCGTCAGGCAAAGGTTTGCTGGTATTTGTCCTGCTGGCTGTTGCTGTTTTCCAGGGCTGCGCAGGCCCGGCAACAGAGGCCGGCAGGCAATTGACTGGTGCGGTCGGGACCTGCTCCCAACCCAATAGCGCCGTAAAGGAATACTTTGACCTCATCAATACGGCGAAGCCGGAATTCGTGCAGGTGGTAAGGCAATTCCCCAAGGGCGGCGATATCCACAACCATCTTTCCGGTGCGATCATGCCCGAGGACTATATCGACATGGGGAGCGAGGACGGCGACTGTTACGGTCCTGCCGCCGATGATCCGGCCCAGTATGCCATTAAGCTTTATCAGGACGAGCCCGGCAACTGCGGTCCAGGCGACCGGCCATTGTCCCGGATAAGCGCCCTGGACCGGCAGAAGCTGGTTCGTTCGCTGTCGATGTATCAGTTCAGCTATGCCGACATCCAGGCGGGGCATGATCAATTCTTTGCAGCCTTCGGCAGGTTTGGAGCGGTTTCCGGTGCAGAAGGGGCCAAGGGGAAGATGCTGGCCAAACTCTTGCGGCAGGCCCAGGCGGACTCCGTCTCATATGTCGAGACGATGGTGTCCCTGCAGTCTGATGCCGTCAGCATGCTGGCCGGTCAGCTGCGGCAGAGGTATCCCGATCCTGCCGCATATGCCGATAGCCGGAATTACCCCGCCATGTTTGCCCTGCTGCAGAGCGCCGGGCTGCAAAACGCCGTGACCGCCGCCCAGGGCGACATTACCTCCAGCGTCCAGCAGATGCAGGCAATCCTCGGCTGCGGCGCATCCGCCCAGGATCCGGCCTGCGGCGTTTCCTGCAATTTCCTCGCGGCGGCCAACCGCAACGCGGCCATGGACGGGAAGGTGGATCTGGCAAAGATTTTCGCCCAGACGATTTTCTCCTTTGCCCTGGCCGACAGCGACCCCCGCGTGGTGGGAGTCAACCTGGTCAGCGGTGAGGACCTGCCCGTGTCCATGCGGAACTTCACCACAGAGATGCAGTTTTTCGGTTTTGGCCACAACATTTTCCCCAAGGTGAACATCGCCCTGCACGGCGGAGAAATCACCCCCTGTTTTGTGGGAGCGGAAAATCCCGCCCTCCGGGACCACCTTGCCGGTTCCATTGCGGCGGGAGCAAAACGGCTGGGCCACGGCATCTCCTTTGCCTATCTGAATGACGGCCAGCAGGCCGAAGTCGTGGATCTGATGAAAAACCACAATACCCTGGTGGAGATCCTCTTCACCAGCAACGCCCAGATCCTGGGCGTTACCGGCGACGAACATCCCTTCCCGGAGTATTACCGGACATATGGCATCCCCCTTGCGCTGTCAACGGACGACGGAGGTGTCTCCCACGCCGATTACACAACAGAGTGGCTCTACGCCATCATCAAGTATGATTTGCGCTATGATGATGTGGTAAGGCTGGCGCGGTACAGTCTCCAGTACAGCTTTCTGCCGGGCGACCCGCTCTGGGCGGACGTGGCAGAGGCAAAAGCCGCAGCCCCGTGCGCGGATCAGGCCCCGGGACGTTCTGTTGCCAGTTCATCATGCGCGGCCTTCCTGCAAAGCAGCAGAAAAGCGAGTGCGCAGTGGGACTATGAGGAAAAGCTGGCGGATTTTGACCGGCGATACGGTGAGGATTTCAGGCAATATCTTGGGCAGCTCCAGTAAAGAGGGGCGGCGCGGGATAGGCAGCGGCGGACAATATCACAGCAACAGAGCTGATCCAGCGGATGCGGCCGGGAACAAAAAGTCTGTTCATGTCCGGCTACACGGCCAATGTCATCGCCCACCACGGGGTACTGGACGAGGGGGTGCAGTTTATCCAGAAACCTTTCTCCAGACAGGACCTGGCGGCCAAAGTCAGCGCGGTATTGGTAAAAAGTTAATGAACAGGAAGGGATGAGAAATGAAGAACCGATGCGCATGGTGCGGCAGCGACCCGCTTTATATTGCCTATCACGATAACCAGTGGGGCGTGCCTGCGCATGACGACCGGCATCTCTTTGAAATGCTGATCCTGGAAGGGGCCCAGGCCGGGCTGAGCTGGTTGACCATCCTCAAAAAACGCGAGAACTACCGGCGGGCCTTTCAAGACTTCGATCCGGCCAGGATCGCCGCCTTCTCGCAGGACGAAATCCAGGGCCTGCTGCAGGATAGCGGCATCGTCCGCAACCGGCTCAAGATCGAGGCGGCCGTCAGAAACGCCCGCGGGACGCTGGCCATCATCGAGGAATACGGATCGCTGGCCGCCTTTCTCTGGCGCTACGTGGATAACGTCCCCCGGCAGAACGCCTGGCAATCGCTGGGTGAAGTGCCGGCAAAGACCGCCCAGTCGGACCTGATGAGCAGGGAGCTGAAGAAACGGGGATTTAATTTCGTGGGCTCCACCATCTGCTATGCCTTCATGCAGGCCGTGGGCATGGTCAATGACCACACGGTCGATTGTTTCCGCCATGCCGAGATCAAGGCGCTGGTCAGCCGGGATAAAGCAGGGGGCCGGACCACAGGCCGCAGCGGGCAAGGGTGATGGGGCGGATGAAAAAAAGATGAGTGACTCTGCCGAACTTGACCGCCTGGAATTTCACGCAGTCGATCAGGACCGCTGGCCCGATTTTGAGCGCCTGTTCGAGAGCCGGGGGGCGCCGAAATTCTGCTGGTGCATGGTCTGGCGGGCCACCCCCGAAGAGGCGAAACACCGGGATGGCGCCAGCCGCAAAATCGCCATGGCCAAGCGGGTTGCCGCGGGGGTTCCCGTGGGCTTGCTCGGCTACCTTGACGGAGAACCGGTGGCCTGGTGTTCGGTTGCTCCCCGCGTAACCTATCGCCGGCTCGTCGATAATGACTCGCCCGATGACGGCATCTGGTCCATTGCCTGTTTTTTTGTGGTGCGCCGCCTGCGCGGCCAGGGTATCACCCGGCGCATCATCCGGGCTGCGGTTGAGTATGCCCGGTCGGGCGGCGCCCTGCTGATCGAGGCGTACCCGGTGGAGCGGGATTCCCCGAGTTATCGTTTCATGGGCTTCGTGTCAAGCTTTGCGATGGCTGGTTTCGGTGAAGTCGGGCGGGTGGGCAAACGCCGCCATGTCATGCAGCTGAAGCTGGCTGGCTTAAACCGGGGGGACGCCTGAGCCCGGTGGATCCTGCATCAGGCTGCATCATCTTCCCCGGCCTCACCGGCCCACAACCCGGGGTAACGCTGCCGGTATCGGTTTGCGGGTAAGGATTTTTTTTTGAAATTCCGCAATCCCGGCGTCGGCCCAGAGTTGCCACGGCTGCGCGGCCTGGTTTGGTTTTTTTGGTCAGGATTGCAAAAAGATTAACAAGCTGGTATAGTTATATGTGTTCCAGGCAGCTTGAGTGTCGCACTCTGGCGAATTGGGTGTCGCACTCCGGCGAATTTTGAAAATTTTTCGAAGAGAAAAAATATGAACAAGAGAATGGGAATTCTGGCCTTTTTCGTGATTTCATCGATTTCTACTCCTGTAATGGCCGGTGATGTGGATGGCAGGGCAGTGCTTGGCGGTGCGGTTGGCGGTGCAACCGGTGCAGCCATCGGTTCCGCCATCGGCGGCAGAGACGGTGCCATGATCGGTGCCGGCCTTGGTGGTGTGGCCGGCGTAGCCGTGGCCACCCCGGACAAAAGAGAGCCGCGGCCCGTTTACGTGGATGGCAGAACAGTGTATGTCTATGAGGATGGTCATTATGACAATGGCCGCCATCAGGGGCAATATAAACACCGGAAGGGGCATGGTCACGATTGATCATTGACCCTGCTTTACCGAGTCGAAAAAGGGCGCCCGTTGCGGCGCCCTTTTTTTGTTTCAGGTCTTTGCTGCCCTGGGAAGATCCCCTTGGCAGCCAACCCCCGAATATGACCGGTAAAGACGCTTTGCCTCCTTGAGGAGCTTTTGTTGGAAAAGCATCAGGGGCGCGTTTTTTTAGTGTTAGAATTTTATTAGGAAGGTAAAATACGCAATTTAAGGGCGAACAGCGCCCGTTTGGCTTATGCAGGGTATCAAAATACTTTTTGTATGGTCACATTGTATTTTCTCTTGAGATCCTTGCCCCGCAGGTAAAAGACACCTTCCTTTCCCGTGGAGATGATAACGATTATGCGTTTCGGGTTTTTAGAAAAAATTCTGCCGCCGCCGGAGAACAAGTTTTACACCTTATTTGAAGAAGGTGCTGAAGTGGTCGAACTGTCCTCCCAGTTGT
>CAVSQR010000054.1:0-10290 GCA_963729825.1 uncultured delta proteobacterium | reverse complement strand
CCTTAATAACCTCGGCGTCCTCTTCGGCAACATTGATCAACCGCAGATTCTGGGCAGTGGAGAGATAGACGCCAAGCCTATACTTTTCAGCCAGCTCATATGCCTTGGCCATGACCCCCAGGGGCAGACGCCCCGCCGGCAGCATGATTGTAATATTCATAATCCTTTCTCGCTTAATTGCTTTCAATGATCATTACTTTTCCATTAAACCCAAAACAGATTTTATAGCCAAATTTTTCCGCTGTTTCAAAAAGAATTTTATAGCCCTTTCACTCATCACCGGTTAAATAATGTGGCAAACAAAATTAACAGGAGACACAAAATGGGACATCATGCAAACAACCCTTACGGGTCCGGTGACAAGGCCGTCAGAGCCATTGACCGGAAAAGAGAGCAGGAGCGCAAAATCATGCTCTCTGCGGCATATAAATTTGCCGATGAACTGGCGCTCAAACTTGTACAGCGCCTGCTGGATCAGCATATCATCGAGACATCGTCGGAAAGCGCGATCAGGGAAATTTTCGGCAATCTGCTGCGCAATCTCACGGAGATAGATGATTTTGATCTCCAGTATAAAATTGCCCCGCTGCAGACAACTCGCGTCCAACCCGAACTTCATCAGCCTTGTATCTCACCCAGTACATCATCGAGGATCTGGTGAACCATCCCAAGATCGAGGATGTATTCGGCGATGATATCGATGTCTACAAAGCGGTTGATTCGGTACTGGACAAAATCCGCCCCTCTGACATTTAATGCCGTTGTCCCATTATGAGCCTGCAGCACCCCCTTCGCATGCCGTGTCTGGTATTTGCCAATGACCGTGGTGAAATTCAGGATTTTCCGGAGCTTGAGATGGCCGGGCGCAGCGGCTCCTGGTTTTTGCGACCAGAACTGACCGACCTCATTCCCCTGCCCGGGGGAAGTGAACTATTTGTCCTGCCGCAGCGAAATCCCATCGGCATTGAAAAAGAGTCAGGCGATCCCGTGCTGCTTGACGCCAATCCCTTTGATCCCCGCAGCGGCATCCAGGCCGTGGCGGCGTTCATGGCGCCAGCCCATACCGCGATTTTTACCTCCGCCTTTGAAAAACGATCTCCCGATATTGATCCCCTGCCCCTGTTTGCCTATACCGCGGTGGGCTGGCTTGACGACCGCTTCTGGGTGTGCGCCTTCCGCAGTGATGAGGACATCCGCCAGGACAGCGCCGGATTTGATCCCGGCCGCATCCGCACCATGACGGAAAAAAAATTAAAGGCCTTCCCGAAAAACAGGCTCATCCAGCATCTGGGCAAATGCTGCCTGACCTACAGCTGTCCGGCGGCAAAAAACTTTTTTCTCGGCCGCTATGAAGCCCCGCTGCCCACCTCGCCGGGCTGCAACGCCCAATGCGTGGGATGCATTTCCCTGCAGGCCTCGGGCTGCTGCCCATCCACCCAGGACCGAATCAAATTCGTCCCCACGCCGGCGGAGATTGCCGAAATCGCCGTTCCTCATCTGAGTTCAGCGCCGCGACCGGTGGTCAGCTTCGGCCAGGGCTGCGAAGGCGAACCACTGCTGCAGGCCGACACCATTGACAAGGCCATCCGCCTCATCCGCAGGCAGACGGACAAGGGCACCATCAATCTCAACAGCAACTCCAGCCTGCCGGAGGCCGTCGCCCGGCTGGCAGACGCCGGTCTTGACTCCATCCGGGTGAGCATGAACAGCGCCAGAAAGGGTTGCCACACCCTCTACTACCGGCCCCAGGGTTTTGATTTCAAGAATGTGCTGGAATCGATCCTGGTCATGAAAAAGGCCGGCCGTTTCGTCTCCCTCAACTACTTCATCCTGCCGGGCTTCACCGATGACCCCGATGAATTCGCCGCCCTCTGCGACCTGGTTGATCTCTACCGCCCGGACCTGATCCAGCTGCGCAATCTCAACATGGACCCGGACTGGTATTTTGAGGTGGTGCAGCATCCGGCCAGGGAAAAACCCCTGGGCATGCGCCACTGGCTGGAGAAACTCAAGCAGCGTTTCCCGGAGCTGCGCTTCGGCTATTTCAATCCGGCCCTGCGATAAAAAAAGCCGGGACCGCGTCCAGCGCGACCCCGGCTTTTTTCATGTGACAAGCCATCGTTAACTGTTGTCAGTTAACGCCTTACGCGACCTTTACATATCGGTCAAGGTATTGAGGAAGACGACGATATCATCGAGCTGCGCATCAGTCAGGCCCATGTCGCCCACCGCCGTGCTCAGATTGGCAGAAACCTCGGGGGTAAAGCCGCTGCTGTTGTTGTTCATAAAGGACACCATCTTCTTCAGAGTGTCAAAATAGCCGTTATGGGAGTAAGGCGCGGTCATGGCGATATTTCTCAGGGTGGGAACCTTGAATTTGCCGTCCTGGAGAGGATCACCCACAACCGGTCCCAGGCCCAGGTCGGGATATTCATAGGCGCAATTGGGATCAGCCTCCAAGGCCGGATTCACCGGCACGCCGGCATTGACATACTTGTAATTGGTAAAGAGAGGGTGATCACCCCCACGACGGCCATAGGCATGGCAGGTGGTGCAGTTCTGCATGAACAGTTTCTTGCCCCGCAATTCCTGGGCGTTTAAAGTTCCGGTATCAAACTTCGAGGTGAAACGGGTCACCTCGGCGGAACGCTCATAGGCGGCGATGGCCCTGGCCATATTATCGTAGGCAGCAAAGTCGTCGGCAAAGGCATCCGCCCCGTAGACGGTGGTGAAAAGCGGGGCAATCTCCGGGTCAGCGGAAAGCCTGTCAATGATTGTCTGGACATCAGGCATATTCATCTCCACCGGATTCAGTGGCGGTCCCTGGGCCTGCTCGGCTAAAGGATCACCCAGCGTGTCACCGGTGGCCCGGCCGTCCCAGAACATGCCGCCCATCCATTCCCCTGCCTGATTCAGGTGCAGTACCGGGCTGAAACCGGCGTAGGCGGCGGTCGGCGCGTTCCTGCCTCCTGTTGAGACAAGATCATCACCCAGGGATACCGCCGTATCGTCAGCATAACCGACAGCGACGCTGTGGCAGGTGGCACACGACTGGGTATTATCCCAGGACAATAATGGGCTCTCGTAGATAAGTTTTCCCAGCGTTTCCACATCGGTAAGCGTTGCGGCGGAAATCGATCCTGCGCCGATGAAAAGAGAAAAGACTGCTGCAGTTGCCAGAACTTTTTTCATTTAAATCTCCTTTTTCGTTAAAATTTTGTTCACTTCTATTTGCAAGAAAGCAAATAGTCATCATTACGATTCTTATCGTATTTAAATTTTTGTGAGAGAAACAATATGGCATTTTGTCGCAGGGACTTTGTTGCTTGATAAACAGAGAAGAGAAGCGCTTTGTTGCTTTTTTTTAGGCAAGCAAAGCGTTCTATTATTGATTATCTTTTAACACGTCAGTCGCGCTCAAAAAGTTCCATACCCCACAAAAAAAAGGAGGAAACGGGCAGATGAAAAAAAACAGAGAGATCGTGTCCGGCTCTTCTCCCACCTCGCCTACCAAAAGCCTCTACCTGGCCAGGGATATCCTGGGCGCAAGGCTTCGCTACTCGCTGCGCCAGACATATCGCGATGACCGCGACGGCCTGTTGCGGCACCGGGAAATCTATGATCTGGGGGGCAGCCCGCAACAGTTCATCATCTACCTGGGGGACCACGGTTATTGCATTGACGACCGGGTGACGGACGCCATCGAGCCCTATATTGCCGGCGATGCGGCGGAGATGGTGGAAGAACTCCTCTGGCCCTTTGTCAGACCGGATATCCGGGCCAAACTTGAACCGTTCATGAACCGGGGCCGCCACAAGCGCCTCTCGCCGGTAACCGCGGCGGAAAAAGAAGCGATTGACCAGGAAATACATATGTTTGACCGGCGCAGGCTCCACTACCTCTTTTACGGCGCCATTGACCAGAGCGGCCTGTACCGGATGCCCGACAAACTGTGCCGCAGGCTGCTCGGCAAATCACGGGACGAAAAGGAGCAGTATTTCACCACCAGCGAGCAGGTTTTCTATGCGGATCAGGTGAAGGAGTACCTGTTCACCATATTTAATCTGCAGCAGCATTTCAGCGAATCCTTTGCCCGCATCATGCCCCAGGCCTTGAACCAGGACCAGCTCGACACCTTCTTTGTCGATGAACTCTGCCGCTTGGACCGTGACACGACTTTCTGGCAGGGCATGGAGCCGGCAAAAGGGCTGCAGCCCTATCTGATCCGCTATCTGATTATGTTTTTCGATTATGATTTCAGTGCCAGCCAGGCCATCAACGACTATATCAGGCAGTTCATGAACAGCCACCGGCAGTTCCGTTTCCCGAAAAAGAAACCCGACATGACAACGGACAAGGCCAGCGAGATATTTGGTGAGCCTGCGGACAAACTGACCAAATTGAGCAAAAAGGAACTGACCAAACTTTACCGCAAGAAGGCAAAAGAACTCCATCCCGACAGGGGCGGAAAACACGACGAGTTTGTCAGACTGACCGAGGCCTTTGAACAGCTGCGCAGGCGTTCCTGAACCCAGGTTTGCCATGCTGCGGGAGCGTTGAGGGCTTGCAAAAATCCAGAAATGAGGTAAAAAGCCATCTCCGGCGCAATGAATCGCAGAAATGATCTGCCGGACAAACCGGAAACGTTTCCAGGTTTACGAAAGACAAAAGATTTGCTGCCCGAGAGGAACACTTCATGGAAAAAAAAGCAATCCGCCTTACCGACTGTTTCAAACATTACACCCTTGACCAGGACAAGGTGTGCACCCCCACGGAAACGGTCAACCGCTTCAAACAACGGTTGAAGGAAGTGAACCTTGACGTGCTCAAAGAGGTGCAGCGCATTGACAACGGCCGGCTGGATATCCCGGTCTATTTCAGTGTCTGCGGCAAAGACGCCCTGGCAACCATCGGCACCAAAAAACAGATGGGCAAGGGCAGCACTCCGGAACAGTCACAGGCCAGCGCCTGCATGGAACTGGGCGAGCGCTTCAGTTTTTTCAGCTTCATGAAGAATCCTGGCAATTTTATCCATGACACCTACGCCAATCTGAAAAAATCCGACTATCCCCTGCTGCCCCTGGAAAAGCTGCTGCAGTCCGTGCATGACACGACAACCGACATCGCCACCCTGGAAAAACTTATTGAAGATATCCCCATCCAGTGGACCTGGGCCACCAATCTCAACCGGCAGGAGGAGGTGCTGCTCCCCTTCAGCTGGTTTTATGCCATCAACGAATTCAACGGCCCGTCTGCCGGCAACACCCTGGAAGAGGCCATCAGCCAGGGTCTCTGCGAGGTGGTTGAACGCCATGTTTCCGCAGTGGTCAGCCATGAAAGGCTCCCCGCCCCGGCAATCGACACGCTGACCATTCAGGACCCCATTGCCAGGGAACTGCTGGCAAAATTCACCCAAAACGGCATCGAGGTCTATCTCAATGACTTCACCCTGGATACCGGCATACCGACGGTGGCGGCCCTGGCCATTGATCGCACCACCTTCCCGGACACCAGCGAGATTGTCTATACGGCGGGCACCACCCCCCAGGCGGAAAAGGCGGTGATCCGGGCGCTCACCGAAGTGGCCCAGCTGGCCGGGGACTTCGACTCCAAGGCCAATTATGTGGCGAGCGGCCTGCCCAAACCGCTGTCCATGGATGAAGTCACCTATCTCACCCATCCAGGCAAAACCATTACCATCGACCAGATGCCCGACCTCTCCGATGACAACATCAGAGCAGGAAATCGAAAACTGCCTGGCGGCCCTGGCAAAAATCAATCTTGAAGTGTACATCATCAACGTCACCCACCCGCGGCTGGGCATCCCGGCCATCTACACCATCATGCCGGGTGCCCATTTCCGGGAACGCTCCCGCATCAACAACGTCGGCCTTTTTGCCGCCAAGCTGGTGGCCGAGAAAAGCCCCGATCCCCTGACCTGCCGGGAGGAACTGCTGGCCATGCAGGAGGTATTGCCCGACGCCTATTATCTCGAATTCTATCTGGGCAGAAATCTCATGGAAACCGGCCAGCCGGAGGAGGCCCTGCAGCATCTGCAAAGGGCGCTCACCCTGAACCCGGAGAAGGAGGACATCCCCTACATCCATTCCTACCTCGGTGACTGCCTGAAGAATCTCGGCCGGTTCGACGAGGCCATCGAGGCGGTGCAGCAGGGCCTGGCCTATGATGAAGAGCGGCCGGACATGCACAACATCATCGGCGTCTGCTATTTCAAACTTGCCCGGTACGACCAGGCCATCACCCACTTCCACCGGGCGGTGGAGCTTGCCCCCACCTCGGCCATTGATTACGCCAATCTCGGCGTCAATTACCGCAAAATCGGCAAGAAGACCGAGGCAGCCAGGTACTTTGAGCTGGCCCTGTCCATGGACCCGACCATTGAATTCGCCCGGGAGCAGCTGGCAACCTGCCAGGCATGACCTGCCGGGTCAGGCCCCCCGCATGATGGATGCGGATGTGAAGCGGGGCGGCTGATAACGTGCCGCTCTCACATATTTTTCTTGTCATAACAGGGAATCGTCATCTCCGCAAAACCGACCACCCAAAAAAATTGAGCAAATAAAAAAGGCTCCCGAAAGGGAGCCTTTTCTATTTGCTTTATCATGACCCGTTCTTGGCCATGTTATGGTTAATCGCCCAGCGCTCTAGCCTGACAGATCATCAATGCTCGATTTTCATACGTTTTTCCCGCAGCTCTTCGCCCAGGGCTCTTTTCCCAGATCAAAGAGAGACATGGCCAGCTTATACATGGTCGGGGAAATGCAGTACTCCTTGATAAAGGACTCCACCTCAACATCGGCCAGAGAAAGGACCGTTTTCATGTCGCTTTCCGCCTCAGCGTCCCGGTGCATGGACCTGCATGGCCAGACTCCGGGCGACATAGGCGGCGCCCCGCTTTCCGCTGAGACTGAGGGCATCATTTAAATCATCCACTGCCATCTCCACATCATTGTCGTTAAAATACGCAATGCCGCGCAAGAAAAAGGCCTGGTCGTTGATGGGGTCAATCTTCAGCGCCCGGCTGAAATCTTCCGCCGCCTCGGTGAAATCACCATTTTTGAGATGGGCAATTCCCCGCGGCATATGGACCAGGCTCGGATCCACGCCATGTTCCAGGGCACTGCTGAAGTCCATGATACTGATCCCGTACTCGCCCCGCAAAAAATGTCTCTGCGCTTTAATAATTTCAGCGTTAGTCATCATCATAATATCCACCTCCTGTTGCAACAAGGAGAACTTAAGGCAGCCTTTACACCACCACCTGTTCCAAGTAATAATTATTACCATTTTAACTAACTAGTAATCATTCTCCAGCAATATGCAACAGAGAGGCGGAAACAGCAGGTCCTGTAAAGTACCGGAAAAATCCTGCGTTCACTCAGCCGTAACTGGGGCCATTGCAGATTTTCCGACCAATCACTCAGTGCTGTTTCCATTTTCAGCAGACATGGCTGCATATTCCAGCGGGTAATGCTTTTCCAGGCAATCCTGGCAAATGCCATGGCTGAAATTTGCATCGGAATGTTCCTGAATATACTCTTCCATTTTTTTCCACTGGCCTTTCTCGTCCCTGATCTGTTTACAGAAGGAACAGATCGGGAGAATGCCGTGCAGCGTCTTGATCTCAGCCAGTGCCTTCTGCAGATTGTCTCTTTCAGCCCGCAGCATCTTTTCATCCTGCCGTACCCGGGAGGTGGTGAAAAAGGCAATCAGGCCGGAAACCATAACCCCGGCAACGGTCAGGAAAATAACAATATGCTCAACTTGATCCATGCGCAGCCGGGCAAGGCTCATGAACGAATCCGCCTTTTTCCTGGCATACAGGGTCAATTCCCGCATTTTGCTTTCCAGTTTCTCCACATGCTGGTCCCCTCTTTCCTGGGTGATACGGGTTGCGGCCTCCCTTTCTCCCGACCTGGCAAGCAGAACAATCTCCTGGCGGATGGGCTGCCAATCAGCAAACAGCCGCCGCGTCTCCCGCTCAAGTTCCTGCCCTTCCGGGCCGAGAATATTATCGCGAATGAGATCAAGCTGTTCATACACCATCTGCTCATCGGCGTTGACTGACCTTAAGGCATTTTCCAGCCTTTGCGGGGAGGATGACAGGACAACATCTTTCATGCTGCTGTGCATTTTGGTGATGTTGAGGGCGGCGGTGAGGGAGGCGTTGGAGACAACGAGCGGGTGCTGGTAAATCATGGCGGTGAGATTTCCCAAGACGGAAATAACCCGTGTTGCCATCAGGCCAAAAGAAAGAAACAGCCCGATGATGAGCAGAAAACCCAGAGACAACTTGTAATTTCTGATCGCATCAGTCAGAGGGACCATGACTCATCTCGTCTCAAGATTTTCAGGGGAACCGCTGCTTAACAGCAGGATGCAGAATCAATCACTTGTCAAATACTTGCAGTAATTTTCATTCTATCATCGGCGCGGGTTGGAAAGTCAACCGCAAAAAAAGGCAGCGGGGTGACAGAGGTTTGGAGGAATAAAAACGATGCGGATAAGGGGTATATTTCCGGGGAAAGCGGATTCGCCATACCGTGCCATCTTCTGATCATCCGCCCCAGGCCTTTAAACCGAGGGGGGAGGCGTTTTCAGGCAAGGGTTCCCACCTTTCTCCGGTCAGGAGGCCAGCAGCCGGTGCCCGGAAATCCCTCAGACCGGCAGAAGGCGATAGAGCAGCGCGGCGATGAACATGCAGGTGGGGATGGTCAGGATCCAGGCCATGACAATGTTGCCGACGATTCCCCATTTGACGGCATGCACGCCCTTGGCGCTGCCGACCCCCATGATCGAGGTGGAGATGATATGGGTGGTGCTGACGGGGATGCCGAAATGGGAAGCGGCAAGAATAACGGCGGCGGCTGAGGTTTCGGCGGCGAACCCGTGCACCGGTTTCAGTTTGATCATTTTATTGCCCATGGTGCGGATAATCCGCCACCCGCCGCCCATGGTACCCAACCCCATGGTCACCGCGCAGCCGAGGACAACATAGAAGGGCACCTCAAAGGTGGGCAGGGCATGAAAACTCACCAGGGCCAGGGTAATGATCCCCATGGTTTTCTGGGCGTCGTTGGTGCCATGGCTCAAGGCCATGATCCCCGCAGAGACCAGCTGCATCTTCTTGAAATATCTGTTGACCACAGCTGGTTTTGCCTTGGCGCAGAGCCACAGGATCGCCACCATGCAGAAAAAACCGATCAAAAACCCAATAAGCGGCGAGGTAATCATCGGCAGCAGCACTTTCCTGGCGACTCCTTCAAACTGGACGACGTCATAGCCGGCCTTGGATATCCCCGCACCCATGAGCCCGCCGATCAGGGCATGGGAAGAACTGGACGGAATGCCGTAGTACCAGGTGATCAGATTCCAGATGATCGCCGACAGCAGCGCGCAGAGAATGACCCCCTGGGTCACGCTTTCGGTTGTCGATAATACCCTTGCCCACCGTCGTGGCCACATGGGTGCCCAGAAAGGCCCCGGCAATATTTAAAACACCGGCATAGAGTATTGCCGCACGGGCAGTCAGCACTTTGGTGGAGACAACAGTGGCGATGGCGTTGGCTGAATCGTGAAAACCGTTGATGTATTCAAAGACAAGTGAAGTAAAGATAACAAGAACAAGCAAGGTTAAAATCATCTATTTCATTCCTTTTCCCATAAACCAATCACAACCGGCAAACGCATTATCGTGCATGTGGCGGGAAAAATGACTTTAGGAGTTCAACTATGTTTCAGGACGACATTGACAATCAGGTCGGAAATCACCGTGCACATATCCAGGGCGTTTTCAATGCCTTTATAGATATCCCGCAATTTGAGCACCTGCAAGGCGTCATATTTCCCTGAAAAAATTTCCTCGGTGGCAGTGAAAAGAATTTCGTCGCCACGACTTTCAATGGCCTTAATCTTCGAGTTGATTTCTGTTACCTTCTTTAACTGCGGGCCTTTTTTCAGCATTGAGATGATCGTTCTGAGCTCTTCCGTCAATTTGATCAGAATCTCAGCCTGCTTTTTGACAATATCGTTGTATGAGTCGATCTTGTAAATCCGCAGGTTGACGCAGGCCTTCAGAATAACCTTTGTGCTCTTGTAGAGATAGGTGGATATAAGCTGGATATCCTCCCGGTCGATGGGGGTGATGAAGGAGGAGTTGAGCAGGGCAAGGCTGCCTTCCAGGGCTTCCACAGCTCTTCTCTTATAGGTTTTGGCATGAATGAGGTACTCTTCACGTTCTTTCAGGTCGGAGTTGACAATCTGATAGAA
>CAVSQR010000053.1:0-28646 GCA_963729825.1 uncultured delta proteobacterium | reverse complement strand
GCCGCCGCGTTTTCAGTGAATGCTGATTGTGCGCCGCCCGTCGAACAGCATTTTCGCCTCGTCCACCTGGCTTAGAACCAGGGTGCGGTGGTGCAGTTGCCCGAGGTTGGGGTGGAAGCTGATGTTCAGCAGGGAGGCGTTGGGCAACTCGCGGTAAAGCATCTCGAGGATGAGCCGCTCGCCCTTGGGGTCAAAGGCGTCGGTGGCCTCTTCCAGGAACACCCAGGCCGGCCGCTGGAGGAAAACGCGGGCAAAGCCGAGCCGCTGCTGGGCGCGCTGCGGCAACATCTGTTCCCAGTTGGCCCGTTCATCCATGCGCGAAACGAGCCAGGCCAGGCCCGCGCATTCAAGGGCGTGCCGGAGGGAGGAGGTGGGGAAGGCATCCGGCGGGTGCGGGTAGCAAAGCACTTCGCGCAGGGCGCCCTCGGGCAGGAAGGGACGATGGGCAATGAACAGCATGCCGCCGTCGTTGGGCAGCCACACCCGCCCGCTGCCCCAGGGCCAGAGCCCGCCGATCACCTTGAACAGGCTCCCCGTCACCACGGAGTCCCCGGTGATCAGCACCCTTTCCGCCGCGGCGGATGTCAAGGTTGAAATGCTCGAGCAGGATGCGGCCCGATGGTTCGGCGATGCAGAGATCCTCAATCTCCAGGCGGGCGCGGTCCGAGCGGGCCACGGCAATGCGCGGGGTGGACGACGCCTGGGGGGCGGCATCCAGCTGCTGCGTATCCTCGTAGAGTGACAGCACCCGGTCGGCCGAAGCGCGGCAGCGCGCGATCTCGCCGATGTTGTCCACCGGCCAGGACAGCGCGGAAGTCAGGCGCTGGAAAGCCTGTGCGGCCTGCATCAGGGCGCCGAGCGACATCGCCCCGTGGATGTACTGGGGCGCGGCGACCAGGAGCGGAAATACCGGCAGCAGGGCACCGTAGCCCGTCCCGAAGGAAACCAGACCCATGAAGGCCAGCGACTGCCGGTCATATTCGCGCACGATCCGGACGAAGCGCGATGACGAACCGGCCCGTTCCAGCGGCTCGCCGCGCAAGAGGGCGATGGCTTCCGTGTTCTCCCTGGCCCGTGACAGGCCGAAGCGAAACGTCGCTTCCGCGGTCTGCAAGTCGTTTGTCGCCCGCACCAGCGGGCGGCCGAGCATCCAGCCGAGTGCGCTGCCCAGGGCCGCGTAAATGAAAGCCAGCGGCACCATGAAGCCCGGCACCTGCACCTTGGTGCCCGGCACGTCGATCGCCCCTGACACCGACCACAGGATGTTGATGAAAAGACCCAGGGTCATCAGTGAATAGACCAGGGTGTGGCCCATGGCGATGGCGCTTTCCGTGGCAATGCGGATGTCTTCGGCGATACGCTGGTCCGGGTTGTCATGTTCGCCGGCGCTGAACATCAGCCGGTAGTGGCGGCCCTCCGCCAACCAGTTTCCGACCAGCTGCTCGGTCAGCCAGGCCCGCCAGTCGAGCTGCAGCCAGCGTTTGACAACCAGGTGCCCCGCCGTTACGGCGACGGAGATGGCCAAAATCAGCGCAAAAACCGCTATCTGGAGCAGCACGCCCCGCACGGAGCGCTGTTCAAGGGCGTCGAACAGCCCTTTCTGCCAGTAGTTGCCCCATACCGAGAGCCCCACTTGCCCCATGGTGAGCAGAAAGAGCAGCAGGGTGGCGCTGCGGACCTTTACCCGCCGCTCGCAGTTCCAGTAAGGGCCCGCGAGACGCAGCACCTGCCGGAGAAAGCGTTTGCGGGTGCCGGGCACGGGGCCGGGGGTGGCGGCCGGCGCTGGATCTGGCTTCGCATCAGTCATAACGGCAACTTATATCCCATTTCGAGATCATTACCCGATTGGCGCTAAACCGCAGGTTCTTTTGGAAGCTGTGCGCCATGCCACACTGCAACAATCCAAACGACATCGACTTTGATTTTATAAAAAAATCGGTACGGCGATATAATCACCTCTCGGTAGGGAAGTTCTGGAAATTCCGGTATGATTCTTCCGGATTCGGGAAAGTCCTCAAGCCTTCGTAAAATTTTTTCAGCTCGATTTCGAAAATTGACTGCCGCTGAAGGTTTATCCTTATCGGATATATGATAACGCAGAAAGAAATTGGGTCCGGGCAGAAGGGGTAAATTGAACCTTCACGAGGGCTCCCTGGCCAAAAGGGCGTCGGCTTCGGCAAGGACAGTATCCAGATCATATCCTTCACCTGTTTCTATTTCCCTATCTCCCTTGGCCAAAAGACGCAGAATTTCTTTTTCGTGTTCAGATTTCTCATAGGCATCGACACCGATTATTACCGCTGTTGCCCTGCCCTCTTTGGGTAATAATCAAAGGTTCTTTGTTGTTTCGCAATTGTTTCAAAAGCTTGGCAGCATCTTGCCTCAAATCGCTCACCGGAATGATATTTGATAGCTTGCCCATATTGTACCTCCTGTTGTACCTTTACATGTACCACCAACGGTTCTACAAAGCAAGCGTTTTCGTAAATACGATGGCATGGTATGAAGGCCAACGTTAGGGTGACTCAGATGAAGTTGAAGGGTATCTGAATTATTTTATCCGTGAGCTGTTCCACCTTTTTCCCCCGGTTAATCAGAATGCCATAGGGCGCCCCGGTGTCGGCCATGAACCCTTCCAATCCCCGTAAGGAGATTCGCTTTGCCAGGGAGCTGAGCTTGATTTCAAAGGGAATAATGCCGAAGGGGCCTTCCACCACCAGGTCAACCTCTGATTTGTCAATGGTTCTATAATAGGAGAACTCAAGCTGGGTGGCCATGGTTGCCTGGAGTCCCCGGATTATTTCTTCAATGACAAAGCTTTCAAAGGAAAAACCGGCGACCGGATGAATCTGCAGCCTGTCGGGCCCGGCGATTTTAAGAAAGTAATGCAGCAAACCCTGGTCCCGGAAAAATCCTTTTTTCGCCTTCTGCACCTTTTTAAGGGGATTTTTTGTATAAGGAGGCAGGTTCCGCCACAGGAATGTCTGGTGGATAATGTCCAGGTAATCCTTCACCGTGGATACACTTACTTCGAGGGCTCTGGCCATGTCGCTCATATTGAGCTGGTGTCCGGAAAACTGGGCCAGGAGGGTGAGAAATCTCCTGAAATTATAAATGTTCAACCTGGGGAAGAGCATCCGGATGTCGCGGCCGACATAATCAATGATATAGTTTTCCATCCATTGCTGGTAAAAGTCGCCATTGACCGCACTCTCAATGAGCGGTTCGGGAAAGCCTCCCTTGAGCCAGACATTCATGCTCTGCTGCGCTTGCACGATTGGTTGCAGCTCAAGAAAATCCTTCGGGCGGACAGCATCGTCAATGAGCATTTCATAGATGCCCGGCAGCGGTTTTTCATACAGTTCGTTCTGCTTGAAAGGCCATAACTCGACGGTGGCAATTCGTCCAGCCAGACTTTCGGTAATCCCCTTGACGATTTCCGGCGAGCTTGAACCTGTCAGTATGAACCTGCCTTTCTGCTTTCTATCGGCATCAACAACCCCCCTGAGCACCTTGAACAGGTCCGGGGTACTGCTGGGCCTCATCAATGATTACGTGATCCGTGTTCAGGGTAAAAAAGGCAACAGGATCGCTGCTGATAAGCTGGTAATCGTCCGGGCTTTCAAGGTCATAGTATTTCCAGTCATGCCGTAATCCGCGGACCAGGGTTGATTTCCCGCATTGCCGCGGCCCGATGATGGCCACTACCGCAAACATTGCAAGCAGACGGTTGATTTTCTCGGCAAGAACCCTTTTTTTATCCATGATATTTACAGTCTACTCGTAAAATTCATGGGTGTCAACTTCCCGTATCGCGACCCGGCGAAACTCCCGGATCTGTCGTTACCGCCATCCGTACGAAAAAACTTTACTGAACCGGCTCGTCATGAACCTGGTGCAGCAAAATAGATAAAGTTGCCAGTGCATGCTCCCGCCGACCTGGAATTTGTCTATCTCTTTGTCTGGTTTTTAATAAATGAGTGGTGTGTCCCCGGAATTCCGGAGATAGTCTCGACGAAAGGCATCCTCTGTCAGGTAGAGGCGCTCGTTATGTGATCTAAGATGGAAATATCAAGGATAAAGATTTGACCCGATGCCCGAGTTCATCAATATTGAGTCAAGCTGCTTTCAGTATGAAATCTACATGCACAGCATCGAAAGGGAAGACAATGCGGCCATCCTCAGTCTTTTGTAATAAGCCAGTGTCCAGAAGCGCGTGCACGTCTTTATGCACTACCTTGACATCTCTCCCCAGCCGGCGCGCAACCTCACGAATTGCCATTGGTCCTGCACCGGTCATGATCTTGAGCAACTCCCAGCGCTTACCCGAGAGAACCTCGAAAAGGAGGGCAGGCGACTCGAAGCTAATGAACTCTCCTTGAGGTTCTCCCTCAAATGCCTGCAGAAAGCGTTTGTTGATTTTTTCGCGGGAAGAAATTTCCAATGTTACAGTACGCATCTTAAATCCTCCAATTATCCACGTCGTTCCAAAAATCATCCAGCACTCGATCATTTATTTTCAGGACAAGGCAAACGGGCTTCAGAAAAAACCATTATTAGGGGCAGCACCTATGCGGATCTGGCTGGTGTCTTGGGGGGTGCTTGTGCGAACCACCCCGTTTTTTTGGGATATATCAAGAGTAAAGATTTGACCCCCAGCCCCCAGCCCCTAATTTTCACCATGTTAGTTTAACTTTAGACATGGCGTGCTTCTCAAGGCCACAATCTGTTGACAACGAGTAATCTGAACCAAGTAATATTTCTTCGTATTCAACGTCCTGACCGAATATATTTTTAGTCAAGTTCTATTGTTTCCTTATGGGCATTTAAACCAAAAATTACCTTTAAGACTTTTCCTGGGAAAGGATATGGCTTATCGCCTTCAGGCTTAATGTCTCTCCACTCCTTTTCATAGTCCCAATGGCATGATTTTGTTGTAATTATTTCTTCAATATTTTTATGCCGTTGATAGAAGTAATATTTTTGGTCTGATTTTGACATAATTTACCTGCTTTGTGCTTTCTGAACCTAATGTGTTTTCGCTTGTGCGTTGAAATCCCAAACAGATCCCTTTGCTGTTACCACCATAATGAGCCCACATTTTTAAATTTAATGGGTCTTCAGAAAGGCTCAACACGCCGATGTTTGACAAAGAGGCAGAAAATATTGCACTTATGGCACCTATGAATACAGACTGATGTACAAAGTCATTATTGACTCCCCCGGAAGAAAATCTCTTTAAGTTCATGGCATCTGGTGTTTTTAAAACTTGCAAAAGAGATTTTTTACTTGTACCGCCAATTTTTGATTCAATTATTCTAAGTTCGTATCGAGTTAGTGAATTTACAACTTCTTCCAGTTTCTCTTCATCGGAAACAGGCAGCTCAAAATCAGGATTACATTCGAATGGATCGTTGAGTTTGTTGGCTTGGGGATACCAGATTTCTCCATTTTCAAAACAAGATCGCCTTTTTGATTGCAGCGAGTCAGAGTCAGGCAGTGACGGTGCCTGAAAAGGGACATATTTATATAATGGCGCCTGATCCATGAACATTTTATGCCTTTGGGCTAACAGCGTTAATAAGTGGAAACTTTCCATAATATCAACCCATATAGACGGACAAATTTTCCGCTTATTGAGATATCAAACAGTCAAAAGTGGAAAAACCATCAACTCTCTGTCCGCTTATTACATTTTGCCGTGCCGGATTCCACTTATTGCGATATTAAACGGCGAAACATGGAAAGCAGCCCTGTGCAGCCCTTATGGCGCGGGGTGGCAAATCAGCGGTCAGCTCGCTCATCAATCTGTGCGCTCTTTTGCGGTTTATAGGAATGTCCCTGCCGCTGTGTAGTGTGTCAGTCTGCAGTAGGAACGGGCCATGCCCGCGACTTTGGCATTGACGAAAACCCCGTTATCGCGGGCATGGCCCGCTCCTACCCCGCGAGACTTTCATGCTTCGTTGTTTCCACCTGCGGAGATGGTGGTATCAGGCTGCTGTCCTGACACATTCCTATAACGGGTTTACGCAGTTGTCAATAGGGCAGAGTGCCGCATATTTCCAGGGTTGGGCATTTTTTTGCCCATTTGCGGCGGGAGGAGGGGGAAATGGCTGGCCTGCCTTCGTTTTCCCGGCAGGCTGGAAAGAGGTGGGGTGGTGGGGCCAGCCCGGCAATGGTGGTGATGGCAGAACCATGACCGGGCTGGGGCCGGGATTTTCCCGGCAAAGGGTATCGGCAGGAAGCGGGCCGTTAGCCCTGCACCCCTTCAATCCCTTCGAGTTTCCAGAGTTCCGTGCCAACGGGCCGGGCCCAGGTCCATTTTTCGGCAAATTTCACCGGGGCCGTATTGCTGCCCGAGACAATGGCGCCGCTGTGCTCATCCACCGTGTAGTCCAGGAGATTGGCGGTAAACAGCACGGTGACGAATTCCTCGTTGCCCTCCACCCCGGCGGCCACCACCTCAACCTTGCGCACTGCGATGTTTTCCAGCTTGTTGATATGGCCTTTGGCCCGCATATCGGCAAAATGTCCCTCATATTCCCCGGCCAGGCGCTGGCCGAGCAGCTGGCGGTAGGAGTCGATATCGCGGCGCATCCAGCCGGCCTGCACCTGGAAAAACACATCCTGGGCCACCTCCTTGAAATGGTCCGGATCAAAGCTCGGCTCGGAACGGCGGATCATGGCAATGCCTTCAGCCAGCGACATGCCGCCGCCATAAGAGGGCGGCGGCGGGGGATAAGGCATGCTGTTGCTTGCGCCGGGCATGCTGTTGCCGAATAATCCCCCCGGCCCGGTCTGCTGGTAGGCGGCATAGGCCGGGGCCTTGCGTTTGAAGAAACGGCGGTAAATGAAGTAGCCGATGCCGCCGAAAAGCAGAATCTGGAAAAGACCGATGCCGCTGCCGCCGATGCCGCCGCCCATGCCGGCCCCGGCCAGGCTGCCGAACAGCAGGCTGCCGATGGCCCCGCCCACCAGGCCGCCGGCCAGTCCCCGCATGAAACCGCCGCCGGTGGGGGTGCCGTATGGTCTGGTGGGGCTCTGCACCGGCGGCTTGGTATAGGTCGGCGAGCTGGAGTAGGTCCGGCCCCCGGTGCGGGAGCGGGCGTCGGCCTCATGCGCCATCAGTCCGACATCAAACAGGGAAAAAAAGAAAAAGATAAATAAAAACAGGGGAAAGCGTTTTAAGGTGTCTGACATCATCATTAAATCCTTTTTGTTGGTTTTCTCGTCATTTGCAGGTGCTGGGGTAAATGAGCAAAAAGCCGGAGCTGTTTAGAGCCGTTACGAAATAACCTTGGCTTGCTGAACCATTTCGTTACGGCTCCTTATGCCGTTTTACAAGCCAGATGAGGACATTATTTTGTTACAACGGCTTATTCTATGATTGGGTATATATACGCATCATCGGCGTTTTGTCAATGACAGGTTCCCGCAATCGACAGAAAGGGAGAGGGCAGGGAAGAGCATAAGCCGGGGGCTCAGGGGATCTTTTGCGCGGTCGCCAGGCACGATTCGCCGGTGCATTGGTTGATTTCCATGGTGATGTGGGACAGTTTGCTGAAATCAGCCAGCATCTGCTTGTAGTGATCCGGGTTCTTGGGGTAATGGGTGACCAGGGAGATGATGGCCGCGTAATCGGCCGGTCCCACCCGCCAGACATGGATATCGGCGATGCGGTTGTCATCCGCGCTTTCGAGCCTCTGTCTGATCGCCGTCTGATAGTCTTCGGCAATGCTGCCGTCCAGCAGGATGGGGCTGGTCTCCTGGATCAGGGTATAGGACCAGCGGCTGATGACCACCGCGCCCACTATGCCCATCACCGGGTCAAGCTGGTGCCAGCCGAGAAATTTGCCGGCGATCAGCGCGATAATGGCCAGCACCGAGGTCAGGGCGTCGGCCAGCACATGCATGTAGGCGGCCTGCAGGTTGTGGTCATGATGCTGGTGTTCCTCATCGTGGTCGTGGTCATGATGGTCCTGCAGCAGCAGGGCGCAGATGATGTTGATGACGAGCCCCAGGACGGCCACGCCGATGGCCTCGTTAAAGGAAATGGGCTGGGGGCGCAGGATGCGGTGGACCGATTCCACCAGCATCACCAGGGCGACCACCGCCAGGGCCACGGCGCTGGCAAAGCCGCCCAGCACGCTGACCTTGCCGGTGCCGAAGGTGAAGAGGGGGCTTGCGGCATGTTTGCGGGTATACTGGTAGGCAAAGATGGTGATCAGGAAGGCGGCCACATGGGTGCCCATGTGCCAGCCGTCGGCCAGCAGGGCCATGGAGCCGAAGGTCGTGCCTGCCGCGATCTCCACCACCATGGTGACGGCGGTGAGAACCAGCACCTGCCAGGGTGCGTCTTTCGCCATGTTCATGGATGGCGGTAAAATCATGGCTGTGCTGCAAGGTTTCCAGGGTGTGTTTGTGCATGAGGATTATGTTTTTTTGGTCAGTCCCGGCAGAAGACCCACTCCGATTCCGTGGAGAGGCTGCCGCGGTACTGATAACCGCTGAGGGTGAATGACTGCAGGTCGTTGACTTCGCTGATGCGGTTTCTGATGACAAAGTCCGTCATCAGGCCCCGGGCCCGTTTGGCATGGATGCCGATGACCTGATACCGGTTGTTTTTGTTTTCCTTAAACGAAATGGTCAGGAGCCTGGCCTGCAGGGCTTCAGCTTTGACGGCCTTGAAATACTCCTGGGAGGCCAGGTTGACCAGCACCGGTTCCGCTTCGTCTCGCAGGTCATCATTAAGCGCCTCGGTAATCATGGCGCCCCAGAAGGCGTACAGATCACTGCCCCTGGGATTTGCCAGCCTGGTTGCCATTTCCAGCCGGTAGGGCTGGATGAGATCCAGGGGTTTTAGCACCCCGTAGAGGCCGCAGAGGATGCGCAGATGCTGCTGGGCAAAGGAGAAATCCCCGTCATCATAATGGTCCGCGTCAATGGCGGTGTAGACATCTCCCCGGAAGGCGAGCAGGGCCTGTCTGGCCTTGCCGAGTTCAAAAGGCGGGTGAAAATCCTGATAGCGCTGTTGGTTGAGTTCGGCCAGTCTGGGGCTGATTTTCATCAGCCGGCCCAGCTCCGCGGCGCTCAGCTCTCTCAGCCGGTCGATCAGCAGCTGGCTCTGTTCCAGCAGCGCGGGCACGGTGCAGCGGGGATAGTCACGTACGTTGAAATCCTGGGTCTTGGCAGGGGAAATGATCAGCAGCATGGGCAATACCCTGTTAAAATTTGTCGGAGGCCGGCCTGTTACTGGCCCATTTGTTCGATAGCGGTCACCACCCCATGGGTGAACTCCACCCGGGCAACGTCATATTCCTCGTGCTGGTCACGGTTGACCCAGACGTTGCGGTAGACGATGCTGCTGCGGCCCCGGTCATCGTAAATGCGCACCGGCACGCTCATTCTGTCCGTCTGGGAGAGGATTCGGGTGCTGGAGTAAGTCCAGACCGTTGCTTCACCCTGGTCCGTGGTGCGGATATAAATGTGGTCCGGCGGACCCCAGGCAAGCCGTACCATCTCCTCGGTAAAGCCGATGTCGACCTGGCCCAGGCTGACCTTCTCCCGGATCTCGGGGCTGAAGGAGTTGAACAGCTCCGGGTTCTCGGCGATGCGCCGGTCCCGGTAATGCTGGGCTGACATGCAGCCGGTGAGCGCCCAGCAGGCGATCAGTACCATGAAAAACAGATTGCGCAGCAGCATGAAACTCTCCTTCCGGACCATGGGCGTGGCATAATTTCTCACAGGGTTACCTCCCCCTGGCCTTGGCAGCGGTGAACAACGCCCCCACCGTGTAGGGTGAGGTGCGGAAACCGGTCATGCCTACGCACCTGACCTCGGTAAAACCAGCCTCCTCCATCAATCGTAACTGTTCCCGGACCGGGACAGTGCCCCCTATTCACTGGGACCAGGCCTCAGGGCTGCCGATCAGGTGGGACGGCAGATCCTTTTCCAGGATAAGGTCGGCAAAGTGCAATTTCCCGCCTGGTTTGAGCACCCGGTATATTTCCGCAAAACATTGCTGTTTGCCGGGGGAGAGGTTGATCACCCCGTTGGAGATGATCACGTCAAAGAAATCATTGCCGTAAGGGATGTCTTCCCGGTCAACCTGGCGGATCTCACAGTTTGTCATGCCCGCTCTGCCGGAGATTGTCCGTGGCCCGGGCCACCATATCTTCGCTCAGATCGATGCCGCAGACCAGCCCGTCCGGGCCGACTGCATTGCCTGCGACAAACAGGTCAAAGCCTGCCCCGCAGCCGAAATCCAGCACCCGCTGGCCGGGGGCGATGCGGCCCAGGGAAAAGGGATTGCCCACCCCGCAGAAGGATTGCAGGAGTTGGTCCGGAGCCCGGTCAATGACCGCCGGATCATAGCCCAGCTTTTGCGCCCCCTCCCGGCCAATGGGGTAGAGAAATCTGCCCACTGGCGAGCGGGCCACCTCAACATATTTCGCCCGGATCGCCTCTCTGATTTTTTGCATGTCGGCAGCGGACAGGCTGCCATTGCCGGCCTGGGCTGCCGGTGCCTGCTTGAGCCCCGCCGCAGGCAGCGGAAAGGAGACGAGATCACTCTCCAGGGTTGAGCCGGCAACTGCCCGCGCCGCCTGCCGGCGGTCAGCCTTTGCCGGGCGTCGGATTTTTTACCATATCAGTCATACGATCCTCGCCGGGTGAGCGTCGGCTGCGCTGTCAGATGGACGGACCCGCCTGGCGGATTTCCTCGCTGGTCTGGCCGGCAAACTGCTCGAAGTTCTTGGCGAACAGGCCGGCCAGTTTCCGGGCCTGGGCCTTGTATGCCTCGGGATCAGACCAGGTGTTGGCGGGGTTCAGCACCGCATCGGGCACGTCCGGGCAGTGGGCCGGGATATGCAGGCCGAAGAACGGCTCTTTGATGGTGGGCACGTTATCGAGTCTGCCATCGAGTGCGGCGTTGACCATGGCGCGGGTATGGCCAATGGTCATGCGCGAGCCGACCCCGGACGGGCCTCCGGTCCAGCCGGTGTTGATGAGCCAGACCCGGGTGCCGTGGAGATCGAGTTTCCGGCCCAGCAGCTCCGCATAGCGCATGGGGTGCATGGGCATGAACGGCGCCCCGTAACAGGCGCTGAATACCGGCGACGGTTCGGTGACCCCGCGTTCGGTGCCGGCCACCCGGGCGGTATAGCCGGAGATGAAGTGATACATGGCCTGCTCTTTGCTCAGTCTGGCGATGGGCGGCAGCACGCCGAAGGCATCGGCGGAAAGAAAGATGATGGTTTTGGGGTGTCCGCAGACGCCCTTCCGGCTGGCATTGGGAATGGCGGAGATATGGTAGGAGCCCCTGGTGTTTTCCGTGAAGGATTCGTCGTCCAGATCAACCCTGCGGGTGCAGGAATCCAGGCAGACATTTTCCAGAATCGTGCCGAAGCGTTTGGTGGTGGAATAGATTTCCGGCTCGGCCTCCGGGGAGAGGCGGATCAGCTTGGCATAGCAGCCGCCTTCAAAGTTGAAGATGCCGTTGTCGCTCCAGCCGTGCTCGTCATCGCCGATCAGGGTGCGTGACGCATCCGCCGATAAAGTCGTTTTGCCGGTGCCGCTCAGGCCGAAAAACAGGGCGGTATCGCCGCTGGCGCTGATATTGGCCGAACAGTGCATGGGCAGCACGCCTTTCTTGGGCATGAGGAAGTTCATGACCGTAAAAATCGATTTCTTGATCTCTCCGGCATAGCTGGTGCCGCCGATCAGAATCAGTTTTTTCTTGAAATTGAGCAGGATGAAGGTCTCGGATTTTGTCCCGTCCAGGGCCGGCGAGGAGTGGAAATGCGGGGCATTGATCACCGTGAACTGGGGGATGTGTTTTTTCAGATCCTCATCGTTGGGCTGGATAAACATGTTGCGGGCAAACAGGCTGTGCCAGGCGTACTGGGTGATAATGCGGACCGGCAGGCGGTGTTCCGGGTCCGCCCCGGCATAACAGTCCTGCACATAGAGATCCTGGGTCTGCAGATGCATGGCCATGCGCTCATGGAGCTGGTCAAAATAGGCCTTGGAAATGGGGGGATTATTGGCGCCCCACCAGATATCCTTTTTGGTGGATGCCTCCTCGACGATGAATTTGTCCTTGGCCGAGCGCCCGGTGTGATGGCCGGTGCGCACCACGATGGGACCCAGGTGGGAGAGACGCCCTTCGCCCCGGATCAGGATTTTTTCATAAAGACTGGCGGTCGGCAGGTTCCAGAAGATTTCGTTGAGATTGGTCAGACCGTGGTTTTCCAGGCCATAGTTGGTGAAATTGCTACACTTTTTCTCTTGCATGAACAAACTCCAGAGTAAGGATTGTCTTGATGTTTCAAATGAATATGGGGGCTGATGTTCTTTTCCCGCACGGGAAAGAGCTGATCCGTATAGCTGAGATCAGCGGCTAACCACCCGCGCGTTTGACATTATAACCTTGTTTTTTCAGCTCTTCCATCACGATGTTGCGATGGTCGCCCTGGATTTCAATAATTGTTTCCTTCACCGTGCCGCCGCTGCCGCATTGCTGTTTGAGCTGGCTGGCCAGCCGGCGCAGCCCGTCCGCATCCAGAGGTATGCCGCTGATAAGCGTCACGCCTTTGCCCTTGCGGCCCTTGGTTTCCCATCCCACCCGCACGATGCCGTCTTTTTTTGGGGCGCTTTTCACGCGCCGGCAGGTACAGGCCGCGGCCGGATGGCCGCAGTCCGGGCACATGCGGCCGTGCTCGGTGGAATAGACGGCGCCGCGGCTGTCACTTTTTTTCTGCATGGCTGGTCCTGCCCGGAAAGTTGAATTCGCAACGCAAATCTGTCATCACCGCATCATCATAACATTGTTTGCCAAAGGGATGTAACGGCAAGTTGCGGGAAATGATAATTTTTTTCACTCCTGTCCCGGCAAGCCCCGCATGATTTTCCTTGTGGGTAAAATTGATGGATTCATAAAAACTGAAAATTTACCACGGAGAGCACAGAGTCCACAGAGCAAACTGTGTAACAAAAAATATTTCTCTGTGATCTCGGTGTGCTCCGTGGTGACAAAAAAGACTTTTTGCGAAGCCATCAAGATTGTTGGTCACTGGCCAGCCTGCCGCCTTCACCCGCCGTGGCCCAGCGGGCGGCCCGGCGCTGGGCCTGGCCCATGCCGTCACCGATTGCCGTTGCCGTCATGATCCGTGTTTCCTGTCGGGGCGTCGCTGTCGGTATCACTGGTGATAAGGTATCCCAGGCCCGCGCACTGCGGGCACTCTTCCCAGGAGAGCAGGAATCTGCTGACTCCCTTGAAAGAGCTTAACTGGCCTGAACCGTTGCAGATCTCACAGGTCTTTTTCATCTGTTCAGGGGTGTTGTTGTTTTTTAAAATCGTTTTGTTCTTGCTTGATCAACTTCCTGTTCCTGCCCATGCTGGTAGCCTAACAGATCAACCGTGGTAATGTCAGCGATAATTATGCCGCTGCTGCCGCTAACCGCAGTTTTTTTCAGTCCGCCGCCGTTCCTGCTGCCGGGACCAGCAGCAGCGGGGTTCTGCTCTGACTGCAGACCTTATGGGCGACGCTGCCGGCCCAGAAGCCCTTCATTCCCGATTTCCCATGGGTGGCCAGCACGATGAGATCGATGGGGGATTGGCCCGGGATTGCGGCGATGACAGCGGCCGGATCTCCCCGCAGCACATGGCTGCTTGCCGTGATGCCCTGACTGGCCAGCCGGTCCTGCATCTCGCGCAGATACAGGGCACCATCCTGGGCGGCTATCTCCAGCATTTTCGTGGTGGTAGAGGGCAGGAATCTGCTGGTTACCGTCTTTGGCCCGGAGAGAGAGTTAAAGTCCGGGACCACCTGCACCAGGCGGAGGATTGCGTCGCAGGCCCGGGCCAGACCGGCGGCAACCGGCAACGCCATTTCATGATCCGCATCCCCGTCCAGCGGCACCAGGATGGCGCTGCAGGCAAAGGCCGGGGCATGTTTTTTGTCATCAGGATGGGTGATGAGAACCGGGATCGAGCCCATGGCAATCACCTTCTGGGCAATGCTGCCCAGGATGAGATGCAGGGCGCGGCCCCGGCCATGGGAACACATGACGATCAGATCATGATCGAATTCGCGGTGGTGGGAGACAATGCTTGCAGACACATCCTTGACCGCGGTTTCATGGACATGGCACTTCACCCGGTCGTTTCCGGCAAATATTTCCCGGCGTATGGCGCAGAGATACTCTTTCGCCTGCCCGCTGTTGCTCAGATGGGGCTGGCCGTGCACTTCCTTGGGGGCGTCTTTTTCGATGACATGGAGCAGGGTGACCATGGCCCGCAGTTTATCGGCCAGAAACCGTGCTGCCGGCAGGGCTGCTTCGGCCAAAGGGGAACCGTCCAATGGGACAAGGATATGCTTGAACATGCCGTCACCCCGTAAATAGTGTTTGATATAAAAGGTAGATGTTGAGAGCAATAATGATCGCCGCGATAATGGCGGACAAAACCGTGGTCATCGTCCGGTTCACCAGTTCACCCATGATATCCCTGCGCCGGGTGAACATCACCAGGGGCACGATGGCAAAGGGCAGGCCGAAACTCAGCACCACCTGGCTCATGACCAGGGTGCGGGTGGGGTCCAGGCCTGCGCCGATAACCAGGATGGACGGGGCCATGGTGACCAGGCGCCGTACCCAGACCGGGATGTGCCGCTGGAGAAAACCCTGCATGATCACCTGGCCGGCGCTGGTGCCCACCGTTGACGAGGAAAGCCCGGCAACCAGCAGGGAAAGGCCGAAAAACCATTTTGCCGCATTGCCCAGCAGGGGTTCCAGGGTGCGGTAGGCCTCTTCGATGGTGGCGATGTGGGTGAGCCCGGTCGTGTAAAAGGTTGCCGCGGCCATGATCAGCATGGCGGCATTGACAAAGCTGGCGATGCCCATGGCAATGATGACATCGGCGATTTCATAATGGTACAGTTTGCGCAGCCGGACACTGTCCCTGACCACGATACGCCCCTGGGTCAGTGCCGAATGGAGAAATATGGCATGGGGCATGACCGTGGCGCCCAGGATGCCCGAGGCGAGCAGCACGCTCTCCGCCCCGGAAAACTGCGGCACGAAACAATGATAAAAAACCTGCTGCCAATCCGGTTTGTCGATAAAGGTCTCCAGAAGATAGCACAGGGCGATCACCCCGACCATGGAGGTGATCACCGCCTCCAGGGAGCGAAATCCGTAGCGCTCCAGGCCGAGAATGACCAGGGAGGCGATGGCGGTGAGAAGGGCGCCGGCCAGCAGGGGCACGCCGAACAGGAGGTTGAAGCCCAGGGCCGCGCCCAGGAACTCCGCCAGGTCCGTGGCCATGGCCACCAGTTCCATTATGATCCACAGACCGATGACCACGGGCCGCGGAAAATGGGCGCGGCAGTGCTCCGCCAGGTTCATGCCCGTGGCGATGCCGAGTTTGGCGGACATGGTCTGGATCAGCATGGCCATCAGGTTGCTGGCCACGATGACCCAGATCAGCATGTAGCCGAATTTGGCCCCGGCCTGGATGTTGGTGGCGAAATTACCGGGATCGATATAGGCCACGCTGGCAATGAAGGCCGGTCCGAGAAAGGGCATGAGCCGGGCCAGGCGGTTCTTTCCCCTGCCGCTGTCCAGGATGTCCAGGGCGGACTGCACCGTTTTGGCATCCGCGGTATGCGGACTATCAGGCATTTTTTCTCGGTTCATTTGCGCCGGATGAGTGCTCTTCTGCCGATTGGGGTTTTGCCGGCCAAGGGGGAACTTCCAGGTCTGCCGCCGCTGATTTTTCTGATCAGGGGAGTCTTACCCGGGCGCCCTTTACCGACAGGTTTTTGAATAAAAGAAATTTTGTCAGGGTTATCTCAATGAGACCGTCCTGCTGATCGGCCTCGATATCCCCGGGCTGCCAGATCATGACGGGATCCACCGCAATCCGCCGGTATGCCTGCCGGGAATTTTTATCCGGTTTTCCCAGGCGGACCGCCGGGGTTTTTACTTTAATTCATCAGCCGTCAGCGGCAGGACGGGGTACCAGGTAGAGGGTGGCGTGGCCGCCGTTTGCGGCAAGAAACTCCATGGCCTGCCTGCTGATCATGATTGCTGTGCGCTGGTCCGATTCCATTGATATTTTTGTTTCACAAAATGTCAGGGAAGAAAAGGGCTGGGAGGCGATACCCCCTTGCCTTTCCATAATACATGTTTTGCCCTGGCGGAAGATTTTTTTTTGGAATTTCCCGTTTTGCCCCAAGACCATTTCGTTGGGGCGCGGCAGTGATTAAATTCTTGCCAAGAAAGGGGGCAAAACGGTATCACTGTGTTAAGAAGAGACAACGCACCAACATTTGCGCAGGGAGAGCCGATCATGACCAGAGGAAAACACGTCCGCCGCCGTACCCCCACCCAGGAGCACCGGCCGCCCGGGCTCAGCCGCCTTAATTTTCCGGCAAGGGGAGGTGCTGCGCTATGAAAGAGAAACTGGTAATCGCCATGGTAGGCCTGCCGGCCCGGGGCAAATCCACCATGGCCTGGAAAATCGCCCGGACCCTTGAGTATGATGATGTCAGGGTGGAGATATTCAATAACGGTGAGCTGCGCCGCAAGATGTCCAAGGAAAATACCTCGTCCCCGGATTTTTTTTCCCCCCATAACCCGAAGGGGCTGGAGCTGCGGGAAAAATGCGCCCGCATCAACCTGGGCCTGGCCCATACCTTTTTGGGAAATGACGGGGAAGTGGCCATCATTGACGCCGGCAATGTGACCAGATACCGGCGCAGGATGATTGAGGAAACCTTTGCCGGGCTGCCGGTGTTTTTTATTGAATGCGTCAATGTGGATGAAGAGGCCAACGAGGCCTACCTGGAGCACAAAGCCTCATTAACGGAGTTCAGCCATCTTTCCCCGGCCGAGGCGTTTGACAGTTTTTACAAGCGGATTTCCCATTACGAAAGTATTTACGAACCATTGCAGGAGGAGCGCAACCGTCTCCTGGTCGATTCCTTTGAGGGCTGCATCCTGCAGGAGCAGATTGCCGATGTGGTTCCCTATTACGACCGGATCCGCGATATCATTACCACCCGCATCGTCAGAAATCTTTTTCTGGTGCGCCACGGAGAAACCTATTTCAACCAGGAAGACCGCATCGGCGGGGATTCGGATCTGACGGAAAAAGGCCTGGCCCAGGCCCGGGCCCTGGCCGAGCATTTCGCCGATGTGCCTCTGCCGATCATCTTTACCAGCAATCACAAGCGGACCCTGCAGACGGCCGCGCCCATCGCCGCAAAACATAAAGACTGCTCAATCATCGCCCTGCCGGAATTCAACGAGATTCACGCCGGACTCTGCGAAGGCATGACCTACCAGGAAATCCTCCGGCAGATGCCCCATGTGGCCAATGCCAGAAACCGCAATAAATTCGGGTACGTCTACCCCTCAGGCGAGGGCTACGCCACCATGGAAAAACGGGTGCACCGCGGACTGCAGAAAATCTTCTACCTCACGAACTACAATGACAACATCATGATTGTCGGCCACCGGGCGGTGAACCGCATGATTTTATCGGATTTCGTCTTCCGCCCCCAGGAAGAGGTCCCTTATATCTACATGCCCCAGCACCGTTACTATCATCTGCAGATCGATCCCTACAAGAAACATTTCGAATTAAAGCCGTATGTGCAGAAGGCCGGGGGCTGAAGTGCCTGAAGTGCGCTAAAGTGCGCTAAAGTGCCTAAAATGCCTGAAGCGAGTGACTGAAGTGCCCTGGGTTGGGGCATCAGGGCGCGCTCAGCCGGTTGAGCATGATGACGTCGTTTATTTTCTGGTAGTCATGGAAACAATCGTTGGCATTCCTCTGCAGGATAACCTCCTTGAGTTTTTTCAGGCTTGCCTCATCAGCTCTGGTGCTTGCTGCGGCCAGCAGCTGATAATCCCCTGTTTTACCCAGGGAATCATAGATCTGCTGGTAAGCGGAGGCGAAACCGGCGCGGTCATCCTGCTTGCCCGCCTTGAACGCGGTGATATGGTTTTTCATCTCCTCGAAATCGCTGATCGTTTCAAAGGCAAACTGGGTCACATTCTCATCTTTTTCCTTTTTGAGGATCTCCTCGGAAAAGACTCTGATATCATCGGCATTGCTGTTGATCCTTTCCAGGGAACTGAGAATCAGGGTGCGGATATTGGGGTCGCTCTCAACCTGAAATTGCTTTTTCAAGGGTCCAACGGCTTCCCCCGCTATCAGCCATTGCCCGAGGACCATGATGGCGTTGGCCTTGACATTCTGGTTGGGGTCGTTGATTTTGCCGAGTAAAAAAGGGACCGCGCTATCCCCGTATTTGCCGAAGATGTAAACCGACTGCCAGTAGAGACTTTTCGGGTCCTGCTGCAGGATTTCAATGGTTGCCGGCAGTGCCGGCTGGTATTGCAGCTGGGCCAGGAGATCAAGCAGATAATACCTGGCCATGATGTCCGGGGCTTGCTGCAGCTGGCGGAAAAGGAATTCGGCCGCCTTGTCCCCGCCGATCATGGACAGCGCTCTGCAGGCATTTTTCTGCAGCATTTCATTTTGCTTACCCTCGGATAACCTGATGATGGCCGCAACCGCCTCCGGTTCCCTGGTCATGCCCAGAGCCCAGATGTAAACCGCCAGGCTCTCGTCGGGCAGGCCCGGGGTATTGACCTTTTCCAGGAGCAGCGCCAGGATTTCTCCGGGATTTTTGTCGATGTTTTTTTTGATCGCCTCGAATGTTTCAAATGTCGCCGGCTGTCCCTGGGAAATGATCGTTTCAAGATCCCTGATAACCGGGTTTTCCCTTGCCGCCGCAACACCGGCAAGGACGAGAAGCAGCAAAACTGCGGTCAAGATTGATTTAACAAGACATTTCATAGGTGTTCCTCATTTTTTATGACAGTGATCCGGTCAGTTCCGGGCCAGGGCCAGCCGGAGGCCCAGGGTGGCGAAGATGCCGGCCGTGAGCCAGGAAAACAGCCTCGATACCCTTGGTTTCCGCAGGAAATAGTTGCCGATGGCGCCGGAAAGCAGGCCGATGGCAATAAAAATGATCATCCCCTGGACCATGAAGATCAGGCCGAGCAGGATCATCGTAAGCGCCACGTTGTCGGACCCCGGCGGCACGAACTGGGGCAGGAAGGCGAGAAAAAAGAGCGCCACCTTCGGGTTGAGCACGTTCATGATGAATCCCCGTTTAAACAACGCGAATCCGGACAGTTCCCCGCCATTGCCGCGCAGCTCGATTTCCCGGTGCTCCCGGATCGTCTTCCAGGCAAGCAGAAGCAGATAGGCTGCGCCGGCGAATTTGACCACATTGAAGGCCACGGCGGATGAATAAAAGATGGCCGAAATGCCTAAGGAAGCGGCGGTGGTGTGGACGCTGATGCCGCTGCACATGCCGATTGCCGTCAGTACCGCGGCTTTCCTGCCCCGGGTGACGCCCTGGGTCACCACGAAAACATTGTCCGGCCCCGGGGCGATGGTCAGCAGGATGGAGGCCCCGAGAAAATAGGCCAGCTGTGAGATGTCCATGTTGTTTCCTGTTTGATTTTTCGGCCGGGCAAAACCGGATTGTTTTTTCGTTGTTGCGCCAGGGGCGCGGGTAATGGCCTTTTCTTTGCCGATTTTTGGCAAGGCGCTGACTGCAGTTTTCTTCTATAACAGCAGATCGCTCATGATACAACAACTGTTGACGGGCGCGGGCCTGGGATTTTTTTCAGCAGGGCCGTTATTTTTTGTTTTTCAGCAGATCCTGCAGCCCGGCAAAGGGGTTGTGGGAGGTAAATGATTGCTCTCTGCCGCCCGGTTTTAATTCACCGTATGATTCGGCCACGGCATTACGGCTGTGCTCATTGTCATGGCAGTAGAGACACAACAGCTCCCAGTTGCTGCCGTCGGGCGGATTGTTTTCGTGATTATGGTCCTTGTGGTGCACGGTGAGATCCTTCAGTTTTTTGCCGCTGAATTCCCGGCCGCAGCGCCCGCAGATCCAGGGGAATATCTTGAGGGCCTTCTCCCGGTAAGTCTTCTCCCGCTCTTCAAAGCTCCGCCGGGCCTCGGCGATCAGCTGGTCCATTTTGTCCTTGTCGTTTGGTGATTTTCCCTGTGCCATATGCCTCACTCTCTCATTTGCCCGGCGCCTGCCCGGCAATCCGGTATTTTCTTATTGGTTTTCCGCCACAGCCTTAAAGAAGGTATAGCAGAAAATTCCATCTGTTTCAGCAGTTCTGTACAGATCCCGGATACCCTGGTCAAAGGTGGCTTGATCGATGATGCCCGCTGTCAGGGCGGACTGGCGCACACCTTCGATCATGGCTGTGAAGGTTTTTCGGGTAAAGCCGTCCATCAGTTCCGGTTTGCCCGCATCGACATAGACCATGCGGGGGGACACCCGGACCCCGGCAAATCCCGCCTTGCGGAGCAGCGGATAAAGCTCTCTGCCGATCATGGCATTGCCGCCGTTTCGTTTCTGCAGCTCCACCTGGCACTGGATGGCCTGCCGGGCGGCTTCGCTGTCCGGATGAAAATAGGCTGAGCCGTGATCCCCTTCGATGACGGTCATTGTGCCGCCGGGCCTGATGAATTTCTTCAGAGTGGCAAGGGCTTGGGCCGGGTTGGGCAGATGCTCCAGGACGAAACAGACAAAAACATGGTCGAATGACTGCGCTTTGAATGGGAGATGAAAGATGTCTCCCTGCTGGCAAGAGACATTGGGGAGCCCGGCCGACTCGATCCGCTGTCTTGCCTCGGCCACCGAGGCCGCAGAGATGTCGACGGAGGTGAACCGGGCGTCCGGGCTGCTGGCGGCCAGGGTGATGGTCTGGGAACCGACCCCGCACCCGGCCTCCAGAACCTGCGAGCCGGGCGGATAAAAGGTGTCGCCGTGCAGCAGCTCCACCAGGGTGGTGGCCTGATCCTGCAGGCGGATGTTTTCTCTCGGGTCGTAGCCGTGAACGTATGGGTGATTCATTGTCGCCTCCAGGGTGAGCTGCCTGTCTGTTCATCTGCGGAGTTTTGTCTGATTTTTCGGGGAATGTAAGTATCAACTCCGGTGGTATCAACGCTGTTGCCAGGAATAATGCGAAAAAAAAATCTGAGGATGAGCGGCTGTTTCGATAAATGCGCGGCACGCGCAGCCAATAAAACTGGCAATTTTGTCCATCGATCTGGTCAAACTGCCGGTGGGTTCCCTGCTGAGGCTGGGTGCTTCCGTAATCGGGCGGGTCACCCAGATCGGCAAGAAATGTCATGCCCATTGTCAGATTTTTCTTACGGTGGGGGATTGCATCATGCCGAGAGAAGGCATTTTTATTGAAATTCTCCAGGGCGGCACTGTGACGGAAAATGATGAGATAGAAGTTGACTGTGGTGAACGTGAACCGAAAAGCTGAGCTTCCTGCGGCCCGGCAGATGACGAATTTTTTCACGCTTTCCCTGACTGATGATCCGGTCCCGAAATCAGGGGATCACCGAAAAGTGCAAACCCTGTCGTCGCTTTTGTAAACTGCAAAAAATAATCAAAAACACCGTTAACCGCCGTTTTTTATAGGTATATTATCGGCGGAACTGCTTGCAACCAGCAAAGGTGATATGGTACAAAGAGTAGCTGCGTTGGGAATTCGAGTAAGCATGACGGGCAAATCCCGTACGGTGAAAATATTGAAGAGTGACAAGCCCGCGGTTGCCGCCTCCAGAAGAAAGCGCAACTGTTTGCCCAAGAAGACCGCCAAAGAAAGATTGCAGGAGTTCTGGAATATATTTGGCAAAGACGATGAGGTGCTGGTTGTCATCAGCGCTGATCCTGATTCCCTGGCCAGCGCCATGGCAATCAAGCGGCTGCTGCGTTACCGGGTGAAAAACGTCACCATCGGCTATCTCAACGAGATCAGAAGGCTTGCCAATCTCACCATGCTGGACCTGTTGAAGATTCCCGCCGAACGGATGAAATCCTTTAAATCCGATAAATTCACCAAATACCTTATTACCGACTCCCAGCCCTGTCACAATCCGGGATTTGAGGATATCAAGTACAGTGCGGTGATTGATCACCATCCCGTCACCCAGGGATGGCAGGCCGATTATGTTGATATCCGTCCCGATTATGGCGCCACCGCCTCCATGATGGTGGAATACCTGCGGGCTGCGGAGATGAAGCCTTCCGTGGCCCTGGCCACCGCTCTTTTTTATGCCATCAAGGTCGATACCCAGAATTTTGAGAAAAAGGCCCTGCTGGCCGATGCCATTTCCTTCCGCTATCTCTTTAATATCGCCAACCAGAACCTGGTGCGTAAAATTGAACTCAGCGAATTGCGCATATCGGAGCTGAATTATTTCAAAACCGCCTTTGCTGAAATGAACATCAGCAAGACATCGGCTTTATGCCCATGTGGGCAGGGTGCGAACCCCGGATATGCTGGTGATTATCGCCGATTTCTTCAAACGGGTGCATGAGGTTTCCTGGGTTTTTGTCTCAGGCATCCATGGGGAAAAGCTGGTGGTCATCTTCCGCTGTGACGGTTACAAGAAAAACGCCGGCATCCTGGCCGGCAAGACCTTTGGTCAGATCGGCGCGGCCGGCGGCCACCGGGAATCGGCCCGGGCCGAGGTGCCTCTGAAGAATCTGGCCAAGGCTGACCAGGATTTCAACACCAAGACCTTGAAAAGGCTGACAAGCAGGCATATGTAGGCTGGTCTCACTGGTCTAGCTGGTTTCACCAGCCTGATTAGTCAGGCCTTGGTGAAAACTACCCGGCCAGCTCGACTAGTAAGACCAGTAAGACCAATTAGACCAATCGGACTAATCCTATGAAATGCAAACCAAGAACACTGGCGATGATCCTTGCAGGGGGCAGGGTTGACGAACTCAATGTCCTGACCTGTTACCGGCCCAAATCAGCCGTGCCCTTCGGCGGATTTGCCCGCATCATTGATTTCTCCCTGAGCAACCTCATGCAGGCCGGCTTAGAGCGGGTGGCCATTCTCAGCCAGTACCGCAGTTATTCCCTGATCAACCACATCGGCATCGGCGCGGCATGGGATATGATCGGCAAATACCGGGGGGTCTCCATCCTGCCGCCGTCCACCGGCTACGGCAATACCTCCTGGTACAAGGGATCGGCGGATGCCGTTTTTCAGAACATGGATTTCATCCAGTATCACGATCCCCAGGAGGTGCTGATCCTGTCCGGTGACCATGTCTATCACATGGATTACCAGGAGGTGATCGACTACCATCGCCAGAAGGATGCCGACCTGACCATCGCCTGCCTGCAGGTGCCCATGGAGAAGGCCCACCGTTTCGGGCTGGCGGACATCGACAACGAGGACGGGGAGCTGGGCGGCCGGGTCCTGCAGTACAAGGAAAAACCCGACCGGCCGAAATTCAACTGGGCCTCGCTGACGGTCTTCTGCTTCAAGCCCAAGGTGCTGCTTGAGATGCTGACAATCAATGCCCGGGAGGATGAATCCTTTGAGTTCGGCCGCAACATCATCCCGCGCATGATGTATGAGCAGCGCAAGGTGTACGGCTTCAAGTTCAAGGGCTACTGGGGGTATTCCCGCACCATTGAGGAGTACTGGCAGACCAACATGGACCTGCTGGGTCCGTCGCCGAAGATCGACATGGAAAAGTGGGGGTTGCGCACCAATCTCGACCACCGCGGCATCCGCGACTGCCAGCCGCTGAAGGTTGGCAGTGATGCAGTCATCCAGGACAGCCTGGTCTATAACGGCTGCATCGTGGAGGGCACGGTTGAACGCTCCATCCTTTTCCCCGGGGCCCATGTGAAAAAAGGGGCGGTGGTCCGCGATTCGGTGCTCTTTTTTGATAACGTGGTGGGCCGTGACGCAAGACTTGAGAAGGTGATCAGCGACGTCAATGTGACCATCGGCAACGAGGTGAGTATCGGCCTGCCCGGGCCTGCCAGGAATAAGGAGGTGACCGTGGTCGGCTGGAACAATTTCATCCCGGATAAGACGGTGATCGGCTCCGACTGCACCCTTTATCCCGTCCCTGAGTGCTGATAAACTGTTACGGGAAATCAAAACCGGGGAGATTGTGCGATGAAAAAGGAAAATACCCTTGTGCTGATTCTGGCCGGAGGCGTGGGCAGCCGGTTGAATAATCTTGTGCAGACCAGGGCGAAACCGGCCGTGCCCTTTGGCGGCATTTACCGCATCATTGACTTCAGCCTGAGCAATGTGATGAATTCCGGTTTTACCCAGGTGGGCGTGCTGACCCAGTACAAACCCCTGTCGCTGATGAAGCATATCGGCACCGGCGAGGCCTGGGATTTCACCGGACGCAGCAGGGGGGTGAAGATCCTGCCGCCCCGGACCGGCGCAAAGGACTCCGACTGGTACAAGGGCACGGCGGATGCGGTGCGGCAGAACATGGATTTCATCCAGTCCCACCCCTCCAGAGAGATTCTGCTGTTGTCCGGCGATCATATCTACCGCATGGATTTTGATGACATGATCGGCTTTCACCGCCGCAAGCAGGCGGATGTCACCATCGGCATGATGGTGGTGCCGGAAAGCGAGATCCATCAGTTCGGCGCCGGTATCACCAACGATGAGGGCCGCATTGTCGAATGGGAGGAGAAGCCCAAGGTAGCGCGCACCAACCTGGCCTCCATGGGTATTTATGTCTTTGATACCCAGTATCTGCTGCGCATGCTGACGGAAGACCGCGAGGAGATCGATTTCGGCATGCATCTCATCCCCAGGGCCATTGAGCAGGATAATGTCTTTGCCTACCCCTTCCACGGCTACTGGCGGGACGTGGGCACCGTGCAGGCCTACTGGGAGTCGAATATGGACATCATCCGCGAGGATTCGGGCATTGCTCCGGAGGACTGGGGCATCCGGCCCAATGTCGAGGCCGGGGTGGCGGACATCGCCGACCGGCCGCCCGCCCGTTTTGCCGCAGGCTCCAAGGTGAAGAACTCCATGATCGCGGCCGGCTGCGTCATCGAGGGCGAGGTGGTCAATTCCGTGCTCAGCCCCGGAGTGCGGGTGGGGGCCGGGGCCAGCGTGCGCGATTCAATCCTGTTTCACGACTGTCTGGTCGACAAGGGGGCGGTGCTTGATCTGGTCATCCTGGACAAGGGGGTGCGGGTGGGAGTTGGGGCCATTATCGGCCACGGCGAGGACAAAACCACGCCGAACAAGGATTTTCCCAAGCATCTCTATACGGGCATCACCCTGGTGGGCAAGGAGGCCGAGGTGCCGGCCAATGCGGTCATCGGCCGCAACTGCATCGTTGCGCCCCTGGCCAGGGTTGAAGATTATCCGGGCCTGCAGGTAAAAACCGGCGAATCGGTCGGGGTGATTGAGCTGTAGGGGCGGGTTTTATGCCCGCCCTGGGTAAGGCAAGAGGCATAAGGCATAAGGCAAAAGGCATAAGGGTGATGTAGGGGCGGTTCGCGAACCGCCCCTACACGAACCGCCCCTGCATCACCGCAGACCGGCGATAAAGGGACCGACCGCTGCCGCGCCCTGTTCGTTAACGAGGTTGATGGTCCTGGTGCCGATGACGGCAATGTCGGCCTTGCCGGTGAGATAGTCCACATCCTCCTTGCGGCTGATGCCGAAACCCACTGCCAGGGGCAGATCGGTACTGGCCCGGCAGGTACGCAGGTAGTCGTTAAAGCCGGCGTCAAAATCCGTCTGCCTGCCGGTCACGCCCTTGCGGGCCGCGCAGTAGATAAAGCCGCGGCTGAAGCGGGACAGTTCCCGCATCCGTTCCGGGGTTGAGGTGGGGGCAAAGATCAGGATCGGGGCAATGTCATATTTGCGGCTCAAGGCAAAAAACTCCTCGCCCTCCTCCGGCGGCAGGTCCGGAATGATAAAGCCCTTGATGCCGATCTCCCGCGCCTTTTTAAAGAACTCCTCCACCCCGAATTTGAAGAGAATGTTGTAGTAGGTCATGAAGAGAAAGGGGATGGGGTGGGCCTTGGTCATCTCTTTTGCAAAATCAAGGCAGCCCCGCACGGTGATGCCCTGCTCGATCGCCTCCTGGTTGGCCTTGACAATCACCGGACCGTCGGCCATGGGCTCGGAAAAGGGGATCTGCATCTCGATGAGATCCACCCCGTTTGCCACCATCTGCTCGATGACCCGGCGGTTGGTTTCCAGGGAAGGGTAGCCCAGCACGATATGCGTCATGAGCAGGATTTTCCTGTCCGGATCAGCCAGCGCTGTTTTGATCTGACTGCTAAGCTCCATATTCAATTCCTTTCTTTTTGATGAATTCTTTCCAGGACGGGTCGTTAAAGGCGTGGGCAATGGTGAAGATGTCCTTGTCGCCCCGGCCGGACATGTTGATGATGATCGCCTCGTCCCGGCCCATCTCGCCCGCCTCCTTGAAGGCCTGCACAAAGGCGTGGGCCGATTCCAGGGCCGGGATGATCCCCTCCTTTTTCATGGTGAGATCAAGGGCGGCCATGACCTCCGCGTCGGTGGCCGCGCTGAAGCGCACCCGCTTTTGCTGCCAGAGATCGGTGAGAATGGGGGAGACGCCGACATAATCGAGTCCGGCCGCCACCGAGTGGGTATCCATCATCTGGCCGTCGCTGTTCTGCAGGAACATGGTCTTGTAGCCCTGGGCCACCCCGGGGGAACCATCCTTGGCCGCCAGACGCGAGGCGTGCATGCCGCTGTCCAGGCCCTTGCCGCCTGCCTCCACCCCCACCAGCTCAACCGCCGGGTTGTCGAGAAACCCCTGAAAAATCCCCATGGCGTTGGAGCCGCCGCCGACGCAGGCGTAGACCCGGCTCGGCTGTCTGCCGAACTGCTGCTTGATCTGGTCGCAGGCCTCCCGGCCGATGATGGACTGAAACCAGGCCACCATTTCCGGAAAGGGATGGGGGCCGCACACCGTGCCCATGACGTAATGGGTGTCATCCATGCGGGTCACCCAGTCGCGGAAGGCCTCGTTGATGGCGTCTTTCAAGGTCTTGGAGCCCGAGGTGACCGGCACCACCGTGGCGCCGAGTTTTTCCATCCAGAAGACATTGGGCCGCTGGCGCTGCACATCCTCTTCACCCATGTAGATGGTGCAGGCAAAACCGAATTTGGCGGCCATGGTGGCGGTGGCCACCCCGTGCTGGCCGGCCCCGGTCTCGGCGATGACCCGCGTCTTGCCCATCCGTTTCACCAGCAGGCCCTGGCCCATGACATTGTTGGCCTTGTGGGCGCCGGTGTGGTTCAGGTCTTCCCGCTTGATGAAGATCTGCGCCCCGCCGAAATGCCGGGACAGATTCTCGGCATGGGTCAGTGGGGTGGGGCGGCAGGAGTAGGTGCACATCAGGCTGACGTATTCCTGCCAGAAGGCGGGATCGGCCTTGGCCTTTTGAAAGGCGTCATTGAGATCGCAGAAGGTCTGGTACAGCACTTCCGGGATAAAGGCCCCGCCCCATTCTCCGTAATATCCTGGTCTGTTCGTTTTGTTCATTTGGGTGTGGCTATCCGTTTAGGGTTCAGCGTTGGCAATTGGTGGTCTTAAAATCAAGGGGGTTACTATACACCCGATTGGCTAAAAAATCAGTACCCTTTTTTGGCGTGGAGAGGGGAGAGTCCTGGTTGCGGGTTGCCGGTGTGCAGAGGAGGATGGGTGGGTGAATATCTTCACCTGGGCCTTGCGTCCGGCAATCTTATGCGGCCTGCTGAGCGTGGAGCACCTCCCAGCCGAGGCAGGCAAGTTTGATATAGATGGGAATCGGTTTGTGCCCGCCATGATAGTACACCACCGTTCGTCGGGTGATGCCGAGTGCCTTGGCCGCGGCGCTGAGGGAAAGACCGTTGCGGGTCATCCAGGCATTGAACTCGACCACGGAGAAGGCCGTGCCTGCCTGCTCTTTGCCGAGTCGATAGAGGGTGTCGGCGTCGATGCCGATTTCACCATCCGCCCACTCCACCCCATGCCCCCATTCCTCGACCACGGCGGTTGCAAAAAACTTTGGCTCCCGCAGCCGTTCGTAGCCGGGTGAGTCAAGGTATGCTGATATATCAACCTCGGTCTTTCTGCCTTTGCTCCAGACGATGACCAGCAGATTCGGCGTTTCCGCCGTAACAGAAGCTATTTTTTTCTGATGCATGCCGGTTTACCTCCGGTTGAGTTCATGCCATACTGCCCAAAGCCTCACACCTTGAATTTTGAGGGGGGGAGGTGGGAAAGGATTTGTCTTGGCTCATTCCGGGAGGAAGGTCAATTCCGATCTGCTAACCGGTACATTTAAACCGTAGCGCTCTGTAATATCGGAAACGAGTTCGAAGAACCATGATTCGGCTTCTGGCCCTACAACAATGCTATGAATAAAATCATTTAACTCCACGGGTAGCCTGATACCCTCCGGGCATAATTTGTTCCAATTCTCTTTGGTTTATTTTGCATACGACAATGCGAACTTCTCCTTCGTATAGATAAGCCTTGTGTTTATAACGTAACGGGTCGGAGTAGGTGCCAATAATCATGTCCGGGTTTTTAAAGATGATCTATGTATTCTAACTCTGAGTTTCTATATAGCTCCTCTTCCGTCCAATTACAACAAGACTGAATTAGTCTCTCAAGTGTACTTGTTATAGACACACCAGTTGAAGCGCTACTGTAAAGATGCCAAAGTGCCATATTGTCATTAGCCTCTAATTC
>CAVSQR010000052.1:0-30099 GCA_963729825.1 uncultured delta proteobacterium | reverse complement strand
GCGATTCCCGAAGGTCTGCCGGCCGCGGTCACCATCACCCTGGCCATCGGCGTGTCGAGGATGGCCCGTCGCCACGCCATCATCCGCAAGCTGCCGGCGGTAGAGACCCTGGGAAGCACCACCGTCATCTGTTCGGACAAGACCGGCACGCTGACCGAGAACCAGATGACGGTGCAGGAGAATGACTGCCGGAGGTAGCCGCTACGAGGTCTCGGGTGGCGGCTACGCTCCCGCGGGCCCGATCTGAACAGGACGGCCGGCTCCTGGCCGGCATCGATTCTCCGGCCCTTGCCGGAACGCCTGCGGGCCGGGGCGCTCTGCAACGACAGCGTGCTTGTTGGGAAAGAGGGGCACTGGCAGGTGCAGGGCGATCCCACCGAGGGGGCGCTGCTGGTCGCCGCCCGAAAGGCGGTTGCCCCGGACCGGTTATTAACGGAAACGCCCCGCATCGACTCCATCCCTTTTGAGTCCGAGTACCAGTACATGGCCACCCTGCAGGAAGCCGGCGGCGGCCGGCCGAGCACCATTTATCTCAAGGGGGCGGTGGAGTCGCTGCTGAAAAACATGCGCCAGCCCGCGCTGGATGCGGGCGGCAATCAGGTTGAGCTGCGCCTGGATGAAATCTCGCGGCAGATTGCAGAGCTGACCTCAGGGGGCCAGCGGGTGCTTGCCTTTGCCAGAAAGGAATTGCCGGAAAACGGCAGGGGGATAAGCCATGAAGATGTGGACTCGGGTCTGACCTTTATCGGCCTGCAGGGCATGATCGATCCGCCCGGGCCGCCGCGATGTCCGCCGTGAAAATCTGCCAGGCCGCCGGGGTGCAGGTCAAGATGATCACCGGCGACCACCCGCTGACCGCGGCGGCCATTGCCAGGCAGGTCGGCCTTGACGGCGCGGCCGGCACGGGCTAGGTTCCGGTGCTGACCGGCCGGGAACTTAACGATTTGACCGACAGTGAATTGATAGAGGCGGCGGAAGAAACAGCGGTGTTCGCCCGCGTCACCCCGGAGCAGAAACTGCGCCTGGTGAAAGCGCTGCAGGCGAGGGGCCACATCGTGGCCATGACCGGCGACGGGGTCAACGACGCCCCGGCCTCAAACGGGCGGATATCGGCGTGGCCATGGGCATCACCGGCACCGAGGTGGCCAAGGAGGCGGCGGACATGGTGCTCGACCGACGACAACTTCGCTCCATCGAGGCTGCCGTCGAGGAGGGCCGCGGGGTGTTCGACAACCTGACCAAGTTCATCGCCTGGACGCTGCCCACCAATCTGGGCGAAGGACTGGTGATCCTGGTCGCCATCTTGCCGGGCGTCACGCTGCCCATCCTGCCCGTGCAGATCCTGTGGATCAACATGACCACCGCGGTCCTTCTGGGTCTGATGCTGGCCTTCGAGCCCAAGGAACCGGGGATCATGCAGCGGCCGCCCCGGACCCCGCTACGCCCATTCTTACCCGGACCCTGAATTTCCGCATTCTCCTGGTCGGTACACTTTTGCTCATCGGCGCCTTCGGTCTTTTTCAGTGGGAACTGGCGGCGGGCGCCAGCGTCATCCAGGCGCGCACGGTGGCGGTCAATGTCTTTGTGGTCATCGAACTTTTTTATCTGTTCAACTGCCGTTCGTTGAGCAAGTCCATTTTTCAGCTCGGGCTTTTTTCGAACATGTGGGTCTTTGGCGGCGCTGCAGCCATGCTGCTCCTGCAGGTTGTCTACACCTACCTGCCGGTCATGAACCGGCTCTTCCAGAGCGAGCCCATCGGCATGGTCTCCTGGGGCAAGATCATGGCAGCCGGCATGTTGACCTATCTGATTGTCGAGGTCGGAGAAAAAAATTATGGCAAAGATTGGTCAGGTAGTAAGCATATCGAGGCGGCAGACGGATAAATTTGTCTGCCCGGGGGTTTCCCGCCGGTATGCCTAGCCCTGGGATTTTGCCACAGCGGATTGGCTGACAATGACGTTGCGGGTCGGCATACTGGGGATTGACGGCAGCGGCAAGAGTACTCTCGTGGCAGGGCTTGAGCGGGAGCTTGCAACTTTCTGCAGCGTCATGAGCATCGGCCAGCGCGTCACGCTGCACCCCAGGGGGGGCGAGCGGCTGGATCTCCTCGGCGCTTTGCCGGAGGCCGCCCACCCGCTGCGGCACAGTCTGCGCAACATGCAGCGGCACTGGACCATGCAGCGGCTGCCGGGCCTGCTCAAACAATACCGGCCGGATATCTGTCTGGAGGACCGCGACAGTGTCATCGATTTGTGCGCCCTCGTCACCGCCCATCTGCCCGCCCTGCGCTATCTCACCCCTTGCCGGCGGGTGACGATATTTTCAGCCCTGACCCGCCGCCGTCTGGCGGACATGTATCTCTACCTTCGCCTGCCGGCAGCGGTTGCCGATGCGCGTATTCAATGCAAACTGCACGCAGACCCGCCGTCTGCGGGCCTTTCATGAGAGACCGCATCTGCTTGAGCGGGTTGCCCGGGAATACCCGCGTTTCCTCCACTATCTGGCGGAAATCGGCGTGCCGATCCGTCGTTTTGCCGGCGGATCAACCGGCTCAATTTGTTCTCGAAGCCGCCTGCCTGTCTATCCGTCAACATTACGAGCGCAAACAGGTTGCTGCCGGAGACGTATCCGGCAGCAGGCATCGTTAACCGGGCAGACAGGGAGGTTTTGCAGATCTACAAGGGGCTGTTGTCCAGCCATGCGCCGATTTCGCCTAAGGCGGTGGATGCCAGCAGATAGGAAATATTGCCCGCGGCGGCAAGCTCGCGGGTGAGCTGCAGCAGCAGCTGCGGACTCTGTCCCGCCCCATTCCGGCCGCTGAGGTGGGAGACGTATCCCCACATATGCTCCAGGCCGTTCTGCAGTCTCCCTGCCGGGGGAGCAAGACGCAGGGTGCGGACAAGAATTTTTGCCAGGGCCCTGAAGCGGATCCCATCATCTTTGCCGGCCAGCCAGGGTCCAATGATTTGGTAAAGCCTTGGGTCGCGGGCCAGCACGGAGTATTTATGCTGGGCCCACAGCTGCCGGGCCGAGGAGGGCAGGGGAATGCGGCCGGGTTGTTTGCCGCGGTACTTCTCCCGCAGGATGGCAAACTGGGCGTGGGGCGGGTTGATAAAGGTTTCCGGCCAGATGGTATCGCCGGTGACAGCCGGCAGCGGGCTGTGATGCTTGTAGCCCCTTAACCGCATCTCCGCCACCAGCAGGTCGTGCCGTTTGCCGAGGGCGGCCAGATGGTCTTTCCAGCGCCTGGTTTCCGGATGGGCCGCATAGCCTTTTCTGTTTCGGGTCAGCACCACGAAGATGGCATGCAGTTCCCGATGCTCGCCCAGCAGGCTCTGCCGGTTCAGATAGCCCGGATCAATGTCCCAGATACGCATGGCCGCCTCCGGTCAATCGTTGATCGCCGCCTGCATGGCGCCCTGGAGCAAGGGATAGATGAATTTATAACCTGTCTGGATGGCCTTGTCCGGCCTGATCCGTTGGGAGCCGAGCAGCACGGCGGCAAATTCGCCGAGGCCGGCCCGCAGTACGCAGCCGGGAACCGGCAGGATGGCCGGCCGGTGCAGGGCGGACGCCAGGGCTGCCGTGAATTCCCTGTTGGTCACCGGGTTGGGCGCCACGCCGTTTATCGGTCCGTGCACCTCCGGGTTTTGGGCCGCATGGAGCATGATGCCGATCAGATCGTCAATATGGATCCAGGACATATACTGCCTGCCGTTACCGAGCCGGCCGCCCAGTCCCAGTTTAAAAGGGGTGAGCATCTTGGCCAGCGCCCCGCCGTCCTTGCCCAGGACAACCCCGATCCGTATGGTCACGACGCGCACACCCAACTCCACCGCTTTCATGGCCTCTTCCTCCCATCTCCGGCAGACCGTGGCCAGAAAATCGCTGCCGGGCAGGGACGATTCCGTCAGCATCTCCTCTCCCCGGGAGCCGTAATAGCCGATGGCCGAGGAGCAGATCAGGGTGCTGGGCCGCTGCTCCGGCTCAAGCCGGGCCAGGGCGCTTACCAGGCTGCGGGTGCCATCCACCCGGCTGCCCATGATCCGCGCCTTTTTTTCGCTGTCCCACCGGCCGTCGGATACCGGTTCGCCGGCCAGGTGATAAACCGTGTCAACTCCGGCAAAAACAGCAGGATCGATTTCTCCGGCAGGGTCCCACTTCCGTGCTTCCACATTCTTGAGTACCTTTCTGATGCGGTCCGGATCGCGTCCCAGGACCACGGGACTGCCCAGCCTGTTGATAAGGTGTCTGCCGATAAAACCTGTCCCGCCTGTTATGAGGCTTTTCATGGTCGTCTCCCTCATTATTGTAATCATTGCGCCGGATAGGCTCAGAGAGGAAAACCGCTCCTATTCCCCTGGGCCGATCAGCGGTAATTGTTTGTTAATATGAAAATATACAACATATCGTTTCCGGATGGAATCAGCATTGTCGGCTTCCTTGCAGCGTCTGCACAGCTCCCGCACAAGATCGTCGTTTTCCTCCTCCGCAATTTTGGTCAGAGAAAAACGGCTGCCGCGGTAACCGGGACCTGCTTCCATAAAGAGAAAGGAGGCCTGGGGATTGGTTTGCAGATTGGCGTGGGTTCTGTTGTCGCCCATGATAAAAATCATGGTGCCGTCCGCGGCGATATGGGGCCTGGAGAAGATGGCCGTATTGACCTCACCTTCCCTGCTGGCGGAGGCAAAGACTCCGGTTCCCTTGGTATCGGTAAAATATTTGTCAAGTTTCATAATCTTTCCTCCTGGTTGGTAAGCGTTGTAAAAAAATAACATGGCCAGAGAAATGCGCCCAACGGCACTCTTTTCCGTACCCCTTTGAGGGGTATAAGGAGCCGTAACGAAATTGAAAAAATGGCCATGTTATTTCGTAACGGCTTCTAAGTTATCCGGACCTGCTGATCTTCCGGGCTTATCAGTAAGCTATGCAGTTGTTGCTGTTTTGTCAATGTATTGTATATATTTTGTATTGATTATTGACTGGGGTATGGTTATCTTCTGTAAAAAAGAGATGACCACCGATCCCCCTGCGTGCTGGCGGGGAAGGAAAAGATTACAAGGAGTATCCGGATGATGGAAACAATAACAGAAAAAAGCCGCGCCACCCTTGAGTTCGAGCTTTGCTGGCAAAGCACAGAGGCCGCCCCTGCCGACTGCCTGTGGGCGGACAGGGTCAGTTTTTTTGGAGAATTGCCCCATGTATAAGATCGGCACCCTGGCTAAAAAGAGCGGATATTCTCCCAACCTGCTGCGCGTCTGGGAAAAACGCTATGGTTTTCTGCAGCCCGGGCGGGGGTCGGGAGGCCAGCGTCTGTATCCGGAGGAGGATCTCCGCCTGTTGCTCGTGATCAGACGCGAACTGGAAAGGGGGAGAAGCATCGGCGAACTGGCCCTGCTTGGCCGGGCGCAACTGCTGCTGACCGCCGGAGCGGCTGCGGGCAGCGATGCAGCCTGGCAGCCGCAGCCTGGCTCCGGCGAGCCGGGGGAGTATGGGGCTTTCATTGGTCCCCTGGTTGAGGCAGCCGCGGCCCTGGACCTGACGGCCCTTACCCTGGGTCTTGACGCCGCCTTTTCCCGTCTCAGCCCGGATGTGGTGGTGCACCAGGTGATCGCCCCGGCCATGGCAAGAATCGGCGGTGAATGGAGGCAGGGAAGGGTCACGGTGGCCGGTGAGCACCTGGTCAGCAGCCTGATTGAATACCGGCTGCGCAATCTGCTTGAGGCCAGCGGCCCGCGGGTGGGCGCATCTCCGAGACAGGCCCCGGTTATCTGTGCCTGTTTCCCCGGAGAGGAACACCGGCTGGGCCTTTTAAGTGTTGCTTACTGTCTGGCCCGGCAGGGGCTGCCTGTCCTCTACCTCGGCGCTTCGCTTCCCTTTGCGGCGCTTGAGGTGTCGATCAACCAGGCGGGAGCCGGAAGTGTCTGGCTGTCGGTGACCAGTCCGGAGATTCTGCAGAGCAGCCGCCGGCAGTTCATCAATCTGCTCAGCGCCTATCCGGCAGTCAGGTTTGTCCTCGGCGGCCAGGCGGTCACCGCTGAGGATGAACAGCTCAGCAACAAGGGGTGCCGGGTGTGTCCGTGCCCCTTCCCGCTGCCGGATGGTATTGTGCCCCTGCTTGGATGACAGCTGGCTTTTGCCGGCTGCGTTGACCTGCTGGAAATCGCAGAATTTTCATCATTTATTGATTTTAAATTATTTATGCTTAGTTTATCACTATAAGGTAGTAATAATTATCATGATGAAAATTCATGGGGAGGTTATTATGAATGTATATGACTATTGCGAAACAGTTACCAAGGAACTCGGCAACTGGAGAACCAAACTGACAGTGCTTGATCACAAGATCGGCGTTCTCCCTTGCAGCGCCAAAGAGAAGATGGTAGGCAGTATTGAGGAGCTGCACATGGTTATCGCCGAGATGGAAGACAGGCTGTATAACCTGGAACATGCCTGCCCGACCTCCTGGAGCCCGAGCAGTGACGAGCGGGTTGGACCGGTTATCATTAATTATGAGGCCGCCGCCGGTGAAAAAGTTGATTATGATTTCGGCGGCTAGAACGCCCGGCAGGCAATAAAAAAGGGAGCAGCCATTTGTGCTGCTCCCTTTTTTATTGCCTGCCATTCCCAGCGGGGAGAGGAAGATTTACTTACATGCCCCTTCCGGCAGTTGTTTGATGGTCAGCGCGAGATTGGCATTCCCCTCTGGTCGGTAGGTCACCTCGACAGGTTGATTCTTCTCGATGAGTTCAGCGGAAGAATAGCCCTGCAGTGCTGTTTTCTCATTGAAGGTAACCGTAATCTTATCTCCCTTTCTCGGTTTGATGGTCAGAGTCTTATCCGCCTGGGAGATTTTGCTGACCTTGCCTTTGACCAGCATACCGCCATCCGCCATCTGCCCGCTCTGCCCGGTTGCGGCGCAACCGGCAACAATGAGTGCCAGTGCGAACAGCAGCACTGTCAACAGACCCCTTACCATCCTGATACGTGCATGTAACATGGAACCCTCCTGGAATTTTTGAAAAAAAGCTGAAATCATGATGAAGTAGAAAATTTATTATAGAAATTATCTATGACAAATATCGATATATAACCAGTAATATGTGCTGGTGTCAAGAATTGATGAATTCGTAAAAACTGAAAATTAACCACAGAGAGCACAAAGCCCACAGAGATAACTTGCTGAAAATAAAAATATTTTCTCTGTGTGCTCTGTGGTGAAAACAGATTTTTTACGAGATCATCAAGAATTTGAAGGGCATCATTTTTCCTCCAGAACCTTGCGGATTACCTGGGCCAGTTCGTTGGTGAGCAGCGGCTTCATGGCAAACTCCCTGATGCCCGCCTTCCTTGCCTGATCCGGCATCAGGGTATGGCTGAAACCGGTGAGCAGGATGATCGGCATATCCGGGCGGATGGCAATCAGCTTTCTGGATAATTCGGTGCCGGTCATGTGCGGCATCATCTGGTCCGTGATGACAAGATCAAAGCCGTGGGGAGAGGCGGCAAAGAGTTTTAAGGCCTCCCGGCCGCCTGTCGCGGCGGTAACGTCATAGCCGAGAGAAATCAACTGTTTGCGGCTCAGGGAGATGATTGCTTCCTCATCATCAACAAACAGGATGCGCTCGTTTCCGCCGGGGATCAGCTCGGCATTTGCCTGGGGCTCGGCGGTTTTCGTGGTCGCCAGCACCGGCAGATAGACGGCAAAGGTGCTGCCCCGGCCCAGGGTGCTGTCAACGACGATTGCCCCGTTAAGGCCTTCGACAATGCCATGCACCAGGGCCAGCCCCATGCCCGTCCCTTCCCCGGGCTGCTTGGTGGTGAAATAGGGCTCGAAGATCCGTTCCAGCAGGACCGGGTCCATGCCGCAGCCGGTGTCGTGCACCCCAAGCATGGCGTATTCCCCTTCGTGCAGCCGCGGGTTGGTCTTGGCAAGCTCGGCGGTGACCTGAACCTTTTTCAGCTGCACCTCCATGATGCCGCCATGATCCTGCATGGCATGATAGGCGTTGGTGCAGAGATTCATGACGATCTGGTGCAACTCGGTCGGGTCCGCCATGATGGTTCCGCATTTGGGGTCAATGTCCTCTTTGATCCGGATGAAGGCGGGAATGGAGGCGCGGAGAAGTTTGACCGCCTCCTTGACGATGAGATGGGCATACAACGGATGGCGTTCCTGTTCCGTCTGCCGGCTGAAGGTGAGGATCTGCCGCACCAGATTTTTGGCGCGGTTGCCGGCCAGCAGGATCTGCTCGGCGCATTCCACGGCGTCTTCATTGCCTTCAAGTTGATGTTTGAGCAGATCGCCAAAGCCCAGGATCGCCGTCAGGATGTTGTTGAAGTCATGGGCAATGCCGCCGGCCAGGGTGCCGATGGCCTGCATCTTCTGCATCTGGCGGATCTGCTTCTGCAGGATCGCTTTTTCTTTTTCCGCAAGTTTATTGTCAATGCCGATGGCGATCTTGTCGGCCACCGACTCGAAGGTTTTGATGAGTATACATCCCGGCGCTTCCTTCAAGTATGAGCATTTTTTCCGCGGCATGGAATATCCAGATGCGGGCAAAGGCGGCGTCAAGCCCTTGCACAAAAGCCTCGCAGCATTTCTGCACCATCTGCTGCAGATCTTTGGCGGTGGTAATGGCCTGGCCGATATCCGATCCCAGTGCCCACATGCTGGCCTGGTTGGCCCGGTTTTTTTCAACCTCCTTGCGCGCGGTGATATCACGGTCAACTCCCCGGTAGCCGCGGAAATTGCCATACCCATCAAAAACCGGCACCCCGCTGCTCTCCAGCACAACCAGATGGCCATCCCGGTGGCGGTTGGTGTTTTCCACCCCGGTAAACGGTTCCCGTGCCGCGGCTCTTTCCGCAAACACCTCGGCCACCCGGGCTGACTCCCCTTCCGGCATCAGAGAAAAGGGACTGGTGCCGATGATTTCCTCCGGCTCATAACCGAGCAGCTCCCTTACCTTGGGGCTTGCATAGGTGAAGTTGCCGGCCTCATCCACTTCCCATATCCAGTCGCTGGTGTTTTCAATGAGCAGCCGGAACCGTTCCTCGCTTTCCAGCAGTTTTATTTCCGCCGTCTTGCGGTCGGTAATATCCGTGATGGTGAAGATGGCCCCCTTTTTTTCCCCTGACTGGCTGAGGAGATCGGCTGAAGAAATCAGGGCATGAATGGCTGCGCCTGATTTCTGCTGGATGCGGGCTTCCCGGTGGGATACGGAAAACAATTTTCCGTTGACCCGTTCTTTCGCTCTGCGATCAGCCTCCCGGTGAATCTGCAGAAAGGAGATCCTTTTGCCGACTGCTTCCTGTCTGGCGAAACCGAGAAGTTTTTCCGCCCCGTTATTCCAGGTGGTGACAATGCCCTCCGGATCGGTGGTGATGACCGCCTCTGCGATCTGGTTGATGATCTGGGCCTGTTTGCGCAGTTCCTCCAGCGGCGAGAGATCACGAATGCCCATGAGCACGCTGAGGGGGGAATCGTTTTCATCGCGGATGATCTTCACCATCACCTGAACAGGCCGTCCGGCAGGGTTGTCCGGGTGGTCGGCCTCCATGATGATCACCGCATCCCGCCTCTCCCTTCTTGCCTGGCAGGCAGGGCAGGGAACAGTTTCCCCCCGGGGATGGATAATGGCACAGATGTCTTTGCCGATGGCCTGTTCCGGGCTTGCACCGATCATGTTATAAAAGGAGCGGTTGGCATGGATGATTCTGTCGTCCAGATCGAGCAGATAAACGGCATCCTCGATGAAATCCAGGGCAAATGTCCATTCGGACGCCCTTTTTGCCAGTTCCGATTCCGTTTTTTTGCGTTCCTGGGTTATTCTCCGGGTAATAATGCCATAGCTGATATCCGAGGCAAGACCCTGCAGCAGTCCCAGCTCCTGGGCGGCAAAGCAGTCCTGTTCAACGGCATAGATGTTTAAGGCGCCGATTGTTTTTTCATTGACGAGTAAGGGCAGGGAAACGGAAGAGGCATAGCCCCGTTTTCGTGCCTCCTCTCGCCAGGGAGCGAAGCGGGCATCAGTCAGAATGTTCTGACAGGTCACGGGGCGGCCCGTGCGGATGGCCGTGCCGGTCGGCCCCTGTCCCTGATCATCATCCGCCCAGACAATTTTTACCATCTCAAGATAGTTGTCTTCAAAGCCCCAGTGCACAAGCGGTTGGACGGTTTTTCCCGCGTCATCCAAAGCGATGCCGACCCAGGCCAGATGATAGCCGCCCTCTTCGACAATAACCCGGCAGATCTGCTGCAGCATTTCCTGCTCAGCCAGGGGGCGGGCCAGAATTTTATTACATTCGCTGAGGGTTCGCAGGGCGCGGTTTGCTTTCTCCAGTTCTCGGTTGGCCTTGTCGCGGCGGGTGATGTCCCTGGCGGTGCAGGAAGCCTTGATCAGTTGCCCATGGCTGTCAAAAATGGGGATAGCGGTGACCTGGCAGACACGGTCAAGCAGTTTCATTTCCATGCTTGTCGTCTGGGGGCTGGGTAACTGTTTGAGGACCTCAAGAGGACAGGCGGCAGGAGGGGTAGCCGTATGGTGAAAGATCCGGCAACACGTTTGGCTGACAATTTCTTTTTCCGGCAGGCCGGTGATTTTCGTTGCAGCGGTATTTACGGCAAGAATTACGTGGTGCAGATCCACGATCATGACAAGATCGTCCAGCGAATTGACTGCGGAAAGCCAATCGCCGCCGAAAGGGGATGTCTGTGATAACTTGCCGGAATGTTTGCCGTTATGCATGCGATTCCCTGGTGTGATGAGAAACAGGCGTTGCGCAGCGGATTGAGTGCGCCGTATCATAACAGAAAATGATAACAGTTTGTAGAGGTTATGTTATCGGAAATTTTTTTGCCTGCGGGCGAGACCGGCAGGCCATTCACCGCAGAGGTTTGAGGCGGGGCTATTTTTTGAATTCAAAAACCAGCTCGTTTTTTTTCAGCAGGTTGTATTCCCTGCGGGCCAGCTCTTCCAAATAGGCCGGATCATTTTTGATCTTGTCGATTTTTTGCTGCAGCAGCCGGTTCTCTTCCTTTAACTGCTCGTTTTCCGCTTTTACCACCGCAATCTGTTCCTTTAAATGGTAATATGCTACAATCCCATTGGGCGAAAAAAACAGCCAGGCAATGACTGCGCACCCGGAGAGGATGCTGAGCAGAATAAGTGTCCGGTGTTCCTTGCTGTTCAACTGTTTAATAATTTTTGCCAGATCCATGGGATTATCTATATATTTTTGTGAAAACCAGATGGTAAACCAAAGCCTGGAAAAGGAAAAGACAATTTTGCATGAAAAGCCGAGGATTTACCTGGTAAGTGCCTGTCTGCTCGGTCTGCAGACCAGATATGACGGCAGATTGAAGCCCTGCGAGGCCTGCCGGTTAATGGTAAAAAACGCTCTCTGGATTCCCGTCTGCCCGGAGCAGCTCGGCGGCCTGCCGACTCCCCGGACCGCGGCGGATATCATTGGCGGCGACGGTTATGATGTCCTGGCGGGCCGGGCCGCCGTGCTCACCCGGGAGGGAGAAGACGTTACCTCCCGTTTTCTGCTGGGCGCCCGCCAGGTTCTGGCAATCGCCATGGCGCAGCAGGTCACGGCCGTGCTGCTCAAGTCCCGCAGCCCCTCCTGCGGCCTGACTCCGAGATTTGGCGTCACCGCCGCCCTGCTCGAGCAGAATGGCTTTAGCCTGCAGGAGTATTGATGGCTTCATAGTCGGGGTCGTGTAGGGGCGGTTGGCGCCCGAATCCCGGATGGGCACCCACGAGGGATGCCCCTACGGCCAGCGCCACCATCCCTCTATTTCTGATACCAGGTTCCATCCGGCTTCTGCAGCCAGGTGCCGGCAGAGGCCTGCTCGCCAATCTGCAGGGCGCGGCGGGAGCCGACCAGGACCACGTCCGCCCCCTGCTGTTTGGCAATGGCGGTATAAACCTGGCGCCGGTCGTCGTTTTCCTCCTTGATCAGGGTCTCCTGGCTTTGGTCGGTTTTTCTGAATTCAAGGTAGCCCTGCCTGTTTTCACCGATAACCCCCTGGGCCTTTAAAGTGACAAGGGCCGGGAGCCTTGCCTTCATGCGGCTTTTGATATCGTCGCCCGCCTGGCAGGTGGCGGCAAGCAGAAAGGAAATCAGCAGAAGAAAGAGAATAACAGACCGGTTGCGGAATTGTTTGTACATGGGAAGATCTCCTTGTTTACGGTTGCGCCTTGTCAATGTCGTCAAAGAAGTTATCAAGCGCCCTGTCAACCTTGATGTTGATATCGATGGTGATGTGAATCGGTTTTATTTCAACCGGGGCAATCTGCACCTCATTGCGGGACTCTATTTCATGTCTTGTGCAGGCGCACAGGAGAAAAAGCGGGGTGATGACAAGCAGTGTCTTTTTGGCAAACATCATTATGACTCCTGTCTTTGCGGCTCATGGGAAAATACCCGGCAGGCGGTTCGTTACCGGGCGCGTTGCAAAAGATTTTTGAAGTTTTTATCATAATCGAGAAAGGTGTTCAGGGGAAAGCGAAAATTGACATCCAGCAGAATAGGCTGGGAAATACCCTGAGCGCCTTCCACATGGGTACGCTGCAGCCCCCCGGTTGCCGCGTCATAGCTAAAAGGCAGGGGAGAGGCCGGCTTGCCGTCAAGATTTAACTGCAGCACCAAGGCTATCATTTTCACTGAAGAGATGCACCTTTGCCCAGTTGTAACTGAAGTTGCGCAAGGCCTCCTGGGCAAAATCGAGCTGACCGAACTGGGGGGAATCAAGGGGGATGGCCTGGGTGAGGAAATCCCCGCCGGCAATACGGATCACTCCCCCTTCGCCGGGGGTGGAGTAGAGAAAGCTCGGGGCAAAGGTGATTTTGCCATCAGAGAAACTGACCGGGATGCGGCCGTTGACCGTGCCATCTCCTTCCACATTCTTGATGCCCGCCTGTTCCAGGATTCCGGCAAGCTTCAATTTGTTGCAGTAAAAAATCATCTCAGGCTGCAGATGGTTTTCCGCAAAGCGCAGGGCATAGGTATTGACAGAGCCATCCGCCCAGTTGAAACTTCCCTTTTCCAGTAAGAACGAATCGGCAGCCTCCACCGTGAAGTTTACACTGCCGCCGTTTATTATCAGCTCGCCAATATGGGCCGAGGCAAAGCTGAGCTTCTGGTTCGGGGCGCTGCGCAGTTGCGGCAGAAAGGGCAGGGTAAGAGCGGTGTCTATGCCGGAGACGGTGATTTTCTGCTCTGCCAGCGCAAGGCTGCCGTTTTGCAGGGCCAGCCGGCCGTTGCCGGTCAGGCTGTTACCGGCCAGGGACAGCTGCGCCTCGCCACTGATGAGGCCGGAGACGGTGAGGTCTGTTGCCTGGGGGAAAATCCGGGCCGGGGAGAAGTTCGTCAGTTTGGCCGGCGGGATGGAAAGCGCAAGCTCACTTGTCCCTGTGTCTCCTGAAATATCAGAGGAGAACGACAGTGCTGCGGCAAGACCCGGCAGCAATGGTGAGTGGAAAGCGGCAGTCAGGTCCAGTTTTTTTTCCTGCAGCCGGATTGTCCCGGCCAGTGCGCCGATTTCCTTTTCCTGCCAGAAGAGTTTGGGCAGGGCAAGTTCACCTTTTTTGTTCGCGTCGGTGAGCGGCCAGCTCAGCGGCAGGGTAAGACTGCCGCCTTCCGCCCTGGCGCCTGAAGGGTGGTGGGCAAACCGGACGTTGTCCACGGTGAGATCACCCTGCACCTGCCATCCTTCCTTGCCCTGCCGTGTGCCTGTCGCCTGCAGGGCGATGGTGGGCGCCTCCAGGCTGAAATCCTCATTTTCCGCGGCCAGGGAGCACTGGGCAACCGAGTCAAGGCTGACGGCGTCTGTGGCCACAGAACCCTTGATCGCCAAGGAGGGGGACGGCAGGGACAGGTTGGCTCCCTTGATCGCGGCAACAAGATCAGGCAGAGCGCCGTTAACGGTAAACAGCAGCGGCTGGGCGGTGTCCTGCCTGCTGCCGGAAAAGCTAAGGGTGATCGGCGGGGTCTCCTGCTGCGGGAGTTTTTTGGGTGAGAGGCTGAGGCCGGGGAGCCGCAGTGAGAGGTCCTGCAGAGTCAGCTGCCCCTTGACGGCTGAAAGAACAACAGGGGAAAGCCCCACCTCGGCGCTGCCGGAAAAATCCGCCTTGGTGTCCAGCTGCAGATCGGCCGGCAGGCCGATCAGGCCGGCAAATTGCCGGGGACTCAGGTCGTTGGCGGCAAAGGCAAGGTGGGCCTGCTGCCGGTGCAGATCAAGGCCTGCGGTGATGGTAATTTCCTGCTCGCCGGGAAAAAGCTGCAGACGAACCTGCAATGGGCCGTCGTCCGCGCGCCGCTTGCCGCAAGTTCCGCCTCTGCGGCAAAGGGCAGCCGGATCACCCGGTCCGCCAGGCGGCAGATGATACGTTGACTGGCGGATGACCACCCTTTTTACTGCCAGGGGCAGCTGGACGGGTTTTGCTGCTTCGCCGCTGTCTTTGGCCGGGGAGGAACTGCTGATAAGTTTCTGCAGGCCCGGATCGGCAAAGAAGATTTGGTTATCGTTTAAAGCGCAGTGAATCTCCACTCCGCTTAGCGACACTTCTTCCAGCTTGCCGGCCAGCAGTGCCGCCGGGTTATAGCGTGCGGTCAGCGCGGCAACGGCAACGGCAGGAGATTCCGCCGGCCCGATGGCAAAGCCTGTGCCGGCCTCGGTCAGATTGATATACAGATAGCGGGTCTGCAAGCTGTCGATGCCCGCCCTGGCCGCCAGGGCGGGCAGCAGGGAATGCTGCAGATAGACGGGCAGCAGGGTGGTGATTAGCGCCCAAAAGATAACCGGCAGCAGGGCAATGCTTATGATGAGACGGAGTACAGAACTCGTCCTGGTGGTCATGGTAATAGCAGGTCTTCAGGTTGGGATAAATGTTGAAGTGCCTAAAATACTTGAAGTACTTGAAGTGCCTCAAGTTAAAGGAGTTATCTAATCAGAAGGTACCGCAACTTTAAGCCGTTGTAAAAAAATAACATGGCCAGAGAAATGCGCGGAACGACACTCTTTTCAGTACCCCCTTGAGGGGTATAAGGAGCCGTAACGAAATTGAAAAAATGGCCATGTTATTTCGTAACGGCTCCTTGTACTTTTGGCACTCTCCTCGAACCAAGATCCGCGTATCAATTTAAAATCTGCCGTGATCAAATTGTCTGAATTTCCAGCCATGTTAGTTTATTTTCATGATTTTCAGTACAACAATCCCCATTTCATAGAGCAGGTAGAGCGGCCCGCCCATGAGCAGCATGTTGACCACATCCGGCGTGGGGGTGAGCAGGGCGGCGACGATGCTGATGAAAAGCACGGCGAAGCGGCGGCTCTTTTCAAAGGTTGACCGGGGGCAGATCCCGGCCCGGGCGAAAAAAATCATGAAAATGGGCAGCTCAAAAATGAAACCGAAGGCAAGGACAAAGATGGTGACAAAGGAGACGAATTTGCCCACGGAGATAACCGACTTCAGCTGCTCTGATTCGAATCCCAGCAGGAATTTCACCCCAAAGGGCAGGGTGACGAAGTAACAGAAAAAGGTGCCGCTGTAAAAGAGCAGGGAGGTGAAAAAAACAAAGGCCGCCACGGCCCTGGCGGACAGGCCGAAGGGCCTGGCCATGGCGCGCCAGAAGCAGAAAACGATCCAGGGCATGAGCAGAAAGAGGGTGACGAAAAGGGCCAGTTTGACATGGGCGACAAAGGGTTCGGCCACGCTGAAGAAGGCCAGTTTCTGCTGGAGATGATTCTGCACCGCGGCAAAGATTGCCGGCGAGAGAAAGTAGAAACCGAAGGTGCCCAGGCCGATGCCGCAGCCCAATGACAGGATGGTCTTGCGTATTTCGAGAAGAAAACCTAACAGCCTCTTCCCAGGCGGGGCAGGCTCGGCAACCGGTGTTTTCATAGTGCAGAGTTCAAGGATTTGGATTTCGGATTGCGGATTGCGGAATTCCTGCTGCCGTAATTGAAACTCAAGTTTAAGCGCTTAAACGATTAACGCTGCCGCAACAACTTGAGCGCACTTAATCCTGCACTTATTTAAGGTTCTGCCTGATAAAATTGATGCCGTTACGGAAAAGAGCCAGGCCCTGCCCCTCTTCCGGCAGTTCTTCCCTGGTCCAGCGCGGATGGTTGGTCCGATGGAGAAAGGCTTCCGGGTGGGGCATCAGGCCGAAGAGCCTGCCGGTGGGATCGCAGATGCCGGCAATGGCGTCCGGTGAACCGTTGGGGTTGGCCGGATAGTCCATGGTCGGCACATTGCTCTGCGGATCGGTATAACGCAGGACAATCAGTTTTTCATCCTTGAGACGCTGCAGGGTCGCATCATCTTTGGCGACAAATTTCCCTTCACCATGACGGACGGGAAAATAGAGGCTGGTCAGCCCGGTGGTGAAAACACAGGGAGAACTCCGGTCAACGGCCAGGGTCACCCAGCGGTCTTCAAAGCGGCTGGAATCATTGTGGGTGAGGCTGACCTGCCGGTCGTCGTGGCGGTCCTCAAAGGCCGGCAGCAGACCCATTTTCACCATGAGCTGAAAGCCGTTGCACACCCCCAGGATCAGCTTGCCGCTATCGATGAAACGCAGCAGCTGATCCTGCAGTTTTTCGCCGCTGCCCTTGACCACCGCATATTTCATGCGGTGGGCCCCGGCCTGTCCCGCCCCGAGATCGTCGCCATCAAGGAACCCGCCCGGCAGGTTGAGGAAATGGTAATCGTTTAAGGAGTATTCGCCGTGGATCAGTTCGCTGATATGGACAATGTCGACCTGGTCGGCCCCGCCCAGTCTGCAGGCATGGGCCATTTCCGTCTCGCAGTTTGTTCCAAAGCCGGTCAGCACAATGGCTTTTACCTGTTTTGTCATCAGAGAGTACCCCGTTCATCAAAAAAATGTTGTATCAGCCAGTCTACGGCGCAACGCAATAATTCCAGATCGCGTCAGTTCGTGAAAATCCCGGTTATTGTTCCTGAAATTTTCCAGCTGGTAAAGTGTGGCCAGATAAAGATCCTGCTGCCCGGCGCTGGGTTTGCATCCCTGCTTCAGCTTCCGGTGGTGCAGGAGCGGCATCAGCATGTCATTTGCCTGATAGTAATCAGCAAGTTCCTGGCCGGCAATCCACTGGTCCACCCCCTGCTCAACCGGTTCGGCAAATCCGTGGCAGTGGCTTTCCCGCTGCACAACATAAAAGGCCTGCGGCAAGCCGGACTTGTCCTGCCAGGCGCCGCGGCCCAGCGGATAGGTGCGGCAGGGGGCGGGCCGTCCGCCGTAAACCCGGCACCCGCTTGCCGCCACAAAAGGGCAGTTTGCCCGGCCGTCATCCAGCATGCCGAGATACACCCTGGGGAAGACGTCATCTTCTTCCCGTTCGATGATGGCGTAATGGTCAAGGAACTCCCGGCTCGAAATGCCCAGTTCCCGGCCCAGGCGCAGCACATCATAGGGTGAAAGGGCCAGCTCCAGATCACGGCAGCATTCGGTGAAGCAGGGCACCCCGGGATGGCAGGCAAAGGTGAAGGTTTCCTTGTCCGCCAGGGGGTGAATGTGTTCCGGCAACTGCAGTTCCGGTTTACTCATGGCGTTTCATCAGCGCTGCCAGTCAATTTTTTTCTCCCAGTGGATGAGCAGCGGGCTGGCCACAAAGATTGAGGAATAGGTACCTACCAGAACGCCGACCAGCAGGGCAAAGGCGAAATCATGGATAACGGAACCGCCCATGAAATACAGGGGCAGCAGCGCCAGAACAATGGTCAGCGATGTGACCACGGTACGGCTCATGACCTCGTTGACACTGGTGTTGATGATGCCGGCCAGATCGAGGTTCAGGTTCTGTTTGCGCAGATTTTCCCGGATACGGTCGAAGACGATGACCGTATCATTCAGCGAATACCCGGCCAGGGTGAGCAGGGCGGTGACGATGAGCAGGGTGATCTCGATGTTGAGCAGCCAGCAGACGCCCAGCACGAGGATGACGTCATGGAAGGTGGCAATGGCGGCCGCCAGGCCGAATCTGTAATCAAAACGCAGGGCGATATAGAGGACCACGCCGACAAGGGAGATGAGGACGGCCTGCAGCGCCTTGGTCCTTGAGGGTGTCACTCACCGAGGCGCCGATTTCCGACTGGCTTTCCAGGTTGAAATGGTATTCGGGCAGTTTTTCGTTCAGCAGGGCGGTGATGGTTTCCGTATCCTTGCCCACGATCTGTTCGGATTTTTTGATTTTGACGATCAGCCGGTTTTCGCTGGTCACCGGTTGCAGGTCCACCCCGTGCAGATTGCTTTCGGCAAAGACCTTACGCACTTTTTCCAGGTCATAGGGTTGTGAGGACTGGTACTGCAGCAGCGACCCGCCGGAAAAGTCAACGCCGATGTTGCCCTGGCCCCGCAGCAGCTGCACCAGGGAGAAGATGCCGATCAGCACCAGTGATGGCGGAAAAGGTGAAGGTGAATCTTGCGCAGCTTCATGTAGTCAAGATTGGGCTTATTGATGAAAATCCGAAAGGAAAGCGGTTTCAAGCGTTTTTTGGCGTACAGGGTGTCATATACCAGCTTGGTGCAGAACAGGGTGGAGAAAAGGTTGATGCTGACGCCCAGGGAGAGGGTGACGGCAAAGCCCTTGATCGGGCCGGTGCCGAAGAGAAAGAGGGCGAAGGCGGTGATCAGGGTGGTCACATGGGAGTCGACAACGGTCCAGAAGGCCTTGTCAAAACCAGCCTCCACCCCGGAGTGCACTGATTTGCCGAGATCAAATTCCTCCCGCATTCGTCTCAAAAATAAGGACGTTTGAGTCCACCGCCATGCCGATGGACAGGATGATGCCGGCGATGCCCGGCAGGGTAAGGGTGGCCTGCAGCGCCGCCAGACCGGCAAAAAGAAAGATGACGTTGAGCACCAGGCCCATGTTGGCGATGAGGCCGGAAAAACGGTAATAAAAGAGCATGAACAGGATGACCAGGACCGTGCCGAACAGACCGGAGGAGATACCCTTGCTGATGGAATCCTGGCCCAGTGAGGCGCCGATGGTCAGGTTCTGGACGATGGAAACCGGGGCGGGCAGGGCGCCGACCCGCAGGATGATGGCCAGGTCCGTGGCCTCTTCATAGGTGAAGCTGCCGGAAATCTGGGCGCTGCCCCCCAGGATTTTTTCCCGGATGACCGGGGCGGAGCGCACCACGTCGTCTAGGACAATGGCCAGCCGCTTATTGACATTTTTTGTGGTGATCTGGCCGAATACCTTGCCGCCCCGGCCGGTGAGATCAAGGCTGACATAGGGTTCGTTGAAGCTGCCGCCCACCCGGACCTGGGCGTTCTTGACCATCTCGCCGGTCATCAGCACCTGGTTCTGGAGCAGCAGCGGGGTCTTTATTTCCCTGCCGGTCTGTTTATCCTTTTCCTTTTCAAAATAGACCTGGGTGTCATTGGGCAGAAAACGCTTGATGGCCATATTCAGTTTATCCCGGCTTTCTCCATCCTTCCACTGGCCGGCGGTGACTGCCTGGTTGATCAGGGCAGGGAGGTTGACCCCGCTGTCATCAACCACCTTGAATTCGAGCTGGGCGGTCTGGCCGATCAGACTCAAGGCGCGTTTCGGGTCTTTCACGCCGGGCAGCTGGACGATAATCTCATCCTTGCCCTGGCGGACGATGACCGGTTCGGCCACGCCGAACTGGTCAATACGGTTACGGATGATCTCCAAAGACTGGTTCACCGCGTTTTTATTGATGAAATCGATTTGATCCTGCTTGAGGGCAAGGGTGACCCGGGGAAAGCTGTCCGCCTCGGACTGGATGTCGATGGACAGGTTGGGGAATTCTTCCTCCACCAGTTTCCGCACCTTGTCGACGGAATCAACATTGGGCAGGGTGAAGATGATTTTTTTTGGGTCGCCGGAAGCGGTCTGCACCATTGAGATGCGCTGTTCCTTCAGGTTGTTTTTCAAATCCTGGGCGGCAAAGTCGAGCGAGTTTTGGGCGGCCTTGTCCAGATCAACCTTCAGGACGAGATGCATGCCGCCCTGCAGATCAAGGCCGAGCCGAAGACCTTCCGGGGCAATGTATTTTTTCCACCAGCCCGGCATATTGCCGTAGAAGGTGGGCAGCATCGTCAGACCGGCGAAGACGAGGAGAGAGAAAAGAAGAAGATATTTCCAGCGAAGTGACTTATTCATTAACAGTGGTCCTTAGGGTAGCCTGTTTGCATGAAACTGTTTATTAATCAGGTGCGAGATTATACTCCAGATGCCTCAGAAGTCAATCAGATGAATGTTGTCATTGCGTATTTCACTTGTTAGCGTAATAGTATATGTTGTCGGTAAAATTTTTATATAGAAAAAAAGCATGAAGGAGTAAATGATGGTGGATGTGATGCAGCGCAGGGTGGTTGCCGGTCACTGTGAAGTTCATTGTCTTGAGGCAGGACCGCCCGGCGGGCAGGATATTGTTCTGCTGCACGGGATGAAATTCAAGGCCCGGACCTGGCAGGAGCTCGGCACCCTCGAGGTGCTGGCCGGGGCGGGAAAACACGCCCTGGCCCTTGATCTGCCGGGCTTTGGCGCATCCCCAGCCTGTGCAGCGGCTCCCGGGGAGGTGCTTGCCGATTTTCTCACCCAGATGAGGCTGACTAAACCTGTTCTCATCGGGCCGTCCATGGGCGGCAGGGTGGCGCTGGAATTCTGCCTTGACCATGCCGATCTGGTGGGAGCACTGGTGCTGGTCGGCGCGGTCGGCGTGCAGGAAAACAGAGGAGCGCCTCTCGGCCGTCACCGTGCCGACCCTGATTGTCTGGGGCGGGGCCGATGCGGTATCTCCCCTGGCCAACGGCCGGCTGCTTCACGAGAAGATCGCCGGTTCATCCTTTTTTGTTATTGACGGAGCCCCCCATCCCTGTTATCTGGACCAACCTGTAATATGGCATCGTGAGCTGGTTTCCTTTCTGGAGAAAACATGAAAAAAATTCGTAAGAAAAATATTGAAAAAAAACCGAGCCTGGAGATCGCCCGTGTAATCGCGCGGGCCGCCCTGGATAAAAAGGCTGAGGATCTGCTGATTCTCGATGTGCGTGAAATTTCCTCCTTTACCGATTATTTTGTCATCATGAGCGGCAGGTCCACCCGTCATGTGCAAGGCCTGGCCGAGGTGATTGACGGCGAGCTGCGCCTGAAAAAATTAAAGGAAGGTTCCACCGAAGGCCTGCAGGAAGGGCATTGGGTGCTGCTCGATTACGGCGATGTGGTTGTCCATGTCTTTTACACGGACGAGCGGCAGTTCTATGATCTGGAAGGGTTGTGGCATGACGCCGCCCAGGATTGCCGTTGAAGAGGGGTAATTTTTTCTTGTGCCTTGATGTACAATCCCGTGTTGCCAGGGCACGGCAAGAGAACGATTTCCGGTGAATATATGAAATACATCAGCACCAGGGGCGGCATCGCCCCCATTTCCTTTAAAAAGGCGGTGATGATGGGGCTGGCCACTGACGGCGGACTGCTGCTGCCCCAGACCATGCCCCGGATTGATGAAAAGACGGTTGCGGCCTGGCGGCGCCTGTCCTATCCTGAGCTGTCCCATGCCGTGCTTTCCCTCTTTATTGATGACATCCCGGCCGACGATCTCCGGGAGCTGATCAACCGCTCCTATGCCGACCTTCAGCCATCCGGAGGTCACGCCGCTGGTCCAGAAGGGCAGGGTGCATATTCTTGAGCTGTTCCACGGCCCGACCCTGGCCTTCAAGGATGTGGCCCTGCAGTTTCTCGGCAATGTCTTTGACTATCTGCTCAGGGAAAGCGGCGAGAAGATGAATATCCTCGGCGCCACCTCGGGCGACACCGGCAGCGCCGCCATCTATGGGGTGCGGGGCAAGGAGCGGATCAATATCTTCATCCTCCATCCCCATAAACGGGTCAGCGCCGTGCAGGAGCTGCAGATGACCACGGTCACTGATGCCAATGTCTTCAACCTGGCCATCCGCGGCACCTTTGACGACGGCCAGGCCATCGTCAAGTCCATGTTCAACGATATTCCCTTCAAGCAGCAGTACCATCTGGGCGCGGTCAATTCCATCAACTGGGCGCGGATCCTGGCCCAGGTCGTTTATTATATCTTTGCGGCCCTGAAGCTGACCGGACAGGGCGGCAAGGTTGATTTTGCCGTGCCCACCGGCAACTTCGGCGATATCTTCGCCGGCTTTGTCGCCCGCAAACTGCTGCCGGGCCGCATCCGCCATCTGGTGCTGGCCACCAATGAGAATGATCTGCTGACCCGCTTTCGTGCTACAACGGTGATTACTCCCTGGGCAAGGTGGTGCAGACCTCCAGCCCGTCCATGGATATCCAGGTGGCCAGCAATTTTGAGCGCTACCTCTACTTCCTCTACGATGAGGATGCCGGGCGGACCAGGGAGGCCATGACGCATTTCGCCCAAAGCGGCAGCCTTCATTTTTCAGAGATCGAACAGCAAAAAGATCAGGGCGGCCTTCCTGTCGGCAAGCGTCAGCCAGCAGCAGACCCTGGCCATTATCCGCGATTTTTACCAGGCAACGGCTACGTGCTGGACCCGCATACGGCAGTGGGGGTGAGTGCCGGGCTCGATCATCTGGACCCGGACGTGCCCATGGTCTGCCTGGCCACCGCCCATCCGGCCAAGTTCGGAGCCGCCGTGCAACAGGCCATCGGCCGGCCGCCGGAGATGCCCGAGAGCTTCCGCGACCTGGATAAAAAGGAAAGCCGCTGCCGGGTGCTTGATGCGGACCTGGCCCAGATCAAGGCCTTTATCGAAGAAAACGCCATTTGAGCCGTACGCCGTTACGAAATAACCTGGCCCTTTTTTCAATTTCGTTACAGCTCCTAAGAGCCGGCCCCCGCTTTGGCGGGGGTGACGGCATATCCCCACGGCCTGCACAGAAAGATACCGCGGGATTTTTTTTACCCTTCTTTTCTTTCCTTTTTTTCTTATCCGGTTTCTCCCCCTGACGAATTTCAGTTTGACATTAAATCCCCGTTTCCCATACAGTAAAAGTTACTTGTTGTTCATTTCTAAGTAACTCTTTAACCGGGTGGGATAATGTTTCAGAATGTAAGGATCCGCACAAAGCTCATTGTAACCTTTCTGGCTGTTGCCGGCCTGGCTGCCATCTCTATCTGGCTTACCCTGGTAAGCGTGATCAGCAGCGATGGCCGCAGGGATATTGCAGATTTTGAAAAGCGGGAGATGAGCCGGATCAAAAGTGGACTGCAGGATTACGTGAACATCGCCTGGCAGATTGCCGACCAGAATCTGCGGGCCGCCCAGGACAAGGAGCATCTCCAGCAGGTCTATGGCCCCAAGCTTGCCAGCATCATTGATATGGCCGACTCCATTGTGCAGCAGGCCCTGACGGACGCCGCAAGCGGCAGGATCACCGTTGACGAGGCGAAGAACTTTGCCAGAGAGGAAATCCGGAAATTACGCTATGACCACGGCACCGGCTACATTTTCATCATTGATGATCAGCTTCCCGTGCCCAAGGCCATTCTCCATCCCCTGCAGCCAAAGCTGGAAGGCAAGATTCTCGATGCCTCGGAATATAACTGCGCGCTCGGGCAGAATAAAAATCTCTTTGTTGCCATGGTGGAGGTCTGCCGGAGCGCCGGCGCGGGCTTTGTCGATTACCTGTGGCCGAAACCGGGCAAAGAGGGGGCCCAGCCGAAACTTTCCTATTGCCGGCTGGTCAAGGAGTGGGGCTGGATACTCAGCACCGGCATCTATGTGGATGATGCCGTCGCCGATGCCGTTGCCCAGACCAAGGAAGATATCCGCAAAATCCGCTATGCCAACGGAGCCGGCTATCTGTGGATCAACGATACGGGCGAACCGCTGCCGAAAATGGTGATGCATCCCCTGCAGCCCGAACTTGAGGGCAAGGTGCTGGATGACCCGAAATTTAATACCGCCCTTGGCGGCAAAGAGAATTTTTTTAAGGCCATGGTTGATGTCAGCAAGGCGGACGGGGAGGGTTTCGTCGATTATACCTTTGGAAAACAGCAAGCTGACGGCACAAGTCGGCAGCAGGACAAACTCTCTTTTGTCCGACTTTTCAAACCGCTGAACTGGGTGATCGGCACCGGGGTCTATCTGGATGATGTCCAGAAAATCCTGGCGGAGAAAAAAGAGGCCCAGCGGCAGCAGCAGCGGGTTCTGCTCATGAAATTATCCCTTGTTTTTGTCGCCATCGGCGCGGTGGCCCTGGCCCTTTTTTGGACAATCAGCAATCGCATCGCCCTGCCCCTGCAGAAATGCGCGGCTTTCTGCGTCAAGATCGGCCTCGGTGATCTCGGGGAGCGGCTTGAGGTGAAGCAGTCTGCAGGGACGACCCACGCCAAAAAATCCGGCGATGAGGTCGCGGCCATTGCCCTTGCCCTGAACAGTCTGCGCGACAGTCTCAAGGAAAAGGTCGACATGGCGGAAAAGATCGCCGACGGTGATCTGGTAAACGAGGTGAAAGTCGCCTCGGACAAGGACACGCTCAGTATTTCCTTGAACCGGATGATCGCCAACCTGCGCGAGCTGCTTGCTGAGATCAGGGAAACGGCGGATGTGGTGTCTTCATCCTCCCATGAAATGACGGCAGTCACCACTGAACTTGCCGCCGGCGCGGAAGAGACCAGTGTGCAGGCAAATGCCGTGGCCGGCGCCACGGAAGAAATCAATGTCAATGCCAGCAGTGTGTCAACCACCTTCGGCCAGGTGGCGGCCAATGTGGCCGAGGTTGCCCGGGCCACCGAAAACATGAATAAGGGCATTGCCCAGATCAGCAGCAAGGCCGAGGAAGGGGCGCGCATCACGGACACGGCCTACCAGAAGGCCCAAAAGGCCAATGAGACAATCAAGAATCTGGTGACGGCTGCCGCGGAGATTGATGAGGTTACCAAGACAATTGGTGAAATCACGGAACAGACCAAGCTGCTGGCCTTGAATGCCACGATTGAGGCGGCCCGGGCCGGGGAGGCCGGCAAGGGATTTGCCGTGGTGGCCAACGAGGTGAAGGAACTGGCCCTGCAGAGCGCCGGGGCCGCGGAGAATATCTCCACCAGCATCCGTGAGGTGCAGAAAAGCATCGGTGAGGCGGTAACGGCCATGACCGAGGTGGCGGTCATCATCAAGGAGGTGAATGATTCCTCCACCGCGATTTCCGGCTCCATTCAGGAGCAGGGCAATATTACCTCGCAGATTGCCGGACAGATCGCTGATTCCAATACCAGCATTCTCGAGATCGACAAGGCCATGGAAGAGCTGTCCCTGGGCATCCGGGAGGTTTCTTCAAATATCCAGGGGGTGAGCCAGGTGGCCCAGGACAGCGGCAAGGGGGTGCAGCAGTTGAGCCAGGCCGCTGCCGATCTGTCCAGGCTGGCAACCAGACTGCAGACCCTGGTGCACAAATTCAAGATCTAGGGAATTCGCCAGGATGGGGTGCGTGTCTCTGCTCTCTGGCGGCGCCTGGCGGAGGCAGGTTTTGCGGGACCCGGCAATTGCTGATATGCCGTTTGCCAAGTCCTGCAATGGCCGTCCGTTCCTGACTCCTGCTCCTGACTCCTGTCTCCTGACTCCTGCCTCCTGACTCCTGTCTCCTGACTCTGCCTAACTCCTGGCTTCCAACCCGCCCTTACCCCTCGTCTTGTTCATATTCCAGCCCCAATCAGCGGAAAGAGATTGATTTCAATCAAAGGTTAGGTTATTTATTGACAATCATTGGAAGATCCGATGGATAGTTGCGGAAGTTGGATATGAATGGGCGGGGAAGAATTCACCGCTTTCTTCCCCTTTCAGGCCTTTTCTGATTTGCGAATATGCCGAAGCAATTCATCAATTCCGGTTGACAAAGTGGCGACAAATCCTTTTACGGCTTACAGCTTAAGATACACCTGAAGGAGAAAACCATGACTATTTGCCTGCGTCTGATGGCGGTAATTTTCCCCTTTTTCTTTCCCATGTCGATCTTTGCCGCACCGGCGGCCTCCGGAGAAATCATCCTTTTTTACAGTAATGATGTGCATGGCGCAACCGCGCCTTGTGGTTGCAGGCCGAAGCAGCTGGGCGGGCTGTCCAAAAGAAAAACCCTTTTCCAGCAGCTTGACGTCAAAGTGGACCGCGCGCTGTTTCTTGACGCCGGGGCACTGCTGTTTGACAAAAGCAAACTTCCTCCAGGACGCCATTTCGATCTGGCAAAAATTAATGCCGCGGGTGTCGTGGAGGCCTATAATATTCTCGGCTATGAGGCGGTGGGGGTTTCCAGAATGGATCTGGCCGCAGGAGTGGATTTTTTAAAGCAGCTGGAGAAACAGGCAGATTTCACCTGGCTCAGCGCCAACCTCGTCGACCGGCAAAATCGACAACTCCTTTTTACGCCCTTTATTATCAAGAAAAAAACAGGGCTGCGCATAGCCGTTATCGGCCTCACCGGCAGCGGGGCGGCAAATGAACCGCAGGAGCGGGAGAGCTACCTCATCCTTCCCTGGCAGGATCTGCTGCCGGAATACATGCGGGAAATAGGTAAACAGGCCGATCTTGTCATCCTGTTATCGAGTTTATCTCCCCTGGAAAACGAACAGATCAGCCGGGAATTTCCCGGTATCCATATCATTGTGCAGGCGGGGATGTATTCCTCTAATCAGAATCCTGCCCTGACCAATAACACCTTGATCTGCCAGGCGGAAAAGCAGGGGAAATACATAGGTGAGTTGCGTATCAGCTGGGGAAAAAACGGCAGGTGGAGCGATGCGACCATTGATGCGACCCTGCTGAGACAGGAGGTTGACCGGTTGACCTGGCAGATAAAAAAGCTGGAAAGCCAGGGAGACCCGCAAATTGTCTATCAGGGCAACCCGGCAACTTTACAAGCCTATTCACACCCTGGTTGCCCGGCTGAAAACCGTTGAAAAGGAAATCAGCGTCAGCGCGGCACCTGAGCAAATCAGCAGAAAATTCCACCTTTGATAATACCTTTTTAGCGGTAACGCCGGCTATTGCCGATGATCCCGCCATGGAGAAAATCATTATGGCAACCAGGGATAAAATTAATGCTTTCGGTCGAAGCGGCAGCAGTGAGGGGACCCTGAGCGATTATGCGGGCAGCCAGGCCTGCCTGAAATGCCATGCGGAAATCGGCAGGCGCTGGCAGGTGACGCGCCATGCCCATGCCTATGAGGCCCTGGTCCGGAAAAAAGAGCAATTCAACACCAAATGTCTTCCCTGCCACGTCACCGGCGTTTCCATTCTCGACAAACAACCAGCCCTGGCCCTGTCGCTCACTGACTCTTTGCACAACGTCGGCTGTGAAACCTGTCATGGCCCGGGTATGGCCCACACGGTAAATCCTGAAGAGGCGAAGGCTGAACAAGTCTCCTGATCCCTACCTCTGTCTGCAATGCCACAGCACGGAGCACGATGATGCATTCCGTTTCGAGCAGGACAGTAAACTTGTTCATTGACAGAAAGGAAAAGGGATGCAATAAATCAGATAATATGGCCCCTGATTCTTCTGATAAAAAAAACCGCACCAAAAAAGTTGACACTACCCGGAAACGGGCGGAACACTTGCTGCGCGAAAAGGCGATGCTGATTCAGGATATCGCGCCGGAGGATATTCCGGCGCTTATCCATGAGCTGCAGGTGCATCAGATCGAACTTGACCTGCAGAACGAGGAATTGCGCAGGACCAAACTCCAGCTTGAGGAATCCTGGGCCCGCTACGTCTATCTCTATGATCACGCCCCGGTCGGTTATTACACCTTTGACGGCAAGGGGCGGATAATAGAGGTAAATCTCACCGGCAGCCGGCAGCAGGGTCTGGCAAAAGACGCCATGCTGAAAAGGCCTTTTTCTTCTTTCATGAGCAGGGATGATGGTGATTTGTTTTATCTGCATTTAAAAAAGGTATTTGCCACGGGCAACAGGCAGTGCTGCACCCTCACGCTTTTTCAGGAAAACGGCAAACCGTTTCACGCCCAGCTTGACAGCATTCCTTCCGTCTTAGTCTCCGGCGAAAATCCTCTCTGCCAGACCACGGTCACCGATATCACCGAACGCAAGGAGTTGGAGGAGGCGCTGCAGGTCTCGGAAACCTTCTTCCGCCGTCTCTTTGAAGATGCCAGAGAGGGAATATTAATTCTCGATGCCGAGACCGGGCAGATATCCGATGTCAATCCTTTCCTGATGGAAATGCTGGGCTATTCACACGAGGATTTTTTGGGCAGGAAACTCTGGGAAATCGGTCTTTTCAAGGATGTTGAGGAGTGGCAGCGTCTCATTTGCGGAACTGCAGAGCAAAGGATGTGTCCGTTACAACAATTTGCCGCTGGAGACAAAAAACGGCAGGATAATTGCCGTGGAATTTATCAGCAGTGTTTTTCTGGTGAACCATCGAAAAGTGATTCAGTGCCGCATCCGCGATGTCACCAGGCGTGAACTTGGCTCAGGTTTTCCGCCTCAAGAGCACAACGGAACAGAACGACGCGTGCGGGAGCGGCAGGTCCGAGCAGCGAACAAGCAATGCAGAGCTGGAGCAGGAGAGAAAAAGAACACCCGCAGCTGGAGGAATCCCTGCTGAAAGCCCTGGCGGAAATCAAAACATTGAAAGACCGGCTGGTGATCGAGAATATTTACTTTCACCAGGAGAGCAAAAAGAAACGGCAATTCGACCATATCATCGGCCAAAGCGATGGCCTCAAATATGTTCTCTATCGCGCGGAGCAGGTCGCGCCGATAGATACGACCGTGCTTATCCTCGGCGAGACCGGCACGGGCAAGGAGCTGATTGCCGAGGTCATCCACCTCTTAAGTCCCCGCAAGGATCGGCCGCTGATCACCGTCAACTGTGCCGCCCTGCCCGCCAATCTGATTGAGAGCGAGTTGTTCGGCCGGGAGAAAGGGGCCTTTACCGGGGCCGATACCCGCCAGATGGGCCGGTTCGAGATGGCCGATGGCTCCACCCTGTGTCTGGACGAAATAGGGGAACTGCCCATGGAGATGCAGGCCAAGCTGCTGCGGGTGATCCAGCATGGCGTGTTTGAGCGCCTGGGCTCGTCAAAGAGCATCAAGGTCGATGTGCGCATCGTGGCCACGACCAATCGCAATCTTGAGGAGGCGATCCGCACCGGCGGGTTCCGGGAGGATCTTTTCTATCGGCTCAACGTTTTCCCCATCACGGTCCCCCCATTGCGGCAGCGAATCGAAGATATTCCGCTGCTGGTTCAGGCCTTTGTGGAGCGATATGCCCGCAAAATGGGGAAACAGATCACCTCGATCCCCAAGGAAACGATGACGGCCTTGCAGAATTATCCGTGGCCCGGCAACATCAGGGAACTGGAAAGCATCATCGAACGGGCCGTGATCCTCTGCCGCGGGCCGATTCTGCAACTGGCGGATAAACTGAACATCTCGCCACCCCCTTTGTCTTCCTCCGGGGGAACCATGAAGGAGATGGAGCGGGAGCAGATTCTGCAGGCCCTGGAAAAAACCGGGTGGCGCATTGAAGGAAAGGACGGGGCCGCCCTGCTCCTGGGCCTTCACCCCAGCACGCTGCGGGCGAGAATGCACAAGCTCGGCATCGTGCGTCCTCATTTCGGATCGCCGGTTTAACCAGCACTTCCCCTCAATATTTTGAGGAGCCGCCATATGTTGAGGCCGGACAGCTCCCTCTTCCCCTTCTCTTCTGTTTGCGCCGCCTCTTTTCAATCCTTGTCAGTAAAGGCTTCTCCCATATGTTTCTGTCTGCCTCCGGTTGCAGGCACACCTCTTGCTATGCTCTCTGTATGGTTATGGCGAAATTGAAAAAGCAATACTGAAGGAGGTAATGATGGGATTAGTAATCGGCATTTTGGTGGTCGTTATTCTCGTTATCGTTATAATGCAGATTAACGTAGCGCACCTGAGGGTTCGGCAAAATTAAGCCGCTGCAATAAAATAATGTCCTCTTCCGGCTGGTCAAAACGGCCCTCAAAGAGGTAAAACTGAAAGGAGGTAATCATGGAATTCGTAATCGGTGTTTTGGTGGTCGTTATTCTCGTTATCGTCATCGTCCAATTAACGTAGGAGCCGCTACGAAATAACATGGCTATTTTCGCC
>CAVSQR010000051.1:0-88736 GCA_963729825.1 uncultured delta proteobacterium | reverse complement strand
TTCCGCGTCTTTTGTCCACCAGCGGCCCACCTGGCGAAACTTCAGAAGATCCAGAAAGCCTTTTTTAACGTAAGAGCGACAAACCGCCTCAAATGTCTGGGAAGTAAAAATTTCCAGGCGTGGTTTGATCTTTTTTTTCGATCAGATAATCGAGTTCGCGTTCCTCAATAAAGCTTTTGTTGGGGAAGATGAAACTGAACCAGAAGCGGAAAAAATTGTCGTCTAATAGATAAACTCCTTTTTTGCTCTTCTCAAACGATTTTTCCGTAATCGGCACTTCTCTCTGGATGATCTTCAGGTCGGTCAGGACTGAAAGGTACTTGCCGACCATATTCTTGTCAAAACCGGTTTCATTGATGATTTCGCCGGCGCGGGTTTTCCCCAAGGAGATGGCACGCAGGATGGCAAAGTAGTTGCGCGGTTCCCGCAGTTCCTCACGCAGAATAAATTCCGGTTCACTGAAAAGATACGCTTCGGGTACCAGCATCCGGTTCCGGATGTTCGACCAGAGGTCGGCAGCTGGGTCGAACTGGAGGAGATAGGCAGGGTGCCGCCGAGCACGGCGAACATATGCATGAACTCGTCATCGGGCTTGCCGGGGAGCATTCTCCGTGCATGCCAGAAAGTCGAGCGGCATCACGAGCATCTGACCGGTCCTTCTGCCGAACAGGGGGGATTTGTAATCCAGAACTTCGGATTCCATCATGCCGATGCTGGAGCCAAGCAGAACGAGATAAAGCCGGAGTCCTTCAGCAGTTGATCCCAGCCCTTCTGAAATATGGAGGGGACTGCCCGGTTCGCTCGACCAGGAAGGGAAATTCGTCGATGATGACAACCCTCCCTTTGCCCTTGAGGTAGCGGAAGAACTCATGCCAGGCGCCAAAACCGCGCGACAGCAGAAATTCGTCATTATAGAGAAGGCCCACTCTTTCCGAAGTGACTGCAATTGGTCCTTTTCCGGCGTCTTTATCCGCCAGGAAATAGACATGTGGGACAACCCTCGCGAATTCCTTGACTAACGAGGTTTTGCCGACTGCGCCTTTGACGAGAAACGATAAACTGGGATTTCTCTTCCCGGAAGTCTTTCGTAAAAACTCGAAGTTCATACTTCTCTGTCAATAAATTCCAGATATTCCCCCCCCCCTATTAAGTTACTCGTAAATAATATACTCTAGAGTAACATGTGTCAAGATTCCAGGGCGGATTCGGAGTCCTAATGTTGGGTTTCGTTCCTCAATCCAACCTTGCTGATGGAAATCCGAAATCACATGAGCGTTGCCAATTTCCGCCATGGGATGAACGCGATGTTCCCGTTCGTCAGCCCCTTGTCGCCGCCATAGACAAGCAATGCCGGGCGATCCGTGGTTCCGGACAGCTCGCACCACTTTTTTAGTGCTATATGGGAATCGGCGGCGATGGTCTGGCCGGACTTGATTTCGACCGGCGTCAGATTGATGCCGTCATCAAGCAAAAGATCCACCTCAAGGCCTTTGCTGTCGCGCCAGAAATGGAGGTCAGCCGGTTGCCCCCGGTTAAATCTCCCCCTTGAGAAATTCTGTTACCACCATGTTCTCGAACAGCGCCCCCCGCTGGGCGTGGAAGGCTATTTGTCCCTGCTCCCTTATCCCCAGAAGCCAGGCGGCCAGGCCAGTATCAAGGAAATAGATCTTTGGGGTTTTGACGAGCCGTTTATTAAAATTGCGGAAATGAGGACGCAGCAGAAAGATAATGTAGCTCGCCTCAAGCACTGAGATCCAGGCTGCGGCTGTGTTGTGAGTGATACCGCAGTCTGTGGCCAGTGACGAAAGGTTTAGGAGCTGCCCGCAGCGGGCAGCGCACATCTTGATGAACCTCTGGAAGGTTGAAAGGCCGCGTATGTTGATGATCTGGCGTACGTCCCGCTCGATGTAAGTGTTGATGTAGGCGGGAAACCAGTCTGTTGGGACGAGATCACGATCATACAAGGGTGGATACATCCCGTACCACATGAGGTGGTCGGCATTATCAGTCAGCATCCCGGCGGAGTCCAGCTCGTCCATGGCAAAAGGGAGCAGTTGTACCATTCCCACCCGACCGGCCAGCGATTGCGTGATACCGGACAGGAGGCCAAACTGCTGTGAACCGGTCAGGATATATTTCCCCGGAATCAGGTGGTTATCCACAGCTCCCTGTAGATATGAGAATATCTGCGGCGCCCGCTGGGCCTCGTCAAGGATCAGGCCGTCTGGATAACTGGAGAGCAGGCCACGTGGATCTCTCTCGGCAAACAAGCGCGTGTCCGGATCTTCCAGGGTCAGATAGGGTTTGCCGGGGAAGGCGCTCCTGGCGAGGGTTGTCTTACCTGACTGGCGCGGGCCGGTAATGGCAATGACAGGAAATCCCTTGGCCAGGCGCATGATGGTGTGGTGTGCTGCTCGTTTGATCATGCGAAGATAATAGCCTGCCAGTACAATTTGTCAATTCAATTCGCAAATTGTACTATTCCCTCAGGGCGTAACTCCATTTTCGTATTTTGTTTACGGGGTTAAGAGGGATATGTCGTCAATTCGGCCATTTCCCATGATCCACATGGCATTAACTTCAAGAATTACCACCCCGGGCTGCGCTTCTTGGAGATCCTGTTGCAGATTACGGGTGATGGTTATCCATTCTCCATTTGTGGTGTTCGAGCCAAGACCGTGATGAACGAGTTCCCGTGTGCCGAGAAGGTCATAATCGGCAGGATTATAATAAATAAATCGTTGGCCTGCCGTCGTTTCCACGTTAAGGAAAATAAAATACCTTGCTGTGAATTTCATAGACCATTTTGCGATGAACTGACTGGTATTTTGCCAGTTGCTTAAATCGTTGTTTCTCAGTCTGAAAACATTTTGGATGTCATCACTGCTTAATTCAATAACGCTGCTCTGTTTGTCTGAATCGAAGACGTTCTTGATCGAAGCTCCAGCCGGATCGCTGTCATAAATATCCCAGCCGGATATTGTGCCGTCTTCTCCATCTTCATAAACTGTTTGCTGTGTATTGGAAATATCATCGCTGGATATCTCGGTCATAAAAGAATTATTAATAGCAGCTGATACGGTATCTCCAATGTATATTTTCAGCCTCACAATTCCACTGAAAGGTTGATTCTTCGGAAATATGCACTGGGAAATCAGCTACAACCTCCCTGGTATTAAAAGCATAATGGCTGGCAATTTCTTCTGCACCAAGTGCTCTGTTGTATATGGCAAGTTCGTCAATATAGCCGTTCAGGCTTTCCTCCTGACTATACTGATATCCTCCGATAATTAAATCAGTTGTTGTTGTATTGAGTTGGCCGGACACACTGGTTGAGTCTGCAAGTTGGCCGTTGAGGTAAATTTTCATTTCGCCACTGGTGCTGGAATAGGTTCCCACCACATGATACCACTGCAGGGGCGCAATTTGACTAGTGGTTACCATGTATTGCTGATTGGCAATGCTGACCACGAAACGTATTGTTTTGGTATCATTATAAAAACCAAGAGCATAATTGATATAAGGGGAGGTGTTGACATCCCAGGCCTTGGAAACAATATAGTCCGAAGGGGTGATATCGGTGGGATATATCCAGGCTTCGATGGTCAGTTCATCGGTAATGTTAAAACGGCTGGTTGAGTTGGAAGCAGTTATGCTGTTGTCATAGCCTGACAAATAAGCGCTCATGCCAAACTGGCTGTTTTTGGAAAAGGCAATGTTGGTCGATGCGTTGGTGAGAGAGGTAACTGCATCTTCGGTGGAGTTATTAAAATGGAAGAGGCTGACTAAGCCAGCTTCATTTCGGCTTATTTCCCCAGTGTAATGGATGTCGTCCTGCTGCCAGGATCCAGAAATATTTGAATAGAAACCAATGTGATCGATGTCGCTGCCCTGGCTTGTGGCCTGGCAGGAAAAAGTAATATCTCCGGCCGGCAAGGTTGCCCCGTCTACCGGGCTAAGAAGGGTAACTATGAGTTGCGGGGTTGCCGGATCAGTACCTTGCGAAACCTCATCACCGTCGGAGATGCCATCTCCATCGGAGTCCCAGTCGGTCAGGTTGGCAATGCCGTCGCCATCAAAGTCTTCGTTCCACAAAGTACCCCAGTATGCCAGTTCTTTATCATCGGATATGCCATCATTATCGGAGTCAGTGTTTATGGGATCGGTCCCATACAGATAGAGCTCGTCCTCATCGCTGATGCCGTCTCCGTCGGTGTCAGTAATAACCGTGTCCGGAACCACTTTCAGAACTGTTGTGTGGGTATAGACAACTTCAGAGGAATAACCACTTTCAGCGGTGGCTGAATAAGCGGTGGCAGCGAGATAATAGGTTTTACCCTCTTCCAGGGTAGCGATCACCTCTTCAATTTCGCAGGAGGTGACATTGCCGACATCCTTGTAGTGACCGTCGTATTGACCGGAGACGCTGCCGTAATAAATTTTGTAACCCGTGACGTTTTCGATGGGATCATTGGCGGTCCAAGTCAGGGTAACAGCGTGGCAGTCTATTGGCTGGCAAAAAAAAATGAGGAAGAAAAAGGATAAAAGGGTCAGTGCCGATCGGATTTTGCGTTGTGAAAGAAATGAAGTTCGTTGCGGCAGGGAAAGAAGAAAAAGTATGTAAAACCAACAGGAGGAAATTTGAAATTAATTTCATTTGTGAAAAAAATCCTTAAAAAACAAATGGTTAACTGGTTGAAAAATCCGGTGGGGTATGGCAAATACACAAGTGATAAGCATTTATCGCGCCATTTGTTTTGAAAAGGTGCAAATCAGGCCAAAGAGGAGAAAAATAAGGCGGAAAAATGCTGGATGCGGACGGGAAAGGGGCTATTACCTGTCGTGTTGGGCGTAGTGAAGTTGGGGCGGGATCGGATGTGTTGCTGTTCGGCGACAATCGGCTGCCAATTTTAGCATGATTCTCAGGTGGCACATGTGACCAAGGGAAATAATGTGTATTTTCGGGGAGATTTGTAGCGTGCAATGTGTCAGTGTTTCGCGACAGGTCAGCGGAGGTAACCGTGCTCCTCCAGGTAAAGCAGTACTTCCTGGGCTGCCTCTGCCGGGGTCATTTCGCTGGTGTCAATGGTTATCTCAGGGTTTGCGGGGGGGGTGTACGGATCGGAAACCCCTGTAAATCCAGGAATTTTCCCTGCTCTGGCCTTGGCATAAAGTCCTTTTCTGTCTCGTTGTTCGCAGACTTCCAGCGGAGTTGCCATATACACTTCGATGTACCCGCCGCATTTGCTGATAAGTTCCCGGTTGGCCTGGCGGGATTCTTCGTACGGGGCTATGGGGGCGCACAGGGCGATGCCGCCGTTTTTGGTGATTTCACTGGCAACAAAGCCGATGCGGGTAATGTTGAGGTGGCGGTGTTCCCTGGTAAAAGTTAGTTCGCTGGACAGGTTTTTGCGCACAATATCACCGTCAAGCAGGGTAACGGGGCGGTCACGCATTTCCAGGAATTTTACCATCAGAACCTTGGCCAGCGTAGATTTGCCGGAACCGGACAGGCCGGTGATAAAAATGGTAAATCCCTGTTTCGAGCGGGGCGGGAAAGCGCGTCGTAATTCAGCGACAACTTCGGGGTATGAAAACCAGTCAGGAATTTCCAGGCCGTTTTCCAGGCGCCGCTGCAGCTCGCTGGAAGAGATGGTTTTGACCGCCATATCTTCGCGAACCTCTTTCAGGGGCACATACTGGGCCTGGTTCTCCGCGTAGACCATTTTTTCTTCGGCAACCATGCGGATGCCGATCTCTTTTTCGTACTGTTTGACAAGCTTTTGCGCCGTGCCGGCGGGGTAGAAATTATTTTTGTCGAGATGGCTGGCAAAGGGATCGCCATGATCGTCAGCCACCAGGAAATGGGTGCAGCCGAAATTTCTTTTGATGATGGCCTGCCAGAGGGCCTCCCTGGGGCCGGCGCCCCGGCTGGCCAGGGGTAGAAGCCCCAGACTGATCATGTTCCTCGGGAATTTTTTTATGAACTCCTGATAGCAGCGGACATGGGTGTAATGGTCGAGATTGCCCGGATGGTCCAGGCCGGCAACCGGCTGCAGGAAAATATTGGCCCCCGCCTCTCTGGCTGCCTTCAGAATCATTTCCTTGTGGGCGCAATGGAGATAGGCATCTGTGTGAAAACCAATGACATGGCGCCAGCCGTTTAAGGAGAAGCGGCGATGGCTTTCTGCGGGAGAAAGACGTATCTCCTTGAAATCATAATGGATGGGCAGACTGATTCCTTCCAGGGTGCCGCCGATATACCATTCATTGTGTGTTCTCATAGAGATTTTTTACGCCCGGATGGAGATTGGCATCATCCGTGCCGAATATTGCGGCTGCCTCCTGTTTTTTATCCGGCTGCCAGATGTCCGAGATGGTAAGGATGGCCAGCAGAAAGCCCTCCTGGTCGTTTAACCCCAGCTTATCGCCGGTCTTCAGGGAATTGGCGATTTTTGCCGGCACATCAAGGCAAATGGGCATGGGCCATACGGTATTGTCGGTAAGGCGCATCTGCGGCAAGAACGCTCTGGTAGTCAGCCTGGTTCAGATAGCCGTCCAGCGGATAAAAGGCACGGTTCAGCAGGAGTTCCAGGTCGCAGAGTTGCCGGAGATTCAAGTCAAAGGAAGGCAGCGCCGATGGCTTCCTGTTTCAATGCTTCACTGCGCCTGAAATGCACAAGCAGGCTTTCCGAGTAGTCATTCATATAAGTGCCCTTGTGCCCCTTGAGGGTATCTTGTGCCCCTTGTGGGTATAAAATACTTGAAGTACTTAAAGTGCCTAAAGGTTAGGAGTGGTCTGATCGAAAACTGACAGGGGGATCTGTATTGCTGTGATGACAAGTTTACTCAAGGCGGGCGAGGAATGCAAAAGGAATTGGCATCATTCCTTGAAAAGGCTGGGAACGATATGGTGGCGGTTGAGCAGTTTGTAGAAGTCGGTGCGGTTGCGTTTGGCCTGGCGGGCAGCTTCGGTGACGTTTCCCTGGGTGGTCTGCAGCAGCTGCACCAGGTATTCCTGCTCAAAAATACGGCGCGCTTCGGCAAAGGGCAGGATTTTTTTAGGTTTCTGCTTTAAGGCATCGGACAATAGATTTTCGGTAATGAGCGGTGAGGAGGAAAGGGCGACCGCCTGTTCCACCACATTCTGCAGCTGGCGGATATTGCCCGGCCATGATGCCTCCATGAGAAGCTTCATGGCGGATGGGGAAAATCCGCGGATTTCCTTGCCGTTTTGGGAGGTGATTTTCTTGACGAAATGGTGGGCCAGCAGGGGGATATCCTCCCGCCGTTTATGGAGCGGTGGAATCTCAAGACTCACCACATTAAGACGGTAAAAAAGATCCTCCCGGAAGATTTTTTCTTTCACCGCCGCCTCAATATTGCGATGGGTGGCGGAAATAATCCGCGCATCCACATCCACCGCAATGGTGGAACCCACGGGGCGCACCTGTTTTTCCTGCAGAACCCGCAGCAGTTTCACCTGCAGGGAAAGCGGCATGTCGCCGATCTCATCGAGAAACAGCGTGCCGTGGTTGGCGGTTTTGAAAAGACCGTCATAATTTTTGGCGGCACCGGTAAACGAACCTTTGGTGTGGCCGAAAAGTTCGGATTCAAGCAGCGCCTCGGGAATAGCCGCGCAATTGACCGCGACAAAAAAACCTGAGGATCGGGAACTGGCCTTGTGGATGGCATTTGCCAGCACTTCTTTGCCTGTGCCGCTTTCTCCGAGAATAAGCACGCTGGCATCACTCTGGGCGACAAGCTTGGCCTTTTGCAGGAGATTTGCCATGGCGCTGCTTTTGTAAACAATATTGCTGCACCAGTCCTCGTCCTCTGTCTGTTTTTTTTCGCGCAGGCCTGCACCGGCGCCGCTCAGGGTCAAGGCGGAGTTGATCTCCTGGATCAGCTTCTGGCTGTCAACCGGTTTGGTGAGAAAGGAAAAAACACCCTGTTTGGTTGCCTCAACGGCATCAGGGATTGAGCCGTGCGCAGTAATAACGATGACCGGCAGGGAACTGTTCATGCGGTGGACAGCCTCAAACAGGGCCATGCCATCCATTTCTCCCATGCGCAGATCGGTAATCAGTACATGCGGATTGATAAGAGGAATGCGCGCCAGCGCCTGCTCGCCGCTTTCAGCAGTCTCTACTTCAAACCCCTGACTTTGCAGACGTATAGTGAAAAGGCTGAGCAGATCTGTATCGTCGTCAACCAGCAGTATTTTGGGTTTAATTAGCATCCTTGCGATTTTTTATAATTTCATCAATGCTTTTCAGTTCTTCAAGCTTTTTCTTCAGTTCGTTAACCTGTTGTTGCGCTCTGCTTACGTCTTCAATTCTTTTTTCCTGCAGATGCTGGAAGTAACTAAGGAGAGCTGCAAGGCCCTTGATGTCCGGGTAGCGTGCTTTATCAATTTGTTGCATGTCGTTCATCAGCTCCTGTGCGTATTCCAGGGAGTCAGGCTTGTCCAGACGTGCAAGGCTCAGGCAGATCAGTTTGGACCTGTTTGCCTCGGTACTTTCAGCAATGAACGCTTCCTTTTGCCTGTTGAACTCTGCTTCAAGCTGCTCGGCAGGAAGACCAAGGCTGGAATCCAGGCAGGTCAGAATCTCCTCTGAGGGGGGGTGCAGCGTCTTCACCTCAACTTTCTGGTTTTCCGGTACAATAATGTACGTTGGTTGAGGAATACAACTTGCAAGAAACATGCACAGGGTTAAAAAAAACAGGAGAAAAATTGTCCTGCGGATATATTTTGTCATTTAATTTCCTCAATCGGGAGAGATAATCGGAAATGCGCGCCATTTCCTGCATCTGGCAGGACTTCTATCGTTCCATGGTGATTAGCCATATATTCATTGGCTATTGCCAACCCGAGACCAGTGCCTTTGACTCTTCCTTTCTGGGCTGTCTGCCCCTGGAAAAAAGGACGGAATATTTTTGCACGCTCTTCCTCAGGGACACCGGGACCGCTGTCACTGATATCAATAATAGCCATTTCCATATCGGTTTTCAAGGTAATGGAGATGTCGCTTGCGGTTGGCGAGTGTTTGATGGCATTGGAAAGAATGTTGTCGATTACCGTGCGGATCTGATCACTGTCGCCGAAAATAGACGTTGGCATCAGATGCAGGTGCAGGTGCAGGTCGTTGGCCAGCAGAATCGGTTTATGGTCTTTCACCACCTCGTCAATCAACTGATCCAGGGCAAAATGTTTTTTTTGCGGAGGACGGCGCCGGGCCTGGGCCATATTGAAATTAACAATATTTTCGATCAACTTCTGCAAAAGCCGGCTGTTGCTGGCCAGAATTTTGACCACCTCTTTTTGCTGAGAGGTCAAGGAGCCGACCACCTCTTCACTGAGAAGGCCTGTGCCCTCGCGGATTGACGCGAGCGGGGTTTTCAGTTCATGGGAAATATGGGCCACGAACTTGTTTTTTTCTTTCTCAAGTTCGCCCAGTCTTTCCCTGAGCCAATCGAGTTTTGTGCCCAGAAATTCCAGATCCTTCGGCCCTGACACGTAAACCGGAGTGACAAAATCGCCGGCACCGAGTCTGAGGATGCTTTTGTCGATCTGGCGTATTGGCCGGATAAGCAGATAGGCAAAGATGGAAATGATGAGGAGGCTGACAAAAAAAAGGATGGAGGTGAGCCAGAACATCATCTTCTGGTAGCGGAAAGCCTCTTTCTGCAGGTTTTCCGTTTCCTGAAACATCAGATTATAGCTGGCTTCCTGAATTTCCTGGGCCAGGATGCTCAGCTCCCGGTAATAATCGAGGTTTTTTTTCCTTTCACGCTTTTGGCCGGCATCGGTAATGAGGTTGAAAAGTTTGTTCTCCTCTTGTTGTCAATTTTCTGATTCTGTTCTTGATGGTGTCGGCAAAAGGAAACGCAGAGAGATTGTTGAGTATTTCCTGAATTTTTTCATGTTTTTCCTGGATGCCCTGCAGATTGTCAGGCTCGGCAAAGAGGTCGTAGATACGGGCCTGGCGCTCCTGTTCAACAAGCTGTTCCAGCAGCGAACGGCTTTCCCTGGCGGAATCGGCTGACCAGAATACGGCCTGGGTGCTGTGCACGGCCATTTTTTCCATGAAATAGGCTGAACTTGCCAGGGCGGCCAGGAGAGGCAGAGCGACAAATAAAAAGCCAGCCAGCAGCAGAATGAGAAATGATTTTGGGCGGTAAAATTTCACGGGATAAAATTTTCAGAATTTTGAAAATTATGAATGAATATTATGTATTATTAGGTAATTATTAGAATACAGTTTTAAAGTGTTTTCCACAAGAAAAGGTGTTGAAAAAAATGGATTTCAAGTAGTAGAGTATAAATTTTAAAATAATGTTTTCAAACTTTTAAATAAACTTGAGGCGAAAAATGGTAAATCGGTTTGGTAAAATTGCTGCTATCTTTCTAATCTTTTTCGTTTTATTTGCGTCCGCCGGTTGCGGTGGTCCGGAAAAGAAGAAGGCCAGTTTCCTTGAGAAGGGCAAAGCTCTCTACGAACAGGGTGATTATGTCAAGGCCCGGCTGGAGTTGAAAAATGCCATCCAGATCGACCTCAATTTTGCCGAAGCCTACTATTACCTTGGACTGACGGATCTCAAGGACGGCAATCCCCGCGGCGCTTATGGCTCATTGTCCAAGGCGGTGGAGCTTGATCCGAACCTGACTGCTGCCCAGCTTGAACTGGGTAAGCTGCTGCTGGCGGCAAAAAGTCCGGAACAGGCCCTGGAAAAAGCGGATCTGGTGCTGGCCAAGGAGCCGGACAATACGGAGGCGCTGCAGTTAAAAAGCGCCATCCTTATCCGGCTGGAAAAACCCGACCAGGCCGAAAAAATCTTGCAAGGGTTGCTCGACAAGGGAGTTACCGAGCCGAAAACCTATATTCTGCTCGCCTCGATTTATGACCATCGCGGGGAAAGGGATAAAGCCCTGGCTTTGGTCAGGCAAGGATTGCAGGTTAACCCGAAAGAGGTGAATTTCCATATTATTCTTGCCAGGGTGGCTGCTCAGCAGGGCAACATTGATGAGGCGATTGCAATTTTTAAGAAAATTATTGAAATCGAGCCTGATAATGCTGATCACAAATTGGCGCTTGCCAGCCTGCAATGGGAAAAGGGAGATAAGGATGAGGCGACAAAAATTCTGAACGCCCTTCTCGGCAGAGAGCCGGCAGAGGAAGAGGTGCCATTGAAAGTGGCCAAATTCTATGCGTCAAAAAAAGAGAAGGAATTGGCCGAAAAGACCTTGGTTGCAGCATTGAGCAAACTGCCGAAAAGTTTTCTGGTCCGTTTCCAGCTCAGTGAATTCTATCTTAACGACAACAAAATTGATGAGGCGGTCAAGCTGCTGGAGCAGTGTCTCACCCTTGAAAGTGACCCTGCCGCCCCTGCCATTCTTCAGGCCAAAAGTGTCCTGGCCCAGATTTATCTCAAGCGGGGAGAAGTTGACAAAGCGTCGTCCATGGCGGACGAGGTGCTGAAAGAAAATCCAAAAAGCATCGATGCCCATTTCACCAGGGGAAACATCTTTCTGATAAAGGGGGATAGTGAGAGCGCTGTGGCTGAGTTCCGGGTTATCATCACGGAGCAGCCGCAAAATGTGGCTGCCTATCTGCGTCTGGCTGAAGCCCATTTTATGAACAAACAGATTGAACTGGCCGGGGAAACATTGAAAAAGGGGCTTGAGGCAAACCCGGATTCCCGGGATATTTTACAGCGGCTGGTCAAATATTACATGGTGAAAGAGGATACCGGCGCGGCGGAGGAAACGATCAAGGCCTTTCTTGCCAAGCACGGACGATGACCTGCAGGTCCGGGCCGCACTTGGTGATTTTTATGTCATCGGCCGGAAAATGGATGCGGCCAGGAAGGAATATGAGAAAATTATCACCCAGGCTCCCGATAACCCCATCGGTTATTTACGCCTCAGTAATCTGTTGTGGAAACAAGGGCAAAAGAAGGAAGCGGTCGCCCTGCTTGAGAAAGGGTATGGGGTCAACAGGAATTCTCTACCGCTGATTTCCGCGCTTGCCCAGGTTTATCTGGTGGAGAAGCAGTTTGACAAGGCCATTGCCCTCTGCGAAAAAAGGATCGCGGAAAACCCCAGGGATGCCTTTACCTATAATCTGCTGGGCCGGGTTTATCTGAGCCGCAAGGATTTTGACCCTGCTGAAAAGGCCTTTAACAAGGCCATTGAATTGAATCCCGAATGGCTTACCCCCCATAACAGCCTGGCAGCCCTCTATGTTTTGCAAGGCAAGCCGGAGGAAGCCATTGCCAAATTCGAACAGGCGCTGGAGGTTGATCCCAACAGCGCCGGAACCTATCTTTCCCTTGCCATGCTCTATGAGCAGACGGGGAAATATGACAAGGCCATGGCCGTCTATGAGCGGGCATTGGCCAAAAATAGCAAGTTCTGGCCGGCGGCAAACAATCTGGCCTTTCTGCTCAGTGAGTACGCTGCGAGTCCGGAAAATCTGGACAGGGCTTTGCGGCTCGTTCAGCAGGCCCAGGAAGTGCGGCCCAATGAGCCTGAGCTGCTGGACACCCTGGGCTGGGTTTACTATAAAATGGGGAATTCCCAGCGGGCTGCGGAGATCATCGGCCAGGCGCAGAGCGCGGACCCGACGAATGCTATTCTCAACTATCACCTGGGCGTGGTGCTTGCCGAGACACGGACCGCAAAGAGGAAGCCCGGCAGCATCTGCAGGATGCGGTGAACAGCGGCCAGAATTTTAACGGCCTTGACAAGGCCAGGGAGTTGTTAAAGAGCTTGCAGTAAAAAAGATACCTGCATGGTTTTTGCGTGGTGCCAGAATTTTCTTGTCACTGCTGACCTAACTATGCTAAATCAGGTTTGTTTGCCAATATGCCTGACTACCTATTGTTTTTAAGAGGAGCGCGATGAAAAGATTGCTCAGTTTGATGTGCGGTTTCTGCCTGCTGATATTTTTCGTCAGCCCAGTGCTGGCTGCCGAGGATTCTCCTTTGCTGGCAGGTGAGCCATACCTGATAGGTGCCGGCGATGTGCTGGATATTTCCGTGTGGAAGGATGAAGCCCAGACCAAAACCGTGGTCGTGCTGCCTGACGGCACTATTTCCTTCCCTTTGATCGGCCAGTTCACGGCAGAAGGGAAAACCGTCTCCCAGCTCAAAGAGGAAATCCGGCAAAAGGTTTCCCAGTTTGTTCCTGATCCCGTGGTGACCGTCATCGTGCAACAGGTAAACAGCATGCTGATATATGTTATCGGCAAGGTGAATAATCCCGGTCGTTTTCTGCTCAGCACCAAGGTTAATGTGCTGCAGGCGCTTACCATGGCGGGTGGGCTTAATCCCTTTGCCAAGCGCGAAAAAATTACCATCATGCGCGAGGAGTTGGGAGACACGACGATGTTCAAATTCAATTATGACGAGGTGGCTGCCGGCGAGAATCTGCAGCAGAATATCCGGCTCCGCCGTGGAGATGTGGTTGTCGTTCCATGAGCAAGCTTGCCGTTCTTTCCTTGATTTCCCTATTCGTTCTGCCCGTCCGGAACGGCATGGCTGACGATTTCCGAGTCATACCCAATGCCGCCATCCGCGAAGAGTACAATGACAACATATTCTTCAGCGATGATGCCGAGCAGGATGATTTCATTACCACCGCCTCGGCGGGGCTGGAAGTGCGGGAAAGGACGGAATTGCTGAAGGCTGCACTTATAACCCGGTTTGACGGCCTGTCCTATGCGGATAACAGCGAATTAAATGCTATCGAAGAGTATTATAAGGGCAGTGTCGCCTACCAGCTTAATCCGTTTTTAAATCTGTCTGCTGATGCGGGATACTCGGTCGATTCCCGGTCGGATCGTGATCTTGATGTCACCGGCTATGTTCTTACCACCGATGTCCGCAGGCGACAGGACTACTCCTTTTCCGCCGATTACCAGGCCTCGGAAAAAACCTCGCTCTTCAGCTCCTATTCCTACCTTGACGATCAGTTTGAAATAAGTGATGTGGATGAGTTTACCGGGCAGAATGTCCTTGTCGGCTTGACCAGAAGCCTTGACTTTACCAAACCAACCGCAGCCAGGCTCTATGGCCGCTATAGCCATTATGATTTTTACAGCTCCAAGGTGGATAATTACAGCGTGACAGCCGGCTTCAGCCGGCAGTTCAGCGAAAAATTAAGCTATGTTTTTGATATCGGGCCCAGGTATACGGAGGGCAGCGAGAAGAGAACAGCCGAAACCTCATACGATAGCGGTCTGGGCGGACAGTTCACCCTGACATATAATGAGGAATTGACCACCGCGGAGATGAATATTTTTCATGAGGTGAGCGGATCGAGCGGGCGTGACGGCGCCACCGAGCGCACCGGGCTGGTTTTGTCCCTCAAACACCGCATCGGCGAGAGGTCTTCTGTCCGCCTGGGCATTGACAGTTACCAGAACAAGGCGACCCGGGACGCAGCGTTTGCCAGCGATCTCAATGAGCTGACCACGAGTCTCACTCCTTCATTGCGTTATGAATTCAATCCGGAGATTTTCTGTGAGGCGACATACCGCTATACGGTGATAACGGACCAGGAGACAGATCACGAAAAACATCGTAATTTGGTGTTTATCAAATTGACCTATCAATACCCGGTGATTGAATAGCGGGATTGCGGATTGAAAAATGGCGGAAAGGGTTTGCCGCTCTGAAAATTTTTCAGTTCAAGTACTTTTTAGGTGCTATATATGAATAAAGTTGAAAGGAGTGCAGATGGAAGAGCATGAAATGTCGCCGAATGATTATCTGGCGGTTCTGAAGCGGCGCAAGTGGAGCCTGGTTCTGCCCGCAGTCATTGTGCTGCTGATTTCGGCGGCTGTTGCCTTGATCCTGCCGCCGGTTTATAAATCTGTTTCCACCATTCTGATTGAAGAGCAGGAAATTCCCGCCAATTTCGTTACCTCTACGGTGACCAGTTACGCAGAGCAGCGCCTGCAGTCCATCCATCAGCGGATCATGAGCACCAGCCGTCTGCTGGAAATTATCACCCGTCACGATTTATATAAGGATTTGCGGCAACAGGCGACAACGGAAGAGGTCATCGACAAGATGCGGGAGGATATCAGCCTTGACTATATAAGCGCCGAGGTCGTTGACCGGAAAACCGGTCGTCCCGCTACAGCCACCATCGCTTTTACCCTGTCCTATGAGTCCAAGGAAAATCCTGCCACGGTGCAGAAGGTTGCCAATATCCTCGCCTCGCTGTTTCTGGAGGAAAACCTGCAGGTACGCGAGCGACAGGCCATGGAGGCAACCTCTTTTCTGGCGGATGAGCAGAAAAAGGTCAAAAAAAACCTGGATGAGATTGAGCAGAAAATCGCCCAATTCAAGCAGGAGCATATCAATGAGCTGCCGGAAGTGCTGCAGGTAAACCTGCAGAGCCGCCATAATGTCCAGACCTCCAAAGAAAGACTCAGTGAACAGCTCCGTTCGTTAAAGGAACGGGAAGGCGCCCTGATGTCAGAACTGGCCAATCTCTCCCCCAAAATGGAGATGGAGGATCTCAAGAGACTGGAAAGTCTGAAGCTTGAATTAAACAGACTTGAAACACGGTTTACCGACCAGTACCCGGATGTGATTAAAACCAAAGAGGAAATTGGGAAACTCACCAGGAAGATCGCCTCTAACGATAAGAATAATTCCGGTAAATTGCCTGATAATCCGGCCTATATCAGCCTGTCCTCCCAGCTGGCCAGTGTGCAGGCCGAGATAAAATCAGTGAAGCGGCAGGATGATGATCTGCAGAAAAACGAGGATAATCTAAATAAATGGATTGACGCAACTCCCGGGGTGGAGGAGACTTACAACGCCCTTCTTTCGGAGCGGCGGAACAAGCAGGCGAAATTTGATGATCTGTCCCAGAAACTGATGGAGGCCAATGTTGCCTATGGCCTGGAAAAGGATCAGAAAGGTGAACGTTTTACCCTGATCGATCCGGCAAGGTTGCCGGAAAAGCCGGATAAACCCAATCGGCTGGCCATTTTGCTCATCGGCATAGTGCTTGGTATGGGTGCGGGAGTTGCCTGGGCGGCCCTGAGGGAATTCAGTGATCAATCAGTCCGCAAGCCGGAAATCCTGGCCAGTGAAACCTCTTTCCCGGTGCTGGCCTCCATTCCGAGGATCAGCTGCGCAGAAGACATGCAGCAGCATAAGCACCGCAGGAGATGGGGTGTTTTGCTTGTTCTCGGTATCCTGCTGGTTGCCGTGCTGGCCTTTCATTTTCTCGTCATGGATCTGAATGTCTTCTGGGCCAAACTGATGCGCCGAATGATGTAAGCCGTTCTAAAAAAATAACAGAGAATATTGTCGTCTGGCGAGGCTGAGACCTCGGATGTAAAATTTTTCATTCCGGCCAGCTTGGATGGGTCGGCTTATGAGATGAATATATGAAACTACGAAAAGCCCTTGATAAAGCAAATAAGGAACGGCAGGAAAATCCGGCGGGTGCACTGGAAGAGATGGATGAAGTGCTGGGCAGCGATGATAACGTGTTTGAGCAGGCTGCGTCCCTGAAGGGAGGTGCCTGGCAGGCCCCTGTTTATTCGGAATCCATGTCGGTGCGGCTTGATCAGCAAAAGCTCATTAAAAATCGCTGTATCTGTGTTTCCTCTGATGCCCCGGAGCTCGATGCCTTCAAAGTATTGCGGACCCAGATCCAGCAACGGACCAAAGAGCAGGGCATGAACACCATTATGGTGACCAGCGTCAAACCGGGAGAGGGGAAGACGATGACGGCCATCAATCTGGCCCTGACCTTTGCCAGGGAATATCATCAGACGGTACTCCTGGTGGACTGCGACCTGAAAAAACAGGATATCCACCGTTATCTTGAATTTTCCAGCGACAGGGGGCTGATTGATTACCTGGAATATGACATGCCTTTAAAAGACTTCATCATCTGGCCGGGAATCGAGAAACTGACGATTATTTCCGGGGGGCGGACCGTATCGGACAGCACGGAACTGCTTGGCTCGCCGAAGATGAAGGAGCTGCTGGCGGAAATGAAAAACCGCTACAGCGACCGCTATGTCATCCTCGACGTCCCGGCAGTTCTTGATGGGGCCGATGCCATGGTTTTTGCCCCGCTGGTGGATGGCATAATCATGGTGGTGGAAAAAGGGGTTACCTCCCTTGCTGATGTCAAAAAGGCGGTTGAACTCATGCCCAGGGAGAAGTTTCTCGGCTTTGTGCTCAATGATCGTACCGGCTTGTAGTTGTTGTATTTTCCGGCAGGCAGGCTGCCAAATTAATACCGTCGCTCCCTTTTATCCATTTTTAATTTTCGGCCCAGCCGCTACCGCCTATGTATGAAAAGTTTTACGGTCTTTCTGAAAAACCGTTCCATATTGTTCCCAATCCCCATTTCCTCTATCTCAGCGCCAAGCATCAGCATGCCCTGACCTATCTGGAGTATGGCATCCGCGAGGGCATGGGCTTTATTCTGCTCACCGGCGAAATCGGCACCGGCAAGACAACCCTGATCCGCCACATGCTCAATCAGATTGAAGCGGAAATCGAGGTGGCGGTGATCTTTAACACCAATGTCTCCGCCAACCAGCTTCTCAGTCTGATTCTCCAGGAATTTGAACTGGAAGCGGATGGGGCTGACAAGGCCAGAAACCTTGACCGGATCTATCAGTTTCTCATTCAGAAGTATGCCATGCGGAGCCGGGTGCTGCTGATCATTGATGAGGCCCAGAACCTGTCTGATGAGGTGCTGGAAGAGGTGCGCATGCTCTCCAACCTGCAGGCTGATGATACCCTGCTGCTGCAGATCATGCTGGTCGGCCAGCCGGAGTTGAAGGCCAAGCTGAAACGGCCCGGTCTGGCCCAGCTCACCCAGCGTATCGCGGTCAATTATCATCTGATGCCGTTGAACAGGGAGGAGACCGGGGTTTATATCGCCTCGCGGCTGGAGAAGGTGGGTGGGCATCCTGAGCTGTTCACCCCTGAAGCCATTGATGAAATTTATCGCGCTTCAAACGGCACGCCGCGCTCCATCAATCTGCTCTGTGATTCGGCCCTGGTGTACGGTTTTGCCGACGAGCTGCAAAAGATTGATAAGGATATTGTCCTGCAGGTTCTCGAAGATAAAGGCGATTTCGCCTGGGGCACGGATGCTCCGGCAGCCACGCCTTTAGCGGATCAGGGTGAAGCCGCCGGGGCCGGATTTGCCGAACTGCTCCAGCGGCTGGCCACTGTGGAGAAACAGCTGCAGGAATTTCGTTTCCAGCTCACCCTGCAGCAGGATGAGCTGGAAAAGCACGCCGGCGGATTTAAGGATGAAATCGTCCGCCAGCTTACCGCGCAGCTGGAGCAGGAGCGCAAAAAAAGCGATAAATTGCTGCTTGAGTACGGCCGGGTCAAGGAGCGGCTGAAGTGGCTGGAAGGGAGCGGCACCTTGTCGGCATCCCCAGGCGCTGATAGGGTCCATGATGAAATGCAGCCCGCTGCCGCTAAAAAGCCCAAAAAAACTTCCTGGTTCTCATTTCGATTTTAGGAGCGGTTACCAAATAACCTCTTCATTTTTGAGCGTTTTGTTACGGCTTATGCCGTCTCTCTGACGACCAAACGATGATATTATTTCATTACAACGGCTTAGAAAGTTTGCATGTCCTTTTCTCTTTCTTCGGCAACGCATCCAGGGGATATGCCCCTGCTTTTCCTGCCTGGCTGGGGGTTTGACGCCCGTCTGGTTGATCTGTATCAGTTATTTCCCGGCAGGTGCCTGATTCTGCCCGACTCCTTTATCGTTCCCGCCGGTTTTAGCGTTGACCTGTCGATATTTCTGCAGAGCAGGCGCATAGCTAAAATTGCCGTTGTGGGCTGGTCCATGGGGGCTCAGCTGGGGCTGGACTTCTGTCTGACCCACGCCCACCTGGTGGGGCGGCTTGATCTGGTTGCCATGCGCGGCTGCTGGCCACCGCAGGAAATTGCCAAGACGCGCACGGCAATCGCTGCTGATTTGCCGGGATATATGCGGGACTTTTACCGCAAATGTTTTTTAGGGTACAAGAGGCCTTATCAGGATTTTGTCCGCGAGCTGCAGGATGATTATCTGCGCAAGCTGGACAGGGGGATACTGGCGGCGGGCCTGGATTATCTGCAGAATTATGTTTTGCCTGCCAGGGTGCCCGACGGGGTGGCTGTCCATATCATCCATGGCCGCAAGGATGTGGTGGCGCCGGCAGGGGAAAGACCTCAGCTTTTCGGTGCAGCCAGTGAGGTCTTCGCCAATGCCGGGCACATGGTACTGCTTGACCGCTACGAGAAACAGCAGAATGGCTGAAGAGAGAAAAAGGGAGATTTGCCGGCGGTTTGCCAAGGCTGCGGCTACCTATGACGAGTATGCCGTGGTGCAGAAAGAAAGTGCGGCCAGACTTCTCACAAACCTGCCGGAGCCTTTTTCCGCGGCGCAGATCCTGGAGATCGGCTGCGGCACCGGCAATTATACGGCCCAGCTTGCGGCCCGTTTCCCCCAAGCCAGGCTTACTGCCCTGGATTTCGCCGAGGCCATGGTCAAACAGGCCGGGAAAAAATGCCGGGATCATAACGTTTCCTTGCTCTGCGCGGACGGGGAGCAGTATCTGGCCGAAAACAGGCAACAATTTGAGCTGATCACCAGCAATGCCACCATGCAGTGGTTTGATGATCCGGCCCTGGCCTTTGCCCATGTGGCGCGTGGTCTTGCGCCGGGCGGCATTTTCCTCGCCTCTCTCTTTGGCCCGTTGACCCTGCATGAACTGGCAGCAGCACTTGCCGAGGTCTTTGCTGAGTCACCGAGATTACCGGCCGTCCAATTTCCGGACAGGGAAAAAATCCTGCAGCTGGCCCATGCCAGCTTTCACCGGGTGGAAATAACCGAAACGGTTTACCGGCGAACGTATCTGTCCCTGCATGACCTTTTCCGCCACATCAGAGGGACCGGCACCGGCGGCTATCATCCCTCACTGCCGCTGTTGACCAGGGGCAGATTGCAGAGACTGGAAGAGTGGTTCCGCGGCCATGGAGATTTTGCATTGTCCTATCAGGTTTTTTTTGTCATCGCATCCAGCCCCGGTGAGGAGCAAAAGGGATGAAGCAACCCATGCCAACCAATGCCGTCTTTATCACGGCAACCGGCACCGGGGTGGGGAAAACCGTGGTCAGCTCCCTGCTTATCGGGTTTCTGCGCCAACAGGGGATCAAGACCGGGTACCAGAAATGGGTCAGCACCGGCGGCGAGATGCCCGAGGATCTCCTCTATTGTCTGCAAAAGAACCATATGGGGTTTGACCGGGGCCGGCTTGACAGCCAGGTGGTGTACCGTTTTCGCCTGCCGGCATCCCCGCATCTGGCCGCGGAACAGGAGGGCAGGGAGGTTGATCCCCAAAAAATACAACAGGCATTTGCCCGCAGCGCAGGCGAACATGAGGTGCTGGTGGTGGAGGGGGCCGGGGGCGTTCTGGTGCCGCTGCGCCGTGATCTGCTGCTGGCGGATTTTCTCGCCGGGCTGCGGCTGCCGGTTATCATCGTGGCCCACAGCGGCCTGGGCACCATCAATCATACCCTGTTAACCATTGCAGCACTGCGGCAAAGAAAGATCCCCGTGCTCGGCGTGGTTTTTTCCGATGAGCAGGAGGGGATGGCGGCGGATGATCCGCTGATCGCCGATAATATGCGGACCATCGCGGACCTGGCCGGGGTGGAAGTTTTCGGCCGTCTGTTGCGCTTTGCCGATTATGCCCGGTTGGAAAAAGCCTTCCAGCCGGTCGGCCAGGCGATCTGGAAGAAATTTCACTTATTGACCGAGGCCCAGCCAAAGTAAGAGAGGCGGCTCAACGGCCTCGGTATTCTTTGTTTTTAATTTTTTTTCTCCGGTACCCCAAAGGCCTTTAAGATCATGCCAAGGGGACAGAACTTTGAGAAGCCGAACTGGAAGAGGTTGGCGCCGACAAAGGCGGTGAACCAGAGCCAGTATTTGCTCAGGAAAATGGGGCTGACCTCCACTCCCAGGGCAAGACTCAGCAGGATGAAAAAACCGGCAATCACATGAATCCAGTCCGTGACAATCATGATGTTCTCCTTGTTTTATCGCTTTTTCGCACCACGTTCACTGGTAAGACTATCTGTATACTTCCCGCGGCGGTTTGCGCAGATCGCTTTGGTTAAAGATGGATTCATCAAGGCCGAGGTCATAGGTGATATTGGAAAAATCCGTCACCGTCTCGCCCCCGCTGGTAAGATCCTGCACCCTGGACTTGGTCACGGTGGGATGACCCTGGATATCCTCCACGGCCAATGCCTCAACGATCCGGTATGGCTTGTCAGCCTTATTGGCGTATTCGGCCTTCATGGGCAGAAAGGTCTTTTTATCAATCCACACCCTGTAGGAGGAAAATTCCACTGAAACGGGATCCTTGGGGATATTCTTCAGCACATAAAATTTTCCCCCGTCCTCCAGCAGTTCATGCTTGTCTTGGTTGATGCCGCGGCCTGAGACATCTTCATAAAAGAAATGGGAGCCCATGAAACTGGTCCGTTTGTCCGAGGCGGCAATCTGCTTCACCAGGTCAAGATCGGGTAGATATATCCAGCGGGCATCATCCTTGTCAGTATATTTATGGACCAGCAAAACGGTTTTGCGGATATCGGCTGGTTTTCGGAAGAAGATGAAGAACTTCTGATTGCCGCCATTCTGATCATCCCGCCGCAGAATGACGTATTCCCTGTTTCCGGTTCGTCCCTGGGAGTCGGTAATGGTCATGTTGACCAGGGCTTTGCTGTCTTTGCCGGCATAATAGGCCGCATGGTTGGCCTTGTCGACAATCTCCTCAACGCTGGGGGCCGCCAATGCACATGTCACGGTAGAGAGAAAAACGGTTGCCAGGGAAAGAAGGGGGAAGGTTTTTTTCATCATTTTGATACCTCTGTTAATTTGTTGGACGTTGTTCATTAAAAGAAATTTCTGACAGGTAAGAAAACCACCCACGGTTTTATAGGGCTCCAGGGTGATGAGCGGCCTGAGGGTCGTAATAAATTTGGGCTGGTATATGGGAAAGAGTATTAAGCGGCTGCCGATCTTCATCGAAAAGCTCCGGAACTGCGATGGGGTTGATATGCTTACACAGCGCCCGTTGCAAGGGAAAGGGTTGTTACAGACTGGGCGCTAACCGATGGCCTCAGCGCAAAAAAGTTTGCGCAGGGTTTGCATCAGCTGCAGGATCCGGGGATCCTTAATGCGGTTATAGATAAAGTTTGCATCCTTACGGAAGGAAATGATCCCCTGGTTGCGCAAGATGGACAGATGCTGTGAAACATTGGCATTGGTTGTCTTGACCTCTTCGCGGAGTTCCCCCACCGTCATTTCCCGGTCCTGCAGCAGGCAGAGAATTTTCAGTCTGATGGGATGGGACATGGTTTTCAGCAGTCCGGCAATGGATTCAATGTGTTCGGTTTGCATTGGTTACTCGGTGTTTAATTGATTAGTTAAATTATTTATTTTTTATGCGCTGTTTTGTAAAGAGGTTTTTCAGAAAATTATTATATGCTTAAGCTTACTTTGCTGTCCAGTCCAACATGCAGCATTCTGGCAGCATTTCCCTGATAGATGCCAATCTCCAGCAGATCACGGCTGCCGAACAGGGCAACCGGCCTGTCAATGGCGGTAGCGCTGTATGCCGTCGCCACACCGGTGATTGTCAAGGTCTCCACACTCACCCGCAGGTTCAGCCAGTCACCGGCACAGAATCGGCCAGCCGTCTCCCTGTCGATATTGGTAATGAGGTTGCCGAAGTGGTCGATATCCGTCACCGCGCCGCACAGGGTATTGCCGATAAGTAAGGGCGTTGCCATGGCCAGACTGACCAGTGATTGCCGGGCGATCTCCCGGCCTGTGCTGCGGGGTGGAAAGTTGCAGGCCAGATGGGCCGCCACCGGAGCAAAGATATCCCGGCCATGAAAGGTGTGGCTGACCGGTTGCACAAAAAGGTCGCTGTTGCATACCTCATAAGCCCTGCTGGTTTGCGGGAGGAGCAGAGTCAGCACCCCGTTGTCCGGGGCCAGGAAAAGCTGGCCGTCCGCCTCAAGCAGGACAATGCGCCGGTTACTGCCCACTTCCGGGTCAACCACCACCACATGGATGGTGTTTGGCGGGAAATAGCGGCAGGCCGCGGCAATCATCCGGGCGGCCTGCCGCACATCCTGGGGCCGGATGCCGTGGGTGAGATCAACAATGGTTGCCGCAGGGCATCTGCTATAGATAACCCCTTTCATCACCCCGGCATACTCGTCGCTCAAGCCGAAATCAGTGGTTAATGTTATCAGCGGCTTCATGTTTTGCGGTTCCTGCTATTTTGCCAGACTGCTTACTCCGACAAGTTGTATCTCATCCTGCAGCTTCGGCTGATATTTTTTCAGGGCATCAAGGGTTGCCTGATGCGGGTGGCCGATGCCGATGGCGGATCCTTTTTTTCTGGCCAGACTGATCAAGGCGTCAAGCTGTTCCATGACCTTCTTCGGGTCCTGGTTGTTGTCGATGAAAATATCCCGCTGGGCGGTTCTCAGTCCCATTTCCTTTGCCAGGGGAAAACCGACTGATCTGGCTGAGGTGAGGCTGTCCAGGAAAAAAAGATTGTTCTCCTTCAGCCCGGCAAGGCAGGCCTGCATGGCGGCGCGGTTCTCGGTGAAGCTGGAACCCATATGGTTGTTGACGCCCAAGGCATGGGGCACGGCGGCAAGATCCCGGGCCAGGGTTGCCTGAATCTCACCGCCGCTCATCCTGGTCAACAGGGACCCGGGACCCGGGGTCCATTTGTTGTCCTGCGCTTGCATGGGCAGATGCAGCAGGATGTCCCGGTTTTTCCGCCGGGCCTCGGCCAGCTGGGTTGAGGTATGGGGGCCGAACGGCAGAAAGGCGAACGACAGGTTCAGATCAAGGGCGAGGAGATCGTCGCAGATTTTATCCTGAAATCCCATATCGTCGATGATAATGCTGACCAAGGGAAGCTTGGCGGATTTCGGCGTTTTGGGGATGGGTAAGGTGGTGATGAGAGGAGGCGGGACAGCAGGTTTGGCCGGGATAGCAGGAGGTTTTATTTTGGGTACCGAGGCAATGGGCGGAGAGGGGGGTTTGATGGTGCCGGGACGCAGAAAAACAAGATACACTGTGGCCGCAACAGTGCACAGCAGCAGCAATACCGGCAAAAACCAGAGAATGGGGCTCTTTTTGCCTTTCTTTTTACGGGCAGCTTTTTTTCTGGCCATTATTTCTGCCGGGTCAGCACGTAATTAGCCAGCCCGGCCAGGATGTTGCGCGACTGGCAGTCAGGGAAAACGGTAAGCGCCTCAATTGCCGCTTCAACAAGGGCCTCAGCCCCCTGTCTGGCATAGGTAAACCCGCCGTACTGTTCAATAAAACCATGAACTTCGCTGATCTTTGCCGCCCGCAGCGCGGCATTTTCACCAAGCAGACCCATGATGTGATCAAAATCCTGTTGGTTGCTGTTCTGCAGGGCATGAATCAACGGCAGGGTCATCTTGCCTTCGACAAAATCATTGCCCACGGCCTTGCCTGTTTTCCCGGGGTCGCCCTGGTAATCGAGGAGATCGTCAACGACCTGAAAGGCAAGCCCCAGGGCGTCGCCGTAACTGCGCAGGGCCTTCTGGTGTTCGTCGCCGCTCTGGGCAAAATAGGCCCCGACCTCGCAGGCCGCGCTGATGAGACAGCCGGTTTTGCCGCGCAGCACGGCGAAGTAATTTTCTTCGGAAAGGTTGCGCTCCTCCACGGCCTGCATCTGCAGGAATTCGGCCTGGATCATGCCAGCGGTGGCCATGCCGATGAGCGAGAGGGTATGGTGATCCCCGACGGTTCCTGCCATGGTCAGGGCCCTGGCGTGCAGAAAATCACCGGCCAGGATAACCTGGGTATTGTCCCAGACGCTGTTGGCCGAGGGTTTGCCCCGCCGCTTGCCGGCATTGTCGATCACATCATCATGCAGCAGGCTTGCGCCATGGAGGAATTCGAAAATCGCGGCCAGCCGGTAAAGGTTGACCGGCGGCTTCAGCTCATCCTCCTCCGCCAGCCCCGCGGGCATGCGGGTAAAGGCGCACAGCCGGGCCGCCAGCACGGTAAGCACCGGCCGGATCCTTTTGCCGCCGTTGAAAAGGGCATATTCCAGAATTTGCTGAAGCAAGGCATTGCCGCACAGGGAGATCTCGCTGCGCATGGTTTCATTGATTTGCTCGATATCAGGTTGCAGCAGGGCAAGCAGTTCGTTTTTATTCACATTATACTCCTGTTTCTGAAGGGGCTGGGTGTAAGAATGGTTCCGGAACCGCCCCTGCCGTATCCGTTTTTTCCTGAAAAAAACGGGTTACCTCCTCAAGGGTTCTGATGACCGGGCTGTCCGGCAGACTTTTCAGGAAAAGACGGCCATATTGTTTGGTAAAGAGGCGGACATCCATGATGGCCAGCAGGCCGGAGTCGGTGGATGAACGCATGAGCCGGCCAAGCCCCTGGCGCAGGGTCAGAATAGCCCTGGGTATCTGGAAATCCACGAAAGGATTGCCGCCCTCCGCCTTTATTTTATCAATCCGCGCCATGATAACAGGATCGCTGGGAACTTCAAAGGGAAGCTTATCAATAATCACACAACTCAAGGTTTCACCCGGCACATCCACCCCTTCCCAGAAGCTGGCAACCGCCAGCAGCACGGAATGGGTTTCGTCGCTGAACCGGTCAAGCAGGGTCTGTTTCGGCGCGTTGCCCTGCATGAAAACGGGAAAAGGCAGCCTTTCCGCAAGATAATGAAACAGGTAATGCATGGCCTTGATGCTGGTAAAGAGCACCAGGGCCCGGCCCCGGGAGGCCAGCAGGACCTCCAGGATGGTATGCTGCAGCTCCCTGAGAAAGGTGGGGGCGGCTGGTTCGGGCATAGCGGCGGGGATGAACAGCCTGGTCCGTCCTGCATAGTCGAACGGCGAGGCCAGGCGCAGGCTGCTCGTGGTTGCCGGCAGGCCGAGCCGTTCGAAAAAATAGCTGAAGTTGCCGCCGGTGGTCAGCGTGGCGGAGGTGAAAATGACGGTTCTGACCTCAGGGAAAAATGATTGCTGCAGGTCCCCGGCAATTTCAATGGGAGAGGCCGAAACGGCAACCGTCTTGTCTCGCCGCTCGTACCAGTAAACATAGGAACTGCGCTGCTGCCCGGTAACAATCTGCAGATTTGCCAGCAGCTCCTGGGTCCGGCGCTGCATGCCGTTCCATATGTCACTGCGCTGGGCCTCAAAGTCAAGCCGCGTGATGAGAGTGGACAGGGACTCGGTCAGCAGCAGGCACTCTTCCTCCCAGTTGCTGATTTTTTCCGCGGCCTCGTGCAGCGGAAACCTGCCCCGTTCTTCCGGGAAGATCCGCAGGAAACGGACGGCCTCGCTGGCCAGTCCCTTGACCGCGGAGAAGATTTTTTCCCGGGATTTACCCGGCTCATTTTCCTGCAGCAGCTTTTCAATGTCCTGGGCCAAATCAAGCAGCTGGAAGTGACTGACGCTGTTGCCGAAATAGCGGGTGGCGATATTTTCGATGTGATGGGCCTCATCGAAGATAACCGATTCATAGCGGGGCAGGACCTCGGCAAAGCCGAAACGCCGCAGGGCAAGATCGGAAAAAAAGAGATGATGGTTGACGATCAGCAGCTGGGCCCGGGCCGCTTTTTTGCGCAGCCGGTTGATGAAGCAATCGGCACTGTCCGGGCAGCTGGTGCCCAGACACTGACTGGAGGTGGCGCTCACCTCCCGCCACAGACTGGAATGGTCTGGCAGCCAGTAAAGCTCGGCCCGGTCCCCGGTATGGGTGGTTGCCAGCCAGTCGGCAATGGCATCAAGATGATCGTTGGCAAAAAGGGGAAGCTGGGGAGAGTAGGCGAGCTGCTGCCAGCGGTAGAGGCACAGATAATTTTGCCGGCCCTTGACGCAGAGCGCGGAAAGCTGCGGGGCAATATGCTCCTTGATAAAGGGAATCTCTTTTTTGAGAATCTGTTCCTGCAGGTTCAGGGTGCCGGTGGAGACCACCACCTTCTGGTTGCTTAATGCTGCCGGTACAAGATAGGCAAGGGTCTTGCCGATGCCGGTTTCCGCCTCCACGGCCAGCATGGGGCCTGATCCGGCAGACGGGGTAACTGCATCATCGCCGCTGAAACTCTGCGCCACGGCCATGGCCATGGCCAGCTGTCCGGCCCGGGCTTCAAAGCCGGGCAGTTTCGTGCTGAGAATGCCGCCGGGAGAGAAAATATTTTTGATTTTATCAAGAAGTTCATCCATGCTGATGTCAATCCTGCATTGCTACATAACCGCAATAGGATAAAGATACAAAGAAAAAAATAGTTTGTATCTGAGCAACTTATGAATAGAATAAAAGAAAAAATGAGGAGGTGGGTTTATGCAAGTGAAGAAAATTCTGGTGCCGATTGATTTCTCGGAAAATGCCAATCGAATTATCCAGTACGGCGCCTATGTGGCAGGCCAGTTCAAGGCGGAGATGGAGGCGATTTTTGTCGCCCAGACCTTTCAGGATTATTCGGAATTTTTTGAGCCGCATATGCCTGTTATTCAGTTTGAGGAGGATCTGGTCGCCAGCGCCAAGGAGCGCATGAAATCCTTTCTGGCGGAATCGCTGGAGCCTTCCGTGGTCTGCAAAGGGGTGGTGATGGCCGGTGACATTGCCGAGACGATTCTCGACTATGCCAGGGAACAGCAGGTGGATTTAATCGTCATGGGCACCCATGGCTACAAGGGGCTGGAAAAGGTTCTTTTCGGCAGTATCGCCGAAAAGATCGTCAAAAGATCTCCATGCCCGGTATTGACGATTAACCCTTACAAGTAGATTTTCTGCTTGATTTCAGGGCAATGATCGCCCGGGTGCTGTTTGTTGCCGCCTGGGGCTGCACCGCTTTTTTACAGATATGGCCCAGTAAACCCGGCAGGCTCTCATTGCACAGATAGACCTCAAGATGGGGCTCAGCCGGGCAGTTTGTTTTGCGGGCGGCATCGGCTGCAGGCTGATCCCAGACCTTGCTGTCGTTGAATATCCTGGTCCATTCCGCGGCAAGGGCGGAAAAATTCTTCAGGGTATCGGGGGTTGTGCCCTTTGCCGCAGTTGCCGCGAGCAGTGATCCGAACCCTGCCAGGGTCTCTTTTGCCGCCTTCCTGAATGTTGCCCTGGCATGGATGAGAGACCTCCTGCTTCCATTTCCCCGCTGGCTGCGGGCAACGGGATACGAAAGAGGCGCACCGGCCTTTTCCGGGTTAATGCCTCGTTTGCGTCAAAGACCAGTTCCGCCGCATCACTCTGATCGCTGACCAGAATTGGGTAATTGGCCTGCAGATTGTCGGCCAGAAAGAGTTTCGCCCACGCCTTGACAAGAATTTCCGGTCTGACCGGCGGTCGGTTTTCCATCTGCTGGAAGGGGGAAAGGGAGAAGGGGATTTCCGGTTCACCTTTCAGGGCCTCAAAAAGCTCCTGCTCTTTTATGGAAATGGCCGCAAGTTCCTTTTGCAGGTCCTGCTCCTCCTGATAGAGGATTTCGGCAAGTTTGAGCAGCAGGCGGGCCTGCCACAGGTCTGCCCTGACCTCAGATTGCTCCTTGCCTGCAGCTGCGGATTTCCCTCCAATTGACTGAATCAGGCTTTTGACCGATTGTTCGTCCCGGTTTTTTTCATTAGCCGCGGTAATGGTGGAAAGGTGGCCGCTGTAAAATTCCGCTTCATTTCCTTTGAGCTCTCTGATAAGTTGCCGGAACCGGTCCAGATCGCCATGAAAGGGGACCGGCGGATATCCTTCACAGAGTCCGGGATCTGTCTTCTCTGTGCTTGCTTCCTCAGCCTCGGCAGCCTGGTAGTGGAAAATTTTATCAAAAAAAACAAGCTCCTGGCTTACCTGCAGGGCGCTTATGGATGTTCTGGGGAAATAAAGTGCAGTTAATGGCGGCATGATTTAATATGTAAATTCGGGAAGGTGATGGTTTATGCAAAGTCACTGTTGCAAAAAAAATTGTGACAATAGCCGATTGAAACAAATTGCACTTTACGCTGCTCTTTGTTTTTTGGCAAGAGGGGTAAGACCGTTGTAGAAAAATAACCGTAACATCCGAAGTGGCGGGAAGGGCATCAGGGGTTCGCAACGAAATGATGCGCCATGTCATGGCTCGCAGCAACCCCCAAATCTTAAAACGGCATGAGTCTCATGAGCACAAAAGAAAAAATTTCTCTGTTTCTGCTTATTGCTTTTTATCTGCTTTTCAGCGTCAGATATTTCCCGAACCGGCCGCTGGAAACTCTTTCGGCCACGATGAGCCATCTGCTTGAATCTGTTCCCTATATTATCGCAGGGACAATTCTGGTGGTCTCGGTGGTGCAAAAGGTGGTGGGACAAAAATTGCCGAAAAACCGCATAGCAAGGATCTATCTGACCTTTGGTCTGATCGCCGAGTTTTTTTTCGGCATGTATCATTATCTCAATCTGGGACAGGTATAGCAGGAATTTTTGGGCAGCGGCGGCGGCCCGGCCAGCCCTGGCCGGTGTTACTTGACGGTCACTGGGTATTTACTCTTCAGCTCTTCAATCAGTTTTTTTAAGGCATTTTCGTTGCGGTCGGCTTTGAGTCTGGTGGCGATTTCTTTACTGACCTGCTCCAGGGGCAGTTTCTGCGGCGCCTTTTTGTCGAGAACGTGGATCAGGTGCCAGCCGAAATTTGTCTGCACCGGCGGGCTGATTTGTCCAGGCCCTGTAGCAAAAGCCGCATCTTCAAACTCCTTGACCATCTGCCCCCTGCCGAAATAGCCCAGACTGCCACCCTTGCTTTTCGATCCCGGATCTTCTGAAAATTGTTCGGCCAGGGTTGCAAAGGACTCGCCGTTTTTGAGTTTATCCTGGATCATGTCAATGGTTTTTCTGGCTTTTTCCTTGTCTGCCGCACCGGCATCCGGGGCCAGGCGGATAAGGATATGCTGGGCCTGCACCTGCTCACCCTGTTCAAATTCACTGCTGTGTTTCTCGTAATATGCTGCGACCTCTTCTTCAGGGACAGGCGTCTGGGTATCAATGCGCTGGCTGATGAGCGTCTCCACCAGCACCCGGTTTTTCATCTCCTCTATTTTGAGTTTAACCAGTGGCTCCTGGTCAACTTTGGCAGCCAGTGCTTCCTGGACGATGAGGCTGATGTCGACCCAGCGATTGATCAGCTCTTTTCTCATCTGGTCGTTAGAGCGCAGCATTACCTGAATCTGGGGGGGCATCAGGTCGATCATCATGTCAAGCCTGGCGGTTGTCAGCCTGCTGTCGCCTACCTGGGCCAGAACCTCATCGGGTTTAGGGAGATTTTCGGCCATGAGCAGGCTGTGGCAAAACAGCAGGAAGAAAGTTCCGATGCACAGGATTTTGATTTTAAACATGAAGACCCCTTAACGAGAGTGACGGGAAACGGTAATTGATAATCCGTACGAAAGGTACATAAAAACCATGCAATCACCTGATGAGACTGTTTTTTTCATGCAGCCCGGATGGCGCGGTGGTGTTTGGCATCAGCAGGGACTTTTTGCCGAGAAGAGTCCCCGGGTTCGTCACCGAATTGCAGCCGGTTTGGACGAAGTCCGCCAGGATTGCCCCGAACTTGCGTAACCCTGAATCAACAGGACCGTCGGCGGTGCGGATCTTGACATTGCCAGGGGTGAAACGAAGGTTGGCCAGTTTGGTCCCGGCCCCGAGATTGACTTCGTTGCCCAAGATGCTGTCGCCAAGGTAGGCAAAGTGGCCGGCCTTGGCATCATCCATGAAAATGGAATGTTTTACTTCGGTGACATGGCCGACGACACATCTTCTGCCGATCAGGCAGTAGCCGCGCAGATAGGCACCCTGCCTGATTTCCGTCATGTCCCCGATGATGGTCGGCGAGGCGATAAACGCTCCGGGCTCCACTTTGACCCCTTTGCCGAATTGTATCTTATCCCCGACCAGCACGGCGCCCGCCATGATCACACTGGCTCCTTCCAGAAGGGCTTTGCCCTTGAACACCTTCAGCCTTCCTTTGGTGGCGTCTCCGTACTCAATTGTCAGCCCATGACCATCCAGGAAAGTGTTATCATAAAGGACAAGCGTTTTAAGTAAAGGTTCGCTTTTTTTTGCATCATCCGGCAGGGTGGGGTAGTTCCGACTGTCCATATAGGATTTCAGGTTTTTGAGTCCGTCCCACACGTATTCGGCTGCGGAAAAAATTTCACCATGTTCAAAAAGGGAGAGATCGAAAAAAGAGTCTGGTTTCAGCATGTGATTATTGTCATCTCCATTGGTATTTAAGGGGTTTTTTACCATGGCATATAATGGAGCAAATTGTAATTAAGTTCAACAGATTTTCTGGAAAAAGGGGGCGGCACTCATTGGCTTTACTTGACTTAACCGAGTGCAATGTTTAGTGTAAAATTCTTGACAAAACTGGTACAGTGATGACGTTATGTCAGCTTGATTAACTGGCCTTTCTATACTGATATAGGCTGAAGGGAGGTATGCTGTGCAAAATGATGATCCGATCTATCACGACAAAGATGAAATAACAGAGATGGAAGAGCCGGAAATCCCGGAGGTATTGCCGATGATGGCGGTGAGGGATGTGGTCATCTTTAATTATATGATTATCCCGCTTTTTGTCGGAAGACCGGCATCGGTCAATGCCATCCAGGAGGCCCTGGCCGGTGATAAGCTGCTGCTTTTGGTCACCCAGAAGGACTCGACCATTGATGAGCCGGGCCAGGATGATATTTACAAGGTGGGAATGGTCTGCATGATCATGCGGACCTTGAAGCTGCCCGACGGCAGGCTGAAGGTGCTGGTGCAGGCCCTGCATAAGGCCCAGGTGAAAAAGGTCATGCAGGAGTCGCCCCATTTTACCGCCAAGGTGGAGCTTTTCCCTGAGGAAAAACCCACGGATGTGTCCGTTGAAACCGAAGCGCTGATGCGTACCGTGCGGGAACAGACTGAAAAGATCCTGTCGCTGAAGGGAGTGGTTTCCTCCGAGTTGATGGTTATTCTCAACGAAATTGAGGAGCCGGGGAGACTGGCGGACCTGGTGGTATCCAATCTGCGGTTGAAGACAGCGGAATCACAGCAGGTCCTGGAAACCATTGATCCCATCGATCGCCTGAAAAAGGTGGCTGAATTCCTCAACAAGGAGCTGGAAGTCTCCACCATGCAGGCCAAGATCCAGTCCGAGGCCAAGGAGGAAATGGGCAAGACCCAGCGCGAATATTTCCTGCGGGAGCAGCTTCAGGCCCTGAAAAAGGAACTCGGCGATATCGATGACAAGTCTGAAGAGATCGAGGAGCTGCGGCTCAAGATCGAAAAGGCCAGAATGCCTTCCAATGTCAAGAAGGAAAGCCTGAAGCAGCTGAAGCGGCTGGAGATGATGCACCCCGATGCCTCGGAGGCAACCATCGTCCGTACCTACCTTGACTGGATGCTTGACGTGCCCTGGCGCAAAAGCACCAAGGATTTTCTTGATCTGAAGATCGCCCGGCAGGTGCTTGATGAGGATCATCACGGTCTGGAAAAGGTCAAGGAGCGTATTCTCGAATATCTGGCGGTGCGCAAGCTCAATCGCTCCACCAAGGGGCCTATTCTCTGCTTTGTCGGCCCTCCGGGCGTGGGCAAGACCTCGCTGGGCAAGTCAATTGCCCGGGCCATGGGCCGGAAATTCTACCGCCTTTCCCTTGGCGGCATGCGGGACGAGGCCGAGATCCGCGGCCATCGGCGCACCTATATCGGCGCCATGCCGGGCCGTATCATTCAGGGGCTGAAGATTGTCGGTTCCAATAATCCGGTTTTCATGATGGATGAGATCGACAAGGTCGGCTCGGATTATCGGGGGGACCCATCCTCTGCGCTGCTGGAGGTGCTTGATCCGGAACAGAATTTTGAGTTTACCGATCACTATCTCAATCAGCCTTATGATTTGTCCAAGGTGATGTTTATTACCACCGCCAATGTTACGGACACCATTCCCGGCCCGTTGCTCGACCGCATGGAGGTGATCCGTCTTTCAGGCTATACCCTGGAGGAAAAAATGGTTATTGCCAACCGCTATCTGGTGCCGCGTCAGCTGCAGCAGAACGGTCTTCAGGAGAAGCATTTCAGCTGTGGATGATGAAACCTTGAGCCTCATGGTCACCAACTATACCAAAGAGGCGGGACTGCGGAACCTGGAACGGGAGATCGGCAAGGTCTGCCGCAAGGTGGCGCGGCGGGTAGCTGAAGGAGGGAAGGGGCCTTTCGCGGTTAACAAGCGCACCTTGAACAAATATCTCGGGCCGCCCAGGTTCCAGCCGGAAGCGGAAATTGACGTTATTGATCAGCCTGGTCTGGCCACCGGTTTAGCCTGGACCGAGGTTGGCGGTGAGATACTTTATGTTGAGGTTTCTCTGCTCAAAGGCAAGGGAGGCCTGACCCTTACCGGGCAGCTTGGCGATGTGATGAAGGAATCGGCCCAGGCGGCAATGACCGTCTGCCGCTCCCGTCTGGAAAAGCTTGGCAAGGATGAGAACTATTTCGAAAAGATTGATGTGCATGTGCATGTGCCTGCCGGAGCCATTCCAAAAGATGGGCCGTCTGCCGGCGTGACGATAGTTGCTGCGCTTTATTCGGCTTTAATCGGCAAGAAGGTGCGTCAGGATGTTGCCATGACCGGCGAGATCACCTTGCGCGGCCGGGTTTTGCCCATCGGCGGTTTAAAGGAAAAGGCCCTGGCGGCCCTGCGGGCGAAAATCACCACGGTGATTATTCCCGATCAGAACAAAACGGATCTGGTTGAAATTCCAAAGGTTCTGCGGGATCAGATCAATTTTGTTCCGGTGAAAAATGTTGATCAGCTCCTGGCCAAGATTTTTTAAAGTCATCCCTTCTTATGATGCAGGATTTAGGTGAAAGCAGGAGACAAGGTCAAGCAGCTTCTTAGGGATGGGTTGGCTACGTGGATAAGGCGAGGACGTCATTGGCAGAAATGGCTTGTCCTTGCCCTGTTTGTTGTGCTCGCCATCTCTTTTGGGCTTTCGTCTGTGGGTGTCATCCTACGCATCTTCCATGCCGCGAGCCGGCAGCGATCAGGAGTCCATCGTTGTCTATATCCCTCCTGACAGCGGTTTTTCCTCGATCAAAAAAACATTGGTTGATAACCATGTTATTGCCGAAGATATCCGGTTTGGTCTGCTGGCCCGCAGAATGGGAGTTATCGGTAAACTGCAGGCAGGGGAATATTGTTTCCCTGCCGGTCTCTCCAACCAGGAAATTATTGAAAAACTGGCCAAGGGAGAGGTGTATTATCGTCCGTTGATCATCCCGGAAGGGTTCAATATCCTTCAGATCGGGGAGCTGCTGGCAACCGGTTTCGGCTATGATCGCCATGACTTTCTGCGGCAGGTGCGGGATGAGAAGTTTATCCGGTCCCTGGGGCTCGATGCGCCCTCTCTGGAAGGATATCTGTTTCCTGATACCTATCTTGTTACCCGGGGCCAGATGCTGGGTGAGATTATCCCAATGATGGTGCGCCGGTTTAACGCTGTTTTTGCCGAAATTTCCAAGCGGGATCATATTCCCAGCCAGCCGGTCCCGCCAAAGCTTTCTCCCCATGAAGTTGTCATTCTGGCCTCTATTGTTGAAAAAGAAACCGCCCTGCCGGAAGAACGGCCGCTGATTGCCGCTGTTTTTCTCAACCGGCTCAAAAACAATATGAAATTGCAGGCTGATCCCACTGTTATCTATGGGATTGCTGATTTCAATGGCAACATCACCCGCAAAGATCTGATCACCCCTTCTCCTTACAATACTTACACCTTAACAGGTCTGCCGGCCGGGCCGATCGCTAATCCCGGCAAGGAGTCACTGGCTGCCGTTCTTCATCCGGCAGATGTGGCATATCTCTATTTTGTCGCAAAAAACGATGGCAGCCACTATTTTTCCACCAGTCTGGAGGAGCATAACAAGGCGGTGATCCGTTTTCAGAAGCAGAGAAGTTTTTCAGCAAAAGAATCAGCGCTGGAAAAAAAACAGTGAATCAGTTATGAAAGATAAAATTCATCAGATATAAAAAAAGTTTCAGGCGGAGGCTTGTCATGACAACAGCGGAATTGACCAACAGAGAGAAAAGGGATCTCTGCGAGAAGGCGGCGCAACCAGCGCGGTTTTTCCCTTATGGAGTTGATGATTGTTATGGTCATCCTTGGCCTTCTGGCATCTCTGGTCGGCCCGGCAATGTTTAAAAAGCTGGGCACGGCAAAGCAGAAAACAGCAGCAACTCAGATTGGCATGCTGATGGCGTCATTGGATGCCTATCGGCTCGATATCGGTCATTATCCTTCCCAGCAGGAAGGCCTGGAGGCCCTGGTGGTCAACCCGGGTGAAGATAAATGGGATGGGCCCTATTTAAAGAAAGGGGTGCCGATGGACCCGTGGGATAACGAATACCACTATCAGAATCCGGGTGAGCATGGGGAAGTGGATATCTATTCGCTCGGAGCTGACAACCGAGAGGGTGGGGAAAAGGAAAATGCGGATGTGGGAAGCTGGGAATAGCGCGAAGGCGCTATTCCCAGGTTTTTTCAGTCTTTGGTCGTATGGCAGACGAAGCAGCCGTCCTCATTATTTTCACCGGCGATCATTTCACTGTAATCCCAGCGCAGGATGTCCGGGTACTCTGAGCCATGCACCCGGTGGCAGGACAGGCACATGACAATGGCCTCGTCCCGTTGCGGGGTGGCCGGATTGATCCAGGCCACCGGCGACTGGATCTCATAAGCGGTCACCGGGTTGTACTGGGCGTATTCCCCATCTTCCGGCAGAGCAATATCCGTCGGATGGCGCAGCCAGGTGTCGGTGCCTGTTCCGGCAGTACTGTGAAATAAATTGTGACAGCCCGCGCAGTAGCTGGAGATGCTGTGGGTCTGCTTCAGTTCCAGGCTTTCGCCTGCTCCCATATCACTCCTGTCAACTCCCTTGTAGAAATTGTGATCGGTTAAAGTCGTATCATCAGGGTATTCCCAGGAGGCATGCTCAACGCCTTGCACGTAGGCGCCAAACTGTTCATCATGGGAATTGAGAAAGCGGTAGCGGTCATTGTCCTGGTGGTGATAGACATTATAATGGCAACCCTGGCAGCTGCCCCGGTAATCATTCTGGGCGGTGGGTGCCACGGCAAGGGTATTGTGGCAGGAGTTGGCATTGCCGCACCGGTTATTGCCGGGCGCGGTTGTCAGTATGCTGTCGTGTTCCGAGATGCCATAGACATTATGGCCGTAACCGTCAAAGTCCACCCCTCGGGAAACGTTGTAGAAATTGCCGCCGGCCAGGGCCTTGCTGGGGTATGCCCCGGTATTAAAGACAATGGGGATCCGGTTGTCGCCCAGCTGTATAATCGTTTTGTCTGCCGACGTGGAAGAGTGGCAGCCGACACAATCGGCGATGAGCAGATAGCCAACCGGCGTATCCGAGGCATCTCCTGAACTGAAAGTGCCGTCGTCCGCCCAGCCTGCGCCTGCGCCGCTGTGCAGGACCGCCGCGCCGTTCTGGGAATTATGCATGGTGTGACAGTTGCCGCAGACCCCGCTCACTTTTGCCGTGGCAGGGTCGGCAGACAGGCCCACGGCAAGGGTGAGAATTGAATAGAGAAGAAACCTCCGCTCAGTAAGAGAAATGTTTGTCATATACGCCTCCGGTGGCAGGTCATCATTCTGGTCATTTGTCTGCTGCTTTTCTGGTCTGATTGATCGTGGCATTCGGCTGCCTGGACTTGGCTGGTCCATGCAGGAATGGGAGAGGAATGGCAAAGGGAGAAAAGTGCCGGGCGGGCCCAGGACGGGGAGAAAACTGCAACGCTTTTTTCATAACACCGCCGCTTTCCGGGAGCCCCAATTGCATTATCTTGACGATCCTCTCTTTTGTCAGGAAGTGGCCGTAAAAAAAGCCGGGCCGGCCGCTCGCGATAACAAGGCAACCCGGCAATCTTGATGGGAAGATCCGCGGTTTTCCGTCCCCGGCTTACGCGGGGTTTGGCTTTATCTTGTTATGTATGCCAAATTTTAAAGTCAAAAAACTGTTTACATCTGTAAACGGAAAACGGCGGATATTCAATTGGGCAAATTGTCGCACTGCTTACTGCGCAGGCGCTTTTATTCTTCAGCTCCTTTGTGAAAGTCGATTTGTGATTGAGTGGGATTCATGTCCGGGTCAGCGATGATAGTGATGGCCACGTTGTATTTTTCTTCAAGTTCGACAAGGTCAGCCCGTTTCTGATTCAGCATGTATTGGGCGATGGCCAGAGGAAAACGGCAGGTGATCTTCTCTGTCGTCTTTTTGATGGCGCCGGTATGGATGCGGCGCAGCTGGGCCAGGGCCATGGTTTCCACCGAGCGGACCATGCCGAGACCCTGGCAGTGTTCGCAGATGGTGTAGCTTCCTTTCTGAACCGGCGGCCCCAGTCTCTGCCGGGAAATCTGTATCAGACCGAATTTTGAGATGCGGCTGATATCCACCTTGGCCTTGTCATGTTTCATGCAGGCCTTGACCTGCTTTTCAACCTCCCGGATGTGTTTCTTGTCACGCATATCGATGAAGTCGACAACGATCAGACCGCCAAGGTCCCTGAGCCGGAGTTGCCGGGCCATTTCCTCGGCTGCTTCCATGTTGGCCAGAAAAATGGTCTCTTCAAAATTTTTATCCTTTGAGGTGCGACCGGAATTGACATCAATCGCCACCAGGGCCTCCGTGGGATTAATGACAATGGAGCCGCCGGAGGGAAGGGTGACGGAAGGCTGGTAGATCTGCTCAATCTGCTCTTCAATCTGATAAAGGTTGAAGATGGGACGGGCGCCTTTGTGCAGTTTGACCTTTGTCATCCGTTGCCTGGCCGGCAGCAGCTTGAGAAAGTTTTCCACCTGTTCATAGGTGATCTGATTGTCCACCAGTATTTCCTGGATTTCATGGATAAAATGATCACGCAGGAAGCGGGCGGTCACATCCTGCTCTTTATAAACCAAGGACGGAGCGGACATGGTCTGGCCGCGTTTTTTGATCTCTTTCCACAGGTTGAGCTGATAGCGGATGTCCTGGAATAAAGCGGTTTTGGTGACATCCTTGCTGGCGGTGCGCACAATGTAGCCGATCTCTTCGGGCAGATTGGCCGAGTTGACGATTTCCCTGAGTTTGCTGCGCAGGCTCTCGTCTTCAATCTTGCGGGAAATGCCATGGCTGTCGCTGCCCGGCATAAGAACCACATACCTGCCAGGCATGGAAAGGTAGGTAGTGATACTTGCTCCCTTATTGCCTGTGGCCTCCTTGACCACCTCAACCAGCACCTCCTGTCCCTTTCTGATCACCTCCTGAATCTTCAGGTCCTTCCAGTGGGTAGAGGACGGCACCTCCTTGCAGTAATATTCCGGATGGATGTCGCCAAAGGGCAGAAAGCCGTTGCGTTCAATGCCCATATCGACAAAAACCGCCTGCAGATTGGGCTCAATGGCGGTAATAATGCCCTTGTAGATATTGCCCTTGGTCTGGGCGCTGGAAACGGTTTCCACATGAAAAGACGTCAGTTTACCGTTTTCAAGCAGGGCAATGCGGGCTTCTTCCGGTTCCTCCGAGTTGATGAGCAGCTTCAGGGCGCCGCCGCTGGATTTTTCTTCCTCATCCTCAGGTGGGATTGCTTTCTTTGCTGCCGCGGGTGCTTTTTTCGCCGGTGATTTTCTTGGCCGGGATCTGGGTTTTTTCGTGCTGGGCGGGGCCGGGGTCTCGGCCTTTTCTTCTTTACTGTTCTCGGGTGTTTTTTCGTCGCTCATGTTTTTCCTTCAGGTGGCAAACCTGCCTGAACCGCCAAGTCTCTGCGAGGTTCTGAGAATCTGTGCTGTTCAGGCTGTTTGCGATGTCTGGTAATAGATTTTCCCCATATGCGCCGAATGAGCAATCTCACCGCTTGCTGTCAGCTCTTTTAAGAGCCGGGCGGTTAAGTTGCCGTCAAGATTCAAGGCCTCGCAGATATCTGTCTCGGTGCATGGGCGTCTTCGCAGCATTTCCAATAATTCTGTTTTTTTGGCTGATCGGGTATTCTCTCTCTTCCTATTGCGGAAATCTGCTATAATCTCAACAGTTCCGGGAAGCTGCCGGCTGATTTCCGCCAGTTCGGTTTCCGTCAGGGGCTTGGCAAACTCCTCCAGGGGAGGACGAACTACCGTGTTCAGCTGAATTTTTGTCGGTTTAATATCAATAAGGGCCTGCCTTAAGGCGGCAAGATCTTCCGCAGAGTCATTGATGCCTTTGCTCAGAAGGATTTCAAGCCACAGTTCCCCTCTGAAATTTCGGGCAAAGAGACATAGTCCATCGATGATCTCCTGTAATTTTGCACATTGTGCCGGCCTGTTTATTTTTCGAAAACTTTCCTCTCTGGCAGAATCGAGAGAGGGAATGACTATGTCGGCATGCTGAAGCTCCTGCCGCACATCTTCCCGATAAAGCAGAGAGCCGTTGGTGAGCACGGCCACCGGCAGGCCGGTTTTCGCTTTCAGGTGATTGATGATCTCTCCGAGTCCGCTGTGCAGAGTGGGCTCGCCGCTTGCCGTGATGGTAAAGACGTCGATCGGCATCGCCTGACCGGATGTTGCCAGAAAAAAGTCTATTTCCTCAATGATTTCTCCGGTTGGTGTGTATTCCTTTCTCTCGCAGGTAAAAATGGTGGTCGGTCCCACCTCGCAATAAATGCAGTTGAAGTTGCAGATTTTGGCGGGGAGAAGATCGATGCCCAGTGACAAACCGAGTCGTCGAGAGTTGACGGGTCCAAACAGATATTTCATTCAGAGAGAACTGTATTCATGTTAACTTAATCTGATTTTTAAATTATATACTTAAAAACAATCGCTAACAGATGGCAAGAGAAAGTTTTGCCTTGACACGCTTTATTGCGAAACGTTAGTTTCAAAAGTTCAAATGAAATTGAATCGGATCTTATTTAAAGAAGGATACACTCATGCGAAGCGATGCGGTAAAAAAAGGATTGGAAAGGGCGCCTCACAGGTCACTGTTCAAGGCAATGGGCTATACCAACGAGGAAATACAGAGACCTCTGATCGGTATTGCCCACGCCCATAATGAGATCATCCCCGGCCATATCCATCTTGATAAAATAGTGGAGGCGGTCAAGGCCGGAGTGCGCATGGCTGGCGGAACGCCCATTGCGTTTGCCACCATCGGCGTATGTGACGGCATTGCCATGAGTCATACGGGCATGAAATATTCCCTGGCCAGCAGGGAAATCATTGCCGATTCGGTAGAAATTATGGGTCAGGCCCATCCCTTTGACGCCATGGTGCTGGTGCCCAACTGCGACAAGGTGGTGCCCGGCATGCTCATGGCCATGATGCGGCTCAATATCCCGGCCCTGATGGTCAGCGGCGGCCCCATGCTGACCGGCCGTTTCCAGGGCAGGGACGTGCATCTGATCAGCGTCTTTGAGGGCGTGGGCCGGGTCAAGGCAAAAACCATGACCAGCGAGGAGCTGAATGACCTGGAAGATGCCGCCTGTCCGGGCTGCGGCTCCTGCGCCGGCATGTTCACGGCAAACTCCATGAACTGCCTGACCGAGGCGCTGGGGCTGGGACTGCCCGGCAACGGCACCATTCCCGCGGTTTCCGCGGCCCGTATCCGGCTGGCCAAGCAGGCCGGTATGGCGGTGATGAATCTCTTCCATGAAGAGATCAGACCCCGGGATATTGCCACCAAGGAGGCCTTTGAAAATGCCATGGCCGTTGACATGGCGCTGGGGTGTTCCACCAATACGGTGCTGCATGTGCCGGCCATCGCCTGGGAGGCGGGTGTTGAACTGCCCCTGGCAACCTTTAATGAGGTGAGCAGCCGGGTGCCCCATATCTGCAGTCTGATCCCCGGCGGATCCCATAGCCTGCAGCAGCTTAATGAAGCAGGCGGGGTGCAGGCGGTCATGCGTGAGCTGCTGAACACGGAGTTCGGGCTGCACCAGCAGGTGATGACGGTGACCGGCCACACCCTGGGCGAGAATCTGCAAAGGGCCAAGGTGCGGGACAATGAGATTATCCGCCCGGTGGATAATCCCTACCACAGGCAGGGCGGCATCGCCGTGCTCTACGGCAATCTCGCCCCTGAGGGCGCGGTGGTCAAACAGTCGGCCGTGGCCGCCGAGATGATGTGTCATACCGGCCCGGCCCGGGTATTTGATTCGGAAGAGGAGGCCCAGTCAGCCATTCTCGCCGGCAGCATCAAGCCGGGAGATGTGGTTGTCATCCGTTACTGCGGACCCAAGGGGGGTCCCGGTATGCCGGAGATGCTGTCGCCCACCTCGGCGATCATCGGCATGGGACTCGGCAAAAGCGTTGCCCTGATCACCGACGGCCGCTTCAGCGGCGGCACCCAGGGCGCCTGCGTCGGCCATGTCTCGCCTGAGGCGGCGGAGGGAGGTCCCATCGCTCTGCTCCGGGAGGGTGATACCATTGTCGTGGATATCACCAATAAACGGCTGCACTGTGAAATTGACGAGGCCGAAATGGCCGAACGCAAGAAATCCTGGCAACCGCCGGCGCCGAAAATCACCTCCGGCTATGTCGCTCGCTATGCCAGAATGGTCGGTTCCGGCAGTTCCGGCGCAATCCTTAAGTGATGGGGTGAGGGGTTTTCGCCCCGGTCATATTTATGAGAAAGTTGCTAAGCAAGAAAAGAGTGGCCGCCTTTATCTCGTCGTTTGCCTGTCTGTGGGCAAGCCAGTGCGCCGCAGGCAATATCACCTCCGAGCCGTGGGATATCACGGCGGATAAGATCAGCCGCTACACCAAGCCGGAAAATATCGTGGCGGAAGGCAACGTGGTGCTGCGCCGCACAGGGGATGACAGCACCAAGCCGCTCACCATCAAGGCGGACTGGATGCGATACAATGTGGATGATGGGCTGGTTTACGCCAAGGGCCATCTTTCCATGCGCACCGCGGAACAGGATGTGGAGGCGGTTGAGGCGGTGATTGATCTCAGCGATGAAACCGCCACCCTGACGGACACCACCCTTTTTGTGCCGGAAAACAATCTGCACTTCTCCGGCCGTGAGGTGGAAAAGACCGGTCCCATTACCTATCGTTTCAAGGACGGGGATTTTACCGCCTGCAAGCTGGAGGAAGGGAAAGCCCCGCCATGGCAGTTCCATTCAGGCGAGGCCGTGGTCAAGCTGGAAAAGGTGGTGGTACTCAAACATACGGTGCTGCGGGTCAAGGGGGTGCCTGTTCTGTATGTGCCCTATATGGCTGTTCCGGCAAACACCAAGCGCAAAACCGGCTTTCTCTTTCCCGAGATTTCCCAGTCGGAGCTCAGCGGCACCGGGCTGATCACCCCTTATTTCGTCGACCTTTCGCCGAGCAGTGATTTGACCCTTTATCCGGGCTATCTGTCGAAGCGTGGCGTGGTGGCCGGGGCCGAATTCCGCCATGTTACCGATTTCAACTCCCAGGAGACCATCGCCGCCACCTTTATCCATGATAAAACAGAGGATACGGCGGAGGATGATTTTAAGTCGGACGACTATCTGCGCACGGATCAGAATCGTTACTGGATCCGCGGCAAGCTCGATCATGATTTCGGCAATGATCTGCTGGCCAAGATTGATCTGGATCTGGCCTCTGACCGGGATTTTGTCGAGGAATTCCAGCGGGGCGTCAATGGCTTTGACGACAGCGACAGGAATTTCCTCAGGGATTATAACCGCGGCCTGACCGAGGCAACCATCCCCTATCGTCCCTCCCAGATGCAGCTTGCCAAGACCTGGTCCTCGTCGTTTTTGGGCGGGCAGATGGTCGGCATCAATGACTCTGACGGATGTCAAAGATGACCCCAGCCAGGTGAATACCCTGCCGCGCATTCTCTACAGCGGGGTATTTGAGCTGGAAAGCATGCCGCTCAGTCTCAGCTGGGACTCGGGATATGTGCACTACTGGCGTGAGGAAGGCGTTGGTGAGCAGCGCTTTGATCTCCATCCGCAGTTGACCTCGCCCCTCCCCTTAGGACAGTATATCGAGGGCACGGTAACAAGTGGTCTGCGGGAGACGGCTTACCGGATCGACGCCAATGGGGCGGATGCCTTTGACTGGGAGTATGACCAGGAGCAGAACCGAACGGCCTGGGATTTCGGGGCCAATATTGCCACCACGGTGGCCCGGGATTTTGACATGCACCTCGGCTCCGTTTCCCAGCTTAATCACGCCATCAGGCCGGAGATCGCATACGGCTATGGTACGCTGGACAAGGAGGATGAGTTGCCGGATATTGACGAGGTCGATCTGCTTGCTCCGGAAAATCTCATGACCTACAGCCTGAATAACTATTTCCGGGTGGCCGGCAGCAAGGATGGCAAGGAATATGACCGCTATCTGGGTTATCTGAAGATCATCCAGTCATATGATATTCATGAGGACCGCCGGGATCTCACCGGTCCTGCTGATGAAAAACAACCCTTTTCCGATGTCACCCTGAAGTTGAATCTCTACCCGCTGCCCCGCTGGCAGACCAGATACCAGACCGCATACAGCGTCTATGGTGACGGGGTGACCGGGTATGATCTCTTTACCCGATATTTATCCCCCAGAGGCGACAGTGCTTCCCTTGACTATCGCTATACCAAGGGCTCCGAGATCAATCAGTTGAATGCCGAGGTGATCACCAGGCTCACCGATACCTGGTACCTGGAGACTGATCTCAAGCAGTCCCTGGATAGTAATACCATTACCCGTGCCTCCTTTGGCCTGACCTATCACCCGCAGTGCTGGGCCATAAAATTTCTTGCGGAGAAGAGTTCGGATGACAAGCGGATCGCAATCCTGTTCTCGCTGGTCGGCCTGGGGCAGTCTCTGGGCATTGGTTTTTCCGGCGACTCGGCTGGCAGTTTTGATCTTGATTCCGGAGGCGGCAACGATTTTATTTTTGACCAGTAACAGACAGGGGAGAGGCCGGGCATGAATTACGATGTCTTTAACGGCGATGCTGACGGCATCTGCGCCCTGCATCAGCTGCGCCTGGCCGAGCCCCGGCAGGCAATACTTGTTTCCGGAGTAAAGCGCGATATCCGCCTGCTGGAAAAACTGGCGGCCGATCCTGAGGTGGCGGGCGCAGAGATTACCGTGCTTGATATCTCCATGGAGAGCAATAAGGACTCCCTGGCTACCCTCCTGCAGCGCGGGAACAACATTTTCTATGTTGACCACCACTTTGCCGGGGAGATCCCGGTGGCAGACAATCTGCGGGCAACCATTGACCCTGCCCCCGAGGTCTGCACCGGCATCCTGGTCGACCGGCTCATCGGCGGAAAATTCCGCCCGTGGGCCGTGGTGGCCGCCTATGGCGATAATCTGCATGCGGCTGCCCGCAAGACCGCAGCAGGCCTGGGACTCTCCGGCAAAGAGCTTGAAACCCTGCAGGAACTGGGCGAGCTGATGAATTACAACGGCTATGGCCGGGAGCCTGCCGACCTGCATGTCACTCCCCAGGAGCTTTTCCTGGCGGTGACCCCCTTTGCCAGTCCCTTTGATTTTTACCGTGAGTCCGGGGTGCCGGGCCTTTTGCGGGAGGGCTATGCCGAGGATATGGCCAGGGCGCGTTCAGCACGGCCGCTGGCTGAAAATGATACGGGCAGAATTTTCACCTTTCCCGACTCCCCTTGGTCCCGCCGGGTCGCCGGGGTGTTCAGTAACGAAAAGGCCAGGGAAATGGAGGATAAGGCCCATGCCCTTATCGTTGACAATGGTGATGGCACACTGCTGGTCAGTGTCAGGGCGCCTCTAAGCAATAAACAGGGAGCCGCCGCTCTCTGTCGGAAGTTCCCCACCGGCGGCGGCCGTGAAGCGGCTGCCGGGATTAATGCCTTGCCGCGGGAGCAACTTGATGCCTTTGTCGAAGCCTTTCGGCAAACCTGGTGAAATCTCAGCTGAAAAAAGGAAGAGGAGCCCTCTATGGTTAGAAATGTCTGCTCACTGCTGGTCCTGATTTTTCTGGCATTTGCCTCTCCTTCGGCTGCCATGGCCGATGAGGCTGCCCAACCCAAGGCCGCAGATCTTGTCAAAGACGGCCAGGCGATTGATCTCGCTTCACCCCGTTATCAGGGCCTGTTTGCCGAACTGCGGGAGCAGTATCATTTCAGCCAGGAGGAGATTGACCGCCTCTTTGCCGGCGTGACCATCAAACAGAGGGTGCTGGAGCTGATGGACACCCAGTGGGAAGCCAAGCCCTATTACCTGTATTATCCGCTTTTCATCACCCCGGAAGTGGTGGCGGAGGGACGGGAAAAGCTTGCGGCCAACAAGGAGCTGCTTGACAAGATTGAAAAGGAAATCGGCGTTGAGCGGGAAATCGTGGTGGCAATCTGGGGTGTGGAGACCCGTTACGGCCAGCACAAAGGGGCTTTCAATCTTTTTCAGACCTTAAACACCATGTTTGACGCCTATCCCCGCCGGAGCAATTTTTATCGGGAGCAGCTGGTCAATTTCCTGCTGCTCTGCAGGGAAAACCATGTTGATCCCCTGACGGTTACCGGCTCTTACGGCGGGGCATTCGGTCAGACCCAGTTCATCCCTTCCAGCTTCCGTGACTATGCCCTTGATTTTGATCAGGACGGCAGCAGGGATGTCTGGAATTCCACTTCGGACGTGCTGGCAAGCATCGCCAATTATCTGCACCGGTTTGGCTGGGTTTTTCATGCCCCCATTTACCAGGAGATTGGCCGCTGCTTGAAAAGTGAGACTCTTGAAACTGCCTATAAAACGGGGAGAAAGGGTTTGCTCCCGGTCGCGGAGGTGGCCCAGGCCCAGGGGGTAACCCTGCCGCCTGCCCCGGACAACAAGGAGGTGACCATCGTCGGGCTGGAGCTTGCTGCAGATGGCAGTATGCGCTATATAGCCGGATATCCGAATTTTCAGGCCATCACCGCCTGGAACAACTCGAACCGCTACGCCATGGCCGTGGTGGAACTCGCCGAGAAACTGGCCGGCAAGTAAAACCGGAACTCGCGGGGTATCAGACGTTTAAGCGTTTGAACGTTCAAACGTTGTTCAGCATAAAAGAATCGCGATGCCGATGGAAAAGAGAAGGCAGTAACCAAGTCCCATCAGATATTCAAGCGGATTGGCGAAGAGAGTGGGCAGGGTGCCGACAGCGAGCAAGGCAAAACACCCTAAGGCTGTTTTGCATTGTTTTCTGTCCCGTAAACGGGTGCGTTTTACCATCTGACTTTTGCCGGCAGTTGATGCCATTGATCAATCACCTGCCGGCTTCATGAGTTTTGCTTAAAAAATCAGTTCTGCCGGCAGACAAATCAACCTTGCTGTTCCGCAAAAATTTTGATGAACTGGTGCAGGATCGCCTGGCTGCTCGCATCCGGCTCAAGCAATTCCAGGCCGGTCTGGAATTTCTTCCCTGCCTGTTGATTGCAGTAGATCACCCGGCCCCGCAAATTGACCAGGGTGTCTTCCAGGGCGATTTCCAGATTCAGGTTGTTGCCTGGGCTGATGTAGAAATTCGTCTCCAGAAGGATGCCTCCCTCCGAGACATTCAGGGTCCGGCCCATGCCCTCGTAAAGAAGATCCCCATCTTTATCCTCGCAGAGGTAAGAGAGGTTCAGGGCCGAGTATCGTTCATGTTTTCTTTTATCTTCAGACATATTGCATCCTGTATCATGAGAGTGGTGGAATGAATGGTGGCTGGAGGTGTCTCTGCTGGCGCCGGGAGCCGAAAAGTTTGCTATGATCAATAACCGGGGAAGAGAATATTCAGGGGCCGTTGCGAAATAAGCTGGACAATTCCGACCGTTTCTTTACGGCTCTTTGTGCCGTTTTGGTTTTCAAAAATGACTATGTTTTTTACAACGGATTAAGATTCCCAATCCTGTCAACATATAATCATGTGTGGTGGTTTCCTGCCAGGAAATTTTCACAAAAAAAACGGGCGCCTCTTTTTGAGGCGCCCGTTTTTTTTGTGACTGCAGGGGAATAGAGGATTATTTATTTTTTGTCTTGCTGCCGGTGACCAGATCGTCAACCACGGTAGGATCGGCCAGGGTGGAAGTATCACCAAAGTCATCCTGTCCTGCCGCAATTTTGCGCAGAATACGGCGCATGATCTTGCCGCTTCTGGTTTTCGGCAGCCCCTGGGAGAACTGGATGATTTCCGGGGTGGCAATCGGGCCTATCTCCTTGCGGACATGGGTGCGCAGGGCCTGACGCAATTCATCCGAGGGTTGGAATCCTGATTTCAGGGAGACATAGGAGTAGATGGTCTGCCCCTTGATCGGATGGGGAGCGCCGACAACAGCGGCTTCGGCAACCGCCTCGTGGGCAACCAGGGCGGATTCGATTTCCGCGGTGCCAAGCCGGTGTCCGGAAACATTGATAACGTCATCCAGCCTGCCCATGATCCAGAAGTAACCGTCCGCATCCCGGCGAACGCCGTCTTCCGGGTCGTAAATTCCCGGGTAGCGTTCAAAATAGGTTTTCTTGAAACGCTCCTGGTCGCCGAAAACGCCGCGCAGCATGCCCGGCCAGGGTTTTTTCACCACCAGATGGCCGCCTTCGTTGAGGCCGGCCTGTTTGCCGTTTTCGTCAAAGATGTCCACATCAATTCCCGGCAGGGGCAAGGTGGCTGAACCGGGTTTCAACGGGGTGGCATAGGGCAGGGCGGAGATCATGATACCTCCGGTCTCGGTCTGCCACCAGGTGTCGACAATCGGCAGCTTGCCCCCGCCGATATGGGTATGGTACCACATCCAGGCCTCCGGGTTGATGGGCTCGCCAACGCTGCCCAGCAGACGCAGGGAAGAGAGATCATATTTCTTGGTCCATTCGGTGCCTTCGCGCATCAGGGCCCGGATGACGGTGGGGGCGGTGTAGAAGATATTGACCTTGAATTTTTCCACCACCTTCCAGAAGCGGTCCGGTCCGGGATAGGAGGGAACGCCCTCGAACATCAGGGAGGTGGCGCCCAGGGCCAATGGTCCATAGAGGATGTAGGTGTGGCCGGTGATCCAGCCGATATCCGCGGTACACCAGTAAACATCATCATCTTTCAGATCAAAAACCCACTGGCAGGTATGGGCCGCATAGGTAAGATAGCCCCCGGTGGAGTGGACAACGCCTTTGGGTTTGCCGGTGCTGCCGCTGGTATAGAGGATGAACAGGGTGTCCTCGCTATCCATGCTCTCCGGCGGGCAATTATCGGTGAGTGCCGGCGCGCTCATCTCTTCGTGCCACCAGATGTCGCGGCCTTGCTTCATGGTGACTGCGTTGCCGGCCCTTTTCACCACAATGCAGTTTTTCACGCTTTCGCATTCGTCAAGTGCTTCGTCGGCATTGGGTTTAAGGGGAATGGTCTTTCCCGCGCGTAAAACGGCATCCGCGGTGATGAGGATCTTTGCTTCGCAGTCCTGCACGCGGCTGCGCAGACTGTGGGCTGAAAATCCGGCGAAAACAACCGAATGGATGGCGCCGATCCGCGCACAGGCCAGCAGAGAGATGGCCAGCTCGGGGATCATCGGCAGGTAGACGGAAACGCGGTCGCCTTTTTTAATGCCGTATTTTTTTAATACGTTGGCAAAACGGCAGACCTCCCGGTGCAGCATCTGGTAGGTATAAACTCTGACATCATCCTCGGGCTCACCCTGAAAGATAAGGGCTGCTTTGTTGCGGCGGCCGTTGGTCAGATGACGGTCAAGGCAGTTGTAAGAGATATTGAGTTTCCCGCCCTCGAACCATTTGATTTCCGGTTTATGGAGGTCGGCATCAAGCACCTTATCCCATTTTTTATCCCAGCTGATAAGCTCTTCAGCCCGGTCAGCCCAGAATCCTTCCGGATCTTCCATGGATCTTTTGTAATGGGCCCGGTATTCATCCATGCTTTTCACGTAAGCCTGGGCCTGCCGGTCAGCCGGGGGAAGGAAAATCCTTTCTTCAGTCATCAGGTTTTCAATTTTAGTTTCTTCAGCGCTCATTTTGCCTCCCTGAAAAATTACTATGTATTATGATTATATAGATAAAAAATGCCAGTAAACGTACCGAAGGTAGAGATACCTAAGAAATGCCTTCCTTTGATAACCAGTGTGGTTGCCTGTGGTCAAGTTAAAAAAAAGAGAAATAGTTCTTTTTTTATTTTACCTGTTTCAACCTTAACCTCTATGCTTGAGCATCTGTTTTGTGTCAAGAAGAAAATTTATCGGTAAAACAAAATGCAGGAAGCAATGGAATGAAAGATTTCTTCTTGCTATACTGACTGATGAGTAATGGGAAAAATCGAATCAACCATGTTTTTCCCGTCCAACCTCATAAAATATCTCAAAAAAATATGTTCCACCGGCTAGGGAAAGCAACCAGGCAGATGTTCAGGCGATTTTTGCGGCATAAGCGACATGTTCCGGCGGGCAGCCGGGTGAGATATTTTATTGGTATCGCAGCCGCCGTGCTGCTGCTGGCCGGTCCGACAATCCCTGCAGCGGCCTGTGATACGGCACTCAAGCAGGTTGCTCCGGGAAGTATGCCGCTTTTTCTGGATGATTCCGGCCTGCGGGATTTGCAGAAAAGTGTGGAGAGGAGCGCGGCCGCCCTGGCGCTGATCGACGGAGAGCAGCAGTTTGCCCTGTGTGGCCGTATTTATTCCGCCCAGTGGCTGCAGAAATCAATGGCCACATTTTTGCGGGGGGTGGAGACGTACACCAATGAGGCGGATTTCCAGACTTTTCTTTTTGACAATTTCGATGTCTGCCGGGCGCAGGGTTCTGATGGCGCAGGACAAATGCTCGTTACCGGCTACTATGAGCCCTTTTTTGCCGGCAGCCTGACGAGACAATTTCCCTTTGTCTACCCTCTTTATCAGGTTCCGCAGGATCTGGTTTTGCCGGCTGAAAATCAGGATGGTAATGAGGCGGGCCGGCTGGAGAATGGGCGCATTGTACCTTATTGGACCCGGGCGGAGATTGAAAACGGGGATCTGCTGCAGGGCCGGGAAATTGTCTATCTGGCTGACCCGGTGGAGGTTTTTATCCTGCATGTGCAGGGCTCCGGCAGAATCAGGCTGCCGGACGGGTCCGTGCAGAAAGTGCATTTTGCCGCCAGTAACGGCAGAAGGTATCAGAGTATCGGCCGGCTGCTGGTGGACCGCGGCGTCATGACCCTGGAAGAGGTGACCATGCCGAAAATCATCTCCTATCTCCATGATCATCCCGATGAGCTGCAGGAGATTCTGCACCATAATGACCGATACATTTTTTTTTCGCTCTCCTCCGCTCAAGGGGAAGCAGCGGATGAGGGACCGGCGGGCAATATGGGCCAGCCGTTGACGGCCGGGCGTTCCCTTGCCGTGGATAGTGTCTGCTTTCCGGGCCCCATGGTGGGCTATCTGGAAACCGAGCTGCCGGTTTTTGCTGACGATGGAGCCCTGACCGGCTGGAAATCGCTGCACCGTTTTGTGGTCAATCAGGATACCGGAGCCGCCATCAGAGGACCCGGCCGGGTGGATATTTTTCTCGGCGGGGATGAGTATGCGGCCAGAGCGGCGGGGGTGATGAAGCAGCCGGGGGCACTGTATTTTCTGCTCTTGAAAGAAGAGAAAATGTAGCGTTTTTTGCGTTAAAATTCGGAGGACAGCATGAAACAGCCTGAAATAGATTACTGGATTGCCTGTATGCTTGAGACCTATGACAATGTTTCCGATCTCAATGTCACGGTGGACAAGCCGCTGCAGGTGGAAACCTCGGGAGTGCTTACTCCGGTAAAGGTCAAGCCTGAGGTGGCGCATATTACCCCCTTTCAGTCCGAGGTGTTCGCGCTTAACGTCATCGGCGGTAATAAGAGGCTGCTCAAGAACCTGGCCACCACCGGCTCCTGCGACCTTTCCTACTGGCTGGGGAAAAAGGCCAGGTTCAGGGTCAATGTCTTTTCCCAGAAAACCAATCTTTCAACCGTATTAAGAAAATTGCCCACCGAGATTCCCACCATCAAGAGCTTGAATCTGCCGCCGGCGATGAACAGGATGTCGGATGAGCTCAACGGTCTGATCCTGGTAACCGGCGCCACGGGCTCAGGTAAATCAACCACCCTGGCCGCGCTGCTGCACAAGATCAACCATGAACGGGCCGTGCATGTGGTCACCCTGGAGGATCCGATCGAGTTTGTCCATCCCCATCTGCAGTCCACCTTCAACCAGCGGGAGCAGGGCAATGATTTCGATACCTTTGCCAATGGTCTGCGGGCCGCCCTGCGCCAGGCGCCCAAGGTAATTCTGGTGGGCGAGATGCGCGACCGGGAAACCATGGAGATCGGGCTCACCGCCTCGGAAACCGGCCATCTGGTGCTCAGCACCCTGCATACGGTGGATGCCGGCTCCACCATCAACCGCTGTCTCGGCATGTTCGAGCATGATGAGCAGCCCCAGATCAGAAACCGGCTGGTGGACACCATCCGCTGGATTGTCTGCCAGAGGCTGCTGCCCAGGGTGGGCGGAGGCCGGGTGGCCGCCTTTGAAATCATGGGAATGAACCTGCGCGTCAGAGAGGTCATTTTGAACGGTGAGTCGGAAGGAAAAACATTTTATGAGATTATCACCGACGGCACCGCCATGGGCATGACCACCTTTGATCAGTATATCCTGCAGCTTTATGAGAAGGGGCTGGTGACCGAGGAAACGGCCATGGGTTATTGCTCACGCAAAAGTGCCATGGGCCGCGGTCTTGACATGATCAAGTCCGCCAAGGGTGAAACCACCACCGGTATTACCGGCCTGAGCATGGAAGAGGAAAAGAAAGATAAGTATGATGCATTTTCCTGATTTTTCCGGCAGCAATGACAGCTTTCTGTCTTGGTGTGATGAGACAAAATAACAGGGTATGAGGTAGCCGATGATTTCTGCATGTCCCAACTGTGGCAAGACACTCAACTTAACCGAAGGCCAGCAGCAGAAGATTGACCATGCTGTGTCTGCTCTGCCGCCGGGCAAATCTCTGAAGTTTAACTGCCCCCATTGCCATAAGCCCATCGAGGTGCCACGTGAGGACCGTGAGGCGTGTGCGGCAGCCGGGGGCCAAGCAGCCCGCCGCCCCTGCGGGCCATGGGCTGCCTGCGCCTCCCGGCCCCCCTGACCGCAGCTGGCTTGAGCGGGGGGACCTCGGCAGCGGCGAGGTGCTTGAAGATGTGCCGCAGGTGATGATTCTGGTAAAAAATGAACAGATCCAAGCCGATATCGTTCAGTATTTCGATGACATGGGCTATAAGGCCGTGGTGCCGCGCACCCCCGAGGATGCCATTGAGCGGATGCGGTTCACAAATTTTTCCGCTCTGGTTCTGCATTCAGGCTTTGAAGGGAATCTGGCCGATTCCAAGGTTCACGCCTCTATGCAGGGCATGGCCATGCCGAAGAGAAGATATATCTTTTACGTGCTGATAGGGCCGGAATTTCATACCCTCTATAATCTGGAGGCCTTGTCCAACAGCGCCAATCTGGTAATCAACGAAGCGGATATCTCGGCCTTTCCGCTGGTGCTGAAAAAGGGGTTCCGCGATTATGACGAATTGTTTGGGCCTTATCTTGCCGCATTAGAGGCCTTGGGCAAGAAATAGGGCGGGATAAACCCGGAGAAAAAAATGGATCTGATCAAGTGGGAAGAAAGTTATAGCGTCGGAGTTAGCGAAATTGACAGACAGCACCAGCAGCTTTTTACGCTGCTGAACAAATTTGTCTTGAATTTCGGCGCGGGAAATACCAGGGATGAGTTGCAAAGCGTGCTTGAGGAGATGATAAATTATATGGGCTATCATTTCAGCTGTGAAGAGAATTATCTCCAAGGACATCCTGATTATTGCAAAGCACCGCGGGCAACATTATGATTTCGTGCAGAAAACATTACAGCTGCAGAAAGATTTTGTGGAGAAGGGGCCTGGAATCTCCCAGGATGTCCTGAAGTTTCTCATTGTCTGGCTGAAAAATCATGTTCTGACCATGGATAGGGCATATTTTAACGATATGAGAAAAATCGCCTCCTGAGCAGGGTGTTCTTCCACCTCGGGCAAAAATCTCAGTAAAAGAGAAAAGAAAACAAAGAGAGCAGCAGCAGGGTGAGCCACATGGTCAGCGAGCATCAGTCTGTTGGCTGCCGGGATATGGCCGGCTGCCAGATCTGCTGCTGCCCGTCACCCATGGTGGGTTTGACCACCACCCGGCCGAAGTAAATGCTGCTGCCGCCGAGCCGGATGCCCAGCGCCCCGGCCACGGCCGCCTCCCCATGGCCGGAGTTGGGGCTGCTGTGCTTCTTCCTGTCCCGCCGGAATATCCGCCAGGATGATCCGGCGTCCAGTCCGAGCAGCAGGGCCGCCAGCGGCACAAGCAGGCCGGTGAGTCTGGCCGGGATGAAATTTGCCAGGTCATCAAGCCTGGCCGCGGCCCAGCCGAACTCCCGGTACCTGTCATTTTTGTAGCCGAACATGGAATCTGCCGTGTTGATCGCCTTGTAAAGCATCGCTGCCGCCGGTCCCCCGACAAAGGCGTAAAAGATGGGGGCGCACACCCCGTCCACCATGCTTTCCGCCACACTCTCCACCGCCGCCCGGGCAACCTCCTCTTCACTCAGTTGATCTGTGTCGCGACCGACAATCATCCCCACCCTGCGCCGGGCTTCGGCAAGGTCGCGGACCTGCAGGGCCTCATAAACCGCCATGCTGTGCCTGGCCAGATCCCGGGCGGCGATGGTGGTGTATAAAATGAGGATGGACACGGCTGTCCCGGCCAGGGGATGGAGGCATTGGGCGCTGTACAGCAGGAGCAGCACCGCCCCGCCGGAGATGGCGAGCAGGAGAAAAAGGGTCAGGATTCCCGCCGCCTTCAGGGGCAGCCCGGTTTTCCTGAAAAGATTCTCCAGGGTGATGCCCGCCGAGCCGATGAGCCGGACCGGGTGCGGCAGCCAGCGGGGGTCGCCCCAGAGCTGGTCGAGCAAGGCGGCGAGGATGATCTGCAGGGCCGGCTGGATCATAGGCCAAGCAGGCGATAGACCTGTTCCAGGTCAAGCTGTGCCCGCACCGTATCGGCCAACCGGTCAAAAGCCGGCTCCAGATCATAAGGGGCGCAGACCCTGCCCATGGGGTCAAGTCCCTGTCGCTGGCGCAGCCCGTCAAGAAACCAGCGGCGGAAGTGGTCGTCGTCAAAGATGCCGTGCAGGTATGCGCCCCAGATAAGGCCGTCATCGGATGACACGCCGCAGGTTCTGCCGTCGGAAAAATGGAGAAGGGGGGGGTGGGATGACACGGTTTGGCCGTGGTGGATCTCATAACCCCGGACGGCGAGGCCGGAGAGCCGATGCGTTCCCTGCTGGCGGGTCAAGGTCTTGTCCGGGGCCAGCACGGTCTCCAGGTCAAGGAAGCCGAGGCCGTTGATGCATTTTCGCGCAGATTCCAGGCCAAGGGGGTCTTGAACCAGGCGGCCCAGCATCTGAAAGCCGCCGCAGATGCCGATGATGGGGGTGTTGTTTCGCCCCAGGGCGGATATCTTTGCGGCAAGTCCTGAATGTTTCAGCCAGGCGAGATCGGCGGCCACATTTTTGCTGCCGGGCAGAATAACTGCTGCCGGGGTGCCGAGATCATCGGCCGTGCGAACAATGCGCAGGCAGACATCAGGCTCGGCCAGAAAGGGTTCAATGTCGGTAAAATTGGCGATATGGGGCAGGTCGATCAGGGCAATTTCCACCACCTTTTCCTGGCTCCGTCTGCCATCGTAAATGCCGTTTTTAAAGCCAACGGAGTCTTCTTCCGGCAGCCCCAGTTCGGGGATAAAGTCGATCACCCCGAGCACCGGTTTGCCTGTCCGTTTTTCGGTAAAGGCCAGGGCGTCGTCCAGCAGGGATTTGTCACCCCGGAAGCGGTTGATGACAAAGCCACAGAGCAGTTCCCGCTCCCAGGAATCAAGAATTTCCATGGTGCCGAGCAGGGAGGCAAAGACGCCGCCCCGGTCGATGTCGCCGACCAGCAGCACCTTGGCCCCGGCATAGCGGGCCATGGGCATGTTGACTATGTCGTGGTGCTTGAGGTTCACTTCCGCCGGGCTGCCCGCTCCTTCCATGATGATGACGTCATGCTCCGCGGCCAGGGCATCAAAGGCCCGGGTGGCCGCCAGAAATGCCTTTGGCTTGTATTCGAGGTAATTTGCCACGTTCATGTTGCCCACCGGTCTGCCCATGACAATGATCTGGCTGCCGGTATCGCTGTTAGGTTTGATCAGCACCGGGTTCATGCGGACATCCGCCTCAAGACGGGCCGCCTGGGCCTGCACCACCTGGGCCCGGCCCATTTCTTCACCATTTCTGGTGACAAAGGAGTTGAGCGACATATTCTGGGATTTGAAAGGCGCCACCGATAGCCCGTCCTGCAGCAGAATGCGGCACAGGGCCGCGGTGAGGATGGATTTTCCCGCATTGGAACAGGTGCCCTGGAACATGAGGGCCGGGGTGCGAACCTTGGTGGTTTTGGTGAAGAGGTCGGCAAGTGACAGGGGCATGTGTTTTGGGGGGGCAGGGATTTTTCTTTATTTTTTTGACAGGGCAGAAACAATGACGTTGCCTTTAAGGGCCAATGAGGGGATCATTTATTCCCCGAAAACAATAATCATGCAAAAGAAAATTTGCTTTTCGCAAAAAAAATCATGCAGCTCTCCTGTAATATGTGCGGTATGGATGTGTTGGGAAACCTGAAAGCCTATTATTTAAATGAAGTTAATGAGATTGAAAAGGGCTGCGGCGCCAAATTTTGAGGTAAAAAATTGATTTTCCATTTTTTTCTGTGATATCCTTGGTGGTCGATCAAAATTTAATGAATTCCAGGAGGATATGTTGATGCAGTGGAAGGATCTCTCGCTTGCTCTCAAACTTGGCGTGGCGTTCGGACTCATTTTAATCATGACAGCGGTTATCGGCCTGGTTTCCTATGCCGGTATCAAGAATATCGTCTTTAACGCCCATGAGGTTATTGAGGGCAACAGCATGCGGGCCGATATTGCTGCGGCTGAAATCGCCCATCTCAACTGGATGAAAAAAGTCAGTTCCTTTCTGACGGAAAACAGCAAGCAGGATCTGGATGTGCAGGTTGACGATCACAAGTGCGCCTTTGGCCAATGGCTGTATGGGGAGCAGCGCAAGGAAGCTGAACAAAGGATTCCCTCCATTGCCCCGTATCTGAAGGCAATTGAAAAGGTTCATTACGATCTGCATACCTCAGCCGCGGACATAAAAAAGAATTTTCACCTTGCCGATCCCAACCTGCCGTCGGTTCTGGCTGAGTTGGAGATCGATCATCTGCGTTTTATCGATAAGATTAATGATGTGTTTAACGGCGTTGCCACGGATTTTGACGTTGAGACGGATCCCCATAAATGCAGGCTCGGTGCCTGGCTTTACGGCGATGGCGCCCGCAATGCCATCGCCATTGAACCGGAACTTGATCCTGCCATCAAAAGCCTCATCGCGCCCCATGAAAAACTCCACCAGTCGGTGTTGGATCTCAAAAAATACTGGCATGCCAATGACAAGGCCCGCAGCCGCGAGATATTAACCACCGTCACCCTGCCCGCCCTTCATGAAATTGAGCATATTCTCGGCAGCATCCGGAGCGAAGCCGTTAAAGATCTTGGCGGCATGAAAACAGCCAACGATATATACGTGCAACGCACCCTGCCGGCCCTGGCCCAGGTGCAGGAGACCCTGGCCAAGGTCAAGAATGAGGTGGACGCCAATATGATGACGGATGCGATCATGCTGGACAGCGCCACCAGGGCCAAGCGCAATGTCTTGCTTATCGCCCTGATAACGATCTGTGCAGGTATTGTGCTTTCCGTTCTCATCGCCAGAAAGATTGCCGGCCCCCTGGTCATGGGGGTTGATTTTGCCGGAAAAATCGCCAACGGCGATCTGCGGGAGAAGCTGGCAATCGAGCAAAACGACGAGGTCGGTAAACTGGCCCAGGCGCTGAACGGCATGGTTGCCAACCTGCGGTTGATTATGGGCAGTATTGCCGAAAAAAGCAGCCAGGTGACCGCATCCTCGCAAGAGCTCTTTACCGCTTCCGAAGAAATGTCCGGGGCCGCGGGCCAATTAAAGGACGAGACAGCGGCAACCGCCAGCGCCACGGAAGAAATCACTGCCAATATCCAGGTTGTTTCTGATACGGCGGTCATGATGAGTGCCAAAACCCAGGAAATATCCGCGGCGGCCGGCGAGATGTCGGCCAACGTCAATAACGTGGCCGCGGCCATTGAGGAGATGTCCACTTCGATAAAAGAGGTGGCGGAGAACTGCACCAAGGCCCAGACCTTTTCCGCTAACGGCAAGGACAAAAGTGATGCGTCCAAGGTATTGATTGCCGAGCTTGATCAGGCGGCGCGGGATATCGGCAATGTGGTTAATGTTATTACCGAGATAACCGAGCAGACCAAGCTGCTTGCCCTGAACGCCACCATTGAGGCGGCCCGGGCCGGGGAGGCGGGTAAAGGTTTTGCCGTGGTGGCCAACGAGGTGAAGGATCTGGCCAAGCAGACGGCCGAGGCCGCGGAAAATATCGCCAGGCAGATTCAGGACATGCAGTCAAGGACCAGGTCGGTGGTTGATGTCATTGAGGAGGTTTCCCATATCAATGAGGATATCAACGAGATCAATACCACCATTGCCGCAGCTGTTGAAGAGCAGACCGCCACGGTGGGAGAGATCGCCCGCACCATTGCCGGCACCGCCCTTGGCGTTGACGGCGTTTCCGGCAATATCCGGCAGCTTTCCATCAATATTGAGCAGGAGATCATTGGCAGAATCAAGGGGGCGGCTGCCGGTGCCGGAGAAATCTCAGGGAATGTCAACGGCATTAAAAAGGTATGCGGGGCAGGGGCCCAGAATGCGGCGGTCATCAAGAGTGCTGCCGGTGAATTGTCCGCTTTTGCCACCGAGCTGCAGGGGCAGGTGGATAAATTCCGCCTGTAGCAGGGAAAAAGAGAGCCGGAGATGACCGTGAAAAATACCCTTTTGGTGAGCCGGCGTAACTGATCACGGGGTGATGGTTCCAAAGGAGGCCGCGGCAACCCCGTAGGGGCGGTTCGCGAACCGCCCCTACTATGCCCGCCCGGCAACTTCACTCCCTGGTCTTACTGAAGATCACCAGGTTTCTCATTGCCCGGCTGAAAGGCAGGGTCAGGGTAACAATGTTTCCGCAGGGTGTAAGGGCTGGCGGGTTGATCACGCTGCCACTGGCTGATCTCCTCTTCCGCCTTGGGGCCCTTCATGCAGAGCACCGTGCCGCCAGGTGGGCTGAACGGCGCGGCAAGCTCCAGGAAATCGCTGATGTTCGCCACGGCCCTGCTGGTTATGACAGGAAAGCTTTGCAGCTGACCCGCCAGGGCGGGTTCAAGGCGCTTTTCAATTATTGTGACGTTTTCAAGCTGCAGGCTGCGGACAATATGCCTCAGAAAGGTCACCCTTTTGGCCCGGGGCTCAACCAGGGTCAGAACCAGTTCGGGGCAGGCGGCTTTCAGCACCAGGCCGGGGAAACCGGCGCCGGTGCCCACATCGAGAAGTTCAGGCCTGCCTGCACAGTCTAACTGCGGCAGCAGGGTGAGCGAGTCCAGAAAATGGCTTTCAACCATTTCCTGCTCAGTGGCCTGGGAGACGAGATTCATCCTGCGGTTCCATTTGACCAGTTCCGTGTAGTAGCAAACAAGCCTGTCGATGCTCTCTTTGTGGCTGAAGGTTATGCCCAGGGCCTTGACAGCCCCGCTCCATGATCTCCTGGCAGGCCATGATGCAAATCACTTTTCCTCTGCAAGTCTTACCGCCACCGAGCGGGCATGGGCGGTCAGCCCTTCAAGATTGGCCAGGTTCTGGATGTGCTCGGCATCCGCCAGAAAGGCCCGGCGGGAGCAGGAGATCAGGCTGCTTTTCTTGAGAAAGGTTTCCACGCCAAGGGCCGAGGAGATGCGGGCGGTGCCCATGGTGGGCAGGACATGGTTCGGTCCGGCAACATAGTCGCCGCATGCCTCGGGGGAATAATTGCCGAGGAAAATCGCTCCGGCATGCTGGATGCTGGGCAGCCAGCTGAAGGGATCCGTCACCATGAGCTCCAGGTGCTCGATGGCAATATCATTGGCAATGTTCATGGCCTCGTCAAGGCTGCCGCAGACCAGAATCGTGCCGCGATCGGCCAGGGACTGGCGGGCAATGTCCTCGCGGCTCAGCAGTTTCAGCTGTTTTTCCAGCTCCACTACGGTGGCCTCGGCAATGTCCTGGCTGGTGGTGACCAGAATGGCCAGGGCCTGGGGGTCATGCTCGGCCTGGGCCAGGAGGTCTGCGGCAATGAAGGACGGTTTGGCCGTGTGATCGGCCACGATAAGCACCTCGCTCGGTCCGGCGATCATGTCGATCCCCACCCGGCCGGCCACCTGGCGCTTGGCCTCGGTGACATACTGGTTGCCCGGTCCGACAATGACATCCACCGCCGGAATGGTCTCCGTGCCGTAAGCCAGAGCCCCGATGGCCCAGGCGCTGCCGGCCTTGTAAATCTGCCGGATGCCTATTTCCTGGGCCGCCACCAGCAGGGCGGGATGCACCATGCCCTGGGCGTTGGGCGGGGTGACCATGATCCGGTGTTTGACCCCGGCAATGGCCGCCGGGATACCGTTCATCAGCACCGATGAGACCAGCGGGGTCGTGCCGCCCTGACCGCCGGGGACGTAAAGTCCGGCATAGGAAACCGGGCGCACCAGTCTGCCGGTGATGGAGCCGTCTTCCCGGGTAAGAATCCAGGACTGCTCCATCTCCCGCTCATGAAAGGCCCAGATGCGCTCTTTGGCCAGCTGCAGGCTCTGCATCAGTTTTTCGTCGAACCGGGAGTAGGCCTCCTGCAGTTCAGCCTCCGTGACCCGGAGCTGGTCCAGGGTCATCTGCGGGGCGTCATATTTACGGGTGTATTCGAGCAGGGCCTCATTGCCGCGCTCCCTGATGGCCTGCAGAATGGCGCTGACCGTCTCACGGCAGGAGGAATCAGCCAGCTGGAAGCGGTAGGCAAGCTTGGACAAATTGCTTTTTCCCTGGGCGGACTGGGTGGTATGGGGGGTAATAATCATTTGGCTACCTCATCTTCATTAAAAACCGGGCATCTCGTGGCCGGAGCGTAGTTTTTATAGGCGGGATCGGAGTACTCCTTGTGACACTCCAGGCAGAGACCGACGCGCAGAATGCGGGCCAGTTCATCTTTGTTGAACGGCCGGACTTCCGGCCGGGAACTTTTCTGCAGGGCAACCCCGTCAATGGTGACATAGCCGTCCAGGGGCGGGGTCTGGCCGGCTTCGGTGACAAGTCCCTGATCCGTGCCGGTAAAGTGCCAGGTGCCGTCTGCTTTCCAGGCCGTGCCCTCACCCAGGCCGAGCACCTTGGTGGAGGCGTGGCAGTCCACGCATTCCCTGCCCCTGGCCTGGGTGGTATGGGGGTTGATGGCCGCCATGGTAAGGCTGTTGAACTGCCGGTCCGGCTTGCCTGCCTTGTTGACCAGGGTGACAATATCCTGGCAGCCGGGGGTGACGATGACCACCTTGTCGTTCCACATGGCCAGCATCGGCCGTTCATAGCGGAGATAGGAGCGGCCCTCGTTCCACCAGCCCGGAGTCTCCTCCAGGGTCAGCTTGTCCAGATGGGTTTGGGTCATGTCCCGTTTGACATGACAGCCGTAGCATTGGGGCACCCAGCCGGAGTGGCAGGCCTCGCAGCCCACCCGTTTATGGCCGGCAAAGTCGCAGACCCCTGCTTTGGGCGGTCTTACGGGATGTTTTTTGCCGTTGATCTTGTTGCTGATAAACCAGGCCTCTCCTTCACTTAGCATATTGTTCAGTTTTTCATTTTTACGGGTCGTACCCGGCACCTGTCCGGCCTGCTGCTGGCTGGCGCCGACATGGCAGGTGCCGCAGCTGATCTCCAGCTGCTGCTCATAGTGGGCATAGTTGGTGCCGTCACCCATGATCTCGTTTCTGGTATGGCAGTCAATGCAGGACATGCCCTGTTGATAATGGATGTCAGCCGGCAGGTTGAGATAATAGCGGTCACCCGGCAGCCTTTTTTCCGACATCTCGCCCTTTTTGTAGGGAGTGCCGTAGTTTTCCGATTCATAAACCCCGGTATAGGATATGCCGATCCTGCCGCTGCGGTTATGGCAGCGGACACAGTTGTTCAGCGGTATCTTTTTGATGATCTGCGGGTGTACTTTTTTGGCCGCCTCAACCGAGAGCTTGTCGTCCTTGATGAAGTGGCAGGCCGTGCAGCCGCCGCCTTTCTCCCCGAAAAAGCCGGGCAGATCCCCTTTCTGCTTCCAGAGATGACAGGTGCCGCACAGTTTACGGTAATAGTCCAGGGCCAGGGAGCTCTCACCGCTTTCAATCAGTTTTTCCACTGAATAGTCGCCGTTCTGGTCCGGGGCCTCGCCCCAGTAATAGAGCAGGGTGGCCAGAATGCCGCGGTTGGTGGCCATCAGGGAATTCTTGACCTTTTTCACGTCAGCGGCATGGCAGCCCTCGATACCGCAGGTTTTTTCCACCACCCGCAGGTCGCCCGGGTTTTTGACGATGCCCTCGTGGGCCTTTTGCTTGTCAATGGCCAGGAAATCGCCCAGATGGCAGGGCGAGCAGCCCACCACCAGCCGGTCATGGGCCGCGTCGAGTTTCTCGGTCTTGTGGCAGCTCAGGCACATTTCCACCCGGCCGGAGGTGGTCTGGTACAGCCGGTCCGGACGATGGGTCATGTTTTCCCGGATAACCAGCAAGAGAACGCAGAGCAGAATAAAGAACAGGACCAGGCGGGACGAAGACATCTTATTCCTTGAAGAATTGGGCAATGGGATAGCGGCGGCCGAAGCCGAAGGCCTTGGAGGTGACTTTCAGTCCCATGGCCGCCTGCTGCCGCTTGTATTCATTGCGCTTGATGCGGCGGATGATATCTTCCACAACATCTCTGGCAAAGCCACGGGCGACGATGTCCGCGATGGAAAGGTGCTCCTCAAGATAGGCGCTGAGAATGGGATCAAGCATCTCGTAGGGTGGCAGGTCATCCTGGTCTTTCTGGTTGGGTGCCAGCTCGGCCGTGGGGGCACGGCTTATGGTGCGGGGCGGGATGATTTCCTGCTGCCGGTTGACAAAGCGGGCCAGGGCATAGACCATCTGCTTGGGCACATCGGACAGCAGGGACAGGGCGCCCGCCATATCGCCGTACAGGGTGCAGTAGCCCACCGCCATTTCCGATTTGTTGCCGGTGGAAAGAAGAAGGGCATTGAACTTGTTGGCCAGGGCCATGAGCAGGGTGCCGCGGATACGGGCCTGGATGTTCTGCTCGGTCACGTCCTCCTTTAGTCCGGTGAACAGGGGAGAGAGCGTCTGGCGGAAGGAGGCGAAGGTCTCTGAGATTTCAATGATCTCAAAACGGATGCCAAGGTTTGCGGCCAGCGACCTGGCATCATCAATACTCTCCTGGGAGGTGTAGGGAGAGGGCAGGGCCACGCCGGTGACGTTTTCCGGGCCCAGCGCCTCGCAGGCAATGGCGCAGGTCAGGGCCGAATCGATGCCGCCGCTTAATCCCAGCAGCACCTTGGAGAAACCGCATTTGCGGATGTAGTCCCGGCAGCCCATGGCCAGGGCCTGAAAAACAAGGGCGGTTTCATCATTTTTCCCGGAGGTGCGGGCCGCATGAAGCTGCTCCGTGTCCATGATCAGCATGTCCTCGCAAAACGATCTGGCCTGGTGGCAGAGATCGCCGTCAGTGCCCAGCACCATGCTGGTCCCGTCAAAAAGAATGGAATCCTGACCGCCGACCTGATTGACATAGGCCAGGGGGATATGATATTTGCGGCAGAGCTGGGAGAAAATGGTCCGCCGCAGCTGCTGTTTGCCGATGGTGAAAGGGGAGGCGGCAATATTGATGAGCAGATCAATGCCCGCCTGCGTCAGGTCGGCCACCGGATTGGCCTGATAAAGCGGATGGGGGAAGCTGTCCTCGTCGTTAAAGATATCTTCGCAGATGGTGATGCCCAGGCGGATCCCCTGGTAAGTAAAGGCGCTGCTGGCCTGCCCCGGTTCAAAATAACGGGACTCGTCAAAAACATCATAGGTGGGCAGGAGCCGTTTGTGGGCGCTGAAAATAATCTTGCCGCCCTCAAAGAGCAGGGCGCTGTTATGCAGGGGTTTGCCCGTGCTGCCGCTGTGGCGGGTGATGGCCCCGCAGAGCACGCCGATGCCCTGGGCTTCTGCAACAAGTCTGTCAATGGCGGCTTGCTGCTGGTTCAGGAAGGCCTCGTGCTCCAGGTAATCCTGCGGCGGGTAGCCGCTGATGGCCAGTTCCGGAAATACGGCAAGCTGGCAACCGGCGTTGCGGGCCTTGTCGATCTGCCGGGCAATATGCGCGATATTGCCGGTAAAGTCACCGATCACCGGGTTTATTTGTGCCAGGGCGAGTTTCATGGTTGCTATTTATAGCATAATAAAATAGCTCATGCCGCATCATTTTTTGGGCAAGTTTTGCTTGCGGTATCAGCATGTTTCATACTAATCTTGATTGCACCGGTAATTTCCCTGTAATCCTGAGTCAAAACGAGGCCTTCTTTCATGCGCAAATATTTTGTCCTTGATACAAACGTCTTACTGCACAATGCTGATTCCATCAGTTCATTTTCCGACAATTATGTGGTGCTGCCCATGTCGGTTATCGAGGAACTTGACAAGTTCAAATCCCGCAGCGATGAACTTGGCCGCAATGCCCGCAAGGTTATCAGGGATCTCGATCATCTCCGCTGTCGCGGCCGGCTGGCGGAAGGGGTGGAGATGGAAAACGGCGGCATATTGAAAATTTTCACGGAAGGAGATGATATCGTCTGTCCCGGACTGAATATGAAGGTGCCGGACAACCGGATTCTCGCGGTCGCCTATACCCTGTTTAAACAAGGCGAAAAAGTTATTTTCGTCTCCAAAGATATCAACGCCCGGCTGAAAGCGGATGCCCTGGGCCTCGGCGTCATGGATTTTGAGAAGCAGAAGGTCAATTTTGATGAGCTTTTTTCCGGCTACCGGGAGCAGCTGGTGCCGGGCAAAGTTATTGATATCCTGTACGAAAAAAAGGAGGTTGAGGCTGACGGCCTGGAGCTGCTTCCCAATGAATTCGTGCTGCTCCAGGATGAAGCGGATCCCAAGCACAGCGCCCTGGCCCGGGCGATCAACGAGAAAAAACTGGTAAGACTCAATCCCCAGTATGATTCCGCCTGGCAGATTCGCTCCCGCAGCAAGGAGCAGCGGATGTGTCTGGAACTTTTGCTCGATCCGAGTGTCCAACTTGTAACCCTGGTGGGTCAGGCGGGTACCGGCAAGACGCTTCTGGCGCTGGCCGCGGCTCTTGAAGAGGTACTGATCAATAAGCGTTACGAGAAGATACTGGTTTCCCGGCCGATCATACCCCTCGGCAAGGACCTGGGCTATATGCCCGGCGATAAGGATGAAAAACTGTCACACTGGATGCAGCCTATTTTTGATAACCTTACCTTTCTCATGGCCAGCGGGCATTCCCCGAAAAATCGACAGGATGATGAAACCGTGCGCAATAAGGTCGATAAACTGCTGAAGGATCATGTGGTGGAACTGGAGGCCCTCACCTATATCAGGGGCCGCTCCATCTCCGGCCAGTTTGTCATCGTCGACGAGGCCCAGAATCTGACCCCGCATGAGGTCAAGACCATCATCAGCAGGGCCGGGGAGGGAACAAAAATGGTGCTGACCGGCGATCCCTACCAGATCGACAACCCCTATCTTGACTCCAGCAGTAACGGCCTGACCTATACGGTGGAGCGGTTGAAAACGTTGCCGATCCACGGCCACATCACCCTGAAGAAAAGCGAACGGAGCCAGCTGTCAGGTGTGGCGGCGGATTATCTGTAAGCGGGCAGTTACCAGCTGTTCTCCTCAGCGAACATGCAAAGGACCAGAAACATATGAAATTCGAACCGAAATGGATTGCCTGGGAGATTACCAGACGTTGTAACCTCAAATGCGTTCACTGCCGGTCTTCTTCACAGCTTGAGGTCATAGGCCATCCTGATTTCCCCCTGGAGGAAGCCTTTCGGGTGCTTGACGATATCGCCTCCTACGCCAACCCGGTCGTCGTGCTTTCCGGCGGCGAGCCGCTGCTGCGCAAGGATGTCTTTGACATTGCAACCTATGGCACGAGTAAAGGCCTGCGCATGTGCCTGGCCACCAACGGAACCTTGGTCACCGAAGAAATCTGCGGCAAAATCAAGGAGGCGGGCATCAAAATGGTGTCGCTCAGTCTGGACGGCTCCACCGCCGAGGTGCATGACAATTTCCGCAATCAGGTCGGGGCCTTTACCGGTACCCTGCATGCCGCCGCCCTGTTCAAGAAGCATGGCATCTCTTTTTTGGTAAACTCCTCCTTTACCAAGAGAAATCAGGAAGAGATACCCAAGATCTATAAGCTTGCCAAGGAAATCGGCGCCACCGCCTGGTACATGTTCATGATCGTGCCCACCGGCCGCGGTGAAGAGATCATGAAAGAACTCATTTCCATGGAAGATTATGAGAAAATGCTTGAATGGCATTATGACATGGAAAAGGAGGAGGATGACATTCTGGTGCGGCCTACCTGCGCGCCAAGTTACTACCGCATCGTCCTGCAGAAAAAGAAGGAAACCGGTGACGATTTCCAGCGGCGCACCCTGAAATTTTCCACCGGCGGCTCCAAAGGGTGCCTGGCCGGGCAATTAATCTGCCTGATCGATGTGGACGGCAACGTGCTGCCCTGCAGTTATTTCCCCATGAGCGCCGGCAACATCCGGGAGAAATCCTTTAAGGATATCTGGGAAAACTCAAAACTTTTCCATGACCTGCGTGATTTCAAGTCCTATAAGGGCCGCTGCGGTTCCTGTGAATACGTCAATGTATGCGGCGGGTGCCGGGCCCGCGCCTACGCCATGCACGGGGACTACCTGGCGGAAGAGCCCTTCTGTTCCCATGTCCCGGCCAAATTAAAATAATCGCACCATTATGCTATGGTTATTGGTTGCATAACTGAGACAGCTGCACCGTTGAATAATTCAGCCAATCCACTCATCAAATACGAAGGAAAAAAGAATGAATACAAATTTTCTCAAGGCCTGCAAAGGAGAAGCGGTCAGCCATACCCCAATCTGGATTATGCGGCAGGCCGGCCGGTATCTGCCTGACTACCATAAAGTTCGTGGCAAGGTGACCTTTCTGGAGCTGTGCAAAACTCCGGAGTTGGCAGCGGAGGTTACCCTGCAGCCGGTTGATATCCTCGGCGTTGATGCGGCAATTCTCTTTTCCGATATCCTGGTGGTCCTCGATGCCATGGGCATGCCCCTTGAGTTCCGGGAAAAACAGGGCCCGGTGCTGCCTGCCCCCATTCGCACCAAGGCGGATGTTGATAAGCTGATTGTTCCTGATCCGGCCGAGAAACTGGGCTATGTCATGGATACCATCTACCTGCTGCGCCGGGAACTTGCCGACAAGGTGCCGCTCATCGGTTTTTGCGGAGCCCCTTTTACCCTGGCAACCTACATGGTTGAAGGCGGTTCTTCGAAAAATTTTTTCCAGACCAAGAAGATGATGTACTCTGAACCGGATCTTTACGGGGCCATGCTGGACAAGGTGACCGAATGCACCATCAGCTATCTGCAGGCCCAGGTTGAGGCCGGGGCCCAGGCCCTGCAGGTATTCGATTCCTGGGCCGGCGCCCTTGCCCCCTGTGATTTCGCAGAGTTTGCCCTGCCTTATGTCAGGAAGATTATGGACGCCCTGAAACCAGCCGGTGTGCCGTTGATCTATTTTGCCAACAATGGCTCCACCCTGATGAATCTGTCCAAGACCTGCGGCGCGGATGTGCAGGGGCTGGACTGGCGGGTCAGTCTCGCCGATGCCATCAAGGTTTTCGGACCGGATATCTCCGTGCAGGGCAATCTTGACCCCTGCGCCCTGCTGCTGCCCGAGGACAAGCTGGAAAAACGCATCGCCCGCATACTGGAGGAAGGCAAGGCGGCCCGGGGCCATATCTTCAACCTCGGTCACGGCATTCTGCCCGAAACTCCGCCGGAAAAGGCCAAGTTTGTCGTTGATACGGTCCATCGTCTGTCAGCCCGGTAGTACAAGGTGGTTAACGGCGTGAAGATCCCCACCATAGAAACCTGTCTGCAGCTGATGGATGATTACCGGATGCTGGACAACATCAAGGCCCATTCCAGGGTGGTGGCCAGGGTGGCTGAATTGATCACCGTGGGCCTCAGGCAGAGGAGCGGTGCGGGCCTTAACCTTGATCTGGTGATCTCCGCCTCCCTGCTCCATGATATTGCCAAAACCCTGTGCCTTGACAACCACTGCGACCACGCCAGAGTGGGCGGTGAGATCTGCCGGGAACACGGTTTTATCGAACTGGCCGATATCGTTGAAGAACATGTGGTAATTAAAAGCAACGGCAGCGTGCTTATTACGGAAAAAGAAATCGTCTATTACGCCGACAAGCGCGTCAATCATGATCAGGTGGTCAGCCTCCAGGACCGGCTCGATTATATTTTAGATCGCTATGGCCGCAATAATGCCGTGCGTTACGATTTGATCCAGCAGAATTTCGCCAAATGCCTCAACATGGAAAAAAGGATTTTTGCCAGTCTTGATTTCAGCCCTGAACAACTTGCTTACCAGATCATGGCAAAGCAGGACTGGAGAGTCTGACCATGGCGGATCAGTCGCAGTCCATAGGCGTTATTCTGCTCAACCTGGGCGGACCGGAACGGCTTGCCGATGTTGAGCCGTTTTTGTATAACCTCTTTTCCGACCGCCAGATTATCCGGCTGGGCCCGGCATTTCTGCAGAAGCCCATTGCCTGGATGATCGCTAAACGCCGCGCCCCGAAAAGCCGGAAGGCCTATGCCCTGATCGGCGGCGGGTCGCCGCTGAAAAGTCTTACCCTGCAGCAGGGTGAGGCCCTGGAGAAAGAACTGGGCAAGGTCGGCCGCTTCCAGGTTGCCATGGCCATGCGCTACTGGCAGCCTTTTGCCCGTGAGACCCTGCAGAAACTTGCCGATCAGAATATTTCCCGTATCATTGCCCTCACCCTCTACCCCCATTACTCCAAGGCAACCACCGGTTCTTCTCTTGAAGATCTGCAACATGCCGCCGCCTTGTTTCCTGATTTTTTTGATATCATCGAGATTGCCGCCTGGCCGGAGCAGCCCGATTATATCCAATGTCTGGCAGATTCCATTGTTGCCGGCCTGAAACAGTACGAGGGTGACCATGCGGAGCTGGTTTACAGCGCCCACAGCCTGCCGGTGCGGTTTATCGAGGAAGGGGATCCCTATCTGGAGGACATGCGGAAAACCATCGAGGCGGTGGAAAAAATTACCGGCATCAAAGGCCATCTCTGCTTCCAGAGCAGAAGCGGCCCGGTGGAATGGCTGTCGCCGTCCACCCCTGACATGCTGCAACAACTGGCGGGCCAGGGGTGCGGCAAGGTGCTGATGGTTCCCATCAGCTTTGTTTCCGACCATGTGGAAACCCTCTATGAAATCGACATCCAGTACCGGGAACTGGCGGAAACATTAGGCATGACCCTGAAACGGACGGAATCGCTCAACATCAGGCCCCGCTTCATTGCCGGTCTGAAAAAACTCGTCGAAGCAGCAGCGCGGCAGAAAAAGTGGCTGTCCTGATTTTTTCATCATCTTCACTTCTTCCTGAACCTCTTTTCGGGTAGTTTTTTTCCGGTAAGAGAATCCCGCCCGTCTCCTGTGTCTGAATTATCCCCCTGGAAAAGCTTTCACGCATAACAAAACCGTACTCGCCATCCTGTCGGACTTCCGTGTGCTGCGCTATTTACTGCAGCATACATGTAGCATTCGGGTGCAACACATTGTGTGGCGCGCACCATTTTCTGCCACACTTCTGTGTTTTCGTCTTGTGCGACAATCAGCAATAAAACATTCATTTATCAATGAGTTGGCAGTTTATTTGCCTGTGTTGCACCTTGTGGCACGTCTGGTGCTTTCTATCATATTAAAGGGTAAATGCAACGCATCTTGAAGGAGGAAAGGCAATGAAAAAGACAGCTGAAAATCATGCATGTACTGCGGTCATCGACGGCTACGATTACGATGAAGATATTGCTGAAGCAGCATGTCATGTTGGCACCGGAACAATTTTCAATATTTGCGCGGTGATCGGAGTCTGGGGGCTGACCTGTCTGGGCAGTGCTGTTATCCAGTACGGCGTAATTGATATCGTGAAAGGATGGCTGAACGCGATTTCCTGCAGTTAGGGAGTCAGGCTGGGGGCGAAAGAGCAATCCATATACTTTGGTTAAGCAATAATGGGGCAAGCCGTAACCATGATAGCTGGCTGGTGCGCGGGTCATGACAATCTGTGGCCGGCCTGAAAGGTCGATCTGGCTCAATTGTTGATGCCGTTGCCCTCGCCAGTTAACATTCCAATCACAACCCGCATAGCAAATCAAACATACCTTATTCGCACTGGTATCCTTATTCGCTTGCCGTTCAGGCCTGTTAACAGTGCCGATTAATCCCCTCCTTCACCAATAATTTCTGCATGTTTCAGGCAAAATGAAATTTTTTCTCATTACCCGCAAACGATTTTTTCCAGCAGTGAACACAATAAAGAAAGACGTTTTTTGTCTCTGCCTTCCGGGGGCATCAAGTTGGTCATGCGCCCTTTATCTTTCTGATACATCCTGCCGCACCTTTTTTCGGCGGAGAAAACCTCAGTTTTTTTAACCGGGCACCTGATAGCGTCGCATTCGGACGCTGATAAGGATTCCTATGCCGGCCATGGTGGTGAGCAGCGATGAGCCGCCGTAGCTGAAAAGGGGCAGAGGCATGCCGACCACGGGCAGCATGCCCATGACCATGGCGAGATTGATGAATGCCTGCCAGAAGATAAGCGACACCACGCCGATGCAGAGCAGGGTGCCGAATTTGTCCCGGGAGGACACGGCGCTGTTCAACCCCCAGAGGATGAGGAAAAAATAAATGGATAAAAACAGGGCAGAGCCGACAAAACCGAATTCCTCGGCCCAGATGGAAAAGGCGAAGTCCGTATGGCGTTCCGGCAGGAAATCGAGATGGCCCTGGGTTCCCGCCAGATATCCTTTGCCGAACGTCAGTCCGCTGCCCACCGCGATCTTTGACTGCATGATATGATAGCCGCTTTTCAGGGGATCTGCCTCCGGGTTGAGAAATGTTTCAATGCGCTGGCGTTGATAGGGTTTGAGAATGAACTTCCAGGCAATGGGGATGAGAGAGGCGCAGACTCCCAGCAGAATATTCAGGGTCTGCCATTTGAGTTTGACAAACAGAGTCATGGAAACAAAGATAAAGCCGAGCATGAGGGCCGTGCCCAGATCCGGCTGTTTGAGGATAAGCAGAAAAGGAACGAGTGTCAGGGCTATGGGGATGCCCAGTTCTTTCAAGGTAAATCCCTTGCCGGTGTCTTTACGGGAATAGTAACTTGCCAGGGTGATGACGAGCATGAGTTTGGCCGGTTCGGACGGTTGCAGATTGAAAAAACCGAGATTGATCCAGCGTTGGGCCCCTGACAGGGTTTTGCCTAAAATCAGCGCATAAAGCAGCAACAGGCAGATGGTGCCGTACATGGGATAGTTCCAGGCCATGAAGATGCGGTAGTCGACACTGATGATGGCCAGCACCAGGCCCATGCCCATAATGAAATAATAGAGCTGCTTGATGTAAATCGGGGTGCCAGGCGGTTTATCCGGATAAATGGCGCTGTAGAGGTTCATCAGGCACATGGTGGCGATGAGTGCCAGCCAGAGCAGGATAATCCAGTCAAAATGCTGTAAGAGTCGTCTGTCAAAGCGTAACATGATGAAGGCTAAAAAGTTATCTCAAGCGATATCGTAAAGGGGCTGGCAGGTGTATACAACACCTGCCCCATCCTGGGAAGGAAGGCATAATAGTTAAATTTACCGGTCAGTTCTGACTGTCTTAAAAACAACAGCGCGACAGTCTACAGTGCATAGTTAAGTTTTTATTGATCGTCACGTAAATTCTGTGCCGGTTTTCTTTTTCGAGCTCATCATCATCTACTATGATCTTATCCTTAAAATACACTTCGAGCACCTGTTTGGCAATAGGAGCAGCCACCGAACCACCATGGCCGCTGTGTTCGACAAGCACTGTCACGGCTATTTCAGGTTTCTCCGCCGGGGCAAAGCAGGTAAACCAGGCATGATCCTTGTACTGTCTGGGGAGCAGCGACTGCGGTATGCTTTTGAACTTTGACATGCGAACCACCTGGGCGGTACCGGTCTTCCCGCCCACGGTAATCGATGGCAATTTGGCGCTGCCGGCTGTACCATGTCTGGTGTTCACTGCGTCGATCAGTCCATTTATGATGAGATTCCTGTCCTGAGCGGATCCGTGCACCGTGCCGAGAAGATCAGGTTGAATCTTTTTAATGGTAGAGCCCTCAGGGTCCTTAATTGCTTCAATGATCTGGGGTTTATAGAGCTTGCCGCCATTAACCAGGGCCGCGGTCATTCGGCAGATCTGTAAAGGCGTTGCAAGATTAAATCCCTGGCCTATGGCTACGGAAAGGGTTTCACCGTCCTGCCACGCTTCATTTTTTTTCTTTTTCTTCCAGGCAGAGGTGGGAATGAGCCCGGGTTTTTCATTTTCCAGGTCAATGCCGGTTTTCTGCCCAAGACCTAAACTTTCTGCGTAGGCTGCCAGTCTGTCTACGCCGAGCCGTTGTCCGACCTGATAAAAATAGACATCGCAGGATTCGGACAAGGCTCTCTGGAGGCTGATCGCTCCATGGCCTGAGGTTTTCCAGCAGCCATAACGCCGGTTATAGATATTGAGCCCGCCGTTGCAGTAGAAAACGGTTTGCGGGTTGATAATTTTTTCGCTCAAACCGGCCAGGGCCGTAACAATTTTGTATGTCGATCCGGGCGGATACTGGCCCTGAATGGTTTTATCGATCAGGGGATGCAGAGGGTCGTTGAGATGCTCCTGCCACACCTTTGCGGAAATACCACCGATGAACTCGTCAAGTTTAAGCGGCGGAGAGCTGACCAATGCCAGCAGTTTACCCGTGTTGACATCCATGGCCACCACCGCCCCGCCGAGCCCTTCCATGGCTTTTTCAGCGGTCAGCTGCAGGTCTGTATCGATTGTCAGCTGCAGATCGTTACCCGGCAGGGGGTCCTGATGCCGGAGTATCTGCTGTTCAAAACCAAGGACGTCAACCTCAAGGTAACGGTAACCTTTTTCGCCCCGCAACTCTTTTTCAAAAAGTTTTTCTATTCCCATTTTACCGATGGGATCACCGCCCTGATACTTGCTGTTTTTAAGGATTGCCAGCTCTTCCTTGTTGATCTGCCCCAGATAGCCGATGAGATGGGATGCCATGTTGCCGTACAGATAATCGCGGCTTGGCACTGCCTCAACGCGGACACCCGGCAGATCGAAATGGTGGTTTTCGATGTAGACAAGGGTTTTCCAGTCAATGTCCTCTTTAAGCAGGATCGGCATGTAGCGCGGCTGGCCGGATGCTTCCCGGATGCTGTTGAGCAGGTTGGAAATATCCTCATGCAGGATCAGCGCAAGCTTTTTATCACTTCGTCCGGATTCGGGGCATCTTCCTTGGTCCATACCAGATTGAAGTAAGGGCGGTTGGTGATGATCACCCTGCCGAACCGGTCAAGAACATTACCCCGGGGTGCCTGAATCTGCTGGATGCGGATTCTGTTGTTTTCCGAGAGTTTTACGTATTCCTCACCTTTTTTAATCTGCAGAAACCAGAGCCGGGCGATGAGAATGGCGATGAAAACGATGATCAGGGCAGTGGCGATATCAACTCGTTTTTTGAGAATGATCAGCTCTTCCTCATCGATTTTATGTATTTTTTCGACTGCTCTCCGTATTCTGGGCATGGTAGGAAATTATGAAACGGGGTTAATCCCTGAAGGTGTTTTTATTTTTTGGCCGGAGAAAAAGCTGGGCTGCTTTTTTAGGTGTCAGTACTGAGTCAAAAGTTTCAAAAAGCGTAAAGAGAGGCAAGGTAATGATGGCGAGCAGCAGGATTTGCATGAGAATTTCTTTCCAGTTCCATATCAACTCATTTTCCGGCGCCAGGTAGGATGCAAAAGAATAAAGCAGGCTATTGACAAAGAGATAGCTGGCGATCGTCAGGGGAATGCGATGGACCGGTTCATGGATGGCCAGCCTTCGTGAAATTCCCTGCAGCAGAAAAAAAAGCAGCAGATAGGTGATCGGGTAAATTCCCAGAAAAATTCCGGAGAAAATATCCATAATAAGCCCCAGTACAAGTAACAGCAGGGCTCCATGGACGAACTTGAGCCGGATGGCCACAAAGACTATGAGCACAAAAAAGGCATCGGGTCTACCGACCCACCCAGGCAGAATAGTCAGCAGGGAGGTCTGCAGGATCAGCAGAAAAACGCCGAGGAAAAAGAAGGAAATTACAGGCATGATTAATGGTGTTGTTTCCCAAAGTCCTGATCTGCCAACGAATTCTCATGCATGATAATAATCAGATATTCAAGCTGCGAAAAATCTACCGACGGTTCAACATCAATTTGCTGGAACATGCCCCGTTTGCTTTTGGTGACCTCGGAAACCTTGCCCACCGGCAGACCTTTGGGGAAGATATCGCCAAGTCCGGAGGTGACGATGGCGTCGCCTTTTTCAACATCGGCATTTTTTAAGACATAGAGAAGATTAAAACCGTTGCTGCCGTTGCCCTTGAGGATTCCCTGCACCCTGTTCTTCTGCACGAGAACATCAATGGCACTGTTCGGATCATTGGCCAGGAGAACTTTCGAATAGTTCGGGGAGGTGTCCAGTATCTGCCCCACCACCCCTTCAACGGTGACGACCGGCATGCCCTTTTCCACCCCTTCGCTGCTGCCGCGGTCAATAATGATGGTCCGGAACCAGAGGGAAGGGTCGCGGCCCACGATCTGGGCAGTCAGGGTGGGCGGAGGCAGAGAATCCTTGATCTGCAGGAGTTTGCTCAAGCGGACATTGGTGGCAACCGCCTCCCGGTACTTGATGTTGGTTTCCTTGAATTTGTCAAGTTCTTCCCTGGAGGCTCCTGTTATCATCCCGGACATGGAAGAGGGCGATATAATCATACCAGACATTGGCTACGCCGGTAGTAAGCCGGGTAATGACATACTGCCCTTTGCCGATAAGGTCGAGAGCAAGTCTTTGCGGGCCGTTTAATTCCTGACGGCCCACTGTGGAGGCAATCAGAATGAGGATGAAGGTCAGGATGGAGCCGAAGAGGAAAAAAAGCTTGATCTGCTTTGATTTCTTATTTTTTTTTCTCATCAGGATAGATTAGTTGACCATCACCTCTTTGAGCACATCAATATTTTCCAGGGCCTTTCCGGAGCCGAGGACGACGGATGATAAGGGGTCATCTGCGATGATAATCGGCAGCCCGGTTTCCTGTTTCAGGCGTTTGTCAAGATTACGCAGCATGCCTCCTCCACCGGTCAGCACGATACCCTGGTCAACAATATCGGCGGAAAGTTCGGGAGGGGTCAACTCCAGGGCCATTTTTACTGTTTCGATAATGGCATCAACCTGTTCGGAGATGGCCTGATTGATCTCACCGGAGTCAATAGTTAATGTTTTGGGCACACCGGATACCAGGTCCCGGCCCTTGATATCCATGGTTTCATAGGGAGGTTCAGGCATGACGTCGGCAATGGTCGTTTTGATGACTTCCGCGGAATGTTCGCCGATGGCCAGGTTGTGTTTCCGCTTGATATGCTGCAGTATGGCGTCGTCCATCTTGTCGCCGGCAACCCTGACGGATTTGGAGTAAACAATACCTGCCAGGGAGATGACCGCCACCTCGGTGGTGCCCCCGCCGATATCAACAATCATGTTGGCGGTGGGTTCCGTGATGGGCAGTCCTGCGCCGATGGCCGCGGCCATCGGTTCCTCGATGAGGTAGACTTCCCTTGCACCGGCTGATTCCGCCGATTCACGCACGGCTCTTTTTTCAACCTGGGTGATGCCCGAAGGCACGCTGATGATGATGCGCGGGTGAACAAGGGTGCGTCTGTTATGCACCTTGTTGATGAAATAGCGCAGCATGGCCTCTGTTACTTCAAAATCAGCAATAACACCATCCTTAATCGGGCGAATGGCGACAATATTTCCAGGGGTCCGGCCGAGCATCATTTTTGCTTCCTTGCCCACGGCAAGAACCTTGTTGCTGCGATGATCCTTCCGCACTGCAACCACGGATGGTTCACGCAGGACAATACCTTTCCCTTTGACATAGACAAGGGTGTTTGCAGTACCTAAATCTATGGCCAGATCGTTTGAAAGCCAGCCGAATAATGAATCAAAAGGAGAAAACATCAATGCACTCCCTCAGTGGGTAAAATTGAATATATTTGTAATGAGGAACAGGGCTATATATCAAGCATGAAATTACGGCAATGGGATTACGTAGAGGAAAACTTTCAAAGAATATCTTCAACAATTGCGAGATATGTTTTGATCGCTCATACTACTTAAAACCTTAACTCCGACACCTTAGCAAACAAAAAAAATGTTAGCAAGCAAAATGCTTTGCCGCCAGAATTTATAGCCATGGTTGCTTCTTTATGTTAGGTGCGGCGGGGAAAAAAACCTTGACAGTCATTAATCATTAAGATTATAAGTCGTCGAAAATTTCGACCGCTGTGTGGGGCTATAGCTCAGCTGGGAGAGCGCTTGAATGGCATTCAAGAGGTCACCGGTTCGATCCCGGTTAGCTCCACCAATTTAATTGCGGCACTTCTGATGAGGGAGTCGCAAAATACATAAGACTTATTGACGCGGGACGATCTGCCGGATAACAAGTTATAAGGATCTTTAATCGGGGAGGGCCTACCAGTTTTTCCTTATATTAAAGATAGCCTCTGTCGGTACTCAAGAATTGGCCTTCTTTTACACCGCAGAGGCTTTTTTGTTTATTTTAATGTAAATCGGCAACATATCCTTACGGAGTTTTTTCATGTCATCAGGCAAAAATCAGGGTGACGAGCACGACAAGGCGGCGTTCAAGCCGATAACCGATGAGGCGATTCTCAAGGTCACCAAGGAAATAGTCGTTAAGTTTATTGAGTGCGGCCGGCTTTCTCCTGCAAATTTTGACGAGACATTTGAGCAGGTTTATAAGAAGGTTGTGAGCACAGTCCGGACATGACGCATCCAGAAGAGGTGGCAATGCTTGATGCCTCTCTGAATATATTCCCTCAGTCACCTCGTCATATTCACCTCATGGGTGTGTGCGGTACAGGTATGGCCGCCATGGCCGGTATGCTGAAGAATCAGGGTTATCATGTCTCCGGTTCAGACAGCCATGTCTATCCTCCCATGAGTGATTTTCTGGCCCGCAGCGGCATTCCTATTCTTGAGGGGTACCGGGCGGAAAATCTCGATCCCCGGCCGGATCTGGTTGTCGTCGGCAACGTCATTACCCGTAAAAATCCCGAAGCCAGTTGCTTTGGCAGAACTTCGCATTCCCTATCTGTCGTTTCCCCAGCTGCTCAGCCATAAGTTTCTCGCCGCAAAAAAATCACTGGTAGTTGCCGGCACCCATGGCAAAACCACCACTTCCTCCATGCTGGCTACCATGCTCTATGGCGCCGGATATGAGCCGGGTTTTATGATCGGCGGCATTGTCCAGGCCTTTGGCCGCAATTTTCGCGTTGGGGATGGCCCCTACTTTGTGGTTGAGGGTGACGAATACGATACGGCCTTTTTTGACAAGGGACCGAAATTTCTTCATTACCGCCCCCATATCGCCATTATTACCAGTATTGAGTTTGACCATGCCGACATTTATGCGGATCTTGCGGCGGTAAAAAGCTTCTTTTCGCAAATTGATTGCCATTATGCCTGCAGATGGCTGTCTGGTGGCCCATCTTGATGATCCGGCGGTGCAGGAGCTTGTTGCCGAAGCTCCCTGCCCTGTGGTCGGCTACGGTCAGATATCTGATAATGACTGGTGTCTGGCGGATGTCAGTTGTTCCAGGAGTGGAAGCTCTTTTGTGGCCCTGTCACCATGGTAAGCCCTTTGGCTCGTTCACCACGGTCATGCCCGGCAGGCACAACTGTTTGAACGGCCTGGCCGTGATAGCGGTCCTGGAGCGACTGGGGCTGGCCCCTGATGTCATCGCCCGCGAGCTTCAGCTCTTTAAGGGGGTACGACGGCGCCAGGAGGTGCGTGGGGTTGTCGGGGGGGTGACCGTTATCGATGATTTCGCCCATCACCCGACGGCGGTGCGGGAGACACTCGCCGCCCTCAGGACCGCCTATGAGGGGCAGCGTCTGCTGGCAGTTTTTGAGCCGCGCACCAATTCGAGCAGGAGGCGGGTTTTTCAGCAGGATTATCTGAGCGTCTTTGATGCTGCCGATGTGGTGATGGTCAAGGAGCCGGATGTTCTGACAACCGTGCCCGAAGAACAGCGCTTTTCCGCCAAAGAACTGGTCGCCGGCCTGCAGGAGAGAGGTGTGGACGGCTATTACTTCCCCAATACCGACCTGATTCTCGATTACCTTTCTGACATCATCCGCCCGGATGATGTTGTTGCCATATTGTCCAATGGCGGATTTGACAATATTCATGTGCGCCTGCTGAGCAGGCTCGATCAGCTTTTTCCTGCGAACAAATAAAAAAAGCCCTAACCCCGTATTTCTACGGACTTATGGATCTACTCCACACAGAATTTATTTTGCGCATATGCACAAAATAATCCGTGGGCGCCGATTGCTAATTATCACATGAAATTAGTATGATAGCTGGCTCGTTTTAATGGTATGTGCACCAATGAATAGTTATTCATAATTGTGTGAATAGCCATTCATTTTTTGCTTGACATAGAAAAACCTATGGGATAATAACGCCTGAAAGTGTGCATTTTTATTACGCAATGCACGGATATGAGTTGGCATTCTGAGGTCACACAAACAATTTTTTAAGGTGCAGATCAGTTGGAACTGAGATGCGCTTTATCGTCCTCCCCGCTAATTGACGCCGGATGGGCAAAGGAGCTGAAACTGTGGAACAACAAGCTCTCCTTGATCTTCTCTATATTGCCGCTTTTACACTTTGCGGTCTCGCCTTCGGCTTCGGCCCCCTCCTCATTGTTTATCTCTTTTCACCGCGAGGAACCAGGCAAATCGTCAACAAGACCAGAATTCCGATCGAATGCGGTATGTTAACCATTGGTCCTGCCTGGATTCGCTACGGAATTCTCTATTATCTTTATGCCTTGATGTTTCTGGCCTTTGATGTGGATGTACTGTTTCTTTTCCCGGTGGCAGCGGTTTATAACGAATTTCCGGGTATGAGGGGTTTTGTCGAGATTGTTTTATTTGTCGCGATTCTTTCACTGGCGATTGTTTATGCATGGAATAAGGGAGTGTTCAAGTGGGAACGGAAAGTATACCAACAGTAGAGAGTGCTATCCCACCTGCATTATTGCAGTTTCATCAACTTGATAAACTGCGTATGCTGGCCAGGGCAAACTCATTGTGGCCCATGACCTTCGGCTTGGCCTGCTGCGCCATTGAGATGCTGTCGAGCGGTTGCGCCCGTTTTGACCTGTCGCGTTTTGGGGCGGAGGTTTTCCGGCCGTCACCACGGCAAAGTGATGTGATGATCGTTGCCGGGACAATCAATAAAAAGATGTTGCCCGCCGTTAAAATTCTCTATGACCAGATGCCGGAACCCAAGTGGGTTATCGCCATGGGAAACTGTGCTATTTCCGGTGGTCCTTTTGCCTATCCGGGCCAATATAATGTAGTTGAAGGAGCGGACACTTTTCTGCCGGTTGATGTCTATATTCCCGGTTGTCCCCCGCGGCCCGAGGCCCTGATTGAGGGATTGCTGGAACTTGAGGAAAAGATTACCGGTAATCGGCGCTGGCCGCGGGTTAAACCGGAAACAATGGTCAAGGGTTAAGCCAGACCGGCATTTACCACTCACAAGTCCGCTTATTTATTGTTACTGCCGATATTTGTGAGTCCACCTTCATGGTAACGTTATGGATCGAGCTAAAATAAAAAGAGAACTGGAAAATTTGGCTGCTGCAGGTCTTCCTGCTGAGCCACCGCAGGAAGAGGCGCCGGTGGAAGTCCAAGCTGAAGCAGAGGGTGAGGACAAGGCAAAGGCCAAGGCCAAGAAAGAAGAGGATGTCTCCGCGGAAAAACGGCCTGATCGAAACGGAATATGCAAAACGGGGCACTCATCTTGATGTGCAGATCAACCCGGATCAGGTTGTCAGAGCGGCGGAAATACTTGATGGTGAAGGAATGACCCTGGAGATGGTGACCGGCGTTGACTGGATCAAGGAAGGTCAGTTCGAGGTCATCTATGATTATTCCTATCCCGGTGGTCAGTTGTTCCGAGTGGTGGTGAGAGCCAGAGTTGACCGGAACAATCCGGATATTCCCACTGTTTGCCATGTATACGGCGGAGCGAACTGGCATGAGAGGGAAACCTGGGAATTGCTGGGTATCAATTTTGTCGGTCATCCTCAGCTTGAACACTTCCTGCTGCCGGAAGATGCTGATTTCTTTCCATTACGTAAGGATTTCAAATCATGAGTTCATTAGCCCAAAGCCAGTTGCGTGAGACCTTTGAGCTGAATATAGGTCCACAGCATCCTGCCACCCACGGCGTACTGCGCATCAAGGTCGTCATGGATGGTGAATATATCGATCGGGCCGAGCCTATCCTTGGCTATATTCACCGCATGCATGAGAAGATGGGTGAAAATAGAACCTGGAACCAGTTCTGGCCCAATATGGGCCGTCTCGATTATCTGTCCGCCATTGCATACAACCATTGCTATGCCGGTCTTGTCGAGCGGGCCATGGAGATTGTGGTGCCAGAGCGGGCTGAGTACATTCGCGTTATTACCGCGGAACTGAACCGGATACAAAGCCATCTCCTGGGCTTCGGCGCCTATATCATGGATCTTGGCGGTTTTACCCCGCTGATGTACGCCATGGATGAGCGCGAGCAGATCCTCGATCTGCTGGAGTCGGTCACCGGCTCCCGGCTCACCTACTGTTATTTTCGCTTTGGTGGTGTGTATAACGATATCGATGACGACTTCATCACCGGAACACGCGCCTTTATCAAGCGGTTTCGTCCGCAGATACCCATGTATCATAAACTGGTTACCGGCAACGTCATCCTGATGGACCGTCTTATTGGTGTCGGCCCCATTTCCGCTGACTTGTGCCGGAAATACGGAGCAACCGGACCGGTTCTGCGTGGCTCGGGCGTAAATTATGATATTCGCAGAAATGAACCCTACAGCGTCTACCCTGAATTGGATTTTGATATTCCGGTGTATAAAGAATGCGATTCAATGGCCCGCTACATGGTGAGAATGGATGAGATGGTGCAGTCCTGCCGGATCATCGAACAAGCCTTGAATAAACTGCCGGAAGGACCGGTGATGGCTGAGAAGGTGCCGAAGGCCCTGAAACCGCCCAAAGGCGATTTTCATTATGCGGTGGAAGCTGCCCGCGGTACATTTTCAATGAGGACAGTCAGTGACGGCACCAATACCTCCTACCGCATGCGGCTGAGGTCTCCAACCTATTCAAATGTCAGTCTGTTCGAGGAGGCAAGCCGCGGTATGCTGCTCTCCGACGCCCTGGCGTTTTTGGGAAGTCTTGATCCCGTTATACCCGAGATGGACCGGTAAGGAGCAAGCACGATGAATGAACTAATACGATTACTCGCTTACATGCTGGGCCTGGCTGCCTTTCTTGGTCTGAATCTTGCCTATCTTGGCTGGGTTGAGAGGAAGGGTGCCGGTCATTTTCAGCGGCGGACCGGACCGAAGGACGTTGGGCCCTATGGTCTGCTGCAGCCGCTGGCCGACGGTCTCAAGCTGATGTCAAAGCAGCTGGTTGTACCGGCCAATGCTGACAGAGCACTCTATATGTGTGCTCCGATTCTCATCATGGTTCCTGCTGTCCTGTTGTTTGTGGCGATCCCCTTTGGTGAGCATCTGGTGCCCCGTGAATTTAATTTCGGTCTGATCATGATGTTTGCCTTTGCCTCGGTGGGCGGTTTATCTATCCTGATCGGCGGCTGGGGTTCCGGTAACAAATATTCACTCATCGCCGGCAGTCAGGGCGGTTTCACAGAATGTTGCCTATGAAATTCCCATGCTGATCACGGCCATCAACATTGTGATGATCACCGGCTCCATGGATCTTAATGAAATTGTCCGCCAGCAGGGTGCTTATATCTGGAACTGGAATATATTCCGGTTGGATAAATCCTTGCTCATGCCCGTTTCCTTCCTGGTTTTCTTTATCTGTTCCCTGGCTGAAACCAATCGTACGCCTTTTGATATGGGTGAGTGCGAAGGCGAGCTGGTTGCCGGTTATCATACTGAATACGGTGGCATGGGTTTCGGTCTTTTCATGATGGCTGAGTATGCCAACCTTGTTATCGGCTGCAGTTTGACCACCATCCTCTTTCTCGGGGGCTGGCAGTCGCCCATTGGTATTTTTCCCGGGCCGCATTGGTTTCTGCTCAAGATGTATTTTCTCATCTGGTGTTTTGTCTGGATTCGCTGGACCTATCCTCGCACGACATTCTGGGGATTGCTGAATCTTTCCTGGAAATACCTCATTCCGTTTTCATTGGTTAACTTGTTGCTAACAGCCTTATTTATAAAGGTATTTTGATATGTCTGGATACTTTAAAGATATCATCACAGGATTGAAGAGTCTCGCCGTCGGGCTGCAGATTACCAATAAAGAGTTTCTGACGAAACCCATCACTCTGCAATACCCCCATGAGTCAGTAAAAATGTACCCCCGTTATCGGGGCCATATCGAACTGGTCAAGGATCCTGAGACCGGCATGAACCGCTGTATCTGCTGCGGTATGTGCGAGAAGGGCTGTCCGTCCGGATGTATTACCGTCAAATCCGAAAAACGGCCGGGGGTGAAGGGCAAGGTGCTGACTGCCTATATCCTTAACTTTACCACCTGCAGCCTGTGCGGCCAGTGTGTGGAAAACTGCAAGCCAGAGGCCATTAGATTTTCCAATGAGTACAATCTGGCCAGCACCCGGCGCGAAGATTACATTTTTGATCTGCTGCAAAAGCTTCATCCTGAAGGTGTTCCGGAACCCGAGGTTGATCCTGAATTATTAAAGAAAGAACTCGAAAAAGAAGAAGCTGCAAAGAAAGCTGCTGCAGAAAAGAAAGCTGCTGCGGCAAAGAAAGAACCCGCCAAAAAAGCACCTGCTAAGGAAGGCGGGGAATCAAAAGCAGAGGAAAAAAGCTGATGAATCCTTCACTGTTTTCACCCGAAGGTTTAGCCGGAGTTATTTTCCTGATCCTAATTTGCGTCACAATGATCGGGGCGATAATTGCAACGTGTACAAAAAGATTGATCAGAAGCGTCAGCGGACTTGCAGTATGCTTCGTGGGCGTTGCCGGGCTTTATTATTTCCTGAACAGTCCTTTTGTCGCCATGATGGAGCTCCTCATTTATGTAGGCGCGGTTTGTGTCACCATAGCCTTTGCCATCATGCTTGCCGAGCCGGATGAGGCCAGATTGGCCAGAAAGTTGAGCGGATTAAGCGGCGGGCTTGCCGCGATTTGTGGCGGTGCCGTATCATTTGCCCTTGGTTATGCAGCTGTCAACGGCCACTGGATGGCCCCTGCAGCCCAAGTCAATGACGGCTCTTTAAAGATGATAGGTCAATCCCTGCTGACCAAGTACAGCATGGTATTTGAACTCATCTCCATTGTACTTCTGGTTGCCATCATAGGCTCCGTGGCTCTTGCCCGTGCCGGAAGGAGGGGTAATTAAGGATGTTAACTCTCAGTACACAACTCAATACGTATCTTATCATTGGCGCAATACTTTTTGGTTTCGGCATTTTCGGTCTGGTACGCAGGCCAAGTCTCATCGGTATGCTGATAGCCGTAGAGCTCGTTTTAAGCGGAGCCTCCATCAACTTTATGGCCTTTAACCGTTTTCTTGCTCCTGATCCCACGGTGGGACAAATAATAACCTTGTTTATCATGGCCATTGCCGCTGCCGAGGCAGCCATATCGTTGAGCATAGTTATCGCTGTTTATCGGAATTACAAGTCCATTGAAGTTGAAGACCTGGTAGAACTTAAAGGATAGCATTGAGGATTATCATGGAAACCGTCAGCGCCGCCACCGGCGATATCGTAACCACAAGTAGATTAGTATGGGCTTTGCTTGTCCCATTGTTTGGCTCCTTCCTTGTATCATTGTCCGGGAAAAAGCCAAATGTGCGGGAGAGCTTCTCTATCGTATCTGCCGTCATACTTTTTTCAATGGTCTTATCAATGGTGTCCCCGGTTCTTGCCGGGAAAACCTTTTATTATCAGCTTTTTAAAATACTGCCCGGTGTCACGGTCACCCTGCGGGCTGATGCCTTTTCCATGATTTTCGCGCTGGTCGCCTCATCGCTGTGGATTGCAGCCGCATTCTATTCCATGGGCTATATGCGGGGACTGCATGAGCATGCGCAGACGCGGTTCAATACCTGTTTTGCCATAGCGATATTCGGTGCCATAGGCGTTGCCTTTTCTGACAATCTCTTCACCATGTATCTCTTCTATGAGATCGTCAGTGTCTGCACCTACCCGCTGGTTGCCCATCATCAGGATGAAGAGGGCTATGAGGGCGCCAAGAAATATATCGTTTATCTGACCACGACGGCCAAAGCCTTTCTGCTGCCTTCCCTGGCGCTCATTTATGTGATGACCGGGTCGCTTGATTTTCCCTATAATATTCATACCGGCATGTTTCCGGCTGATGCCAACTCAGCCCTGGTGACCATGCTGTTTATTTTCTGCCTCTTCGGTTTTGCCAAGAACGGCGTGATGCCGTTCCATCACTGGCTGCCGGGCGCCATGGTTGCACCTACCCCGGTCAGTGCCCTCCTCCATGCCGTGGCCGTTGTTAAGGTTGGTGTCTTCTGCACCACCCGGATGATGCTGTATGGTTTCGGGGTGGATCTGATGAGTCTGCTGAACCTGGGAATACCCACTGCCTATTTTGTCGGTTTCACCATCGTCATGGCATCCGTCATCGCATTGACCAAAGACAATCTGAAAGCCCGGCTTGCCTATTCCACCGTCAGCCAGCTTTCTTATATCATTCTTGGGTGTGTGTCTGCTCACTCCCCATGGCATTACCGGCGGACTTATTCATATCGCCAACCACGCCTTTTCCAAGATTACCCTCTTCTTCTGCGCCGGTGCCATTTATGTTGCCACCCATAAAAAGAATATTTCCGAAATGGGCGGGCTGGCCAGGACCATGCCCTTTACCTTCGGCGCCTTTGCCATGGCAACGCTCAGTATGATCGGTGCGCCGCCGGTTGCAGGCTTTGTTACCAAATGGGAACTGCTGATCGGCACCATCGAGTCAGGATCATTCGGGATTATTCTTATACTGCTTGCCAGTACGCTGCTCAACGTCGGTTATTTTGCCCCGGTTACCTATAAGGCCTTTTTCGGTAAACGACCGGCAGGAGAGGTATATGAGGGGATCAAAGAGGCGCCCCTGAGCTATGGTTATTCCCGCTCTGTACGGCGTCTCTTATTTCAGTCATTATTGGTATCTATCCGAATTTTTTCATGAATCTTGTTAAGGCGGTGATAGGATGATTAGCTTGATTGAATTCTTCCGCGAACGCCTGAAGATCGTTATTGTTGCCTGTCTGGTATTGATAGGCGTGATAGCTCTTTGGGGATCATTTATGATCGATTTGAGCCATGCTCATACGAAAATGGAAAAAATTCCTTTTTTCTGGAGTTTCTTTGGACTGATCGGTGGCGCATTGCTCATTCTCGTGTCCAGGTTCTTTGGACGTCTGGGAATCATGACCCGTGAGGATTATTACGATGAATAATTTCTGGTTGCATCCTGCACTTATCCTTATCATCGGCGGACTCGTTCTGCCGTTTATTAAAGGGCCAATCAGGAAACCCTACCTTCTCCTTGTGCCGGTACTGACTTTTTTGAATGTGCTGGCAATGAATAAGGGTGTCCATGGCGTGGTTCAATTCATTGACTGGCAGTTGATTTTTGGTCGGGTTGACAGTTTGAGCCAGATTTTTGGCTACATCATGTCGCTCATGTGTATCATCGGGACCTTGTTTGCCTTGAATGTTGAAGAGGACACGCAGCATATTGCCGCCTGGTTTTATGTGGCCGGTTCCCTCGGGGTTATATTCTGCGGTGACTATGTTGTTCTTTTCCTCTTCTGGGAACTCATGGCCTTTGCCTCTGTTTTTCTTGTCTGGTTCCGGCGCGGACCCCAGTCTCTTGCCACCGGTTACCGGTATTTATTAATTCATACCTTGGGCGGCCTCTTCCTGCTGGCCGGTTTTGTGCTCCGTTATTACAACACCGGCGGCGATCTTTCCTTTGGGCCGCTGGGCGTTGATACCCCTAATCTTTCCACCTATTTGATCTTGCTTGGTTTTATTGTTAATGCAGCTGTTCCGCCTTTTCATTCCTGGCTGCAGGATGCCTATGCCGAGGCAAGCGTCGCCGGTGCCGTATTCATGTGCGCCTTTACCACCAAAACCGCCATTTACGTTCTGGCCCGCGGTTTTGCCGGTATGGAGATTCTTATCGTCCTGGGAGCTGTCATGGCCCTGTATGGTGTTGTCTATGGTGTCATTGAAAACGACGGCAGGCGCATTTTCGCCTGGGATACGATAAGCCAGGTCGGCTATATGGTGTGCGGCGTAGGAATCGGCACCGAACTGGCCATCAACGGCGCCTGCGCCCATGCCTTTGCCCATATCCTTTACAACGGCCTGTTGTTCATGGGTACCGGTTCAGTACTCTATATGACCGGTACCTGTAAGCTGACGGAACTGGGCGGGCTCTATAAGAAAATGCCACGCACCTTCTTCTTTACGCTTATCGGTGGGTTGTCCATTGCCGGCTTCCCGCTGTTCAGCGGTTTTGTCAGCAAGTCGATGATCATTGCGGCAGGCTTGGAGCATCATCATTATTGGGCCGGCTTTTCGCTGCTGCTCGCAGCTGGCGGTACCTTTCTGCTGGCCGGCCTCAAGGTGCCCTACTATATCTGGTTCGGTAAAAACAACTGTTCCAATGAAGTATGGGAAAAGGCCGCAGATCCGCCCTGGAACATGCAGGCAGCCATGGCTATTGCTGCCGTCATGTGTGCTTTCATCGGCTGCTATACCCCCTACCTGTATCATATGCTGCCGTTTCCCGTGGAATACCATCCCTATACCGCTTACCATCTGTCAGAGACCTTTCAGATCATCGGTGGTACAGGAATTATGTTCTTTGTCCTGAAAAGGTTCATGGAGCCCACTGCTACTATCAGTCTGGATCTCGACTGGTTCTACAGGATGGGCGGACGAGGATTCCTGTGGGTTGACTCCCGGATTTTCCAGACCATTGATAGCTGGGTTGGTGAAATTTATCGCTATATCGGGTTGTTCCCCTTGATGACCATTGCCCGTTTCTGGTCCTGGTTTGACTGGAATGCCATCGATGGTGTGGTGGACGGTACAGCCAGAACGGTCCGCTCCCTTGGAGGTGCTGTGAGAAAGGTTCAGGCAGGTAATATGCAATACAATATCTTCTTTGCTGCCTCGGTTGCTGCAGCGGCAGTGCTGGTCTTCGTCTTTGTTTGAGGGATCGAACGGTAAACTCTCTCTGTAATATATTGAATAGAGGATAGTGGGAATGGATTTTCTAATAATGAATGAAGGGTTTCCCCTTTTGAGCACCATCGTATTTCTCCCGTTGGCAGGCGCGCTTGTGCTGCTTTTACTGCCGGGTGAAAATGTGCAACGAATATGGGCAATGGCCGTCACCTCGGTTAATGCAGTAATATCCCTCCCGCTCTATTCCCGGTTTGATGCAACCACAGCCAAGTATCAGTTCGGCGGAGCATGTAAGCTGGATACCATCGTTAAATATCAATTATACCCTTGGTATTGACGGCATCAGCCTGCTGCTGGTGTTACTGACGACCCTGATTATGCCCTTATGCGTTCTCGGCTCCTGGACATATATCAAGACGAGAATCAAGGAGTTCATGATCTGTCTGCTGATCATGGAAACGGCCATGCTCGGTGTATTCATGGCCCTTGACTTCGTGCTTTTCTATATTCTCTGGGAAGCCATGCTGATCCCGATGTATCTGCTCATCGGCGTCTGGGGCGGACCGCGAAAGATCTATGCATCCATCAAGTTCTTTCTCTATACCCTGGCAGGTTCGGTCATGCTTCTTGTCGCCATTATCGCCCTCTACCTCAAGAACGGTTCCTTCAGTATTCCCATGATGATGGGTCAGGATTATAGCAGCACCTTTCAGATCTGGGTATTTTTGGCATTTTTCCTGGCCTTTGCCATCAAGGTGCCCATGTTTCCTTTCCATACCTGGTTGCCCGCCGCCCATGTTGAGGCGCCTACCGCAGGCAGTGTGATCCTGGCCAGTATCCTGCTGAAGATGGGTACCTATGGTTTTCTGCGCTTCTGTCTGCCCATTACCCCTTTGGCAACACTGACTCTTGGACCCTATGTTCTGTGGATGTCCGTGGTTGCCATTCTCTATGGCGGTTTTACCGCCCTGGCGCAGTCAGACATGAAGAAGCTGATCGCTTACTCCAGTGTGGGACATATGGGTTTCGTCACCCTGGGTATTTTCTTCCTGAATAAACAGGGGCTGGAAGGGGCGATACTGCAGATGATCAATCATGGGGTCACCACCGGAGCACTCTTCCTCTGTGTTGGTATGATGTATGAAAGGACCCACAGCAGGGAGATAGCCGACCATTCGGGTATAGCCCAGAATCTGCCGATATTTGTATCGTTTCTGACGATTTTTTCGCTGTCATCCCTGGCCTTTCCGGCGACCAACAGTTTTGTCGGCGAATTTCTCGTGCTGGCCGGGGCGTTCAGTGGCAATAAGATCGTTGCCGGTGCCGCCATTCCCGGTGCCATCCTGGCGGCAGCCTACATGATGCGGCTGCTCCAGCATGTCCTTTTCAGAGGCCCCGGCAGGCCGGATCTTGCTGATCTGAATGTCCGTGAGATCGTTACTCTTGCTCCGCTGCTTTGCTTTGTATTCTGGATCGGTCTTGCTCCGGAGCCATTTTTAAGCGTCATGCATACAAGTGTTGAATATTTGATACAGCAGGTTGATGTAGCCAAAACGGCACAGATTGCTATGAATATTGTGCCGTAGTAATTGTTGAGGCGACGTTGGTGATTTGACCGCGTAGTAAATTATTAAGGCAAGCGATTTTACAGTATAAGGATTACACATGTTGTTCGCACCAGAGTTATTAATGCTGATTGGAAGTCTGGTTCTCTTCTGCCTCAGTCTCGGGCAGAGGAAAGGAAATCTTGCGAAATATGCGTCGCTGGTGCTGGGCATTGCTTCATGTATTTTGAGCCTTGCCACCCTGCAGATGAGCGGCAATCTGTTTTACGATGCCTATCATGTTGA
>CAVSQR010000050.1:0-12191 GCA_963729825.1 uncultured delta proteobacterium | reverse complement strand
AGATTGCTTCGCTCCGAGATATTTTGAGGTCTCTGCGCTACGCAATCGTCTTTTCAGTGGAGGTTTTCCCGGCTCTTGATCCTCATGGGTGACTGGTGCGGTAGCGGCAAGAAAATCCGCAACCTGGCAAGTGAAATAGCGGAGCGGTCAAGGCTTTGAAGTCACTGGCAAATATGGTGCAAGAGCGGACATTTTACCCTCGCAAGAAAACAGTGTTTTTCTTGAACGGGATACTTTTTTCTCTTGACGAGGGCCTTTTAATGGGTGACCCTGCGTGCCCGTGTTTCATTCGTCACCCCAGGCCTGCTCGGTTTCCCCCGCCGAAAACTCATCGGCGGTAACCGGGTGTTGTTCATACCCCAGGCGATGCTTGTGCTCCAGTTGCTCAAGATTATAACGGGCAAGGGCGTCACGCAGGGCCTTTCTTGCGAAAGCAGAGCGGCTCGTGCTGAGTTCCTTTACAACGCGGTCAACCGCCTTGACCAAATCATCATCAAGGGTCATCCTGATGGTCTTCATGGCACACCTCTTTAATGCGGTATTTTGTAGCTATAGCAATCCACATTGTGGACCATGTCAAATGAAGCTATTTGGACAACGATAAAGTCTCCGGTACACTGCTGAAACCTCGGCCATTCCGGGCGATAAATCTATTTTTTCAAGGCGTTACCATGGACTTGTGATAACATATCAAAGATAAAGATTTGACACCATCTCGCCCTCGCCACTGACACCATCTCGCCATCTCGCCTTAAGTGGATGTCGCCCCTTTTATCTAGGATACGGCAAATTGATTGTTTTAGCAGTAGAAGGATCATACCGTTTGTTGTTCCTTCACATAGTACCGATTACCACATTCTGAAAAATTGTATATAACAGACGTTGTTTCCATCACGGTACAATTGATAATATTGGCCATGTCCAAGCCAAACAAAACGACATTATACCCTATGCCCAAGCTGCTTTTGAAGCAAATGCCATCAAATCCATCTGCTTTGAATAGTTCGGCTAATATTTGAGTCGGCACATAATCAGAGCTAGAATCATTATTTTTAGTAGGTTTAGTAAAGGCTTCATTTATCATTGACCATATCGCATATCCAATTTCCTCCTGTGACGTTGGGGGATCGAATATACATCCGAAGTAATTGTAATGCTTTGGTACAGAGTAGCAGTCGACGATTTTCAAATTACGGTTTATCTTGAATTGGGCGGAGGAAATATATTCACCTGTATGAGGCCGCAATTCAGCCATTGCTGTGTTTTCATCATTAGATAAGTATAAATAGGAAATACCTTTTGGGTTCGCTCTTCCCTCTTGCCCTTTGTATGCAAGTGGTTTCATTCTTTCTTTAGAAAAACCACAAATTACCACTTGCCCCTCTATCTCTGTCTCGTCATAACCAATTTGTGCCCGATATAGAACAGTCCCTTTGGGTAAAACTTTCTCTCTCGCAGGAAGAGATTTCTTGATGTTAAAAAGGAACTCCTTGACTTCGTCGGTATGCATATACCTATTCTTGAATTTCACATTCTTTTCGAAATTTTCGAAGTCTTTCCAAGAATTAAAACCCAATGGACTTCTCCTCATTAAAAAGCATAACAAGTAATTCTACAGACCTGTATCTCCCCAAAATACAGGGTGCTCCGCATGTTCTCTCAGGGGCGGAAACATCGGCCCTTTAACTACACATGAACGTTATCTTTCGAATACCTCAATATTTTTTTCTTGACAAGCCAATTTTAAAAGAATTATTGCTTTTCCGTAAATCATCCCGAATGGAGGAATAACCAGTTTCTGGAGACTCGAATGGCTCTCAGTCTCTGCCGCATTACAGGCAAGTTACGAGGCGTATGTGCGGGCCGGGAAAATTCCGGAAACCGCTCATGCCTCTTACAGGAAATGGCTAGGGTTGCACGCCTTGCTGCGTTAACGGGGAACATGGCGGGCATAAAAGGGCAGGCACAAGGCCTGCCCCTACGCCATCACCGGGGGTTACCAAACGGGCTGCCGCCATGACGCGGCAACCCGTTTCAACGTTTGATCGCTGGAACGATTTCCTGCCTGTCGGCAGCAGCCGGCAACGGGGCCTAGCCTTCCGTCTGCCTGAATTTCTGTTTCTGCTTGCCTAATGTAACATTCTCTGTTAAATTTTTTTCCGTTTGAATTATTTCAGCTCCGGGCTGTCCTTGTCATCCTCCTTTTCCCCTGAGAAACTCGATTACCAGTAAATTTTCAGAGGCCAGAAAACGAATGCCGGGGGACAACTATGTGCGGCGACTGCCTGTTTCTTGAAACATTGATAGAGAAATGTTTGTCTGACAAACTACAGAACGATATGAGGTGATCTCTTGAAAAAGAAGATAATGGTGGCAAATCGCGGCGAAATCGCCCTGCGGATCATCCGCGCGATTCAGGAGCTTGGCCATGTGGCGGTGGCCATCTATGAAACGCCGGACAATGCGGCGCTCCATATCCGGGTGGCGGATGAGGCCATCTGGATAGGCGACGGCCCCCGGCGCGATTACCTGGACATCGCCAAAATCATCAAGGCGGCCAAGGATCACGGGGTTGACGCCATCCATCCCGGCTATGGTTTCCTGGCGGAGAATCCCGACTTTGCCAAGGCCTGTGAAGAGGCGGGCATCATCTTTGTCGGTCCTCCCCATGAGGTGATCAGCAAACTGGGGGATAAGGTGACGGCCAGAAACATCATGGCCGCGGCCGGCATTCCCATGGTGCCCGGCACGGAAAATCTCCCCCACGGCGAGGCAGGCCTGACCGAGGCCCTGGCCTTCGCCGCCAGGTATGGCTACCCGGTGATGCTGAAGGCGACAGCCGGCGGCGGCGGCCGCGGCATCAGGCTCATTGACAACGATGCCCAGCTCAAGGAGCAGCTGCCCATGGCCCGCTCCGAGGCCAAGGCAGCCTTTAACAACGACAATGTCTACCTGGAAAAGGTGGTTCTCAAACCCAAGCACGTCGAAGTGCAGATCATGGCGGACAATTTCGGCAATACCGTCCATCTGGGCACCCGGGACTGTTCCATCCAGCGCCGCAACCAGAAGCTGGTGGAAATCGCCCCGTCCATGATCCAGGATAAGAAGCTGCTGGATGATATCTGCGCCACCGCGGTGCAGGCGGCCAGGGCGTCAAACTACTTCAATGCCGGCACGGTCGAGTTCCTGGTGGATAGGGACAACAAGTTCTATTTCATGGAGATCAACACCAGGGTGCAGGTGGAGCATACCGTCACCGAAATGGTAAGCGGCATCGATATTGTCAGAACCCAGATCAAGCTGGCCCTGGGCAGGAAGCTCTCCTTCACCCAGGATGACATCAGGCTGCGCGGCCATGCCATTGAAATGCGGATCAATGCCGAAGATCCCCAGAATAATTTCATGCCCGAAGGCGGCAAGACGGTTTCCGTTTACCGCTCCCCCGGCGGCTACGGCGTGCGGCTGGACGGCTTTGTCTACCAGGGTTTTACCATTCCCGAGGTTTATGATTCGCTGCTGGTGAAACTGACCGTGTTCGGCTTTACCTGGAACGAGACGGTGGACCGGCTGCGGCGCTGTCTGCGCAACTATACGATCGTCGGCCCGAAAACCACCATCCCCTTTTATCTGAATCTGGTCAATGATCCTGATTTTCAGCGGGGTGATTTTGACACCTCCTATCTGGAAACCCATCCTGATCTCTTCAATTACAAGGATGACCCCAGCGAGGTGAATAAGCTGGCCAGGCTGATCGCTGAAATTCATTTCAAAAAGGAAAACAAATACGCCATCTAACAGATTGAGCGACAAGACACAGGGTGGATAAGCCCCTGCGGCATGACATAAAGGAGTCACCATGGACCGAATTGTTCAAGGTATGCAAAACAGTGAAATTTTGAAAAGAGTACGCGAGGCGGACGGCTATTTCATCACCAACACCGCCCGTGACCTGTCCCAGTCCGACTTCAAGAACCGCATACTGCTCCATACGGATCTGCTGGCCGCCGACGCCCGTGAGCGGGCCAATTATTTTTCCCTGGAAATCACCGGCGGCGCCTCCGTGCATGTGGATATTCTGCGCAAACAGGTTGATCCGTTCCTGAAGCTGAAGCTGCTGCGGGAAAAGATGCCCACCACCATGTTTCAGACCCTCTGCCGGGGGGTCAACCTCTTCGGCTACCGGCCCTACCCCCAGAACGTCATCCGCCTCACCGTGCGCGAGTTTGCCAAGTACGTGGATGTGTGGCGCGTGTTTGACTTCATGAACCACGTGCCGAACATGCAGGCGGTTTTCGAGGAGGTGCAGAAGGCGGGCAAGGTGCTGGAGCCCAGCATCTGTTTCTCCACCGGGCCGGAGCACTCGGATGAATATTACGTGGGCAAGGTGGGCGAGATCATCGCGGTGACCGGCCAGGAGATTTCCCTGTGCATCAAGAACCATGGCGGACTCGGCACCCCGAAACGGATCGGCGAGCTGGTGCGGGCCATCAGGGACAGGTATCCGGATCTGGTTATTCATTACCATGGCCACAACACCGACGGCAATGATATCGGCCGCATCACCGCGGCGGTGGTGAACGGCGCCAACATCGTTGATGCCGCTGATCATGCCTTTACCGGCTACTTCGGGCCGCCGCCGATCCTGAGCGTCATCCAGACCCTGAAGGATTACGGCCATACCGCGGTCGGGGTTGATGAGGCGGCGGTGATCGAAACCTCCGAGGTGCTGCGTGACCAGCGCAAGTATTACGAATATTTCGAGTCCCAGTTCAAGGGCTTCCTGCCCACGGTGCAGATTCACAAACTGCCCGGCGGGGCCATGGGCAGCAGCTTCGAGCAGGCGGTCAAGGGCGGTTTTCTGGATAAGATGTCCGAGATCCTCCATGAGGAGCTGCCCAAGGTGCAGCGGGAGCTGGGCGACTGGTGGAGTGTGACCCCCGGTTCGCAGATCCTCTGGACCACCGCGGTGAGCAATGTCATGAGCGGGGAAAGGTACGGCAACTGCTCCGGTGATCTGAAGAATCTGCTGCTCGGTAAATACGGACCCTTCCCGTTCTACTGCCCGGAAGACTGGATCTACGAGAAGGCCTTCGGGCCTGACTGGCGGAAGGTCATCGAGGAGCAGGGCGGGGTTATGCAGATCGAGGATATGGATATCGACAAGGAACGCTCGATTCTGCAGGACCGCCTCGGCTATGAGCCGACCACGCAGCAGCTGGTAACCTATCTCCAGCATCCCAATGACGCGGTGGATTTCTTCAAGTTTGAGGAAAAATTCGGCAGGGTGTATGTGCTGCCGCCCGCCATCTTCTTCAAGCGCGGCGGTTTTACCCTGGGCGAGGCCCTGGAGTTCACCGACCATGACGGCAAAGGGCACATTCTCGAGGTCGGCCCCATGCATAAACATGAGGATGGTTCGACCAGCATCTATCTCAATGTGGATCATTACCAGCGGGTTTTTATCATGGCCGCCGAAGTAAAGGAAGAAGGGGGAGCAGCCAGGGAGGCGACCCTGTCCAAGCAGGAAATTCAGGAGCACGCCAAAATAGGTGATGTCCGGGCGCCCTTTGGGGCCAATGTCTGTGAGGTCAGTGTTGCAGCCGGACAGGAGGTTGCGGCCGGCGACAAACTGGTGGTGCTGGAGGCCATGAAAATGCAGACGCCGGTCCTCGCTGCCGTGGCCGGCAAGGTAGCCAAGATCGCCGTCAAAGTCGGTGACGCCGTGAAGGTGGGCGGCAAAATTCTCAAGATCTCCTGCGAGGCGGATGGGTCAGGCAAGCAGAAGTAACGGATCATGCCCCAGAGCACACGGAGTGGTCAATTGACTCTGTGGGCTCTGGGGAGGATGTTGCGGATTGCGAATATCCGGATTAACAGACCACGTTGTCGCCGATCTCGATCACGGAATTTTCCGAGCCAAAGGAATTTGACTGACGATTGGGGTTGGCCGGGTCAGTCCGCCATTGCCCGTCAACGATAAACTGGTATTCGTATCTGCCTGGTTTCAGCTTCAGCATTTTGACGTATTTTCCGTCTTTGAATTTACGCATCGCATGCTCGGAGGCGTTCCAGTTATTGAAATCTCCGGCAATAAAGACCTCCTTGGCGTCCGGAGCGGTAATGGAAAACTCGGTTGACTGGATCGTTTTCCTTTTTGCGTTGGCCTTGGCTGCCGGTGGTCTTGGAAGTTGTATTAGTTGTTTTGCCTGCCATCTTCTTTCCTCCCTGTTTACCCAGTTTCTATAGCTTCATCGATTTTCAGACGTAACCTGTCTTGATTATTAATTTATAATGGATTGATTGAAAGTTCGTTGTCAATGGAAAAAAAAGATAATAACGGAAAAAGTTGGTTGGGAGCGCCTATCCATTCCGCCGTGTCCGCCTGACTTTTTTCATGATTGCCCGCCATCATGGCCTGTCTTAGAAGCCGTTACGAAATAACCTCTGCTTTCTTGACCATTTCGTTACGGCTCTTTATGCCGTTTTGACCATCAGGATGACGACATTATTTTGTTACAGCGGCTTACTGATTTGGTGATTGACCCGCATGTTTCGCAAGCGACTTATTACGGCCGGAAAAATTGTGGTCATACTGGTCTGGGCAGCACTTTTTGCCGCCCTGCTCCAGCGGGATTACTTTGTCAAAAGGCTTGATCTTAAGGAAAATGCCGTACTGGCAAAGGCCGGCCAGGAGAGTTTTGCCGGGGTTTACTTCAAGGACGAACGCATCGGTTATGTGAAAAACGACTTGCGCCGGGGCGATGACGGATACGTCCACCTCACCCAGGAGGCCGTGCTGAATCTGTTTGTGCTGCAGAAAAATTATCCGGTAGAGCTCCAGGCACAGGCCCGGCTGTCCGGTGATTTTCTCCTGCAGGATTTTACCTTTGCCATGTCCTCCCCATTTTATACCATGAAGGCCAGCGGCCAGGTGACCGGCAAAAGGGTTGACTTCACCCTGGTGAATGGCAAGGAAAAAATCAGTGACTCGGTGACGCTGAACTCTCCGCCGTATCTGTCGCTCAACCAGCGGGGCTATCTGCTCAGGCAGGGGCTGCAGACCGGGGACAAGGTCAAGGTCGCCTATTTTGATCCTCTCACCTTGAGCGGCAAAGATACGGTGATCGAGTACAGGGGCTTGGTCAAAACCCTGATCAAGGGGCGCATTTATCTGCTGCACCATTTTGAGGAGGATTTTTCCGGCATCAGAATCAGCAGCTGGCTCGATGACAACGGCAAGGTGGTCAAAGAGGAGTCCCCGGCCGGTTTTATTTTCTTAAGTGAGCCGGAATTTCAGGCCAGGGACATTACCCGCAAGGGCCAGGATATTCTGCAGAGCGTGGCCGTGCCTTTCCAGGGGGACCTGACGCAGCTGGCTGAACGAGCGGAGATTTCCTACCGGCTGGTGCTGCCCGAGGCAGCCGGATTCGATCTGGACGGCGGCAGGCAGCAGTGGCAGGGTGGCATCCTGACCATCCGCCGGGAGAAGATGCCGGCTGGTGACGCCATGATCTGCCAGGGGAGGGGGGACGAGCTGGCGGCAACCCCGTATATCCAGTCGGATCATGCCAGGATCAAAGCCCTGGCCGGCAAGATCACCGGGCAGATCGCCAGCCCCCTGGGCCGGGTCAGGGCCATTGCCCGCTGGGTTTATGCCAATCTGGAGAAAAGACCGGTGATCGGTATTCCGGATGCGGTGGCAACCCTGGAGCGCGGCATGGGGGACTGTAACGAGCACGCCGTGCTCTTTGCCGCCCTGGCGCGCAGTGCGGGCATCCCCGCCCGTATTGTCGCCGGCGTGACCTTCCACGCGGGGGCCTTTTATTATCATGCCTGGAATGAGGTGTGCGTGGACAATCAATGGCTGAGCCTGGATACCACCAAGGATCAGCTGCCCGCCGACCTCAGCCATATCCGTTTTGTGATCGGCGAAACCAAAGAGCAGGTAAAGATCGGAGCCCTGCTCGGCAACCTGAAGATTCTTCCTGCCAGGTGATACCCGTGAAAGAAAATTTGCAGAGACCTGAAGAGACCATTGCCCTGGAGGTGGCCGGGCTGACCAAGCGCTTCGGCAGTTACACCGCGGTGGCTGAGGTGAGCTTTCGCGTCGGCCGGGGGGAGATTTTCGGTTTTCTCGGCCCCAACGGCGCGGGCAAAACCACCACCATCAAAATGCTGGCCGGACTGCTGAGGCCCGACAACGGGGCCATTACCATCTGCGGTCACCGGATGGCGGCCGATCCCGCGGCCTGCAAGCGGGTCACGGCCTATATCCCGGACCGGCCCTATCTGTACGAGAAGCTGACCGGCTATGAGTTTCTCCAGTTTGTCGCCAGCCTGTACAGTCTGCCCCGGCAGCAGTTCGACAGAATCAACCATTATCTGCAGCTGTTCGACCTGCTGGACTGGCAGCATCATCTGATTGAATGCTATTCCCACGGTATGAAGCAGAAGATCATCATGACCGCCGCCTTCATGCTGGACTGCCCGCTGATCGTGGTGGACGAGCCCATGGTGGGCCTGGACCCGAAAAGCGCCAGAATCGTCAAGGAGCTGCTGAAGAATCATGCCCGCCAGGGCAACAGCATCTTCCTCTCCACCCATTCCCTTGAAATCGCCGAGGAACTCTGCGACCGCATCGGCATCATCGTCCACGGCGAACTGCGTTCGCTGGGCACGCTGGAGAGTCTGCGCCGGGAGGCACGGCTGGAGAACTCCGGCCTGGAGGAGATCTTTCTCGAATTGACCGGCGCGGATGAGCTGACCGCCATCATCGCCGCCCTGAAGGGGGAGAACCGGTAACATGCGGCTGCGGCTTCTGACCCCCTTTCTGCGCACCATGCGCAACCGCTTTTTCCCGGCCGGCACCGTGCCGGTGAAAAGCCTGGCCGTGGCTCTCTTCGGCCTGCTGGTCTGTCTGGTTCTCTACCTGGTCTCGCTCAAGGTGGTGGGCTATTTCCACCGCCAGAGCGAACTCGGCGTTATTCTCAGTCTGAAGATCTTTCAGATGGCCTGGATCATCATGTTCGCCATGCTCATCTTCTCCTGCATGGTGACGTCGGTTTCCACCCTGTTCCTCTCCCGGGACAACGAGATCATTGTCGCCGCGCCCGTGACTGCGGCGGAAATCTATTTCATGCGTTATCTGACCACCACCTTTTATACCGCCTGGATGATGGTCGTTTTCTCGCTGCCGGTGTTCGGGGCCTACGGCAGGGTTTTTCAGGCCGGCATTTTTTACTGGCCGCTGCTGATCGTCTGCCTTGCCGCCACCGCGCTCATCGCCTCGGCAATCGGCATGGCGCTGACCGTGGTATTGGTCCGATTTTTTCCGGCCCGGCAGACCAAGGATATCATCTTTTACCTGTCGCTCTGCTTCGGCATCTTCATCTACATCATCTTCCGGCTGCTGCGGCCGGAGGACCTGGTCAATCCGGACAAGTACGCCCAGTTTGTCGAATATCTCTCCGCCATCTCCCAGCCGGCCGGTCCCTATGTGCCGGCGGCCTGGTCGGCCAATCTGCTGTCGATCTACCTGCTGGACCGGCAGATCGACTGGCTGCTGCTGGCGCTGCTGGCAGTCGGCGCGCCTGCTCTTTTTTTTATCGGGGAATGGCTGATGCAGCGATTCTTTCTCACCGGCTACACCCGGTCCCAGGAGTCCTTCGGCGGCTTCCGGCCCTTCACCCGCATGAGCAGATACCGCCCAGGCGCGGCGGGATGGATCTTCAGAAAGGAGTCGAAAACATTTCTGCGGGATTCCGCCGAGTGGTCCCAGCTCTTCATGATCGCCGCCCTGGTGGTGGTCTACCTTTACAGCTTCAAGGCCCTGCCGGTGGAGCGTTCACCCATGCAGACCGAGTATCTCACCAACCTGATTTCCTTTCTGAATGTGGGGATGACGGGCTTTATCATCACATCACTGGCCGGCCGCTTTGTCTTTCCGGCCGTGGGGGCCGAGACGCCGGCCTTCTGGCTGATCCACTCCTCGCCGCTGTCGATCAACCGCTTTCTCCTCTATAAGTTTCTTTTTTATCTGGCCCCTTTTACCCTGCTCTCCCTGCTGCTGGTGGTCACCTCGGACGCCTTGCTTGCCATTTCCGGGCCCATGTGGTGGTTTTCGGTGATCGCCAGTCTGGTCATCTGCTGGACCGTGGTCGGCATGGCCGTGGGCTTTGGCGCGCTCTACGCCGATTTCAAGGCGGAAAACCGGGCCGCGGCCCTGGGCGGCATGGGGGCGCTTCTCTTTCTTTTTACCGCCATGAGCGTGGTTTTTCTCATCATCGCCGGCGGGGCCTTGCCCATGTATCATTTCATGAGACACTGGATTGCCGGGCGGGAAATTCATCTGGCGCACAGGGCCGCTCTGCTGGCCTGGCTGGCCGGCTCCCTGCTGCTGGGCGGGTTCTCCGTGGTTTTTTTCTGGCGTAAAGGGTGCCGCAGCCTCACCGGCTGAGGTTCAGTTGGGGGATTGGCTGCTGATCCAGGCCACGAAGTTGTCGGCCGCCAGGGGTTTACTGAAATAGTAGCCCTGCAGAATATCGCAGCCGAGCTCCTTCAGCCGCTCGGCCGTCTCCAGGTTTTCCACCCCTTCGGCCACCACCTTCAGGCCCAGGTTGTGGGCCAGATCAATGGTTGCCTGCACGATTGCCGCGTCGTTTTCATCCACCAGCATGTCCAGCACAAAGGATTTGTCTATTTTTACCTCGCTGGCCGGCATTCTCTTGAGATAGGCCAGGGAGGAATAGCCGGTGCCGAAATCATCGATGGAGATGCGGATGCCCATCCTGCTGAGCCGGGTGAGGATCTCCAGTACCCTTTCCGGGTCCTTGATAATGGAGCCCTCGGTGATCTCAAAGGTGATATAATGGGGGGCCAGACTGCAGGAGGCCAGGGTGCCGGTGATGACGTCCGGCAGTTCCGTATCCAGCAGGGTGGAGGGGCTGAGGTTGATGGCGATGCCCAGTTTCAGCCCGGCACTGTGCCACTTGACCGTCTGTTCGATGGCGTGTTTGAGCACCCACAGGGACAGCGGTTTGATCAGGCCGGTGCGCTCGGCCAGGGGAATGAACTCGTCCGGCGGCATGAAGCCGTGCTGGGGATGCTGCCAGCGCACCAGGGCCTCGACCCCGGTGACGATGTTGGAATTGATGTTGATTTTCGGCTGATAGTGCAGCAGCAGCTCGTCGTTGTCAATGGCCTGGCGCAGTTCACCCATCAGGGTCAGGCGGCGGGGGTTGTGTTTGTCGAGGCCGGTTGAGTAGATGGTCGATCCCTGATGGTTCTGTTTGGCGGCGTACATCGCCACATCCGCCCGCTGCATGATGGTGTCCACATCCCTGCCGTGGTCAGGAAAGATGGCAATGCCGATACTGGCCTGCACCTCAAGTTTGAGGGATTCGAGCATGAAAGGGGAGAGAAAGGCGTTCTGGATTTTCTTGAGCACAATGAGCACATCGCTGCTTTCCTTGATCACCGGCAGCAGAATGGCGAACTCATCCCCGCCGAGCCTCGACAGGGTGTCCGAGCCGCGCATGACCCCCCTGAGACGCATGGCCACATGTTTCAGCAACCGGTCGCCGCTGTAATGTCCCAGGGTGTCATTGACCTCCTTGAAACGGTCCAGGTCCAGGATGAACAGGGCCAGTTTCCTGTCTTCCCGCAGGGCAACGTGGATGGCCTGCTCCAGGCGGTCCCGCAGCAGCACCCGGTTGGGCAGATCGGTGAGCTGGTCATGGGTGGCATCGTGCATGGCCTGGTATTCCAGGGCCGCGGTCTGGCTGCGCAGTTCATTGGTCTGGTCGAGGACCATGGTGCTCGCCTCATAGGCCATGATGGAGCTGACATGCTGGCCCCAGAAGGCGAAGATGAAGGGCATGGCATCGAGTATCCACAGGGTGGCGTTGCTTTTCTGCACCTGCAGGATGCCCAGGGGTGTTATTTCCCCGAACTGCAGATAGCAGTTGAGCAGGGTGGCGGTGACAATGGCGCCAAAGGCGATGACCACTCCGTACACCGCATACCTGCTGACCCGTGACTTCATGATCTTGACGTTGGTTTGCAGACTCTGGCCTAATCTGTCCATGGAAAATTTCCGGCGAAGTAGTTGGTGTAGCGGCAACAACGATTTGAGCCCGTGGGAAAAAGGGCTGTAACATCCCGCTGCAGTGGACCGGCATAAAGGGCCGTGA